>CAJWLM010000001.1 GCA_913043025.1 uncultured Rhodospirillaceae bacterium
GGGGACGCTTATGGCGGCAAAGAAAAAAATTATTTGGCAGGATAAGCTATATCAAACGCTTAAAAAAGACCTTGGCGTGACCCAGTTTGCTTATGTGCCCGATGCGGGTCATAAAGCTATTATAGATAATTCTTTGAGTGACAAGGATGTTCATTCTATTGCCTTGTCAACGGAAGAGGAGGGCGTTGGCGTTGCCGTAGGTGCTTGGCTTGGTGGCGAGCGTGCTGCACTTTGTGTTCAGTCTAGCGGTGTAGGAAACTGCGTAAACTTTTTCAGTTTAAATACCAATGGCCGTATCCCGCTCTTAATGCTCGTCTCGATGCGGGGTGACTTTGGCGAAGCTAATCCTTGGCAGGTTCCCATGGGTCAAGCGGTTAAACCGGTTTGTGAGGCTTGTGGCCTGACCGTTCTCACATGTGATTACGAGAATGAGGTAGTACCTACTGTCCAGGCGGCAGGAGCTATGGCATTTCGATCTAATCAACCAATGGCTGTCTTACTAACGCAGAAGCTCCTTGGTGCAAAAAATTTCGCTTAGAAGGGTCAAAAAAATGGCTAAAAAGATTACAAAGAAGCATGTCAGTAAACCTAATGCCAAACTTAAGGCGGGGGAACTTGAACGCCGCAAAGCAACGAAAGCTATACTTGGTGATACTGATGATTTTCTCATCGTGACTGGGCTTGCAGGAGCTAAAGACGATGTTCTAAATGCAACTGGAGCTAATCCGTCCAATGTTTTCCCACTCAGTGGTGCGATGGGTGCAGCTTGTAGTATTGGACTGGGGTTGGCTTTGGCGCAGCCAGATAAGACCGTGCTTGTCGTTACTGGAGAAGGAGAGCTTCTCATGAATGTTGGTACGTTAGCGGCAATAGGAGCGATGGAGGTTCCCAATCTTCGCATTTTATGTATTGATAACCAGCGGTATGGGGAGACTGGATGGCAACCGAGCCATACTCTTCGCGGTGTAGACTTGGCAAAAATGGCAGAGGGCGCCAATATTAAATCTGTTCGAACTGTTACCAAACAAAGTCAATTTAAGGAGGCACGTGAATTACTGCGTAACGCGAATAGCAGCACGTTTATTTTACTTAAAGTTGCCGCTACTGACCCTGGAAAATTAGCAATGCCAGCTGAACGTGATGCTTCGGTTTGGAAAACACGTTTTCGGGATGCGCTTGGGGTAGTGTAGGATATGATTATTCACGGATTAGGGCATGCAAGCCTTTAATTGCAGCTAGCGAACACTCGCTTTGTGAACGATGTCATGAGACAGAATGGCGGTCAAAAAGGTCGTTCACCCTTCACCATTATTCGGTAGAGCCGTCGTCGCTGGTTGTGCCAATCATAATCATCATTTGCTTGATGTAGGATGCTTCGGTTGTCCCAAATTAAAAAATCGCCGACATTCCATTTGTGACGATAATGAAAGTCAGGTTGGAATAGATGGTCATGCAAATCGTCCAGAATTTTGTTGCTTTCGTCATGGGTAAGTCCAACAACTGATTCAACCCGGATAGGATTCAGAAAAATTGACTTGCAGCCGTTTGCCGGATGAGTACGCACGATTGGGTGTTTGGTTTGTTCGCCGAATTTCTCTACCTGGTCTTGCGAGCGTTTTATTAATTTACGGGGTGACCTGCTGCTTTCATAGACATGAATAGCTTCAAGCTGGCTTATTTGCTGTTTCGTTCTGTCAGGCAGTGCTTCATATGCTGCCCGAGTTGACATGAAGTCAGTGTCTCCCCCACCTTTCGGGATTTCAAGGGCAAGAAGCATGGTGCCGGCTGGAGGGCGCTCGAAGTAGGAAGCGTCTGTATGCCATGAGGTGCCGCGTATTTTTCGTTTGCCATTGCCAACCGTATCGCCATCTTGATGAGTAAGAAGACCAATGTCGGGATATTCTGGATGGTTGAATTGTCCGTAGAGCTGTTCGAAGGGATCGCCAAAAATACGGCTTGCTTTGAGAAAATCCAGTGGAGCAAGGTTCTGATCACGAATACATAATACCAGATATTCAGCCCAGTAAGCATTAAGCTCATCTACGGTTTCTGCGGTGAAGTCGTCCGCCAGGTTGATGCCGGTAATCTCTGCGCCTAGGGGTGCGTCAAAAGGCGTTACTTTCATCATGATCTCCTAACGAAATCCACCACCGCCAGAAATCTTAATTGTATCGGCGGTTATATAAGGGCATGCATCAGAACAGAGAAATTGTACTACTTCGGCAATTTCTTCCGGATCGGCCATGCGGCCAATGGGAATGTCATTGGTCATCGACTCTTTCAAATCATTTGATGAAATATCTTGAAAATGGGTATCTGCAGCTGCTGGCGAAATTGAAACGCAGCGTATATTCTCTTTTACAAACTCACGTGCAACACCCATCGTCATTGTAACGACTGCACCCTTGGCTGAAGCGTAATGGATTGAGTGACCGCCCCCTCCCCGGATGTAAGACATTGAGGCTGTGTTTACTATGACTCCGCCGCCGCGTTCGAGCATGTGTGGTAAAACAGCCTGCATGCCGTAGAACACACCTTTGACATTAAGGTCGTAGGCTTTCTCAAATAAATCATCATCGATGTCTAGAAATTTGGAGCGCTTTATCGCGGATCCTGCATTGTTGAATTGGAAATCGATGTTTCCGAAATGTTTGACGCCGGCGGCAACGGCCGCCTCGACTTTCGCTCGCTCGGTAACGTCGCATGATATGGCAAGGCCCTTACCGCCCCTCTGGTTCACCTCGTGAGAAACTCTTTTAGCCCCCTCGATATCAATATCCGCACAGATCACATTAGCGCCCTCGCGAGCAAAAATATAAGCAGTTGCTTCGCCAATGCCACTGGCTGCGCCGGTCAAAAAAAGCGTTTTTCGTGCAAAAAAATCGGGTGTTTTTGGCATTAAAAGTTCTCCCCTCTATGCTTTCGATCCCCCTGTGAGGTATAGCGTGTCAGCATTAATAAATTCACAAGCATCCGAACATGTAAATAGCACCATTTCCGCTATTTCATCGGGTGTACCCATACGTTTCATCGGATTCCCCTCAATTGAAGCATCAAGCATCTCTTTACTCGAAATATCTTGGAAAGGGGTATCAACTGCGGATGGTGATAATGATAGACATCGGACGCCCCTACTCGCAAACTCGCGGCCAACGCCAATTGTCAGGGTGTGTACTGCACCCTTTGCCGATGCGTAGTGAGGAGATTTGGCCGCACCGCCAGTGCGAGTGGCATTGCTAGCCATGTTAACAATTACACCCTTTCCTTCACTTAACATGTGCGGAATAACGACTTGCATACATAAAAAGGTTCCTTTTACGTTCAAATTATATGTTTGATCCCACAGATCTTCATCAATCTCTAAAAACTTTGCACGTTTTATCGCTGAGCCTGCTGAATTAAAGAGGAAGTTGATTTTTCCGAATCTTTCAAGTCCCAGAGAAACCGCCTTTTCAACACTGTTGCGGTCGGTTACGTCACAGTGAACACCTACTCCATTTCCTCCGGCTTGAACAACTTGATCGGCAATCACACTAGCGCCTTTCTCATCAATATCAGTGGCCACTACGTTAGAACCTTCTCTTGCAAAAATCATTGCTGTTGATTTCCCTATGCCGCTTGCAGCGCCAGTGATGAAGATTGTTTTATTTTTGAAATAATTCGGTGTTTTTGGCACGTTTACTTCTCCTATTAGTTTATTAGCCTTTACAGGAATCTAAGCTTAAGTTCTATACCCTAGACACTTTCATACTTTTAGGAAAAACTAACAAGGAGCAGGAGGATTGTATGAGTATAGGCGTTGGTTTTGGAATTGCGGATTTTCCATTCTCATCCGCTACAGCATTCTGGGAGTGGGTAGCGCTTTGCGAGGAAAGCGGCGTGGATTCAATATGGCAGACAGATCGTCTCGTTTCCAAAGTACCTTACCTTGAGTCACTTTCTGCTCTTGCAGCGATTGCCGGCGCGACTAGAAGAATAAAATTTGGGATGAATATTTGTTCGGTTGCATTACGAGATCCGCTAGTGACGGCTAAGCAATGCGCAACTATAGACTATTTGAGCGATGGACGTCTTCTGCCAGCATTTGGAATTGGCAGCAAAGATGCTGCTGATTGGGCAGCCACCGGACGTGTTTTCAAAGGTGTTGGACAGAAAGTGGACGAGTCGCTGGAGATAATTTCGCGGCTTTGGTCGGAAGACGAGGTTAGTTTTGAAGGCGAACACTACAAATATAAAAATGCGTGCATTGAACCTAAACCAATTCAAAGAAAACTTCCTATTTGGATTGGCGGCTCATCGCGGCCTGCAATTAAACGAACAGCCCGTTTTGGTAGTGGCTGGCAAGCAGGTCGAGAAACTCCGGCAGAAGTTAAGCCAGTAATAGATGAGATCAAGAAAGAGCTTGAACTCGCAGGTCGGAGTATTGATTACGATCATTATGGCGCGGGTTTCTTTTTTCGGTTTGGAAATTGGGAGGAGCCTTGCGTTAAAAATAAGGCGGCCATCTATTTTAAACGGGCTCCGAAAGCCAACCCGACCGCTAGCTGGGCGGTTGGAAATTCTGATGACATACTGAAACGCATTCAAGAGTATATAAATTCCGGAGTTTGTAAGTTTGTGTTGCGCCCAATAGGGGATAGCGATGGAGACTTAATGGCGCAGACGTTGCGGCTCGTTGAAGAGGTGATGCCGGGTGTGAGTATTTTGCGGCCGACGCCTTAGGTGGGAGTCATTATTCGAGCTAAAACTTACGTGCATATTCTAAACCTGAAAAATAACGGTGCACGACATTATCGTGGGGACAAAAACAAATAACGCTAGTTCGAATTTATTTACTCCTGTAGCCCAAATTATTTACGCCAAATTTAGGTTGCCAATTAGGTATTGTTTCATTAAACAAAGCCACACTCTAAGTTGGAGTTTTCGATATGAAAAATGAGATACATCCTGATTACCATGAAATTATTGTAGAAATGACGGATGGCACAACCTACAAGACTAGGTCGACCTGGGGAAATCCTGGTGACACACTAAAACTTGAGATTGATGCGAGTTCCCATCCAGCCTGGACTGGGGTGCATCGCTTAGTCGATAGCGGTGGCCAACTTGCGAAATTTAATAAGCGCTTTGAAAGCTTCGGCCTAAAGGGCTGATTAAATCTGCTGAGGACGTTTGCAAAACCCTCGGCAGAAATTTGTACTTGAATTTTCCTATTTCGTGAACATTTACATTAGGGCAATTGCCGCTTTTCGCGGGATTGCTGTTTTCTAAACCTGATGTGTGGCTCACGTGCGCACATCTAAATAAATGCCGCTTTCTCATAAGGGCATTAGGAGAATTGAAGTATGCGTTATGATTTTTCACCACTTTTTAGAAGTACGGTAGGTTTCGATCGTTTGTTTAACATGATCGGTGACCTAGAAAATGAGCAGACACAAAGCTATCCACCATATAATATTGAGAAGCTTTCAGACGATGCTTACAGAATAACCATCGCAGTTGCCGGGTTCAAAATACAAGATCTTGAAATTGAGGCGCAGGAAAATCAACTGCTAGTATCAGGTCGCGTCGGCGAAGAACGTAATAATGAGCCTAGCGTTGAAACAACAGTAGTATATAGGGGAATAGCCGAACGGGCATTCGAACGGCGGTTCAGCCTTGCAGATCACGTGAAAGTCACTGGTGCAGATTTATCCGATGGCCTTTTGCATATCGAGCTTGAGCGAGAGATCCCGGAATGTTTGAAGCCACGTCAGATCCCGATCGGAAATGGTGTGCAGGGACAAAAGAAGCTTAAAACCAAAGCTGCTTGAAGTTAGATATTTTCGGGGGCGGCATGTCCTTTGCGGGCATGCCGCTTTCACGAAACAAATATTTAAGTAAATAGTTGATTTAATTCCTTACGAAAGGCGTCTGGTATCGTCCTAGGCTTGCGAGTCTCACGGTCAACATAGACGTGTACAAAATGTCCGAGTGCCGCCAAAGCCTCGTCCGAGCGTCGATATAAAGCCACTTGATAGGTCACACTAGAATTTCCTATTTGCGTTACACGAATACCGGCTTCAATTATATCGGGGTGTCTTATTTCTTTGAAAAATTTACAGCCGGTTTCTGCTACAACGCCAAATACTGGGGCAGTATTAGGGTCTAGCATTACTTTTTTAGCTAAATGCATATTTATTGCCGTATCGATATAGGAGTAATACTCGACATTATTTACATGGCCATACACATCGCTATCCATCCAACGGGTTGGTATATCGACAAAAAACGGGAAATTTTCGTGATCAGAATATTCTTTTACAGTCATGTTATATTTGCTGAGTTGTGATTTGGAAGAGAGTTTTTGCCGAATTGTTAAAAAATTATGACACGTTGAGGTGTTTGCTTCTTAAAAGGTTTTAGGTTTGACCTCTACCGCTTAAGAGAGATGCAAAGTTATGAAAAAATTTGACAATATAAACCGTTTAATCGCTTTTTTTGCCGAAAAAAGAATCTGCGGCGGTACGGTGTGATTTTTTCGAAGCGATTTGAGCTTCAGCACGCTCTATCTCCGCCTTCAATTTATCTATATAAGTGTTGAGAGCCTCTACAGACATTACTTCAAGATCTTTCAAGTCCTGTGGTTTGGCAATTGGCTCAATATCGTCTGTGTCCATTATTTAAAATCCCAATTCGTAGGACCAAATCCGTCAGCTGTTTTAGCGTTGTTGGACTGATTAAGAAAGGCCCATATTTTCTTTCAAAAAAGTATTAAGAGAAAAATGCTCTATGGTGCTTGCAGGTAGGGCGCGTAAGCAGCATATTGTATGCGTAGATCTTAAATTTAATGCCGTCTATGTTGAAGGCGGAAACTTCTTTGAGGGAGACACCAATGAACGCGCCATTGATGCCGAAGGCCACGGCCGTGTGGCTGGTAGATAATACCGCGCTAAGTTTCGAACAGATTGCTGATTTTTGCGGCCTTCACGCCCTTGAGGTCCAGGCTATTGCTGATGACGAGGTGGCCATAGGGATGCAGGGTCAAGATCCGATAGCAAATGGGCAAGTACTACGTGAGGAAATCAATCGTTGTGAGGATGATGCAGCAGCCCGTCTTGAGTTGTTGGCCTCAGATACTCCGATGCCAGAAGCGCGTGCCAAAGGGCCGCGCTACACACCGCTTTCAAAGCGCCAAGAAAAGCCAGATGCTATAGCGTGGTTACTTCGTCATTATCCCGAATTATCTGATGCACAGGTTGGAAGAATGATCGGAACGACGAAACCTACAATAAATGCAATTCGAGATCGTACTCATTGGAATGCGCCCAACCTTAGGCCAAGAAGCCCTGTTGAGATTGGCCTTTGTTCGATGGAAGAACTCGAAGAAAATTTAGAATTAGCTCGCAAAAGAGCTGCTCGTAAAGCTGAACGGGAACAGAAAGCTTTGGCAAAAAAATCTCACGGTCTCAATGACTCTGAGAGTGAGATCAATGATAAAGCAAATACCAACGAGACAGGCGATGCTGTATTGTCTGTCTGGCCCGCTGCAGCAAAAAATCCATCATCATCCACGGAAGATAAAACCTCGAGCTAAGCAGATTGGGTGAAAGTCGATCAATCGGGTGCTGATTAATTGAAATGGAGTCTTGTTTAGCTCCTTGCATAACCTATCTCGATTAAAGCATTTTTTATTTCAGTTAATACTGTTGGATCTTCTATTGTTGCGGGAGCTTTGTAATCTTCACTATTTGCAATTTTTTGCATCGTATTTCGTAGAATTTTGCCAGAACGCGTCTTCGGTAATCTTTCCACAATTACTGCCGTCTTGAACGCTGCGACAGGTCCTATTATTTCCCTTACAGATTGCCTGAGTTCCTGGATGATATCAGCATGAGATTTAGTAACGCCCAATTTCAAAACTGCGAAGCCTAGTGGCAACTGACCCTTTAATTGGTCCGATACCCCTATTACTGCGGCTTCTGCAACGTCTTGGTGATTGCATAATACCTCTTCAATGGCTCCGGTTGATAAGCGATGGCCTGCAACATTAATTACGTCATCAGTCCGTGCCATCACATATATATATCCATCCTCGTCAATGTGCCCGGCATCACCTGTTTGGTAATATCCTGGGAATTCGGCCATATATGCATCGACGTAACGTTTTTCAGCATTCCACAACGTTGGAAACCCGCTTGGCGGCAAGGGTAGTTTTACACAAATGGCTCCCATTTCTCCAGCTGCCAACTGTTTTCCTGACGGACTAAGGATCTGTATATCATATCCGGGCACAGCCTTGGTTGGTGAGCCAGGTTTAATTGGCAAATGCTCGATTCCCATGCAATTTGCACCCATGGCCCAGCCCGTCTCGGTTTGCCACCAATGGTCTATCACAGGCCGGTTGAGTTTTTCTTCTGCCCAATGGAGTGTGTCAGGATCTGTCCGTTCTCCCGCCAGAAATAGAGTTCGGAAATTTTCTAAGTTATAGTTTTTTATGAGTTCACCGTTGGGATCCTCTCGTTTTATTGCGCGGAAAGCTGTCGGTGCCGTAAATAATGCAGCCACCTTGTACTCAGAAATGACCCGCCAAAAAACGCCGGCATCTGGTGTCCCAACAGGTTTCCCTTCAAACATTAATGTAGTGCATCCATAAATTAACGGTGCATAAACGATGTAAGAGTGGCCAACTACCCAACCAATATCAGATGCTGCCCAAAAGACTTCTGATTGATCGATGTTATATATATTTTTCATCGACCAGTTTAGGCCAACCATGTGACCCCCATTATCCCGAACGACACCTTTTGGCTGACCCGTTGTTCCGGAGGTGTAAAGAATATAGAGCGGGTCAGTCGCTTTCACAGGCACCCAATCTGCAGGTTTAGCTCGTGCCATTGCTTCATGCCAGTCAATGTCGCGCCGAGGTGAAGGGTCAACTAAATGCTCGTTTCTCTGAAGCAATATAACCTTCTCAATGTGGTGCGATGCCAGCTCAATAGCCTCATCAACAATTGGCATATATTCCACTTTACGGTCCGGCTCGAGACCACAAGTTGCCGTGACAATTAATTCCGCGGTACAATCATCAATTCGTGTTGCTAATTCTTGAGGAGCGAATCCGCCAAAAACGACTGAATGTATAGCCCCTAAACGAGCGCAGCCAAGCATGGCCACTACAGCCTCTGGAACCATGGGCATGTATATGATTACTCGGTCACCCGCGGTTATATTTTGTTCATGAAGCACTCCAGCAAATCGAGTCACTTGATCCTGGAGTTCTTTATAAGAAATTACACGTTTGGTTCCCGTCATAACACTGTCGTAAATCAAAGCAATGCGATCACCGTGCCCAGCCTCTACGTGACGGTCAACAGCGTTGTAGCATGTGTTCGTTTCGGCACCTGGGAACCATCTGTAAAAAGGTGGCCGTGTATCGTCGAGCACTTTATCCCAACTCTTTGTCCAGTAAATGCTTGAGGCCGCTTCGGCCCAAAATCCTTCAGGATTTTCAAGCGAGCACTTGTAAACGTCGTGATAGTTTTTTGGCATCCTTGAACCCCACCCCAATCGAAACGTCACCACTGAATACGGAATAGTTTTTTTCCGTCAGGTTGATTAGCATAAAAAACCATGGTTTTTATCTTAAATATGATTTGGCCCCATCTTTCTGTTTTCATTTCGCTAATTTCAACAGACTTGCACAGGAAACTTTGAAAAATTTACAACATACTGCATTGAGACCCTGAAGCGGGAAGCTTGCCTTGTGGGGTTAAAAGCTTAGTTAATTTTGGTTATTCCATTCTCAGCGAAAGAATCTATTTCACCCCTACTAAAGCCACCCTCAGATAAGACTTCTACACTATGTTCTCCAAGTGCAGGCGCATGCCGTTTTATCGAGCCAGGTGACTTTGAAAAGTGCGTAGGAATGGTGGTGCTCTTCAATTTTCCTTCTGTCGGGTGATTTTCCTCAACGATAAAATTAGTTGCTCTTATATGCGGGTCATCGAGCAAATCTGACAAGTTATTTACTGGCATACATGGTACGTCTGCGGAGACTAATTTTTCTATGACTTCGTCACAAGTACAGCACCTTACCAAATCCGATGCAATTGTATAAAGCTCAGAGATATGTTCTGCCCGGTAGGTTGTATCTGTAACCCTGCGGTCGTTGATCATGTCGTTGCGGTCGAAGGCTGTAAAGAAGGATTGCCAATGCTCATTGTTGTAAGGCATCAGGCTAACATAACCGTCCAAGGTTTTCATTGGTTTGCGTTCTGTTGCCAAGATCCTAGTATAGCCAAACCCGCTTTTGGGAGGATCGAATTTAGCTCCAAAGAAATGTTCAATTAGATTGAAGTGTACCATGTTTTCAAACATGGGCACTTCAATGCTTTGTCCCTCGCCAGTTCGTTCTCGATGCAGCAGTGCAAAGGCTATCGCTTGAGTTGCTGCCATTCCCGAGGTTTTGTCCGCAAGCAATGCCGGCGCATGTTGAGGTTCACCACTAGTAAATCCCATAATTGAGGATAAACCAGATACGCCTTGTATTACATCATCATATGCAGGGCGATCAGCATAAGGACCTTCGTTACCAAAGCCGTAGCAACCGCAATAGATTATGTCAGGCTTAGCAGTCTGAAAGTCTGCGTAGGTTAGGCCTAGTCGAGACATTGCCTTTGGTCGCATGGAATGGATAACTACATCCGCCCCCTTGGAAAGCCGTAGTAATATGTCACGACCTTTTTTACTCTTCAGATCCAGTACCAAACTCCTTTTGTTGCGGTTGGTATTCAAATACATGGCGCTCATGCCAATATTGCGTGCTGGCCCAATTTGACGTGTCACGTCACCGTTTGGTGACTCAACTTTAATTACATCAGCTCCCATATCACCTAATGTCTGGGTGGCAAATGGTCCCATAATAACTGAAGTAAGATCTAGTATTTGGTAGCCGTCTAATGGTCCTGCCATAGCTGAATTTCCTGTCGAATTGAGAGTAAATTATGCAGTGATATCTGTTACTTCATTTGCGATCTGTACCTTTACAATCTAAATAATGCTGTGTTTTGAAGCACTGCACCTGCGACCCGTTGTATGGCAATACGACGCGATAACGAAATTCCGTTACTTAATAGCAAAAAATTTCTTTTTTAAAAATATCAAGGGAATTCCGCGTGCTATTTGATCAAGTAAGGTCCTTAATTGCAAAAGATTGGGGTTGTTGGCCAGCGCAGTGTCTGCGCCAAATCTCGCCAAGCATTTTACCAATATTATAGGTGAATTGCGACTGATTACAGAGTGGTGAAGCCAACAATGCTGGTCTAAGACGTTGCCTAAAGTCATCCAGACGTTGCCGGTCTTCGCTCAATTCTGTGGCTATTTCTACATAGGATTGTTTAGACGATGTAGAAAAAGCTGGAACTCCGACCATTTTTAAAATCCACTCACCCGCGCGGGCACAGGGTCGGATGGACTCGTTATAACTGACTACTGGTATTCCCATAGAGAGAGCCTCAATGGTTGTGATGCCGCCTTGCTGAGGAAACCCATCTAAGGCAATATCAACTTCATTGTAGGTTTGTAGGTGTCCATAGTGGTCTGTTTTTCCACGAAAATTTATTCGATCTGCTGCTATTCCCAACGACATAAAGGGTTCGCTCAGACGTTTTATTGTCCAATCATCGATCATTGTGTCCTTGAATGTCATGGTCGAGTTCGGAATTGCATTTAAAACTGAGGCAAATAGCTCAAGCGTTTTTCTCTGGAGTTTAACGGTACGATTAAGGTTACAAAATCGAATTAGCTCATTGGATAAGCAGGGTGCGGTGACTGTGTCAGGCATCCGCGACGGTGGACACCATATAATGCTAGAGCCATCAAAGAATATTATATTTTCAAGATATTTTTCTTCAGTCTCTCTGGGCACATATACGTCATCAGCAATGAAATAATCTACTGCCTCAATTCCGGCTGAGGTGCCGAGTCCCGACCAGCATAGTATCAGAGGTGCGGGTTTCTGAGCATAAGTCATTAAACGATTCCCGGGCATGTGACCGGTAAAGTCAAATAAAACATCAATTTCATCGGAACGGATTCTATTAGCTAGTTCCATGTCATCGAGAGCGAAAACATTACTGAATTCATCAGCTGAATCACGAAAAAATTCTTCAACCTGTTGTTCTGGTGGTGATGATGAATAAAGGATATAGCGGTCATTGCGTCCTTCTGGACGAGCAAAAAAGGCAGCCATAGCGGCTTTTAATGAGTGACCGCTGGCAAAATCTCTTGAAACAAATCCTAAGTTGAGTGGTTTGCCGATTATTTTTTCAGTTACTGCTGGTGTCGATGCTGCGGTAATTGGAGCAGCAAACCGTCGATTGAATTCATAATAGGCTGCAAATGCGGATTCATCATCAAAGCCGTTTAGGTGCTGATGTAGCAATAACTCCTCGAAAGTTTTTCGCGAGGAGGATTGATAGTGAAGAATGATATTGAAAATTTCTACCGCTTCATCGTGAAATCCATGCAGCTGCATATGCTGTGCCATTACCAGAAGAGTAGCTTCAGGGTCTTCAATGAATACTATAACATCTTGGATGATGTTTAAGATTGGCGCTATGTTGCCCTTGGGAGCAAGTGTTTCGAAAAGAAAATGCCAAACTAGACGCTGATTTGGATCGGTTTGAAGGGATTCAGTTAGCCAGGTAAGCGCTTCTTCATATAAATGCTCGTCAATAAGCATTCGAGCGCGATTAACGGTTTCTTCAGAATGAGCTGGATTTGGAATTTTCATGTTAAGATAACAGAATGGTGCAAAATAACCCGGCAATCAACAGGCATAAAACCATTTTATAAAAATGTAGACCGGTGCTTGCCCATAGCTCAGCGAGGTTTATAATGATGCGCCCGGGATTAAACGAGTAGAGGGGATATTTACATGCCCAAAAACCCCGTTGTTGGTATCATTATGGGAAGCCAATCAGATTGGGCGACAATGTCGAGCTCAGCTGAAACGTTAAGGGCTCTCGGTATCACAAACGAAAAACGTATTGTATCGGCACATCGTACGCCAAGGAGACTGGTTAATTACGCTGAGACTGCGCGAGAGCGTGGATTGCAGGTGATAATCGCGGGAGCTGGTGGAGCGGCCCATTTGCCTGGAATGATTGCATCTATGACCTCATTGCCCGTTTTCGGTGTCCCTATAGAGAGCGCGACCTTAAGGGGAATGGATAGTCTGCTTTCAATTGTACAGATGCCGGCGGGAATTCCAGTGGGAACTCTTGCTATCGGCCAGCCGGGTGCGATTAATGCTGCCCTTTTGGCTGCATCAGTTATTGCATTGCATGACCAAAATATTGCGGATGCTCTTGGAAAATGGCGGTTGGATCAGTCAAACGCAGTTGGTGAAGAGCCCATAGATGAAAGCTGACAACAAAGCGATAATCAAACCCGGCTCTGTTATAGGGATTCTTGGTGGCGGTCAGCTAGGGAGAATGATTTCTATAGCCGCTGCTCGTCTTGGATATCGGTGTCACATTTTCTCAGATGTCGCCGACTCACCCGCGGGTCGAGTCTCTGATACCGTGACAGTAGCATCCTACACTAATTTTGAAAGTCTCCGTTCTTTTGCAGCGTCAGTGGATGTTGTGACAATGGAATTTGAAAACATTCCGGAGGAGCCTGTCTTATATCTTGATCAACGAACTTTAGTGAGACCTAGCCCAAAAGTATTGTCAGTGGCCCAAGATCGGTTAGTTGAAAAAGATTTTATGAAATCAATCGGCGTTGAAACCACGCCGTATTTAGATATTCAAACAGCTTCAGACCTAGTTGATGGAGTGACAAAACTTGGCTTGCCCTCTGTGCTCAAGACAACTCGCTTAGGTTACGACGGTAAAGGGCAAATTCGTTTGCAGCGTGCCTCCGACGTAAGTGGGGCCTTTGCTAAATTAAAGGAACAGCAAGGAATTTTAGAGCGATGGGTGCCATTTACACTAGAAATATCTGTGATTGTTGCTCGCAGTTCTGATGGAGAAATAATCTCCTATGGTCCTGTCGAGAATCGCCATTTAAACCATATTCTTGATACTACTATTGTTCCGGCTAGAATATCACAAGGTGTGGCATCGAAAGCGGAAAAAATAGCTCGGCAGGTAGCAGAAAAGCTCAATGTAGTGGGGTTGTTAGCGGTAGAAATGTTTGTGACCGGTGATGGAAAAGTACTTGTCAACGAGATCGCTCCTAGACCACATAATTCAGGCCATTGGACAATTGATGCCTGTAAAGTTTGCCAATTCCAACAACTTATACGTGCGATTTGTGGACTACCATTGGGGTCCCCGGAACGCTTATTTGATGCTGAGATGAAGAATTTGATTGGAGACGATGTAAAACGTTGGGCAGATTTTATTGTCAATCCAGATACCCGTTTACATCTCTACGGCAAATCAGAGATACGCGCAGGCAGAAAAATGGGTCATGTGACGCAATTGAAGCCACTGACTTAAAAGCAGTTGAAAGTGTGATCCTGAATGGCGATGAAAAAAGAAACTACAGCGGATGAAGTAGTACTTTACGACTACCCATTTTCTTATAATTGCCAAATCGTGCGGCTCGCTTTGTGTGAGAAAGATTTGCCGGGAAAAACCATTCGAATCGACATTGGTCCCATGATGGAACAATTCAAGCCAAGTTTTATGCGGCTCAATCCAAGCGGTCAGGTGCCCGTGCTTCTGCATCAAAACAAGGTTGTAACACAGACATTAGAAATTTTGCATTATCTTGATCAGTACTTGCCTGGCACTCAGTTGATTCCATCAGCGACAGATAACCGCTCAGCAATGGAGAAGTGGGTTGCTATGGAGCGCGCATTTCCGGAAGCAGATTTCACTTATGGGCTGCTCGAGCAGGGCAGCGGAAAAATTGTTGCAAGGGATATGGAACATCGTAAAAGGCTCATAGAAAAACATATGGCAGTTAATCCAGATTTAGCGGATTGCTATAAATTAAAACTTGAGGCTGTCACGGATTGGCAAATGAGGTTGCGTGATCCAGATCTTGTGGATCGCCTTGTAGATCAAATTTATAAAATGCTAGACGAGTTAGAGCAGCAGCTTGCCGGCCGAGATTTTATCGTGACCGAAAATTATACTCTTGCGGATGTAGTTTGGACCGCATTCTTGGCACGTCTGGAGATGGTAGGCTTCAAGAGAATGTGGTCATTCGGTGCACGTCCCAATATTGAAGAGTACTACATACGTATGAAGCAACGCTCAAGTTTTGCGTGTGCGCCTATCCATCTCAAATCGTCTCCCTGGCTAGTAATTGGGTCAGCCATTAAGGCTTTTAGATTGCAACTCAGTTTGTCTCTGGGGATTGGTCTTTTAGCGTTATTATCGGTTCTTGCTTTATTTTAAGGGCGCAATATCCGTGGAGAGCGCGGTAGTTTTTCAATGAGCGATCTTATTCGTTGCTTTATCTTAGGTATTTGCATAACGTTATCTATTCGTCGATCTAAAAACCCCCAAGTTTCGGTGGTATCGGTGGATTCGTCGTCTAGCCAATAAATGAGGGTTGCGCTATAGATGCCGGCTAACAGTGCGCGTTTGGAATAGAAATTCCAGTCAGTAGAGCGATCTCCCGCAATGTACCAGATTGTGTCAACTGTTCGAAAAAGACACCGTGCTGCCATTGGTGCATTTGCTGGTAAGGCGAGCATTGAACATGCCCTACGGATGGCTTCCCGGTGGCCAGTATTTTGTTCGAGTCTACATTTTATGGCTTTTCCAACTCGTTTTCTTACGGGTAAAGAGGATAGGTCACCCGCGTCTCGCACCATATTTTTGTCAGCCAGCTGGCTGTGATGCTCGATCGCGTCCGTTGCAGAGACCGGAAATGCAAGCAATGCACTTGCCTCATCAAGTCCACAATCTGTTGCCCCTCTCTTAAGCGCTTTCATGGTCCAGCCGTCGAAGGGTACATGTGACAAACTGGCAGCAATAATTTGGGTTCTACGTGTTTCTAGGTCAGCTTCGTTATTCATTATTTTCTGCCGTTTTGTGTAGGGCCTATTCCGGAGTACCGTAGCGCATTTCATCTCTGAACATAAGCAGTGAAAGGTCATCCATTCTTTGTGGATATAATATTCCGTCTAAGTGGTCGCATTCATGTTGCACCACACGAGCATGGAAATCTTTAGCAATGCAATCGATCTGTGATCCATCTGGTGCTGTCGCGCTATATTGGATTTCAGTGTAGCGGGGAACCTTGCCAATCAGGCCTGGAAGGGAAAGGCATCCCTCCCATCCTAATTGTTTCTCATTGCTTAAAGGCTTGATTGTGGGATTGATCAGCACTGTCAAAGGTATGTCTTTTTCATCAGCATTTGTCTCGTTTGCATCATAGCTAACAAAAAAGACCACTATCCTTAACGGAACATGTATTTGAGGTGCAGCAAGACCAGTGCCATCAGCATCTTGCATAGTTTCAATCATATTTTTAATCAAATCTTGTATGCGTGGCGCTGTTGGATCTATCACTTGTCCAGCAGATTGTCGTAGAACAGGATGCCCCATACGGGCGATTTTGAGTATAGCCATAGGGGTAATATGCAAAAGTGATGTCACACAGTAAAGCCCCGGAAGCACAACAATCTAAAATTTTTTCTTATTATTCTTTCCGCTTCACAGGTTATTACTCCTATGATATAAGGCGCGTCCTCAGGTGCATTTTTGAGCCATCTGTGTTTCTAATCACAACGATTAGAGTGTGTTGCAAATTGCAGGAGTAAGGAAAATAGTTCAAGTTGTTGTAAGAGACAATAACGTTGATCAGGCTTTGAAGGCGCTCAAGAAAAAAATGCAGCGTGAAGGCCTTTTCCGTGAAATGAAGCTGCGCCGCAGTTACGAAAAGCCTTCTGAACGTCGTGCTCGCGAGAAAGCGGAGGCAGTACGGCGACATCGGAAGCTCATGCGGAAGCGTTTGGAGCGCGAGGGTTACTAATCTGCTTCGATTGCTTAGCTAGTACTGTCCGCTTCGGTATCGTAGCAAATATAGCGCCTTTTTCTGGTCTATCACCATTAATCGCTTAGGGATGTTCTTCTTTATCATTCAGCTAAAGAATGAATAAGTACGGAAATTTGCGCCGCTGAACAAGTAAATACAACGACCGGCTAAAAATTTACTTACTCAAAGCTTCTTTTCTAAGTCGCGCTAATTGGGGCCAGTTTTTAAACATCGGAATAATGAAATTAGGTCGTAGTAAGGCGGCTAGAGCCATGCATAAATTGCATAGGTGCGTTGCAGCAATTTTGTTGGATTGCAAGTTAACCAAAGTATATATCCTCATTCAGACAGTTTTTTTGTATGAAGGGATATCGGTTATGTCAGCCTCAAGACTAGAAAATAAACCTGGGCAATTCGTTGGTGTGAGAATGTTACAGGCTATTGGTAGAGCTTTAGATGCTCGCGATACCTACCGCGAATTATCAGTGTTAAACGATGTAGAGCTCGCGAAACGCGGTCTGCATCGTAACGACATCGTCAAACAGGCGATGGAAAAGCTTGGCTAAGTCCTCCCTTAAGTCAAGCTCATTGGCGGGTCCCTCGGGACCCGCCTTTTTTTATTCTAGTGCTTTTACAATATCCTCGCACATTTGCTTCGCATCTGAAAAAAGCATCATAGTGTTTTCACGGAAAAATAACTCATTATCGACGCCAGCATACCCAGATCCGAGTGAACGTTTAATAAAAAGCACGGTAGCTGAACGTTCCACGTCAAGAATTGGCATCCCGTAAATAGCACTCTGAGGGTCAGTCTTTGCTGCGGGATTAGTGACGTCATTTGCACCTATAACAAATGCCACATCCGTGCTAGGAAAATCCCTATTTATTTCATCCAGTTCGAGCACCTCATCGTACGGTACATTTGCTTCAGCCAAGAGTACGTTCATGTGCCCGGGCATCCGTCCGGCTACAGGGTGGATAGCATATCGGACGTTAATACCCTCTTTCTTCAATAAATCTGCCATCTCACGCAGAGCATGCTGCGCCTGCGCAACAGCCATGCCATACCCTGGGACGATAATCACGTTTGAAGCATTTTTCATGATGAAAGCAGCGTCATCAGCACTTCCAGCCCGAACATTTCTATCGCCTGTAACACTACCTGTTGTTGAAGTTTCACCCCCAAAACCACCGAGAATTACGCTAATAAACGACCTATTCATTCCTTTGCACATTACGTAGCTAAGAATAGCACCTGATGAACCTACCAGTGCTCCTACTATAATCAGAGCTGGATTGGAAAGCGTGAAGCCGATACCACAAGCCGCCCAACCAGAATATGAATTAAGCATTGAAATGACAACTGGCATATCTGCGCCACCAATTGGAATAATCATTAAAATGCCGAGCAATAAGGCTAAGCCGACAATGGTCCAATAAAGTTGTTCTGATTGCTCGTCACAAATCATTACGACCAGTGCGACCATAATTATCCCAAGTACTGCATTCAGCAGGTGTTGGCCTGAAAAGATAACCGGGGCTCCGCTCATAATTCCCTGCAATTTTGCAAAAGCGATGATAGAGCCGGTGAAAGTCAGCGCGCCGATTGCCGTTCCGATGCTCATCTCAATCATACTAGGGGTAGGAATACTAAGGAAGTCGCCTATCCCATAGGCCGCTGGCTGATAAAACGCAGCTGATGCAACAAAAACTGCGGCGAGCCCTACCAAACTATGAAAGGCTGCAACAAGTTGAGGCAATGCTGTCATTTGAATTCGGCGTGCAATAATATCGCCAATGGCCCCGCCTATCACTAAACCGACTATTATCCAGTCATAACTGACTACGCTGGGGGATGCGAGTGTTGTCGCAATGGCTATTACCATTCCAGTAATGCCAAACATATTCCCATTGCGCGCAGTCTCGGGTGACGAAAGACCGCGCAGTGCCATAATGAAAAATATGCTAGCGATCAGGTAAGCGATCGCAGAGAAATTTTCGCTCATTTCAGGTCCTTACCTTACTTTCTTTTTATACATTTGAAGCATGCGTTGTGTGACCATAAAACCACCAAAGATATTAATAGATGCTAGCACGACTGCAACAAAACCGAATATCTTCGCAGGATTTACGTCAGTAATATCAATTTCTTTAGGACCAGCGGCAATGAGTGCGCCCACAATTATTACTGATGAAATTGCATTTGTGACACTCATTAAAGGGGAATGCAGTGCTGGTGTCACGTTCCATATTACGTAATATCCCACAAAAATGGCTAAGATGAAGATGGTGAACATCGAAATAAAGCTACCGTCAGAATTTGCAATGGCGGTGGTTTCGATGAGGTTAGCGCTTTGCTGGGCACCATTTTTGAGTATTTCAGTTACACTTTTTTCCTGACCAAGCGTAGATTCTAGGACCATTGCCGTTACGCTCCTTTCACAACATTTTTAGAACGCCGTACTTGGCGTTTACTAATTGTTTTTTGTTTTGCTGCCGGCACAATTTTTTTCCTCTTGATGTTAGAAGATGTCTTTCTTGAGGAGGACTTGCGATTAAGCTTCCTCTTTAACGTTGGGTGCACGACCGCTCCGTTTTCTGTTACTTTGACACCCTCAATTATTTCATCTTTGGGGTCGAAAACAAGTTTGTTCATTTTCTTGTCAAAAAATGGTGCGAGAAAATTAAATAAGTTTCGCGAAAACAGTTTACTGGCTTCCTCTGGTAGCCTGCCTGGAACATTATCATAACCAACAATGGTAACTCCATTATATTTTATGATTTGTCCGAGTTTTGAGCCGGCACAGTTCCCTCCAGCTTCGACTGCAAGATCAATGACAACAGAACCTGGTTTCATGATTTTTAGCATTGCATCCGAGACGAGTTTCGGAGCGGGACGGCCTGGTATTAGCGCAGTGCAAATAACAATGTCTTGTTTTGTTATGTGGTCAGAAATTAAGCGAGATTGTTTTCGCTTATAATCAGCACTCATTTCCTTTGCATACCCACCTGCAGTCTGTGCCTTTCTGAATTCTTGGTTCTCCACCGCTATGAATTTTCCACCAAGTGACTCCACCTGCTCCTTTGTCGCAGGGCGGACATCTGTGGCTGTTACAATGGAGCCGAGGCGTTTAGCAGTTGCTATTGCTTGGAGACCTGCCACACCGACACCCATTACGAAGATACGTGCTGGGGGTACAGTTCCCGCTGCTGTCATCATCATGGGCAAGGCCCTGCCGTAATGAATGGTAGAATCAAGCACTGCCTTATAGCCAGCTAAGTTTGATTGTGAGGATAAAATATCCATCGATTGTGCGCGTGTGATTCGAGGCATCAGTTCCATTGCATAGCCGGTGATACCAGCCTTCGCCATTGCCAAAACAAACTTTGAGTCCGAAAGAACATTCATCTGACAGATCAGAATTTGGCCTTTGCTAAATGCAGCGAGTTCATTTTTTTTCTCACCTGCAATCATCGGGCGTTGAACCTTTAGGACTACATCAGCACCTTTTATAGTAGCTGCTGCGCTGGCCCTAATAGACGCGCCAGCTGCTTTATACTCTGAATCACTGAAAGAGGCACAAGCGCCAGCATTTTTTTCAATTGATATGTTAAAGCCGAGATCAACAAATTTTTTGACGGTCTCTGGTGAAGCTGCGACACGGGTTTCGTCGGATCGCAATTCCTTTAATATTGAAATTTTCATTAAAAGGGTTCCTAAGATCGGATAGACCTAACAGATAAGGGAAAAAATAGCCTCTTTTTGTTTATTAATCTCTACACTGCCGAAAACTTTCGGCTTTGCCAAGAATTTACTCGCTTTTAGAAATAAAAATGTCAAATATTTGCATGGATCCAATCGTCGCAGTTGTGATAGCTCTTGAATTTTGACAGCAAAGGCGAGGCGTTCTAGCTTTATTGTTGATCTCTGGAAGGAATAAGTCCATGTCGAATGAGACTGAAACTGAAGTTAATTTGGTGTTCCCAACGCCAGTTCAGGTGAGTGAGATTGCTGACTCCAGAACACTTAATGCATCCCTGATCAATGAGATAAATGATGTGCGTAAAGTGACGCCTAACGGATTGCCTAACTCGTGGTCATGTGAAGTTTATACAACAATTTCGAATAACTGTCGTTTGCATGAGCGTCCCGGTTTCGCTGGACTTGTGCGGCATATTGAATCGGAGACTAAAAAATTTGCAGACCTACTGGCAATTGAGCAATCTTCCACACTCCTGCGGATAGCTGATTGCTGGGTCAATATTTACGGTCGTGGTCACTCCCAAGAAATTCACGCACATGCTAATAATATTCTTTCCGGTGTTTATTTCGTAACAGCCCCGGCGGGGGCATCACCTATTATGTTTCATTCGCCAGACTGTGATTTGATGTTAGCCCCGAAATTTAGTGAGCTTAATGATTACAATAATGCCGCCGTCGGTTTTGAGCCTCAACCTGGTACTATGTTGATATTCAGGAGTCACTTAAAACATAGCGTTAAAACGAGCCAGATAGATGAAGAACGCATTAGTATTGCGTTCAATCTTAGGTATTGAAATTTTTTTAAAATGCCTAACAAAAGTACTGAACAAAAGTGTTGGTGCCTTATTCCGGCAAAGGCAATTGGTTCCTCGTTAATATCCGAGATTGGCGATCATGTAATTCCTCAATTTTGAAATCTTCGATCAGTCCATTGAACATTTTATGCCAATTAATCTCGGCCTTGAGGTGCAGAAAAACAGAGCCAAGACCAACCGCTGCGCGGTCCATAAAAACAAACTCACGCGGTGGTGTGACTCCACCTACTCGGCGTAATTCTTTATAGACCTTGGCAGCAATTTGCGCCCCATAAAGGCCATTTTCTGACTCCTGAATGCGGGTAACTTTGTCTTTTAAAAGTGGTGAATATATAAATTTAGCCCAAATGTTAAGAACGTCCATCAATTCTTTGTTTATATCTTTGAAGCCCCAACAAGCGTAGGCTTCGGCGGCGAGCATTTCATCGTCAGTTCTGAGTGCCTCATAAAGGTCGATGACCCCTTTTACGAAACGGGGGTGGAACACTCTAACGCAGCCAAAGTCGAGCAAATTAATAACTTGGTTTGGCGCAATTGTATAATTTCCAAGATGCGGATCACCATGGATCACACCAAAATGATAGAAAGGAACATACCATGCTCGAAACATATTTTCGGCCACTACATTTCTAACCTCAAGCGGTTCATCTTTTAAGCTAAGAAGCGGTTTACCGTTTAGCCAATTCATGGTGATGAGTCGCTGACTCGACAGGTTAACAACAGGCTTGGGAATACTGACATGTTTTTCATCTATTAACATGTCGGAATATAATTCCATGTGGCGTCTCTCTCGATCGTAGTCAAGTTCCTCACGTAAACGGGCGGCTATCTCTTGATGTATTTGACCTGTTGAGAGGGAGCGTGTTCCACGCTCATAAATAGAAAATACGAGTTTCAACTGTTTTAAGTCCGCTTCCACTGCTGAAAGCATGTCGGGATATTGTAACTTGCACGCAAGATTTTGCCCTTCTAGAGATTTGGCTTTATGAACCTGGCCGAGAGATGCCGCGTGCGCCGCTTGTCTGTCAAAAGTTTCAAATTTCTTCTCCCAGTTTTTGCCAAGTTCAGTTACCATACGTCTCCTGACAAAAGGCCACCCCATTGGAGGAGCATTTGTCTGGAGACGACCAAGAGCCTCTACGTAATTTGATGGCAAGGCGTCTGGAACTGTTGCGAGTAGTTGTGCTACTTTCATCAATGGGCCTTTGAGCCCACCCAAAGCGGCTTCGAGATCTTGCGCATCTTCGATTTGGTTAAGATCGCGCCCTAACAAACGGGCCGTAGCCATTTTGCCAGCCAGCCCACCTATCGTGCCTCCTACTTTGGCATAGCGACGTAGTCTCCCGCCTAGACTATTTTTATCAGAATCCGACATCGTATTATAATTTGTAAGTGTCGAGGTTAAGATCGATCTTGCGTCCCGAAATCAAGTCAGAATTGATGCGCCCAATAGTAGGACCCAGGGTCATACCAACATGGCCTCCACCGAAACCAACAAAAATGTTCTCATGTCCCGATATATTACCTAGCCTGGGAACAGAGTCAGGCATTGATGGTCGGCAACCCATCCAAATTTGTCGTTCATCTGGATGAAGGCCTTTTACCGCTCGCAATGCTCTAGGAATCATTCGACGAACTCGTGTGAAGTCTGGAGGGGCATCAGTGCTAGCGAGTTCAACTCCCGACGTTAATCTAAGTCCTGAATTCATAGGAGAAAGAAACATTGATTCCTCAAAAACATTTATGGGATGACTGAGCCCTGGTTCTGGTTTTGGCAACATAACGTGATATCCGCGTTCCGCCTCGAGAGGCACTTTTATTCCGATGGTCGCAAGCAGTTTTTTTGACCAAGCGCCTGCCGTTACTACCAAGCGTTCCGCCGTATATTCCCCATTGGAAGAGTTTACAGTAACACTCTTTGGATTACTCCGCGTGATTCCGAGAACCCGTTCTGATATTCGAACACCGCCGCGGGCTAAAAATGCTTCATGAAGCCCAATCATAAGTTTACCGGGGTCTAAGATATGTCCGCTATCTGGGGTCAAAAAGGCATGTTGGAAAATAGGTTTCAGCCCATGCTCCACTTGTCCAATTTCATTCGAATTCAAGATTTCTACGTCGCGGCCTATATCTTTAAGTAAATTTAATATCCATTGTGATTGTTGCCAGCCACGTTCTGTTTCAAAAACTGTAAGCAACCCAGGCTGATGGGTTAGTCCACCTAGTCCTGTAATTGATAATAGTTGGTCGTAGTTTTTACTAGCATGAGCAAGAAGCTCGGCTTTGCGTCGGGCATTGCGCTGAACGCGACTTGGTGCGGCATTTAGGACAAGCCGTGTAAGCCACGGCATTAATTTAGGCAAGTATCTCCATCGAATCATGAGCGGACCATGTGGATTAAGTAGCATAGACGGAACGTTTGCTATTGTGCGAGGGGTGGCGGTTGGAACACAGCTCGCTACACTTATTACTCCAGCATTCCCTGATGAAGTTCCTTTGTCAGGCTGGCCAGTCTCGAAAAGCGTAACACTGTGACCATCATCTAATAAAAATATGGCTGTTGATATGCCAGCTATGCCACCACCAACAACTATCACGTTACGCTTTTTTATCGGTTCTTCACCGCGGGTAGGTTCCGCTTCTACCATTAACTTTGGTTCCTTTACAGGTCGAGTTTTTCAAGTTCGTCAATAAATCCTTCTATAACGCCCAAGCCCTTACTCCAGAAGTCAGGGTCGGCGGCGTTCAAATTAAATGGAGCCAGTAATTCTTTGTGTCGTAATGTGCCCCCAGCACTCAGTAAATGCAGGTATTTATCGACAAAGTGTGAGTCAGCAGATTCATATACTGAATAGAGGGAGTTCACTAAACAATCTCCAAACGCATAGGCGTAAACATAAAACGGGGAATGGACAAAATGTGGTATGTACATCCAATAGTTTTTATAAACAGGGCTAAATTTAAGCGCGGGCCCTAAACTCTTTTCCTGACCGCTCAGCCATATATCGCCGATACGATCCGGCGTGATTTCTCCGATTTTCCGTTCGGCGTGAACTTGCTTCTCAAATTCACAGAACGCTGTTTGCCTTACGACAGTATTTAACATGTCTTCGACTTTGCCGGCTATCATAGCGAAGCGTTCGGTCTGGCTGCGTGTGGTCTTTAACATGGATTTAAAGGTAAGCATTTCCCCGAACACAGAGGCGGTTTCGGCCAATGTCAACGGCGTGTCTGCCATAAGGTGGCCTTGTTCTGCAGCTAAGACTTGGTGGACACCATGCCCAAGTTCATGGGCTAGCGTCATCACATCACGTACCTTACCTTGATAGTTCAGAAGCAGATAGGGGTGAGCTGAGGGAACGGTTGGATGCGCAAAAGCACCAGAGGCTTTTCCTGGCCGCACGGGTGCGTCGATCCAAGCATTATCAAAAAAGCGTTGTCCTACCGTGGCGAGGCGTGGAGAAAATTCGCCATAAGCATTAATTATGATTTTTTTTGCATCGTCCCAAGCAATAATGCGGTTGTCCGAATGAGGTAGCGGTGCATTGCGATCCCAATAATCAAGTTGTTCTGAACCGAACCATTTTGCCTTAAGTGTGTAATAGCGGTGAGATAATCTAGGATAGGCTGATCTCACTGCCTCTATGAGCGCATCGACTACCTCATCTTCGACGAAATTTGAGAGATTGCGTGCGCTAATAGGTCGAGCAAATCCACGCCAACGGTTCTCGATTTCCTTATCTTTTGCAAGTGTATTAGTAATTAGTGCAAACGTTTTTGCATTTTCTCCAAGAACGCGTCCAAAGCACTCGGCAGCTTCCTTGCGAACTTCAGTCTCTGGATCAGAAAATAAGTTCAAAATTTCAGTTTCTGTCATTTTGCGACCGCGGAAAGGAAAGCGCATTTCTGCAATCGTTTGATCAAACAGGCGTACCCAGGCAGTGCGCCCAGACATTGATTTTTCATGTAACAATTCTTCGAGCTTATCATCAAGTTGGTATGGTCTCATAGCTCGTACGTCACGAAGCCATGGATGATAATGCACAAGTTCATCTGTTTTCAGAAGCTCATCGAGATTCGCATCATCGATCTGATTGATCTCCAGTGTAAAAAACAGCAATGAAGAACTTATTTCGTTTACCTTTTCCTGTGATGTTTGATAAAAACGGCCAATTTCTGGATCACTGACATTGCCGGCATGTACCAACCCGGCAAAGCTAAGGATAGCACTCAGTTGTTCGTCTATTCGTTCGAACTCTTCAATCGCTACTGCCAATTTGGTGCCTGAAAGCGCACCAACTTTGTGTTTATATGTTTGTTCAAATGCCTTTGCTGCTTTGGAGGAATTTTCAATATCACACGCAAGTTCCTTAGAATCTCTGTCTGAATAGAGATCGCTCAAATCCCATTCTGGTAAAACTCCAAGACTATCTTTCATGGACATTACTTTACTCCCAAACCTTCTTAAGGCGATATATTGTGTTAAGACCTATAAAACAAGAACTATAGGAAAGATGTGGGAAGAAAATTGAGCCAGAAAATCGAATCAGATAAAGCAAAAAACCTTCCGGGCCTATTTTTTAAGCAGGCCGTTAAATTTCGTGACGCACCATTTTTGTCGGTCAAGGAAGAGGGATGCTGGATTTCACGGAGTTGGTCCGAGATTGCCAATGATGTTTTGGCATTAGCTCGTGGATTGAAAGAAAGAGGAATTGAACGCGGCGATAGGGTAGTAATCGTTTCTGAGAATCGCCCTGAGTGGCTTATCGCTGACCTGGCAATTATGACATTAGGAGCTATAACGACGCCGGCATATACCACAAATACCTCTGACGATCATCTACATCTGCTCCGCGATAGTGGAGCAAAGACCATAATAGTCTCGACAGAAAATCTGCTTGAAAAACTTATGCCTGCGGCACGGAAAGTCCCAGCAATTGAAATGGTTGTGATCATGGATCAATCAGTGACATTGGACGTTGGTGATTTTAATATAAGCCGCTGGGGTGATTTGTTGAGTGAAGGTCCATTACTCGGCCGAGACAAACTGATTGATGTTATTAATCGGACTGACTCCGCCTGTATAATCTATACCTCGGGGACTTCAGGAAATCCAAAAGGGGTGCTACTCAGTCACGGTGCGATTCTCTGTAATTGTACAGGCGCTCACATGTTTTTGGGCGATGTGCCAGGCTTTAAGCAGGGTTGTGAGACCTTTTTATCATTTCTTCCCTTATCGCATTCCTACGAACATACCTGTGGTCAATTTTTGCCAATATCAATCGGTGCACAAATTTTTTATGCGGAAGGACCCGATAAGCTTGTAGCTAATATGGCTGAAGTGCAGCCAACCATTATTGCGGCTGTGCCTCGGCTTTATGAGGCGATACGTGCGCGTATTCGACGGGGCATTGAGGGTGTTGGCGGAATGCAACAAAAGCTCTTTGAAACGACTATTGCCTTGGGACGCAAAAAGTATGAATCAATGACTAAATTAACAGTTAAAGAGAGACTGCAAGATACAGCATTAGAATATTTGGTGCGTCGAAAAATCCGAGCCCGATTCGGCGGCAAACTTAAGACCTTTGTCTCTGGCGGTGCTGCATTAAACTACGATGTTGGAGTAGAGTTTTTGGCTCTTGGGTTAAATATTCTTCAGGGGTATGGGCAGACGGAGGCGGCTCCCGTCGTCAGCTGTAATGCGTTTGAAAAGAATAAACTTCGCACTGTGGGCCCACCTTTGAGTGGCGTAGAAGTAAAAATTGCCAAAGATGGCGAAATTCTCGTTCGGGGTGAGTTGTTGATGGATGGTTACTGGAACAGACCAGACGAGACAAATGAAACGATTCGCGACGGTTGGCTTTACACCGGGGATATCGGAGTGCTGGATGAGGACGGATATATTGAAATCACTGATCGGAAAAAGGACATAATAGTAAACTCAGGCGGGGATAATATATCACCAGCACGAGTTGAATCTATGCTTACCGAGACGATGGAGATTGAACAAGCGTTAGTGTTTGGAGATAAACAACCACATTTGGTGGCGTTGATTGTTCCGTCAGTGGATTATGTTTCAGAGTGGGCCTCCAAGAATAAAGCCAATTACAATTTAGAACTATTTATGGAAGACGTTGAGTTCGTCAAAGGCATTGAGCACTCGGTCGATAGAGTAAATAAAAAGTTATCGATAATTGAGAGAATAAGGCGCTTTATTCTAATTCCACAGGCATTTAGCGTAGAAAACGGGATGATGACACCGACTTTAAAACTGCGCCGACATAATATTCTTTCCCAATATGGGAAAGAATTAAATGCACTCTATCGCCGATAAATGAGATCTTTTTTGATTCATAAAATGTGAAAAATAAATATTTCATTGGCATCAAACATCTCATTAACAAAGAATCATTCGTAACACAAAACGGACCAAGCCTAATTTTGAATGCTTTTGATAAGTAGCTAAATACCGTGATAGTCACGAAACCAAGCAACAAACTTCGGCAAACCAATTTCGATGGGCGTTTTGGGTGTATAATTGAAGTCGCGTTGCATAGGTCCTATATCTGCAAATGTTGCTTTAACATCACCAGGTTGCATGGGATGAAATTTTATTTCGGCTTTGCAGCCCGTTGAATGCTCTAGTATTTCGATAAAACGCATTAGCGGCTCGGGTGAGTTATTACCAATGTTATAAACTGTATGGGGAGCCTTTCCCGCTTTTTGCTTTGGTGGGTTATCGAGACAAGATAAGATGCCAGCAACGATATCATCAATGTATGTAAAGTCGCGTTTCATATCGCCATTATTAAAGACTTTAATTGGCTCTCCCTCAAACATTGCTTTGGTAAACAAGTACGCTGCCATATCTGGTCTGCCCCACGGTCCGTAAACAGTAAAAAAGCGTAAACCTGTGCTTGGGATTTTGAAAAGATGGCTGTAGCAATGCCCCATTAATTCATCGGCGCGTTTTGTAGCAGCATAGAGTGAAATCGGGGAATCTGTTCTATCTTCAACTGCAAATGGAACTTTTGTGTTGCCACCATAAACTGAAGATGAACTGGCATAGACAAGGTGCTTGATATTTTTGAGTGCGCGACAGAATTCTAGAATAACTAATTGACCCATTACATTGGCTTCTATGTACGCTGACGGATTCTCAAGCGAGTAACGCACTCCAGCTTGAGCTGCTAAATGAATTACACTACTGATTTGTGGATGTTCCTCTGACAAGTTCTTCATAAAATCACTGTCAGCAACATTACCGCAGGCGAATTGGAAATTTTTATTCTCAGAAATGCGGTTTAAACGCGCCTCCTTAAGTGAAACATCGTAATAGTCATTGAGGTTGTCGATACCAACTACGTTGTCACCGCGTGCGAGCAGGGCTAGTGCAACGTAATGACCTATAAATCCGGCTACGCCGGTAACGAGTATCTTCATGAGAAATTGTGTCCAGATAAAGTGGCCACTACAGTAATACAATGGATTGTCTTGAAAATCATCCCTTTGCCATGCACTTTCTATCGTTTCTATCGCTTCTGACAATCGAACGGTTTTAAATGCAGGTCAATGGTTTGCTCAAACAGAGATATTGGGAAAAGGGCGGGGCTCATTTTCATGTATAAAAAATATACTTCAAGTTTGTTCAGGCGTGTTGATTTTTGCGCCCGTTACAATTTTGTAAAGACGCCGTGCTGCGTTGGCAGAAAATTATTGTTATTTGGCTTACAAAACGAGACACTCTTCAAAACTATTTAAATATGATCGTTTGCTGAGTGGGGCTGAGTATTCAAAAATTTTCAATTCCCCCAAATATTGAAAGGTTATTCAAGTTGATAAAAAGATATAAGAAAACCTTGCTGATAAGGGTCGGAGTTGTAATATTTTTGCTTTTACCAAGCGGGCCACCTGTTGATGCAGAACCTATCAAAATTGAAATTACGCCCGCCCCGATAGCTGTCATGCCAGGACAGACAGTTAAACTCGGGGCAAACCTTTTTAATTTGCCCTCTAATGCACGGTTAAGCTGGTCTATAGATGCGGTGGGTGTCGAAGAGGATCAGAAGGGCAGACTTAGTAGGGACTTTCAACCTTCATATACCGCTCCTCAAATCACACCCAAGAAACCAATTTTTATCCAAATTCTCGCTTTCATTAATGGTGCGCCAGTTGCGGGCGCGAAATCAAAAATTATTTTCGTAGCCTCCGATGGAGGCGAAAAAAAGGGCAAGCCCAATAACGAAAGTGGCTCGGCCGCTCAAGGCGAGCCTGTGCAGGGAGACAAGCCAGGCTTAAAGGGAGGATCTAGAGGACAAGCCATATCTGGCCAAAAAGGTAAACCTAAAAAAACCGGACAGCCTGAGGCGAAACCTAGCCTTATGCAAAAAAACGAACAAGGGCAAACAGGTGCGTCGGGTCAAAAGGGTAAACCCAATCGAAGTAATGTTCCCGTTAAAAATAATGATCTTGGCCAAAAAGATGAATCCAGCCATATGGGTAAGTCTGGCGGGATAGGTCAGGGAGAATCTAAAGGGCAATCTGGAAAAGGTGTGACAACTTGGACCGCACCGCCTCCACCGGCCCAAGTAAATCCCGGTAAGGTCATATGGAATGGTGATCCCGGGCGAAACCGATCGGGTAGATGTATAATGCCTTCGTGCGGACAGTCAGGGCCATCAGCACCGCCAGCGCCACCTCCGCTGCTTGCGCCTGAACAATGGAATTGAGGATAACGACTTACTTTTATTGAAATAAGTTATTATAATTTTGCTGTTGTGAGGTGGCTATCAAGCTTCTTGAGATGTCCTAGCTTCAGATATTAGCTGCGGTGCGGGTACTACCGATTTGTCCGGCTCCGGAGGCAGGGCTATCATTCCGAGCGCCGCTTTGTAGGTATCTAAGAGATATTCCTGTTCCTCACGGTCTGACGATTCCATTTTGCGCAAACGTACTAGCTGGCGCATTATTTTTGGATCAAAGCCGGTGGCTTTGGCCTCAGCATACACTTCTCGTATATCATCACTGAGTGCTACCCGTTCCTCTTCCAATCGTTCGATTCGCTCAATAAAAGCTCTCAAACGATCGCCTGCAACTCCACCGACATCTGCCATTTCAACAATCCTCAAAAAATCCAATTAAAAAGACGCTTATCTTATTCGACAACTTTTGGAAAGAAATAGCTTAGGAATTTTGGTTTTCTTTAAATTTTTCAAGTTTTTCTGTTGTTACCTCTAGTTGATATTTGGTACGCCACTCGTCGTAGGGCATGCCGTACACAATTTCTCGCGCACCTTCGTATTCCATTTGAAGCCCTTTTTCTTTTGCAGAGGCAAGATACCATTTAGACATACAGTTGCGACAAAACCCTGCCAAATTCATTAGATCGATATTTTGTACGTCGGTTCTCTCTTGCAAATGTTTTACCAGTCTACGAAAAGCAGCAGCTTCGAGCTCAACAACAGTGTTGTCATCCATATTTCTCTCCATTTCTACAACCATACAATGCGGCGCATGAACTTTAATGCAAATCTCTCACTACGATGTTCGCATAAAAGCGTGCGTTTCGCATTTATAACTTAGCATTTTAGTCAATGGACAATTATTTGAGCACTAATAAAATGATCGTTAAGATTCGCTATGTATAAAACACAAAATCAACCTAAATCGATTAATTTCTACTTCGTGGCTGGTCAATCCGCAGGCATGCCGAGAGTGTCATATAAAAAAATTTCAAAAAAAGGTATTTGAATGCTGATTTCAAATGTAAGTTCCACTACTGTCTACCCATGCGACGCAAACACCTCACAAAGATCGTTGCGACACTTGGCCCAGCCTCAGAGCAACCAGAGATTATTCGGGCTTTATTTCAGGCTGGAGTTGATGTGTTCCGCCTAAATTTCAGCCACGGAACGCATGCAGATAAAAAATCAAATATTGAAATCATTCGGGAAGTTGAGAAGGAAACTGGTCGTCCTATTGCAATAATGATGGATCTACAGGGGCCAAAACTACGCATAGGTCAGTTTTCCAAGGGTGCTGTTGAACTCAATGTAGGTGACGCATTTAGGCTCGAATTAGAGGATAATCAGGGAAGTGAGGAGCGGGTAACACTTCCACACGCTGAAATTTTTGCTGCACTCAATGCACCAACGGATCTTCTTCTTGATGATGGTAAGATTCGTTTAAAGGTAAAAGATAGTGGGCCGGATTTTGCCGACACCGAGGTGATTACTGGTGGCAGTCTTTCGGATCGCAAGGGTGTAAACGTTCCGGGCGTATTACTTCCGTTATCAGCATTAACGGAGAAGGATTTACGAGACATGAATTTCGGTCTTGATAATGGGGTCGATATTTGTGCTCTATCATTTGTACAGCGGCCCCAAGATTTAGCGGACGCTAGGAAACTGATACAGAATAGAGCGGCGTTGTTAACTAAATTTGAAAAGCCTGCCGCAATACAGCATCTTACGGAACTCGTTGAAATGTCGGACATGGTGATGGTAGCACGCGGCGACCTGGGGGTTGAGATGCCCCCTGAAGAGGTTCCAGTCCTTCAGAAACGGATCGTTGCTTTATCTCGGCGTATGGGTAAGCCTGTAATTGTTGCAACACAGATGCTGGAGTCAATGATAAATGCTCCAACGCCAACCCGTGCAGAGGCATCAGATGTAGCTACTGCAGTTTATGACGGTGCTGATGGAGTGATGCTTTCGGCAGAGACAGCAGCCGGCAAGTATCCCATTGAATCTGTCGCGATAATGAACAGGATTGTCGAACATACCGAAAATGACACCCAATACCGACGTTATCTCGAGGCTGATAGGGTCGTACCAGAGGCGACTGCCGCGGATGCCATCAGCGCAGCTGCAAATCAGGTCGCGGAAACTCTTTCGGCAAAAGCAATCGTAACATATACAACATCTGGTTCGACCACGCGTCGTGCAGCACGTGAAAGGCCTGATGTACCAGTAATAGGATTAACTCCGTCTGTTGAGACGGCACGGAAGCTATCCGCCGTGTGGGGTGTACACAGTGTACATACGAACGATGCGCGTGATTTTTCAGAGATGGTTAGGTTTGCAAGTGATCGAGTGCTCTCTGATGGGTTTGCTGAAATAGGAGATCGTATTGTAATAACTGCTGGGGTTCCTTTCGGAACGCCGGGAGCGACCAACATCCTAAGAATCGCCCGTGTTGGCCAATTCGCTGGACAGAGAATTTAAGAATGCCAGGAAACTCGAATATCACTGGCGTATGTTTATTCTAAATTCGGCAGCAAATCTCTCACTCATGGGTGGGCCTTTGCGGAACCATTGTTCGCCCAGCCTGTCCAGCTTTCAAGTTTGGGGTTTTGATTTATCATTGTGCCGAATGACACAGATGGGTCCATGTTTTGCCTGAATTAGCTGCTAATTTTTTTGAGCAAACACCTGAAGCTGCGATAATTAAGTTCCGCAGTATATGCGAGTCCAATGGCCTTGAACTTTGGACGATGGACAACCTAGGAGCCATGAGCTGTGTGCTTGATGTTGTGAGAATAGGTTCCCCAGATGCACCGTCAGTGTTGGTTCTAACGCCGGGAGCCAGCGAGGGAGAGGGCCTTTGTGCCTCTGCGATACAGTGTTGTGTCCTGGCAGGGGCCATTAGGCGTGAGCTTCCTCGAGAGGTTGCCATTTTACTCATTCATAGTGTGGCACCGAATTGGAAATTTGTACCTAAAAAGAGCGTGTCAATGTCTGAAAGAAATTGGAATGACGCTCTTCTGGTCGCTGCGGAGACCCGATATAAAGAATTTGTAAGGACTGGTAAAACTTTGCGAAAACCGCAACAGGTTGCACAACGGAAAGTTGAGCCCTCACCAGAAAAAAAACTAGGAGCTCTCATCGGAAGCTATCTTTCGCGAGCTGAGAGAATAGGTGTCATCGATGTAAGGACAGGGCCGGGTCCTTATGGAGAATGCGACGTAATTGCGTGTGCTGGTAAGGGAACACCAATATGCAAGCGCGCGAGACTTTGGTTTGGTGCTAGAGCAGAACTAGATGACACATTGTCTGTTGCGGCCCCCGGCCCATTTGCTCAAAGCTTAATTGCTCACTTGCCGCCGGTTCAATTAGGTGCAGCAGTTATGGAGTTCGGTACATATTCTCTACAAGCATTTCTTAGAACGAACACGGGGAGAATGTTTTACCCTATGGACTCCAATTGGAGAACACAGGTAATGGATAAAGCGCATACAGTCTTACGACATGCTGTTGCAGAGTTAGCATAATCATAACCTTTTTTAGCGTGGCTTATCACCTTTGATTGTGATCCTTCGCATGCAACGGCGCTGGCCTGGATAGTCATTAAGTGCGTAATGCATGACACAACGATTATCCCACACTGCGACTGTACCGGGCTGCCAGCGGAGACGGGCAGTAAATTCTGGGCGCCTTATATGCTCTAGTAAGAACTCGATCATAGGTAATGACTCCTCAAAATCGAAATCTGCGAATCCTTGGGTGTGTGAACTAATATAAAGGCCTTTGCGGCCGGTCTCTGGATGAGTTCGTATTATGGGGTGGTGGCTTATAGTGTCGATTTCAGGTGGCGGACTGACGGGTTTTACATGGCTATGACCTTTATATCGATCGCGCTTGTCCTGTCCTCCACGTCTCCTGTTACGGTTTCCAGTGTTCTCAACTTTAATATTAGCAAGTAATTTTTTTAGCCCACAAGATAGTGCATCATACGCTAGATACATGTTAGAATACATTGTATCGCCGCCAACGAGCGGTGTTTCTAATGCGTGTAGTATAGTTGCTTTAGCTGGTTTTGCGACAAAACTCTGATCCGTATGCCATAAATTACCAAAATTGCGTTTATCACTCGGGTTCTTGATTAATTCCAATATTTCAGGATGACCTTTCATCGTGGGCATAAATGGGTGGGTGTGAATGGCGCCCCATTTCCTAGCAAATCTTACCAAACCAGCGGGAGACAAATCCTGGTTGCGAAAAAAAATCATACTGTGGTCGAGCCACGCTCGATGAATATCTCGGAACACTTCACGTTTGACGGGCCTCGATAAGTCGACCCCGATAATTTCACCTCCCATGGCACCAGCTAAAGGCGTTACATCAAGCGTCTTATATTTGGTATGTCTTTCCTTAATCATACTATCTCGCAATATTCCTAGTAAGGTTTGTCACCTTTGATGGTAATTCTGTGCATGCGACGCCTTTGACCCGGATAATCCGAGACGGCGTAGTGTTGTAAGCAACGATTATCCCAGATTGCCATTGAATTTTTTTGCCAATCAAATCGCGCAATAAACTCTTCCTTCGTGCAGTGCGTACGTAACATGTCGATTAAAAAATTTCCTTCTTCTCCGGTAAAACCAACGAATTCCTGCGTATGCACGCCGATGTAAAGCGCTTTTCTTCCTGTCTCTGGGTGCGTGCGAACGAGAGGATGTTGGGAATTTGTTTTAACCCCCTTCGGGGGTGTCTTTGGTTTCGCACTCGCGCCTTTGTAGCGGTTTTGACGGTCACCATATTTGGCACTGCGTTTGTTCCCGTCACCAACATTAAACGTTCTAATTGGCGCAAGCATTGTTTTCATGCCCGGGGATAGTGCGTTGTATGCGTCATACATATTTGCGTAGAGAGTGTCCCCCCCGACTGCCGGGGTTTCTTTTGCATATAATAGTGTTGCTTTTGCTGGCCGCGGTGCAAACATCTGATCAGTGTGCCAACGATTGCCGAATGTATAAGTGTCAGTCTCAGTCTTCTTAACTTCGAGAATTTCAGGGTATTGGCGAAGTCCCTTCACAAAAGGATGCATATGAATGGCGCCCCATTTTCTTGCAAATTTTAAATATTCCCCCGAAGTGAGTTTTTGATCGCGAAAAAACAGCACTTGATATGTCAACCATGCCTCATAGAGTTCGGCAAAAGTTTTTCGGTTCATAGGGTTTGCAAGATTAACTCCCGAAATTTCTGCCCCGCATGATCCTGCGATAGGTTCAACTGAAATTTGTTTGTATGCCACTGAGCTCCTCCCAATCAAGCCTTAGAAGTCAATTGTATTAGCTCAATATCTTACGATATATTGTTTAAGGCAAGATAGCAGACATTGCTTGAAACTGGCATTTTGAGGAGATGGGCAAAGCTAAGTAAGAAATGTTAGGCTTTCCCTTGGTAAATCTTAACTATGGTGCTCAGCATTTCCAAAGCTTCTTCTCTCGGACGTTGGAAGGTATTGCGCCCTATTATCGAGCCTGAGCCGCCACCATCTTTCACCTCACGGATTTCTTTGAAAACGCCATCCAGATCTTTAGCCTCTCCTCCTGAAAAAACTACAATCCTCCGGCCATTGAAAGCTGCTTTAATGACATGCTCTATACGTAAAGCCAGCGTTGAGATGTCTACCCCGTTGTCTTCGTATACCTTTTTAGCTTCTGCTTGAAAAAGCACACTAGTAGGTGGTTTAACTTTTATCACATGTGCACCCAATTCGGCGGCTAGATGGGCAGCGTAAGCACACACATCTATGGCTGTTTCTCCGTCGCGCGTAAGACCTCCACCTCGCGGGTACGACCACAATACACATGCAAGGCCAACTGCTTTAGCCTCTTCTGCAAGCTCGCGAAATTCTTCCATTAGTTCGAATTGATCGTCTGAACCGGGATAAATAGTAAAACCGATAGCGGAACAGCCAAGTCTTAAGGCATCATTTACACTGCCATAAACGGCCTGATCCTTAGATGTGGCGTGACTGTTTGAGCTATTGAGTTTCAAAATAGTTGGAATTGCGCCAGCAAAACTGTCCGCCCCTGCTTCTATCATTCCAAGTGGTGCGGCATATGCCGAAAGTCCGGCATCTACGGCTAATTGAAAGTGATAATGAGGGTCGTAGGCAGGCGGATTTTTTTCGAAGCTTCTAGCGGGGCCATGCTCAAACCCCTGATCGACGGGTAAAATGAGTAATTTGCCAGTTCCTCCAAGACGTCCATGCATGAGAATACGCGCTAGGTTAGCCTTGGTTCCGGCGCAATCGCTTTCATAATTGGCCAGTATTTTTTTGACACGCTGAGTAACTTTCATGCTCATTCCCTATCGATTATGTTTTGTTCTTCTGATTGAGCAATACAAGAGCCAGAGAGTATTTTCAACTTGTGAAGAGGATTTTTGCTAAGGCGTTCAATTCGTGCCCAAAAGCCACGTGCGACACGCCGTGTCAATTTGTTGGCCGGCTAGCTCTAAATGGTAGAGGTCGAGTGATTCGGGGCGGGCACGAATAAGTTTAGCATTAGCCTGAAGAGCAATATCTGCAATTTTATCGGCACTAACACCATCAAAGCGAACATAATCAACCCCTTGGCGCAGAGCTGCCAAAGCATACCCTGGGCTGTCTCCACAATCGAGCATTGCCTTCACCATCACACATGGAAATTCGGCCTTACCCTTTCTTACAACAGCTTGAAACCAACTAGGGCCAACTGTTCCGGCCGCACCGAGCGCACTCAACAGTAAAATTGGTCGTGGAATAGCTGATGCAACACTCAATGCCCGCCTTACATGTGCCAGACTATGAATAGTTACAGCTTTGTGAAGTCCGCTCAGTCTAATGACCCCAGTGCAACTGCAGTATCAGACATCCGGTTTGAGAAACCCCATTCGTTATCATACCATGATAAAACTCTGACCAACGATCCTTCAATTACTTGAGTTTGTGTTAAATCAAATACTGAACTTGCAGGATTATGGTTGAAGTCAACCGAGACTAAAGGCGCGTCATTAGTCGCTAGAACGCCTTTAAGCTTGCCGTTTGCTGCTTTTAAAATGGCATCATTTATTTCTTCAACAGTCGTTGAGCGGCTTGCGTTGAATTTGAAATCTATTAATGACACATTGGGAGTAGGAACCCGTATGGCTGTTCCGTCAAGTTTCCCGTCAAGTTCGGGCAATACCAAACCAACTGCTTTTGCTGCGCCCGTTGAGGTTGGGATCATGGCTTCTGAGGCAGAACGTGCCCGGCGGAGGTCACTGTGTAGTGTGTCAACAGTGCGCTGATCCCCGGTAAACGAGTGAATAGTTGTCATATAACCCTGTTCAATACCAATGGCATTATTCAGAACATAGGCAACAGGTGCCAGGCAATTGGTAGTGCATGAAGCATTTGAAATCACACTATGTTCAGCAGAAAGCTGATCATTATTTACTCCGTATACCAAAGTAAGATCAACGCCGCTCGCTGGTGCGGATATGAGAACTTTTTTGGCACCAGCTTCTAAATGCATAGACGCATCTTCTTTGCTGACAAAGATACCGGTACATTCAAGGGCTACATCAACACCCAAGTCTCCCCAAGGTAGTTTTTTGGGATCACGTTCAGCTGTAATCTTTATCTTGCCTTTACCCAAATCAATCCAATCCTCTCCTGTGGTAATGTCGCCAGGAAAGATACCATGTACAGTGTCATATTTGAGCAAATGAGCGTTGGCTTTGACCGAACCCAGATCATTGATTCCTACAAATTCTATATCATTGCGGTCTGCTTCATAAGCAGCACGTAAAACCAGACGGCCAATGCGGCCAAATCCATTTATTGCAACTTTCACTACCATGGGATCTCCCTCAATTTAACTAGCCAGCCTGCTACTAATTAGGCTTTGCTATTTTATACTAAATCGTGCCGCTGATGTAGACTGAATGGTGATGAGGTTCAAGCATAGAGGATACAGCCATATTTAGATGCGACTTTTTACTGCATTAACAACTGCCTCGGGTGTAATTCCGAAATGGGTGTATAGATCTTCGGCTGGCCCCGAGGCCCCAAATGCAGTCATTCCAACGAATATGCCATCTGCGCCTATGTAGCGCTCCCAGCCGAATCCCACCGCCGCCTCAACAGCGACTTTGGGGTGTCCAACGCCAAGTGTTGCGTTCTTATAATCTTTGTCCTGTTGGTCAAACAGTTCAAGGCAGGGGGCGGAAACTACAGCCGTTGCAATCCCATCTTTTTGTAATTTATTTTGAGCTTTGCACGCAATCTCAATTTCTGACCCAGTAGCTATTATTGTAGCTTGACGATCGCCATCTGACTCTCTGAGAATATATGCACCTTTGCTGGCTAGGTTATCTGAGGAAAATTGGTTGCGGACCGGCGCAATACCCTGCCGGCTTAATGCAATTATAGATGGCCCCACTGTGCATTTTAATGCTAGCTCCCAACATTCCGCCGTTTCTGTAGCGTCAGCTGGCCGAAATACTCTTACGTTCGGAATAGCTCGCAACGCAGCCAAATGTTCTACTGGTTGATGAGTAGGGCCGTCTTCGCCCAGTCCAATAGAGTCGTGGGTCATTACGTAAATGACTCGCTGCCTCATGAGCCCCGAGAGGCGAATTGAAGGACGGCAATAATCAGTGAATATTAAAAAAGTACCTCCGTAAGGAATAACCCCTCCATGAAGCGCCATGCCGTTCATCGCCGCTGCCATGCCGTGTTCCCGCACTCCGTAATAAATATAATTGCCTGAGAAATCATGGGGGCCAATGGGTTTCATATTATCGGCCTTAGTGAGGTTGGACCCAGTTAAATCAGCTGAACCACCGATTAATTCAGGAATAAATGGGCTGAGTGCATCAAGTGTAAGCTTAGATGCCTGTCGGGTTGCTAGCCGCTCCTGCTTGGCAGCTACTTCTTTTTTAAAATCTGTGATTGCTTTAGCCCAGTGCTGGGGCAAGTCTCCGGACATTTGGCGTTTAAATTGATCCCTTGTTTCCTCGTCTAGCCTATCTACCCGCATTCGCCATGATTCAAATTCTTTTTGGCATCTCATGCCGGCACTTTTCCATGCGTTCGAAACCGTCTTAGGGATAACGAATGGGTCATGTTGCCAGTTTAAATTTTTTCGCGTTGCTGCAATCTCTTCCTCACCTAATGGTGCACCATGCGTGACTTCGCTTCCTTGTTTGTTGGGCGCCCCATACCCTATTACTGTTCTACACGCTATCATTGAGGGTCGAGCATCTTTTTGAGCATTATCGATTGCTTCTGCGATTGTCTCTGGGTCGTGGCCGTCTACGAATTGTGTATGCCATCCAACAGCATCAAACCGCCCTTGTTGATCATCGCTTACAGCGATTGAGGTCTGGCCATCTATAGAAATTTGATTGTCATCAAAAAGTAAAATCAATTTATTTAACTTGAGATGTCCAGCGAGTGATATGGCCTCGTGGCTTACGCCCTCCATAAGGCAACCGTCTCCGGCAAATACATATGTGCGATGGTTGATAATTTCATCACCGAAGCGCGAATTTAAAAGTCTTTCGGCAATTGCCATTCCGACCGCATTTGCGATTCCTTGTCCTAGTGGGCCGGTCGTGGTTTCCACACCTGCCGCATGGCCAAACTCAGGATGGCCAGCTGTGCGACTACCAAGTTGCCGAAACATGCGTAATTGGTCGACGCACATGTCCTCGTAGCCCGTTAAATGCAGCAAGCTGTAAAGCAGCATTGAAGCATGGCCATTCGAAAGAACGAAACGATCTCGATCAGCCCAGTCCGGATTGCTAGAGTCATACTTTAGAAAGCGAGTGAACAACACCGTGGCTATGTCAGCCATTCCCATTGGCGCCCCGGGGTGCCCCGAATTTGCAGCCTGAACGGCGTCCATTGATAGTACCCGGATAGCATTTGCCATTTCCGTGTGGCTTGGTTTAGCTTCATTGATAGCTACGTTGTCTGTCATGTGGTATATGCTGTGTGGCTAATGTTTATTAATTTGTCTGAAAGATACAGCATGCCGTGTTGCCTGAAAACCGTCAACATTTCTTAGCCGGTAAAGTGAGGTTTATTTGTGAAAACCATCTTAACTTGAACTCGACAAACGATCTGGTGCAAAAATACTTGCAATTTGTTGGTAGGAGTTTTCTCTTATTGCGACGTTGTGTTTGTGCTGAAGAATTGAAATCAATAAACAATGGGTTTATCAATGTCACGTCTAGCCGAAATACGCGATCGATTAGAAGACGTAACCGTTCGCCTCGAGCAGGTAGCTCTGAAAAAGTCGGATGTTGAAACAGGTGTTCCTGATCAGGAACAGTGTGTTCGTCAGTTAGGCGAGGCTCGGGCAGAATGCGCACAGCTGCGATTGCAGAACGAAAAGATGGCTGATCGTGTGGGGATCATCATCAAGAGGTTGAATTGTATCTTGACAAACGACGTCTGAAATTAATCTAAGCGGAATAAGAAAAAGTATGAGTGATTTATCGATCACGATTAATGGCAGAAACCATGTTATTGCCTGCGAAGATGGCCAAGAGGAGCATTTAGCCCGCCTCGCTGAATACATTGATAAACGTGTGAATGAGATCGCGGAGTCGGTGGGTCAGGTAGGTGAGAATAGATTGCTTTTGATGGCAAGTTTGTTAGTTGCTGATGAATTAGGTGATGCATACGCCGCGCTATCAGCCGAACGAGGAGAGGCAGATATTGACCTGCTTGCCAGACTTGGGGGACAGCAAACACCTACTGGTGAGGATGAAAGAACGATTGATTCTCTGGAATTATTTGTAGAGCGTATTGAAGCTCTTGCTAGCAAGCTCGAAGATACCGGGGTATAGAATGTTTATCCGCTGCGCGGTTCGTGAGGTCTCGAATATCCCGGGGGCGATAACATTTCTCAGGGAACCGTCCCTGTTGGGGTCGTGGCTCCAACATATGGTACCCACCTGGTTGTCCAGGTCCCATGAGGATGTACTCGATCAACGGCCGTCGCGGCGGTGTTATTCCCTATAATGAACGATGTAACGGCTCAGAAAATCCAATTAAGGGTTTATTCAAAGTCAAAAAGAGCATTGTTATCAGCCAGTGTTACCAGCGCTGCCGTCGACCTTGCAGAAAATTTCATGGAGGCGTTGACTATTATCGGTGATGGCAGCATCGCAGGTTATTGGCCAATTGCTGATGAATTTAATGTAAAGCCTCTTTTGCAAAAATTATCTCGTGCTGGGATCAAAGTTTCATTGCCGATTGTTATTCCCAATCAAAAGAGACTTGTGTTTCAAGGCTGGTCAGAAAACATGCAACTAGTAAAGGGCCCATACGGCACCTTGCAACCCGTCAGAAGCTCGGCTTTCATTATGCCAGATATTTTGATGATACCGCTTTTAGCGTTCGATGCTCAAGGGGGGCGATTAGGTTACGGAGGCGGTTATTACGATCGTACGCTCGCTGAGCTTCGGAAAAAAAAAGAAATTACGGCTGTGGGAATAGCTTATGCTGGACAAGAGATAAAAGAAGTTCCCACTTGCTCAAATGATCAAAAGCTAGATTGGATAGTAACTGAGGTTGGCATGAAAAATCTGAGGGTTTAGTGATGGGTAGGTTGTGATGAGAGTCTTATTTCTAGGTGATATTGTAGCCAAAAGCGGCCGAACCGTGGTTTTGAGAGAGTTACCCAGTTTAAAGCGTGCCTTAAAACTCGATTTTGTTATTGCCAACGCAGAAAATGCGGCTCACGGCTTTGGCATAACCGAAAAAATTTGTAGAGAACTCTTCGGGATCGGAGTGGACGTCATAACGGGAGGAAACCACAGTTGGGATAAGTCTGAAATCATTCCGTATATTGCACAAGAAAAACGCCTATTGCGCCCATTAAACTTTCCTGCAGGTACACCTGGTCGTGGGATGGGAGTGTATGTTGACGGGTCGGGTCGGAAAATCAAGGTCATAAACATTATGGCCCGATTATTCATGGAGCTGCTAGACGATCCCTTTTCGGCTTTAGAGAAAGAACTACCCTTAGGGACCCCAAAGTCAGCGGGTTTTGAAGCGATTATTATTGATGTGCATGGAGAGGCAACCAGCGAGAAAATGGCCTTAGGACATGTTGCTGATGGGCATGCTAGTTTGGTTGTTGGTACACATACTCATGTGCCAACGGCCGATGCTCATCTTTTAGTAGGTGGTACAGCATTTCAAGCTGATGCGGGGATGTGCGGTGATTATGATTCTGTTATTGGCATGCAAAAAGATGGGTCAATAGCCAATTTTTATCGAAAACTCCCAAGAGTTCGATTATCTCCAGCGGACGGAGAAGCCACCTTGTGCGGAACTTTTTTTGAGACTGATTCATCCACCGGACTTGCATCTCGCGTAGAACCAGTCCGAATCGGGGGAAGATTGAAGAGCCACATACCTACTTTGTAGCCAAGGCCAGCCAAAAGTATTAGCAATTTGATCTACAGGACCACTCGAGGTTTTTTGTTTACTGTTGTGTTTAGCGATCAAAAATCTTAATTGAAATTAGTTGTTTTTGTACCAACGAAACAAACCATAAAAATTCTGATCTTATCAAAAGTTCCTGGATGCCGATCAATTGCGGATATGCTGTTTGAAAAACAATATTGTTAGCTTGTGCGATTCCAAGTCTACCGCCTGGTTATAACGAAACTTCCAGCTATTTTTTTTGTCCCAACCATGATTTGCTCGGGGAAAAATATGGGTTGTTAGATCTGCACCTTGTGATCTTATTTCCTTCCAAGCCTCTTCGGCAAATTCAATTTTTTGGGTCAAATCCCTCCCACCATGTAATGCCAAAGTAGGCGAGCTTGAGGAGGAAAAATAACCCATTGGATAGTCATTAGTTATTTCTCCTCCAAAATTAGCTTTCCAAACGCCGTAGTGAGAAACGCCGGCATTAACCTTTGAGGATCCGGCAAGAAAGCACGCCCAGAAGCCTCCATTAGAGTAGCCAACGGCAAAGATATTTCTGTCATCCACTTTGGGATCTTTTTTAATCACCTCAACGAGTTCCGATAATTCGTTTTCAATACTCTGACGATATTCATTGAATGTTTCCATCCTGTTAGATGACGTTATTCCATGTCTTTGAAAAAAATCTGGCGCATACACGATAAACCCTGCGTCAACGTAGCGTTTTGTTAGGTGTTTGATTGTCTTGAAACCGCCGCTAGTATGTAAAGCTATGACTGCCGGTTGTTTTTCTGAGCCCTCAGGATATAATTTTTCATGATAAATGGGTTCGGCGGCAGATATCTTTCCAAAAGTTGCTGAAAATAGAAGCACGAATGGGATAACTAGATAAAGATTTCTCATTTGACCCACCTCTTCCTGAGTATTTAGATAAAAACTGTATCTAGATAATCATCGTCTAGATAATCATCGCAACGAGTTTATCATTCAATTCCTTTTCGACAATCGACGAATAATAAATATAAAAACATTAAAGTTCTCAGTTTTGAATGTCGGCCGTTTCAATAGGAACAAGACGCTCTTGGTGAAGTTGGTTAGAAAAGATATACGAAGCACTTAGTGAGGGATGCGCCGAAGTTCATATTATTTGTGTTAGGCCTGTACCAGCTGCATCCAATATGGAGTGTTACGACAGAGTTTGACCGTTTTGTAACTCCTTAAAATCCATAATCGCAAATAATCCACCTCATTGTTGCCACAATAGTCCTCTATCTACCTTAAATTATATACCTTTTGTGTCTATATTTGGTATATATGGAAGCACTATTCTCTGTATGTTGTTATACACGATTTTTTAGTGGAAACTGAAGCATGGCTGGTCACTCACAATTTAAAAACATAATGTATCGCAAAGGTGCGCAGGATAAGAAACGCGCCAAGCTATTCGCTAAATTAGGGCGGGAATTAACAGTTGCAGCAAAAATGGGTGGAGATGATCCATCTTCCAATCCACGTTTACGTGCAGCTATCGCGTCCGCGCGCGGCGGTAATATGCCGAAAGACAATATGGAAAGAGCTATCAAGAAAGGTGCTGGTGGAGGCGAGGGTGCTGATTTTGAGGAAATCCGGTATGAGGGCTATGGTCCAGGTGGCATTGCAATTGTTATCGAAGCCCTTACAGATAATCGTAATAGGACTGCATCTGAGGTGCGATCAATTTTTTCCAAGCATGGAGGGTCGCTTGCTGAGACGGGCGCCGTAAGTTTTCTCTTCGACCGTGTGGGTGAGATACGTTATGCGTCAAGTGAAGTGGATTCTGACACTATGTTTGAGGCCGCTCTAGAAGCCGGTGCGGAAGATGTTATTACGAACGATGAAAGCCACGAGATAATCTGCACAGCATCTGAACTACACGCTATTTCAAATGCTTTGGAGGCTGGTTTTGGTGAGCCACAATCGGCGAAGCTAGTTTGGCGGCCACAAAATACTGTTCAAGTCGATGACAACGATGTGCCAAAGCTGCTCAATTTTTTTGAATCGCTTGATGATAATGATGATGTTCAAACCGTTTCGGCAAATTTTGATATCGCTAATGATGTCATGGAAAGATTAACAGCATAGGGCTGTAAGAATATGCGTATTATTGGTTTGGATCCAGGCCTCAGAAATACAGGTTGGGGGGTTATCGATGTTGAGGTTAATCGTCTAACCTATGTTGCCGATGGTACTGTACGACCCCGCCCTAAGGAGGGGCTTGGCGAACGTTTACGTGTTCTTCACGATGGGTTAATGGAGGCAATTTGCCTCCACGAACCAAGCGAAGCGGCGGTAGAAGAAACTTTTTTAAATAAGAACCCGCGATCTACAATTAAGTTGGGCGAGGCGCGAGGCGTGGTTGTCTTAACGCCTGCGTTAGCGGGTCTGACTGTTGCAGAATATTCTGCGAACCGTATTAAAAAGTCCGTGGTGGGGGCTGGGCACGCTAGTAAGGAACAAATCCAAATGATGGTCAGGCGAATCTTGCCCGGATGCCAATTTTCTAGCGCGGATGCAGCTGATGCTTTGGCGGTCGCAATCTGCCACGCTAACACCCGAGAGACTGAGATGAGTTGGGAAAATAATAATACTTTGCAGAAGGTATTGTCATGATTGGCAAGCTTACAGGCCTCCTCGATTCAGTGGGTGAAGATTGCGCAGTCGTCGATGTTGGTGGTGTTGGCTATATTGTTTTTTGTTCTGGGCGTACTTTGTCCGCTCTACCAACGCTTGGCCAAATGGTAACACTGCAGATCGAAACCCACGTGCGGGAAGATCATATTCATCTCTACGGGTTTAATGATGTTGCCGACCGTGACTGGTTCCGGATGCTGACAACAGTGCAAGGCGTTGGCGCTAAAGTAGCCCTGTCTATCATGACTACTCTAACACGCAAGGAACTCACGGACGCAGTGCTCGCCAAGGATAAAGTAATTGTCGGACAGGCTAACGGTATCGGCCCAAAACTAGCACAGCGTATAGTTGCTGAACTTCATGATAAAATAGGTAAGCTAGCGGTTGACGGGCAAATTTCTGATATTGAACTGTCAGCGGAAAGTATAAATAGTTTTGACAGGGAGGCGGTGTCTGCACTCGTAAACCTTGGTTTTTCACGGATGCAGGCGGTTGGCGCAGTATCACGTGCTTCTCAATTATTGGGCCCAGATGTTGGTTTAGATGATCTAATCAAATCTGGCTTAAAGGAGCTGAGTCAATGAACGACCCGGCAGACCGTGCTGTGACATCTGATTTTGCCACGGAAGATCGGCCCGAAAATGCATTGCGTCCGCAGGGGCTCAACGAATTCATAGGGCAAAAGACTGTGCGGGAAAATCTCTCGGTTTTTATAAACGCTGCGAAAAAACGTCGAGAAGCACTCGATCACACACTGCTTTTTGGCCCGCCTGGTTTGGGTAAAACGACATTAGCACAAATAGTTGCTCGCGAGTTGGGCGCAGGATTTCGAGCTACATCCGGTCCAGTTGTAGCGAAGGCAGGAGACCTGGCTGCCATTCTTACAAATTTGCAGCCCCACGATGTTTTATTCATAGATGAGATCCATAGGCTTAACCCGGCAATTGAGGAAGTTCTCTACCCGGCAATGGAGGATTTCCAACTCGATTTGATAATTGGTGAGGGCCCTGCAGCAAGATCCATTCGCATTGATTTGCCAAAGTTCACTTTGGTTGGAGCAACAACCCGATCTGGATTGATCACAACGCCTTTACGCGAAAGATTTGGCATACAAATGCGGATGAATTTCTATGATGAGAAAGAGTTACTTCAGATTGTAGAACGTGGCGCTAGTCTACTGAAGATGGATCTGACTTCTGATGGGGCTAGTGAGATTGCAAAACGAAGTCGTGGCACGCCGCGTGTTGCTGGTAGGTTATTGCGCCGAGTTCGGGACTTTGCGATGGTTGACGAGGCAAAAACAGTAGATGCAGATGCTGCAGATTCTGCATTGAACAAGCTGGGTGTTGATTCGGCGGGATTAGATCGGATGGATCATCGATATCTTACGGCTATTGCTGAGCACTATGGCGGTGGGCCAGTCGGGGTTGAGACCTTAGCTGCTGCTTTGGCGGAGCAACGTGATGTTCTTGAGGAAGTAATTGAGCCTTACCTGATTCAACAAGGACTGGTTCAACGTACCCCGCGTGGGCGAATGCTCACCAACCAAACGTGGCAGCGCCTTGGTTTAGAGGCGCCGTCCGGAGCAAGTGAACAATTGAGTTTACTAAACAAGCAAGAGGCCGATGATGGTTAACTTGCCGCATATCTACACACTCCGGGTTTACTACGAAGATACTGACGCTGGCGGCATCGTTTATTACGCTAACTATCTTAAATTCGCAGAGCGAGCTCGTAGTGAGTTACTACGCTCGATTGGGTCCGGGAATATTGAAGTAATGGTTGAATTTGGTATTTCGTTTGCTGTTAGTAGTTGCGCAATAAAATACAGGCGACCAGCTAAACTGGACGATATGCTGGAGGTTCGCACTGGCGTAGCCAAAATTGGCGGTGCCACAATAACCATGATCCAAGAGGTATATAGGGGGAGCGATAGACTGGTTGAGATGAACGTCCAAATGGCATGTCTCAATAAAGTTGGACAGCCAACTCGTTTGCCACAAAAAATCCGAGGCTCGGTCAGTTCGTTTGGCTTAACCTAGCGGAGAAAAAGGAGCACAAAAAAATGGAACAAACCGTTATTGATGCCGTGACGTTGCCCGGATCCAAAGAGGCCGCTGACCTTTCGATAATGAGCCTGTTTTGGCGTGCTCATTGGGTAGTAAAAGCAGTAATGGTTGCGCTCATCGCCGCTTCGGTATGGACCTGGGCCATTATAATTGAAAAGATTTTGCGAATGCGCAATCTTGAAAAAAGGGCCTTTAAGTTTGAAGATGCTTTCTGGTCTGGCGGTTCACTAGACGATCTTTACGAGCGGATAGGACAGAACCCTCATGATCCAATGGCGGCAGTATTCTCGTCGGCGATGCGTGAATGGCGCAGGGCGTTATCAAAGGGAAAGATTGAACAGGCGGTAGCTGAGGCTCTCCGCGAACGCATTGATCGCGTAATGCAAGTTACGTTAGGACGTGAAATGGAAAGATTGGAACGATATATGACGTTTCTTGCTTCAGTAGGCTCCACTGCGCCATTCGTGGGCTTGTTTGGAACAGTCTGGGGCATAATGAATAGTTTCCAAGCAATAGCTGTCACCAAGCAAACAAGCCTTGCTGTGGTTGCTCCTGGAATTGCTGAGGCCCTGCTAGCCACTGCATTAGGTCTTGTTGCAGCGATCCCAGCAGTTGTTGGCTACAACAAAATCACATCTGAGCTTGGTACTTATGGCAGCCGGCTCGAGGCATTTGCAGGGGAATTCAGCGCCATTCTCTCACGTCGGATGGATGAGGGGAAAAGCTAAGTGGGCGCATCTCTGCAAGTCACTAGTCGTTTTTCAAGATCCGGATCTCGGTTTAGGCGTGCGCCAATGGCGGAGATAAACGTGACACCGTTCGTTGATGTCATGCTTGTGCTGCTTATAATATTTATGGTAACGGCGCCCCTGTTGACAGTGGGTGTACCTGTCGATTTACCAAAAACAAAAGCAGCTGTCTTAAACAAGACAGATGAACCGTTGGTAATATCCTTAAATTTGAAGGGTGAAATTTTTGTCCAAAAAGCTAAGGTTTCGAAGGACAAATTTATTCCGCGCCTCATCGCTGTCACAGACGCCAATCCGGATATTAGGATTTTTGTAAGAGGGGATAAATCCATAGCATATGGTCGTGTGATGGAAATTATGGGAGCTGTAAGCGCCGCGGGTTTCAAAAAAGTTTCACTTCTTGCACAGCTGCCGAGCCTGAGAAAGAAAACGAGCCGGAACAAAAAGCGAAAGAAATGAATCACCCTAATGCGTACACCTATTGTCATCTCTGTTCTTCTGCATCTATCAGTTGTTTTATTGGGCTGGGCAGGTCTGCCTACAGTCGACCAACCGATAATCGAGCCAGAAAAATTTATCGAAATAGAGGTTGTAAGCGAATTGGAGGCCAAGAAACCGAGGGTAAAAAAAGCGCCGCCCAAGAAGCAGCCCACGGTCTCTGCTACCCCTCGGCCGTCACCTCCTCCCCCCTCCACCGAGGCAACTGCAGTGCCTTTGCCTTCAAATATGTTGGAAAAGAAACCTTTAAAAGAACCATTGCAAACAGCTCCAAAACAAAAAGCAGAGGAACGGTTACAGCCGACGTCTCCCCCCCGCCCGCGTATGAAGCCAAGGATACCACCACGAGACCTATTCGCATCGGTGTTGAAGTCTGTCGAAAAATTAGAGAAGATAAAACCAGCAGAGAGAAAAAAACAGGTGAAAGACTTCGACAAAAATATTCTGAATGTGTTGGAGAAACACAAGTCTGTGGCCGCGGACCCAAAACCGAACCAGCTTGCAAGTTTGTTGGGGAGGGTCACACAAAGCGACAAGAATGCTATACGTCGCCAAATCGAGCGGTGTTGGAATCCGCCGGTTGGCGCAAAGAATGCAGAGGAATTAACTGTCGAGCTGCGTTTATACGTCACGCCCGACGGCACAGTTCAAACTGTAAATGTTATAGACAAGGCGCGCGCAGCGTCGGATCCTTATTTCAGGGCGGCAGTCGAGAGTGCGTATCGAGCCGTCCTAAATCCGCGTTGCCGTCAACTCAAATTTCCACTCGACAAGTATGAACAATTTAAAACTATGACAATAGTCTTTGACCCAAGAGAGATGCTCGGACGATGAAAAATATTATGAATAGATTAACTTTTTGGATTGCGAGTAAAATTTTTCTGGCTTTCACATTTTATAGCTTTTTTGCTTGCGCCGAAGTGCGGATTGATATCACCCGGGGCGTTGTTTCCCCAATACCTGTAGCAATCACTGAGTTTTATGGTTCCTCCATGCAGGAACGCCAAGTTGGGGCTGATATAGCTCAGGTTATAACGTCTGATCTTGAAAGCTCGGGTCTTTTTAAGCCGGTAGATAAAAAGGCTTTTTTGCAGCAACCTGAGTCATTGAATTCAAAGATTGAATTTAATGACTGGCGAGTCATAAACGCACAGGCGCTTGTTAGTGGAAATGTGAAGCGTCAAGATGATGGTAGGCTTCGCGTTGAATTTAGACTTTGGGATGTTGTGGCTGAAACGCAAATGACGGGTCTTGCATACTTTACCAAAACGGATAACTGGCGCCGTGTTTCTCACATTATCGCTGATGCAATCTACAAGCGGATCACGGGTGAGACGGGTATATTTGACACTAGAATTGTTTACATAGCGGAAAGTGGTCCCCAGACACGGCGAATTACTCGATTAGCAATTATGGATCAAGACGGTGCTAACCAGAGATTTTTAACAGATGGGCAAGCACTGGTTCTGACACCAAGGTTTTCGCCAACAACACAAGAAATTACTTATCTGTCGTTTTTCAATGACGCTCCGCGTGTGTATCTGTTTAATATCGAAACAGGCAGACAAGAAATTCTTGGCACTTTTAAGGGTATGACATTTGCTCCGCGCTTTACGCCAGATGGTAATGAAGTGCTTATGTCTCATGCCGAAAATGGTAATTCGGATATCTATCTGATGGATTTGCGGACTCGGCGTGCCCGGCGAATAACACGGCACCCGGCCATCGATACATCGCCCAGTGCTTCGCCTGATGGTAAGCGCATAGTTTTTAATTCTGACCGCGGTGGCTCGCCTCAAATCTACATTATGAGCAGAAGCGATAGCGATGCAAAGCGTATTAGTTTTGGTAAGGGCAGGTATTCAACCCCAGTTTGGTCCCCTCGAGGCGACTTGATAGCATTTACGCGGCAGTATAAAGGTCGTTTTTTTATAGGCGTAATGAGGCCTGATGGATCTGGTGAACGTATGCTTAGTGAGAGCTTCTTGGATGAAGGTCCGACTTGGTCTCCCAATGGTCGTGTGTTGATGTTCTTTCGGAAAAAAAGAACTGAAAGAGGCGGCGGTGGCGGTGAGAGCTATATCTTCTCTGTGGATCTTACAGGCCATAATCTCCGCAGAGTGGTAACGCCTGGTGAGGCTGCGCATCCTGCATGGTCACCATTGCTTCCATAAAAAGGTGCATCTTGGGGTTTCTTCCTAGAGCTACGTGGTCTAAGCTGTCTAAAGGCATAATCGTTTTTTGATAAATGGTATTTTTAGCATCATGTGCTATATAACAAATATTTCGCCTCACCATAACACTCAGGGGGTTTTGTAAATGAAACTTAAAGTCTTAAGTCTTTTAGCCGCCCTATCCATAGTCGCCGGCTGTGAAACGCCGTCGGAGGGAACGGGCTCTACAGCAGGCTCCGGGGACGCAGCCACTTCTTCAAGTGGAGGGACCGCGCCTGCTCCTGCAGCAGTGCCAGGGTCGCAGCAAGATTTTGTTGTGAATGTTGGTGATAGGGTATTTTTTGGCACAAATAAGGCCGATTTAAACTCTGAAAGTATATCAACACTAAAAAAACAGGCAGCTTGGATGACAAAACATAATGGAGTCAATCTTGTCATTGAGGGCCACTGTGACGAGCGCGGCACCACCGAGTATAATTTGGGTTTGGGTGAGCGCCGTGCTAACGCTGTCAAAGATTATCTCATCAGCGTCGGTGTGGCCGCAAGCAGAGTTAAAACCATAAGTTATGGTAAATCTCGTCCGGCAGTGCCTGGTTCAACTGATTGGGCGTGGTCTCAAAATAGAAGGTCGGTATCGTTGGTAAAGGGTGTTTCTGCCAACTAGCATAGGCCTGAGGTTCAGTGCAGAGAGCGCTTAGCAAGGCGTTGCTCTGCACCCTCACCTGCCATAAAACGGCCTTAATCTCCCGATATTTATGGACGTTTACGGAGTGGGATCATGCTTAAGGCGGTTTTTACACTCGCTGTTAGTTTTATACTAGTTTTTGGTTACACAGCGCGAGCCCAAGAGAACAAAGACTACGCCGAAGATTTGCGGCGCTTAGTGCAAGATATACGCGATCTTCAACGATATGTTTACTCAGGGTCTGGAAGTGGCCAGCCCGCTAAACCTGGCTTAGCGAAGCCTACGAATGCTTTGCCTGCTGATGCGGTATCTCGGCTGCATTTGAAGCTGCAGTCTTTAGAAGCACAAATCATGACGTTGACTGGGAAGTTGGAGGAAATAGAAAATAGTCAAGGTCGTGATGAAGGTCGGTTGCAGCGGCTCATCTCCGATGTGGATTTGCGTCTTCGCGCCATCGAAATAAAAACTGGTGTAAGTCAATCTTTTCAAGGTTCAAAACCGCCTTTTGCTCCGGAGAAGGATATTTCCCCGACGCGTGGCTTGAAGCCTGGCCAGAAAATTCTTGGCACTATCTCTCCTGGCGATATCGCCAATAACTCACCTGAAATCAAACAGAAGCCAGAATTAGATGGCTCAGTCTACACGACGCAAAAACTTACAAAGGTTCAATCATCGTCTAGTGTGCAACGGCCTCTCAACGCTCGTATACCCGAAAAAACGAACAATATAGCGCTTTTACCAGATGGAACTCCAAATCAACAGTATACATATGCTTTTGGTCTTTTAAAGAAACGCGACTTTGAAAATGCTGCGCGGTCACTTAAAGCTTTTATTGAGAAAAACCCTAAACATTCGCTTGCAGGAAATGCGATGTACTGGCTGGGAGAAACATATTATGATCGGAAGCAATACGCCGAGGCGGCAAGGGTCTTCCTAGATGGGTATCGTCGTTACCCGAAAAGTAAAAAAGCGCCTGATAATCTTTTGAAATTAGGGAAAGCTCTCAATTCGGTTGGAGAGAAAAAATCAGCTTGCGCTACCTGGGTGAAATTACTGAAAGATTATCCGAATGCGGGCTCACGTCTGACACGCAACGCAAGAGATTCTGTCAAACAGAATAAATGTAAATAATCAATGAATTCTGGGTCTAGCCTTAATTGTGATTTGGAGATTTCTTCGGATGAGTTTGGGGCGCTTATGGAGGAGGTGGGACCTTTTGAATATTCACCGCATTTAGCCGTGGGGTGTTCTGGTGGCGCTGATAGCTTAGCGCTGGTTTTATTGCTAGATAAATGGATCAAAGTTAATGGTGGGAGAGTAACTGCCTTAATAGTTGATCATGGTATCCGAGATGAGTCGCGCCATGAAGCAATTACAGTAAAAAGCTGGCTTGCAGAAAAAGGGCTAGAAAGTGAAATTTTGTGTGCAAATCTCACAAGGTCGACCCCATCGTTACAAAATGTCGCTCGGTCCGAACGATATCGTCTGATGGGAGATTGGTGCAGGGAACGGGGCGTTTTACATCTCTGCATGGGTCATCAAAAAGAAGATCAGGCTGAAACCCTTATTCTCAACTTAATGCGTGGTAGTGGCATCGATGGTTTGGCAAGCATGGCTCCGGTCGTAGAGCGTGAGTCATGTCGAATATTGAGGCCATTATTGTCTGTTCCCAAATCTCGCCTCATCGCTTTTTTAAAGTCCGAAAGGCAAGCCTTTGTGAAGGACCCGTCAAACGAAGACAAGGCTTTCAAGCGAGTTCGTATTCGCGCTTTATTGCCCGAGCTTGCACGAGAGGGCGGCACTATTAAAAGATTGTCTAAGGTAGCAAAGCGCATGGCGGAAGCACGATCAGCATTAGAGGATGAGACAGCAGCCCTTATGGCGGAATCAGTTGTTGTATTCCCTGAAGGGTTTGCGCGGCTAAATCCTCAACCCATCTTGAAAAGTTCTCGCGAAGTAGCACTGAGAGCTTTGGGGCGTGTGTTGCGTACAATTGGCGGGAAATTGCACTCGCCTCGTGGCGATCAACTAATTAATTGTTACGAATCTCTGGTGCAGACTGAGAGAGTGGGAAGGAAGTTTTGTCGCACGCTTTGTGGTTGTCAAATGCGTGAACAAGATAATGCTATTTTTATATTTCGCGAAAAACCTCACAAAGCCGAAATTACTGAAATGGGTAATAAATGGCTATGGGACGGTAGGTTTTTAATTTCAGGATCGCCTAATCAAATACCAAAAGTATTCCTGCCCGATCGTCAAAACCCGCCCAATTTCGGTGCTCGCGAAATAGAACGAATGCCTGTCCCTTTCTGGCAGGCATTGCCGTTATTCACAGGCCTTGACGGGAAGGTGTTAGTGCCCAATGTTGTAGGTATACCTTTATCTAATGCTACATTGAAGGATGGCTTACCTGAAGTGACTTTTCAACCTCAGAGACCTCTCTCAGCCGCATCCTTTAAAACTGTTAGGAACATAGGTGGGGAACGTAATGAGGCGTTCGAGCGAAACAACACGTTACCGTGACAAATGCGGATTGAGGTGGTATTAAAAAAGTTTGTTTGGGTTTCGTTATCGCGAGTGCTTTTAAATACTTAGGGAGTGAAGGCTCTGTTTGGTCGTAATGTAGCCCTTTGGGCTGTTATTTTAGTGGTTTTATTCGGTCTTTTTAACCTGTTCCAGCGTCCGCAAGGAGGGAGCACCATGACTGATGTCCCTTACTCTGCATTTCTCAGCGATGTTGAAAAAGGGCAGGTTTCAAAGGTCACCATCCAAGAAAATAAGATAATTGGGACTTACAAAAATTCTAATGCATTGTTTACATCAATAGCTCCAGAAGACCCCGGTCTCATTAACAGGCTCATAAAAAACGGCGTTGTAGTGGAGGCAAAGCCACCTGAGGAGGGCATGCCTACGCTTTTTGCTGTTTTATTGAATTGGTTTCCAATGCTTCTCTTAATCGGGGTGTGGATCTTTTTCATGCGTCAAATGCAGTCCGGTGGTGGGCGTGCAATGGGTTTTGGAAAATCTAAAGCGCGCATGCTTACGGAGCGGAGCGGTCGGGTGACATTTGAAGATGTTGCTGGCATTGAAGAGGCTAAACAAGAATTAGAAGAAATAGTTGATTTTTTAAAAGACCCCCACAAATTTCAACGTTTGGGGGGTCGCATTCCAAAGGGTTTGCTCCTTGTTGGTCCTCCCGGGACTGGGAAAACGTTGCTTGCCCGAGCAATAGCCGGTGAAGCTAATGTTCCATTTTTTACGATTTCCGGTTCAGAATTTGTGGAAATGTTCGTAGGAGTTGGTGCATCGCGAGTTCGCGATATGTTTGAACAGGCTAAGAAAAATGCGCCGTGTTTGGTTTTTATCGACGAAATAGATGCAGTAGGGCGACATCGTGGTGCTGGTTTAGGCGGCGGGAACGATGAGCGGGAACAGACGTTAAATCAGCTTCTTGTCGAGATGGATGGATTTGAGGCGAACGAGGGCGTTATTTTGATCGCAGCGACAAACCGTCCGGATGTGTTAGATCCGGCTTTACTGAGGCCTGGGAGGTTCGACCGTCAGGTTGTTGTTCCAAACCCCGATATTCTAGGGAGGGAACGTATCCTTAAGGTCCACATGCGGAAAGTGCCATTGACTCCAGATGTAGATCCAAAAGTTATTGCGCGTGGAACTCCCGGATTTTCCGGCGCAGATTTAGCTAATTTAGTGAATGAAGCCGCGCTTTTGGCCGCACGCAAAAATCGTCGAGCCGTCTCCATGTCACAGCTTGAGGAAGCGAAGGACAAGGTAATGATGGGTGCTGAGCGGCGGTCAATGGTAATGACCGAAGACGAAAAAAAGCTCACAGCTTATCACGAAGCAGGGCATGCCTTGGTCATGTTGGAGGTTCCGGGCCACGATCCAGTTCACAAAGTAACCATTATCCCGCGTGGAAGGGCATTAGGGGTAACTATGTTCTTGCCTGAACGCGACAAGTTGAGCCAATCGATTTTGGAACTTAAAGCTAATTTGGCCAGTTTATTCGGTGGTCGTGTAGCTGAGGAGTTGATATTTGGTGAAGACATGATCACTACCGGGGCCTCTAACGACATACATCAAGCGACTTCTCTGGCGCGTCGGATGGTGACTGAGTTTGGATTTTCTGATGTACTCGGCCCGCTTAGGTACTCAGAGAATGAAGAGGAGGTTTTTCTTGGTCACTCGGTCACCCAACGGCAAAACATGTCCGACGAGACAGCAAGTATAATAGACAAGGAGGTGCGGAAGTTTGTGGAGGAAGGCGAGGCGACCGCTCGCAAAATTGTTTCAGAGAGGATCGGTGATCTTCATAATTTGGCTAACGCATTGTTAGAGTACGAAACTTTAACTGGTGACGAAATTCCGGTTGCTTTGCGCGGAGACCCAATAGTGCGTGTAGACGACGAGCAATCCGTGGCTGATAATGTCCGCTCATCGGTCCCCAATACAGGAGGTGTTGGTCCTGCGCCCGAACCGCAGAATAGTTAATAAACTGCAACAAAATGTGTTATAATAGGTACTTGCTCCTCTCTCCGTGCTTCTCTAAAAATTTAGTGAAATGAGCAGTTACTCACTTTTGGAAGAGGGGTATGGGGCGTAGATTTTTCGGCACCGACGGCGTTCGCGGCGTTGCCAATAGCATGCCAATAACGCCTGAAACGGTCCTGCAGCTTGCGATGGCAGCAGCTAGCCATGTTTGTTGTGGTAAAGGCAATCATTCGGCGGTGATTGGCAAAGATACTCGGTTGTCCGGGTATATGCTGGAGCCTTCGTTGACAGCAGGTTTTACATCGATGGGGGTGGACGTAACAATGGTGGGGCCAATGCCGACGCCAGCTGTTGCAATGTTGACTCGTTCCCTTCGTGCGGATATCGGAGTAGTCATTTCGGCATCGCATAATCCTCATCAGTATAATGGTATAAAACTGTTCGGCCCAGATGGTTACAAACTCTCGGACGAGGAGGAGCTTGCTATTGAAGCAGCCATGGGAGATAGCAGTAAAGGACTAGCGGCGCCTGAAGCGCTCGGTAGGGCACGTCGTCTTGATGATGCACCCGGACGTTATATTGAATTCGTAAAGCAGACTTTTCCTAAAGGAAGTCGCCTTGATGGGCTAAAAATCGTGGTCGACTGCGCTCATGGCGCCGCTTACAAAGTTGCGCCCAGCGTTTTTTGGGAGCTGGGAGCCGATGTTATCCCGGTCGGTATATCGCCTGATGGCACCAACATCAATAAAGGGCTTGGGGCTACTGACCCAACCTACATGTGTGATCGTGTTCAGGAAGAAAAAGCTGATATAGGCATTGCCTTAGACGGTGATGCAGACAGAGTTATCATTGCAGACGAGAAAGGTGTCATACTTGATGGTGATCAAGTGATGGCAATTATAACAGAAAATTTGCAATCACAAGGGCGTTTGTGTGGTGATGGAATTGTAGCAACAGTGATGTCCAATCTTGGATTAGAAAGGTTTCTTGGCGAGTTGGGGCTCACTCTGACCCGAACGGCGGTTGGGGATAGATATGTTGTCGAGGAAATGCGGAAGCGAAACTTAAATGTTGGCGGAGAGCAATCAGGGCATATCATTCTCAGGGACTATGTTACGACCGGTGACGCGTTAATAGCTGCACTTCAGGTTCTGGCTGTGCTTGTAAGGAAAAATAAATCACTCAGCGATATAGGGCACGCATTCGAGCCGGTACCGCAGAAATTAGAAAATATTAAATTCAGTGGTACCCTCTCTCTGAATGATGAATTAGTGCAGAAAGCGATTAGAGATGGGAAAACCCAATTGGGCGGGGATGGTAGTTTGGTAATTCGTCCCTCGGGAACAGAACCTGTAGTTCGGGTTATGGCTCAAGGTGATAATGAGGAACTTATATGTAAGGTCGTAGATAGCTTGTCGGCGGCAATCAAAAAGGCGGCAGGCTAATGTCATTAAAAAAAGGGAGGGTGCTCGTTGTAGCTGGTTCAGACTCTAGTGGTGGGGCGGGGGTCCAGGCTGATATCAAAACTATTACGGCTCTCGGTGGGTATGCGGCAACAGCTATTACTGCTTTAACGGCTCAAAATACAACAGGGGTGGCAAGTGTTCAGCCGATAGAGCCTGCATTTGTTGCTCATCAAATGAAGGTCGTTTTAGAGGACATAGGTGCCGATGTTTTGAAAACGGGCATGCTTCACTCGGCTCCGGTAATAGAAGCTGTAGCAGGGGTGTATCGAATGATGTCGGCGGGCATGGTCTACGTGCTCGACCCAGTAATGATTGCTAAAGGAGGACACAGATTGCTCGACATTAGCGCTGTTGACGCTTTAAAGCAGCGACTGCTTCCATTAGCAGATCTCGTCACACCCAACATCCCGGAAGCGCAGGCGTTGACGGGCATACGTATTGAAGGGCCAGAACAAATGGAAGCAGCAGCAAAAAAAATACTAGATTTCGGGCCTGGTTCGGTGTTGCTCAAAGGTGGACATCTCAAGGGCTCTCAGCTTTATGATTTGCTTGTTACGTCACTCGGATCCGAATGGTTTGAAACACAGCGTATTGTTACTAAGCACACGCATGGCACAGGTTGCACCTTAGCGTCGGCAATAGCCACCGGCCTTGCACAAGGATTGGTGCTAGATAAGGCCATATGTCGAGCTAGAGAATATGTTCTTAAAGCAATTCGGAATGCTCCTGGGTTTGGTGCAGGGCATGGTCCGCTAGGCCATACTCATACAGTATCAATATTTCCGCCAAAAAAATAACTTGGGCACCAATGTTGGTCTTCTTTTAGGAGAAAGAATCAAGCAATTAGCCTTGTTATTTGCGCTATTAGCTGGTCATTATTTTTCCAATTACATTCTTTGTATTCTCGATATGTCTGAATTAATAAATGCGTCAAAATTAGAATGATTAGCTGTGATTTGAGGGTTTGGTGATTGAGTAATAAAAAATCAAATCTTGGACTGGATTACGAAAAAATTTTGAGGGTAATAAGTTGGATTGATGTTAACGATCCATCAAATATCCTTCCAAGCACTATAGAGCATGAGCTTGAGTTAGCTTCTGGTGAATTAGAGATGATTTGTTATCGTTGGGGCGGAATAGACGTAGAACAATTTATTAAATCCTTTGAGCTTGAGTACGTGAAAATGCGGTTTTTGAAAAGTCGAACCTGTTGCAATAAACTAAACGAAAGTTCATTAAGGCAGCCGCTTTTTCCAAGTAATCTAAGCATTAGATTTAAGACCGCCGTGCCTGGACGATTTGGATATAAGGGGCAAGGACTTAATATTTTTTATGCTTGGCGCGAAAACTTATTTGGCAAATACCTTATTGCTGTAACCGATCAAGGTATCTGTGGATTAGCGTTTGAACTAGATGATGGTAGAGCCTCAACGGAAAGAACCCTTTTCGATTCTTGGAAAAGGGCTGTAATAACAGAGAGCCATGCTAAGACAGAACCGTATGCTATTAGCCATCTTGATGCTTCCCACAAAACCAAGGTTCTGGCGATAGGGACTCGTTTTCAAATTAAAATATGGAAGGCATTACTCAAAGTGCCATTGGCGGCTGTTGTGAGTTATCAAAACCTTTCTTCTATAGCTGGTGAAAGCAGAGGTGCCCGTGCGGTTGGTGGCGCTCTGGCCAAAAACCAGATCTCTTGGCTAATCCCTTGCCATAGGGTCGTGAGCTCAAGCGGTGATATTTCTGGCTACCGCTGGGGGCTAAGGCGTAAACGTGCTATGCTCAGCTGGGAAGGCTTAAACGAGTGCCGGGTCGATTGGGGGGGGTGAGTCCTCCCCATGCGATGAAGTTTGAATTACGGAAGTGCGTTTTTCGGTAAAGAAAAGCACTTCCGTCTACCTTGGTGACCTGCCCGCCAGCTGCATCAAGTATTGCGTGGCCAGCGGCCGTGTCCCATTCACATGTTGGACCAAAGCGGGGATAAAGATCTGCATCACCCTTTGCGACTACGCAAAATTTAAGTGAACTTCCTGCCTCAAGTGTTTGAACAACGTTGAAAGTAGCAAGAAAATCTTGCAGCTCGCGATTATTACCATGGTGTCGACTGCTTATAATACTTATGCCATCATCTTTTGGGACATTTACAGCAATCGGTACGACGATTTCATTTTCACGGCAAAATGCGCCATGCCCGGCGGCTCCCCAATAGCTTGTTTTTAATGCTGGAGCACAAACAACTCCGAGTATTGGAGACTTAGTCTTAATCAGTGCAATATTTACAGTAAATTCGTCATTCCGCCTCACAAATTCCTTTGTACCGTCAAGGGGATCTACAAGCCAATAGTAAGGGCTACTCAAAACAGGTGTTTTTCCATCAGCGACTTGCTCTTCGGCTACGACAGGCAAATTAGGTGTTAATTTAGAAAGGCCCTCTAAAATTATTTTTTCAGCAACAATATCGGCCTCAGTTACGGGAGACTGATCACTTTTAATTTTCGTTTCAAATTCTGTACGATAAACTGCCATAATTGCTTCACCCGCTTGATCAGCAAGTTTCACGATCTCGGACATCATTGAAAAATATTCTGTCACATGGCCTCACACAAACAATAAGACTAAAGTATGAAAAAAACTGGAGCACCTGATCACCACCAGAATTTACTCATATATTTGCAGAAAGTACAAAAGAGATTTTCATGAACGCTTCCACAAAAAAACTACTTAAATCACGTTTGTTGTTCAAATGGACATAGAAAAACACCACCATCGATCGAAGGACTATTACGATCCTTTGTTGAGCAAACATGGTGGGTCATATCGTGGGATGGGTTGGGTTAGCGATCACCTTCAGACCATTCGGTTTGAAGCAATGTATGCGATCGCCGACATTAGTAGCGCTTCAGTACTTGATATAGGTTGCGGGGCCGCCGGGTTTCTTGATTGGCTCACTCAACGCGATTACACGGGTTGTTACACTGGCATTGACTTTCAGGAAAAGATGATTGAGCTGGCCCGAGCCCAGCATCCTGGGTCAAAGTTCCCAAAAGCCATGTTTGAGTGTAATGACTTTCTGAATGTGGCGAGGAAGTTTGGGGCGCAATATGTGTTTGCAAGTGGCATATTTCCGTTAGCTGATATGAGTCTTCTAAAGAGAACTGTGACTGAGATGTTTTACGTTGCAGAACAGGGAGTTGCTTTCAATTGCTTATCTTCTCTGTCTCCGCGCAAGCATCCAAAAAATTTCATGTTTGCTGATCCACTCGAGGTGGAAGCCTTTTGTAAGACACTAACTGCAAACGTCAAAATGAGGCACGATTATCTTCCTCAAGACTTTACAGTTTATATTTATCACAACTAGAAAAGAGCCCGTCCGAATAAAATTTCGCCAAATAGCTCAGTAATAAGAAAACCTATGAAACCATTGAAGCTCGCAATCATAACTGACATTCATCATGGCCCCTCGCGCTATACAAAGAAAGGTGCTGAAGCATTGCGTCTATTGGAGACTTTTGTAAAAGAGGTTTCTTGTGGGGATTTCGATGTAGTAGTGGATCTGGGTGACCGAATTACAAACGTGGATAAGAGGACAGATTGGGACCTTGCAAATGAAGTTGCTGACACTTTTCGAAAAATCGACGTCCCTACACACCACTTATTAGGTAATCATGACTTACATTACTTGACGCCGAGGGAAAACGAGTCATTGCTCGGATCTGACCTTTCGAGCCACAGCAGAGATGTGAAGGGTAAGCACCTAATTTTCTGGAATATTAATTTGTCAAACACATACGCTGATAATGAAATCCCAAGTGACAGCGACCTTTCATGGCTCTATACCGATCTCAATCAAACTGATCTGCCAACAATAATTTTCACACACGTGCCCCTTGATAATGCATCCATGGTGGGAAACTTCTGGTTTCAAAATAACGTGAATGTGGCATCGTTAAAAAATACTGGCCATGCCCGCAAAATTATAGAGGCCTCGGGCAAAGTTATTCTGTGTGTTGCTGGTCATACTCATTGGAACAAATTGAGTAATATTGACGGCATTCACTATTTGAGCATTCAATCATTAAGCGAAAGTTTTACAACCGAAGGCATTGCTTCCGAGGCTTGGGCGGAACTGACAATAGATGGGGTGCTCCATTGTGTGGTTCATGGGAATGATAAGATGCTCCATGAAGTGGCAAGCAAGAAGATTCACTCACATTGGATTTCACCAAGGCCGGCAGTTGTAAAATCTAAAAAAGAGATTGTTGCTGGCATTAACGAACCGATCAAGGGCCTCTTGATTGATATGGACGGTGTGATTTACAGCGGGGAAGAAGCTATTCCTGGCTCGCCTGAGGCTATTCGTTTGATCCAGGAACGAGGTGTTAAAATCATATTTTTAACAAACAATGCTCGTCGGTCTCCTGATGGGTATGCTCGGAAACTCGAACAACTTGGGATAACGATAGAGCCAGAAAATATAATAACATCAGGAGTGGCAGTGGGAAATTTTGTCAGGCAGCTTGATGCTCCCCCAAAAGTTCATATCATTGGAAGTGCAGCATTGCGCAAATTAGTTCTTGCTGCAGGAGCATTGGAGAGTGATGAAGCGGAGTACGTGATCGCAGGGATTGATCTTGACCTCAGTATGGGAGATTTTACGATTGCTGTTCGGCACTTGATTAACGGAGCTAAGCTTCTAGCTACCAACACCGATGCCATAATTCCCACCCAAGATGGCCCTGAGCCTGAAGCGGGCTCGGTAGTGGCTTTTTTAGAGGCTTCAAGCGGGCAGCAGGCGCGTAATTTTGGCAAGCCTCAGCAAGCAATTTTTGATTTGGCAATCGAGCGTGTAGGGGTTCCACGGGACTCAATAGTTATGATTGGTGACACTTTGGCGACAGATATTGCCGGTGCCACCAGTGCGGGTTTGCGCTCAATTCTCGTGGAATCTGGAAATCCTATTTCTGATTTTGAACAAGATATAATGCCTACAATGAGGATTGCTAATCTCGGACAAGCCTTACCTTTCATATTAAAAAATACAGAAAAAACCGAGTAAACTTTTCAGTTTTTCAAAGATTTCGTCATTTTAGGAAAATTCACTTTCACCACGAAAAATGGTTCTTATGCTTTTGGCGCGCCATTCCGTGTGTATTCTAGAGCTTAGAACTATCTTTCATAGGGCCAAAAGTGTAGCCGCGGAGCGTAATGATTAATTTTTTATTTCTCTGGTGCTGAATTTTAAAAAATCCCCCCAGCTCGGGACATTGAGCTGGGGGGTTAGTAGCCCTTAAAAAGAGTAAGGGCTTCTTCCAGGGAGGAACTAGTCGAAAGCTTCGTCCCACGTGCCGCGAGTTGCGGCCTTAGAGTATTCAGTGGCACGGTTTTCAAAGAAGTTTGCATGCTCGACACCGTTCAGCATTTCGTCGAGCCACGGGAACGGATTTTTCTCAATATGATGCATTGGCTGTAAGCCAAGTTGCATTAATCTGCGGTCAGCAATGTATCTTATGTAACTTTTAACTCCGTCGGCATCGATACCTTCCACTCCCCCAAGTTCAAATGCTAGATCTATAAAGGCATCTTCGTGGTTTACGACCGTAGAGCAATTTACGTATAACTCGTGCTGCAATTTTTCATTCCATACCTCATCATTTTCTTTAATGAAGGTACGGAAAAGCCTGATAATTGAGGCAGTATGTAAACTTTCGTCTCTTACCGACCACGAAACAATTTGCCCCATGCCTTTCATTTTGTTGAATCTTGGAAAGTTCATTAGGATCGCAAAACTAGCAAATAGTTGTAAACCTTCTGTAAATGCTCCAAATACTGCCAAAGTTTTTGCAATATCCTCTTTCGTCTCTACGCCCCATTGCTGCATATAGTCATACTTATCTTTCATTTCTTTATATTTTAAGAAGGCTTGATACTCATCTTCTGGCATGCCGAGGGTATCCAATAGATGTGAGTAAGCCGCAATGTGGATAGTTTCGATATTTGAAAAAGCTGCAAGCATCATCTGTATCTCTGTTGGCTGAAATACACGTGAATAATTTTTCATGTAGCAGTTATTTACTTCAACATCAGATTGCGTGAAAAATCTGAAAATTTGCGTGAGCAGGTTACGCTCTGCATCCGATAATTTATTGCGCCAATCTTTAACGTCATCGGCGAGCGGCACTTCCTCAGGAAGCCAGTGCACTCGTTGCTGTGTCAGCCAAGCATCATATGCCCATGGGTATTGAAATGGTTTGTATATTGGGTCTGATTTTAATAGCGACATTTTTTTGTTTAGTCCTTGATTTTGGCGCTTGAGGGCACGAATTTAAGGCCTGTCTATTGGCAGGCTAAACATTCCTCATAGTCGATTTGGGTTGCATCATATTTGTCATCTTGATTTTCAAGATGCGGGTTCGTTGCTTCATCTCTAGTCGTTTGGGTAGCAACAACTTCTGCTCTCTGGATTGATTTAGACCGACAGTAGTAGAGTGTTTTTACGCCTTTTTTCCAAGCTTGAAGGTGTAACTGATGAAGGTCTCGCTTATGAACGTCTGCTGTAAGAAAAAGGTTCACTGATTGTGATTGACAAATTTTAGGCGCACGGTCTGCTGCATGCTCTATTATCCAACGTTGATCTAATTCAAATGCGGTACGAAAAACATCTTTTTCATCTTGACTTAGAAAGTCCAGATGTTGGACCGAACCCTCATTGGTTGTGATTGAGGTCCATACCTCTTCGGTGTCTTTGCCTTTTTTTGCAAGTAATTGTTTAAGATGTTTGTTACGAACGTTAAATGAGCCAGATAGAGTTTTATGAGTGAAACTATTTGCTGCCACAGGCTCAATACCCGGAGAGGTACCTCCGCAAATAATTGATGTTGATGCATTCGGAGCTATGGTCATCTTTGATGAAAACCGTTCCATTATGTTGAATTCTGCCGCGTCTGGGCATGCGCCGCGTTCTTCGCCAAGCTTAACTGAAGCGTTGTTAGCTTGACCTCGAATGTGATCAAACATTCGTTTATTCCAGACCTTTGCCATAGCACTCTCAAAAGGAATCATCTTTGATTGCAAGAAAGAATGAAAGCCCATTACGCCCAGCCCAACTGAACGCTCGCGCATAGCCGAGTAAGTCGCTTTTTTAAAATCATCCTGAGCATTATCTATGAAGTCACTCAAGACATTATCGAGGAACCTCATTGAATCCTCTATGAAAGTTGGATGATCTTCCCACTCGGCAAAACGTTCTAGATTAACCGAGCTAATACAACACACAGCAGTTCGGTCACCACCATCTTTATCCCGGCCGGTTGGCAGTGTAATTTCGGTGCAAAGATTTGACATTTTGACATGTAGCCCAGCAAGCTTGTGATGCTCGGGGATAGCTCGATTTACATGATCAATAAAAATTAAATATGGTTCTCCCGTCTCTACCCGTGCAGTCAGAATTCGAATCCAAAGATCTCGTGCACATACTTTCCGTAAAACAGTGCCATCTTTAGGACTTGTAAGGCCCCATTCTTCATCATTTTCTACGGCACGCATGAATGAGTCAGGTATTACAATACCGTGATGCAAGTTTAGAGCTTTTCGGTTAGGATCACCTCCTGTCGGACGCCGCATTTCTATAAATTCTTCAATTTCAGGGTGGCTTACGGGAACATAAACAGCCGCTGAACCTCTGCGGAGCGAACCTTGACTGATGGCAAGTGTCATAGAGTCCATAACTCGAATGAATGGCACAATGCCCGAAGTCTTCCCGTTAGCACCAACTTGTTCTCCGATTGAGCGTAAATTACCCCAATAACTTCCTATTCCACCGCCGCGTGCTGCGAGCCAAACATTTTCATTCCAAAGGTCTACGATACCATCCAAGCTATCACCCGCTTCGTTTAAGAAACATGAAATTGGCAGCCCCCTATTCGTGCCACCATTTGAAAGGATTGGGGTTGATGGAGTAAGCCATAACTTGCTTAAATAATCGTATAATCGTTGTGCATGTGCAGAATCGTCTCCATAATGCAGTGCAACCCGACCAAAAAGATCTTGGAAACTCTCACCTGGCATTAAATATCGATCTGATAACGTTTCCTTGCCAAAAGTTGTTAGCAACTGATCACGACTGCGATCTAAGGTGATACGATTACCACGCTCATTCTGAACAGTATCTCGCACGTCTTCAGTCAGTTTCTTATCTAATTCACAGTTTGTGTTAATGACCGGATCAGGTGACTGTTGTGTGGTTTTTTTCAAAACCCCGTTTATGGATTCTTCTATGTTCGAGTCAAAAAAGTTATCCACAACCGCGTCTTCAAGGGTCTCTTCCCCTAAATATGTATCGGTTGCGTCGCTCATATCCCCTCCTATCCACAGCTGTGGAAAGAACAAACTGTGTATAAAACACTATATTTCGTAAATTACGTTTTTCAACATACCATATATTGCAATTCTGTCACCTAGAACAGAGTGTGAACATGCAAATTTATGAATAAATATCTGTTTCGGGCCGCACGATATTACAAAGTTGCTTCGAATTATGTTCTATTTTTGTTCTTTTTCCAAGAAAAAATTTGTTCTCTCATTAAACTTTCGGCCTCGCAAGGCTTTCTTTAAGGCATTCTGTGGCCCGTAAAAAAATAGAAATGGAGTTGTGCTCAACGGAAAATTTGAAGTCATTTTAGACTCAAAAAATACTAACTATTCGGCCTCAGAAGCAGATCACACATGAAATCATGCGCAGGAAAAATTGCTGAGGATATTTTGAGTGTAACCTATAGTGACGCCCATTCTGTTTATCGGCGTTGCAGCCAAATGCCCGAGACAACTAACAAAGTCATCGACCAATAAATAAGGTCTAGCGATACTGTTGCTATAAGGCTGCCCGCTATGAGTGGTCCGCCAGCCGCGCCTACATCACGCCAGGTTTGCCCTATAGCTATACGGCGAAGAGCCGTCTCCTCAGTATTACGAAGTGCTATTTCTGCGGGCCAGAGTGCTGCGATGAAAGAGCGTCCCAATACAGCTAACAGGCCTCCCACGTACAAAGAGCCATACGCTAAGAATGCAAACCCAACTGCAGTTATTAAAGTGGACCAAAAAAGAAGTAAATTAGTACCATATTTATCACCCAAAATACCGCCCAGTGGAGCTAACAATGCTTCTGAACCGCGACGAATCCCCAGTAGAACTCCCCCAGCAATCATGGCGGAGTTGATTGAGCTTACCTCTGCAATACTCAAAGTTATGGCCATGGCAAAGACGCCATCGACAGTAAAACCAGCAATGAACATGAACCAATCAAAGCGATTAGGTGTAGGAAGCCACTGTGTTTTTTTTGGTTTTGGCTTCCGCCCCTCCTTTGGTAGTAGTAGGGCGACCGGAATAGCCACTGTACTTATAACGCCAAGCACAATAAATATCTCAGTTGGCCCAATGGCTATTGCTCCAAGTGGACCCAAAAGAAGGACAGCTGTTGGGCAGATTTGTTGGACTGAGCGGCTAAAACCTACTCTTGTTCCAGCCTTGGATCTATCCTTAACAGCATATGCGAACACTACTAACGTGAGAGACGCAAAACAAAGCCCCCATGTAACTCTTGCAATAAGCAAGATTGGCCAGCCGGTTGTAAGCCCATAGGCTAATGTTGAGAGAGAAGCCGCTATAGCTGATATTATGGCGAGGTTACGGGGTCCAATGCGCTCCGCAAAGGCGGCAATAGCGCCGTACGCGAAAATCCGTATTAATCGGTTTGCAGCCAAGAGAACGCCAACCCAAAATATGGTAACGCCAAACAACTCGGCATTTACCGGCAATATGACATAGATTAGTACATCACCTAATAGTGCCAAAGACAGTACTGCCGCAGACAGCAAAGTGGGTCCAACACCTAACGCCTTCTCAGCTTTTTTCATATTCCATACTTCTTATGCATTGCCAACTTAGCTGTTTTTCAGCAATAGTTTTCCTTTGGTTGCTCCAGCTTCCATAATTTGATGCGCCTCCTTTGTTTTGAATAATGGTACGATTTTGTCGATGTTGACGTTCAGTTTGCCCTGTCGATATAGATCGAAAAGATCTCCAGATCGCATCAATCTTTCTTCGCGGTTCGATATATAGTCAGCCAGATGCGGGCGAGTGAAAAATACCGACCCAGCTTCGGCAAGAGCCAATGGGCTAATAGCTTCGACAGGTCCGGACGCAGCCCCATAGTTAACACAAGTACCTCGTTTCTTAGTTGCCCGTAGGCTGTCAGCAATAGTTATTTTTCCAATGGAGTCATAGACTACATGCACACCCTCTCCATTGGTAAGCTCAAGCACTAACTCGGCAAAATTTTCTTTCTTGTACAAAATCGTGTGGTCGGCGCCATTGACTAGAGCCAAGTCAGCTTTTTCTTGGCTGCCAACTAGTGCAAAAACTTTCGCCCCACGAGCCTTTGCAAGTTGAACCAATAGTTGTCCAACTCCGCCTGACGCCGCGTGAATGAGGCATCGATGGTTAGGACCTATAGGGAATAGTGAGTGCGTGAGATAATGGGCTGTTGATCCTTGTAACATTAATGCGGTGGCGATATCGAAAGGAATATCCTCTGGTACCGGTATGATTTTCCAGGCGGCAACTTTGGCGAATTCGGCATAAGAACCGAGTTCTGTGCAATAGGCAACACGATCCCCCAGGTTAAGGTTTCTTACACCTTTGCCAAGAGCCTTAATAATCCCGGCTCCCTCCATCCCAAGCGTCATTGGCAAACTTTGTGCATAGGTTTGCGAATTGGCGTACAGCCCATTTCGCATATAGATATCAATGAAATTTACACCTGCTATTTCGATATCAATTAAGACCTCATTTTCTTGTGGAACGGGAGTTGGAATCTCATCGTAAGAGAGACGACTTTGATCGCCATATTCTGCTACCCGTATTGCTTTCATATGCTATTCGCTTTGCTTTCCATGCGGGAATAAAGTCCAGCCAGTTGAGCTTTTTGGCAAGTAAGCGCATAGACTAAGTCAATGGTTGGTGTCGCTATTTGGGCGAGTCTGCCTAATTCTGATACAGAGCCAACAAGCGCATCGAGTTCGAGTGATTTTCCGGCTTCAAAGTCCTGTAGTGTGGATGATTTGGCATTACCAAGAGTGGCAAGGCCATTTAAGCGTTTGTTGATCTCAGGACAAGCATTGGAGCCGAAGGCCTTAGCCACTGAGGAGGCTTCTTTGATTATATTGTGTAATACATCGCGCATGCCGGGTGCACCGAAGATGCCTTCAAATCCTGATTCCAGCAGCACGCTCACGGGGTTACCTGTGATATTTGAATACAGCTTAGACCAAATTTCGGATCGTATATCCGGTGTAGGTTGGATTCTCAGCCCGCTTGGAGTGAGAGCAGCGACTACACGTTTCACTCTATCGCTTTCGCTATTGTTTGGCTCACCAATGAGGAAGGTACCACCAGCGTTATGTTCAACTATACCGGGTTTTATAATGTTGCTTGCGATGTGAACTACACAACCCAAAGCCTTCTCTGGACCAAAAGTTTTTAGTATGTGTCCACCGGGATCAACACTATCCAAATATTCCGCTGAATGATTGTTGTCGATACCATGGAAGAACCACCACGGAATGCCGTTTACGATATGCATAACAGTTGTATCAGCACCAATCAAAGGTTCAATTTGAGCAAGTGCGGGTGTTAGGGTATGGGCTTTGACCCCTAAAATTAAAAGGTCTTGTTGGCCAAGTGATGAAGTGTTGTCGGTAGATTTAATTTTAACTTTCCACTCTCCATCTCTGTCGCGGATTCTGAGTCCCTCTTTTTGGATTGCCTTCAAATGGGTGCCGCGGGCAACGATTGTAACAGCAGCACCGCCCCTTATCATTCGGCCGGCAAGTATACTACCAACTGCACCGGCTCCAAATATACATATCCTCATGCTAAGGTACTCATTACTAATTCAACTGGATTAATGGCCTCGAAATAAGCATGCGTCAATGCTGTTGGCTCTCGACGAAAAGTGGTAAGCGTAATAAGTTATATGAAAGGGTGTACTTGTGGAGAGAATCTATGATTAATGAAAAAAGTTTGGAAGAGGCCAGAGCATGGATAGGAAGGTCTAAGACCCTTGAAGGCATTGTGACTCCTTACGCTGCCAGCTGTATGGCGGCGACGTTAGACCGAAAGAGTTTTGAATTCCAGAATGGTGACGATGTCCCATCTGTTTGGTACAGGCTCGGATTTCCTGAGCTTTCACCGTTGTCTGCTTGTGGCCGTGACGGCCATCCGGCACTTGGGGAATTTATGCCCCCGAGTCCGTTACCTCGACGAATGTACGGTGGAACGACGATGACTTTTAATCATCCAGTTAGGGTTGGTGAGCCGATAACTAAGATCATGAGCATAGCAGACGTGACAGCTAAGGAAGGCCGTTCCGGGGATTTAATGTTTGTTACGGTTCGTCAGGAAATTGCTGATAAAGATGGGGTGGCTATTACAGATGATCGCATGCAAATTTATCGTGGAGAAGCAACGGCCGGCTCAAGTGCAAGTCATAAGCCAGCTCAGCCCCCAGAAGGGGCACAATGGATCAAAGAAATAGAACCATCTCCGATTTTGTTATTCAGGTTTTCGGCGCTGACAATGAATAGTCACCGTATACATTATGATCGGTCTTACGTGACTGAAGTTGAGGGGTATCCGGGGCTCGTTTTCAACGGTGGACTCACAATGATTATGCTTTTAGAGCTTTTTCATGAAAATAAGCCTAAAGCGACCTTAAAGACAATCAAAGTAATGGCGCGTTCCGCACTTTATGATATAGCCCCCTTTACTGTTAATGGAAAGGAAGGGGAAGAGCCGGGGACTGCCAGTTTGTGGGCGGTCAATCCGACTGGTGGATTAGCTTACACGGTAGATGTGGAGTACGAGGAATGAGCGAAGAGATAGGGCTCAGTGCTGAGGAATTACGAAGTTGGATTGGGCGTAGCATTGAAGAAGAGGATGTCGTTACTGCAGCGCCGATCATGAATTATGCTGCAACCATGGATTGGGAAGTATCAGAAGTTAAGGACGGCGATGAAATTCCACCCGGCGCTCATTGGTTTTTTTTCCATGATCGTACCCGCCACTCAGAGCTTGGTGAAGTTGGATTACCTAAAAGAGGCGACTTCTTGCCGCCTGTGCAGCTCGCTCGTCGTATGCACGCAGGCAACCGTCTTGAGTATTTGAAGCCGCTACATGTAGGGGAAAAAATACATAGGAAAACTGAAATTCACGATATAACGCCAAAAATGGGTGGTACTGGCCAACTTGTTTTTATTGTTACTCGCAATACCATTTCAGGTGAGGCTGGACCAGCATTAATAGATGATCGGACAATAGTTTATCGAGAAGCGGCCAAGCCAAGCGATACAAAACGAAAGCCCGCGCCTCCACGAGACGATGCGGTTTGGGAAAAAGTTTACCAGGCCGATCCCATACAGATGTTTCGGTTTTCAGCCCTTACCTTTAATGCATCTCGAATCCACTATGATTACAAGTATGTAACCGAAATTGAAGGCTACCCAGGGCTTATAGTGAATGCACGGCTCACGACGAGTCTTTTGATAGATTTTTGCTTGGAAAAAAACAAGGGCAGGATACTGACAGAGGTGGCTACGAAATTTGTCCGTCCACTTTTTGATTTTGCGCCCTTTAGTTTATCAGGTAAACCAAATTCCACCGGTGATGGTGCAACTATGTGGGTGGCTGACCCAGACGGAGCGACGGCTATGGTTTCAGAAATGCGGTTTGGCTGAGATACGATGCAGTCATTAAATTACAGCTGGGGCACTCAGATATATTAGGATGACAGTTTTTATACGACTTGTAGCATAGAGGTTTGAATAGGGTGAATTGGCGCTGTACCAGAGCCTGTTTTTCAAACATTTTTTCTAAACTGAAAAACGAACCAAAAAACAAATTGATTTTGCGTATAACTGCTTGAGCGCATGAAATAGGAAGTAAGGATATCGAGGTGACAAAAAAGGAAGAGGAAAAACCCCGAACAAGTTCATTGATCGGTCTCGGTAGGTTCTCCCCCCTTGTATCGGTTTACAAGTGGTTGCCTGGTTTAAAACCACAACACTTAGCTGCGGCAGTCCTAGTTGTCGTTGGCGTAGTTTGGAGTGGATTTGAGATACGTTCTCGAATGACTCATGTTTACGAATATGATGCTCGCATAACCGGAAATCTAATTACAATCTCAAGCCGTGTACCAGGTTGGATTACTGAAATCCCAGTGCGTGAGGGACAGGTTATTAGCGTGGGTGACGTCCTAACGGTTATAGATAAGCAAGAGTCTGAGCTGTTAGTTCGCCAGCTAGGGTCTGAAGTAAAAGCCACCGATGCATCCCTTAATCGTCTACATGCGCGTCGTGACTTGGTAGCGAAACAATCTGAAAGTCAATATCAAACGGCAGTATCGTCACTGAACGGGGCTAAGTCAGTTGTCCAGGCATTGAAGGTTCATCGTGAGGTGGCGCGGACTGAATTGCAGCGTACAAAGACGTTGTTTAAGAAGAAGGTGATCCCGCGTATTCAGTTAGAGCAGGCCATGACACGTGCGCAGCAAGTAAATGTTGAATACCAAAAAGCATTAGCAAGCCTTCAATCTTTGGAAGCCCGCTTGGATGAAGCGGCGGCAAATCTCAATCGGGTTCAGGTATTGGATGAAGAAGGCCAGGTCTTGCGGCAACGTATAGAGCAGCTGGGAGCAAAACTTGAGCGGCAGAAAATTGATCTTACGGATCGTACAATTAAGAGTAAAATTGAGGGCGTTGTCGATAAAATTTTTGTTGATGTTGGGGAATATGTGACACCTGCACAACGGCTCGCCATCATACATGACCCAAATAAGATTTGGGTCGAAGCCAACATTAAAGAAACCGAGGTTCGCAAACTAAGGATTGGCCAGTCTGTAGATATTGCTGTTGATGCTTTCCCCGACCTCAAGATTATCGGGAAGGTTGAAGCAATCGGTAATTCTACGACGAGCGAATTCGCGCTGCTTCCCACGCCAAATCCCAGCGGTAACTTTACTAAAATTACGCAACGGTTGCCAGTTCGAATCAAGGTAGAGCAGGAGAAGGGACTGCTACGTCCTGGCATGATGGTCGAGGTCAATATTGACATCCGAGACCGATGATAACGGACGCGTAGAGGAATACACCCCTACTGATCGCTGGATAATAACCATTGTTGCTATGTCCGGTACATTTTGTATGTTCATCTCGGCAACTATTGTTAACGTTGCAATTCCAAGCGTTATGGGAGCTTTCGGAGTTGGCCAAGATCAGGCCCAATGGGTAGCTACGGCTTATCTTGCGACTATGGTTGCAAGCCAACTTCTCAGCCATTGGTTCGTAAGGGCTTTTGGCACGCGGCTCGCCTACGTCATTATTATATGTATTTGGTTGTTTGGTACTCTTGTTTGTACCACGACAACCACCCTAGATTTCTTGGTTCTGGGTCGGGTGCTGCAAGGCATGGGAGCCGGGGTGATGCAACCCTTGGTTATGGTGCTGGTGTTTAAAGTCTACCCTGCTGATAAACGTGGTTTCGGAATGGGTATATACGGCATGGTAGCGACTTTAGCGCCGACTTTCGGTCCGTTACTAGGTGGGTACGTAATCGACTATTTTTCTTGGAGAACAATATTCTACGCACCGGTGCCCCTGGCAGTTGTAGGACTGATTTTTGGTCCTATCTTTATACCAGGAGATCGCCCGAGAGGACCTTTGCCAAGATTTGATTGGTCGAGTTACATACTCCTTTGCATAACCTTGTGCTGCATCATTTCGATGTTGTCCAACAGCCGGAGATGGGGTTGGGATTCCAACATGATGATATACACGATTCTAATAGGCTTAGCCGCCGGCATATGGTTCATAAAAATACAAGCGCAGGCAACGCTTCCAATGCTAGACTTCTCGCTTTTCCGTCACGGACGTTTCAGTGCGGCGGTGGCGGTATCTTTTGTTTTTGGTATGGGCAACTTTGCCTCAAGTTATATGGTCCCAGTATTCTCTCAGGTGGTCCAGGGGTTTACACCTAGTAATGCGGGTCTTGTAATGATGCCGGCAGGAATTCTTCTATCGGCAGCCCTTCCTTTTACCGGAAGGCTCTCGGATCATGTGCCGGCACACATAATGGTCATGGCGGGTCTTACACTATTTGCTGCTGGCGCTATTCTTATGAGCGGAGCAGATGTGAACACTTCTTTCTTGAGTCTTATGATTTTTATAATCATAAGTAGATTTGGCCTTGCGTTTATTTTGCCCTCACTCACCACTGCGGCTTTCAATGCAATTGAGCCGGAGGAACTAAATCAAGGCGCTGGTGCGTTAAACTTTCTTCGGCAACTCGGTGGTGCATCTGGTATTTCAATACTGGTTATCACAATGGAGAACCGAGCTCAGTTCCATGGCACGAGTCTTACCGCTACTCAGACTCCCGGTAACAACGTTAGCCGCGAACTGTTGGGTACAGTTAGTAATTTAATGGGGCAACACGGACTACCAGATGCACTACATACAGCGGGCGCATTGCATTATCTTGGCGAAATTGTCTATGCGCAAGCCTATACACTAGGCTTCAAAGATGGCTTCCTAGTTCTTGCCTTATTTTTCATTCTAGCATTATTGCCAGCATACGCCATGCGCGAGCGCCCGCTACATACGGAGAAATAAAATGGCGGCTGGAGATATGGCAGAGCTTGAGGCTCGGTATGGACCTAATTTCCCATGGTTAGTTGCAGCTGCAGGGGTTACGGGAACTATATCAATGGTGCTTTCAGCAACTATAGTTAACGTTGCAGTGCCAAGTGCGATGGGCGCATTTGGTGTTGGTCAAGACCAGGCACAATGGATGGCAACTGCCTTCATAGCGACTATGGTTGCTAGTCAATTGCTGGCAGCTTGGTTTATAGATGCTCTGGGGGAACGGTTAACCTACACGGTCATCGCAGTCGTTTTCCTTTTTGGGAGTTGGCTCTGCTATCTAAGTCCGACCATGGATATTTTGATACTGGGACGGGTTATTCAGGGTATTCCAGCAGGTATTATACAACCCTTAATGATGTCAGTAATCTATCGCGCTTTCCCTCCTGAAAAGAGAGGTTTGGCGATGGGGATTTATAGCACCGGGCTAATGATGTCGCCGATGCTTGGACCTGTAGCCGGCGGATACATTATAGATGAACTGAGTTGGCGTCATATTTTTCTATTTCCTTTGCCATTTTGTGCCGCGGCTTTGGCCTTGGGTTTCTTTTTCCTCCCCGGAACATGGAAGGTTCGTCACCTACCGCGATTTGACTGGTCAAGTTACATCCTTCTAGTAGCGGCAGTATTCTTATTGTTAACAGCTCTCAGCAATGGACAGCGCTATGGCTGGTCGTCGAACTACATCCTCACCTTATTCTTCCTAGCCTTGATCGTGGGTGGTTGGTTTATCCACCTACAACTACGCAGTGCGGCGCCTTTGTTGGACTTTTCTCTATTCTATAATGCCCAATTTAGTGCTGCAGTGATCGTTTATTTTGTTTTTGGAATGGGTAATTTTGCTTCAAACTATATAATTCCAGTGTTTGTTCAAGAGGTACAGAATTTTTCTGCTACGTTGTCGGGCTTAGTCTTACTTCCTGCGGGTATTATGGTTGTATGCTTAGTTTCGTTTATGGGTAGACTTACTGACCTCGTTTCTCCTCACTACATGGTAATGATCGGGCTTGGGATGTTTGCGCTCGGCAGTTTTCTCATGAACGGTTCCGACGTTAATACAGCTTTTTGGACCTTTGCTGTTTTCGTTATGATAAGCCGGTTTGGGATGTCGATGATATTACCTGCTCTTAATACCGCCGCCTTGAGAGCACTCTCCCCTGAGGAATTGAACAAAGGTTCTGGTACAATGAATTTTCTTCGCCAGCTTGGTGGAGCGTTTGGAGTTTGTGGCTTGGTGGTAGCTATGGAACAACGAACACAATTTCATGCGGATGCACTAGTAGCGACTCAAACCCCTGAAAATTTAATAAGCAGAGGTTTGTTGGATCAAGTGGGGCATCTTCTCGGGGAGCTTGGGGTGCCAGAGGCTATTCGTGGTCCTGGGGCTTTACATTACTTGGGTGATATAGTTTCGGCTCAGGCTAGTACACTCGGCTTTAAAGACGGGTTTTTGATTATCAGTGTAGTCTACGTTGTCGCCATGTGTCCCGCTTGGATTCTTGGCAGTTCGAAACCTCCGGTAAAAAAACGTCAATCTAGTCATAAAAAATAATTACCGAATAGGTTTCCAACTGTTTGCCATTTTTTCCGCCGCCTTCTGATCTTTCATCGAAATATCTGCGCTGAGTTCAGCTCTATGTTCGGCTGCTTTTATGTGCCCGCTTTTCGTAGCCAAAATAAGGTACATCAGACCCTTTGCTGGATTTTTTTCAATTCCTTTTCCGCGGATGAGTCTCACACCTATATGGTTTTGTGCTCTAACGTGGCCCTGATCGGCCGCAGCTAAAAACCATTTTGCCGAGAGTCCAAGACTTCTTGAAACTCCCTTGCCATCTCGGTATCGCTTGCCTAAGTTATATTGTGCCTTATCGAATCCTTTTTCGGCTGCCAAAGCAACGTATTTCGCAGCCTTTACCTGATCCTGGTCGATACCAAAACCGTAGTCATACATTCTACCGAGGGCATACTGTGAGCGCACCAAACCAAGGTCAGAAGCTTTTTTTAGCCAGTCAACAGCTTTTTTATAATTTTGTTCTACGCCATTGCCCACAATGTAAGCCATAGCAATGTTGTGTTGGGCCTCCGCATCCCCATTTTCTGCTGCTTTCTCCCACCATTGAACTGCGCGCTTGTAACTTTGCGCTCGGCCTTTCCCCTCTGCGAACATTACGCCGATATTGAATTGAGCTCGGGGGTCTCCTTTCTCAGCCAGAGGTTTCCAGATTTTGAGGGCACCAATAAAATTACCATTTTGATATGCATTCCATCCAGCTCTGAAATCAGCTTTTGCACTCGCGATGACCTCACAATTTACCATTATAGTGGTCGCTACCATGGCTACTAGTGCAAGTGAGTATCGTCTATACTTACAGCTTCCAATGGAATTTCGGGCTCTTCTTTTGCCTATCATCATTAGTTTCCTTACTGTCATTTCGGAGCCCTCACGCCGAATGAGGAGGCTTTTGCGCGAAGCGTTTCTATAAGGCCTTGCATACCGCTTTTCTTTATAATGGTAGTAAATTCGGCACGCTGAGCCACAACCATGCTAATTCCCTCAACCATGACATCCAGTATCAGAAATGCACCTTTCGAGTAGCGAATGCGCCAACTCGCTTTTAAAGGGGGACCACTAGGGCGCTGAATTTCGGTTGTAACGAGTACGTCACCTTTTTTTCCGACATTTTTAGAGGCGGTGATTGTAAACTGTTCACCAGCGTAACCACCTAATCTCTTTGCATATGTTAATGTAATAAAACTTTCAAAAAGATCTCGGTACACGCTTTTTTGCTCATTAGAGGCGCTGCGCCATGCGCGTCCGACGACAAATCGGCCAATTGCTTCAATTGCAAGATTTTCACCTAAAAGTGTGCGGACTTTGTGTTCGCGCTCGGTGAGCGGGATGCCCTTGTCGCCAAGTATGCCAAGGGTCTTCGTTGCAAGTTTGTCCATATACCGCTTAGCGTCATCAGGGACAGTAGCTGCACTAGCATTTTCATTAGCGATATGCAGGGAGGTAAGAAAAATAGCGATACAAACCCACCGCATGATAGAAACATTAGGTCTAAACATCGCCTCTCCGCAAATAGGTGGTAGGATAAGATACAAGTACTACTCGGTAGTCACAAAACCATCAAGATTTGGTTTTAAAACTTAAAAAAAAACTTTGATATGTTTTACACTAGGGCCAATGATGATTTTGGCAGGATTGTAAATGTTGCGAGCTAGTTTTATTGATACAAGAAAACAGGCAACATAATTCGGAAAATCGCGATGGGTTTCAGGGAGAGTTGAAAATGGGCAATAAACAAGATGATATGAGGGTCGTCCCCCTAGATGCGCCACTAGGAGCTGAGATTGTTGGTATCGATCTCAGTGAGCCTTTATTGGATGATACGATCCATAGAATTTTACAGGCTTGGTATGATCATGTGGTTATTTTTTTTCGCGACCAAAAACTCAGTAACAGAAATCTTGTGGCCGTAGCAGAGTATTTTGGAGAGCCAGAGCACTCTCCACCAAACAAGTCCGGAAATACTTGGTTGGCTGAATTTCCCGAATTAACTTGCATTTCTAACATCAAAAAGGATGGAAGGCCTATTGGTAGTTTGGGTAACGGTGAAGCGATATGGCATACAGATATGTCGTATATAGATAAACCGCCAACGGCGAGCATGCTTTACGCTTTGGAAATTCCAAGCGCTGGCGGTAGCACTCATTTTATGGATATGTATAAGGTCTATGAAACTCTGCCCGATGACATCAAAGAAAAAATTTGGGGAAGGTTGGCAGTGCACGATGCGACTTACACTAGCGCTGGTGAAGTACGTAAAATTTATGAGGAATTTGAGGGCAATACAGATTCTGAAAAAGCTCCTGGTGCACATCATCCTCTAGTAGTGTCTCATCCAGAGACGGGGAAACGAGCTTTGTTTTTAGGACGGAAATCAGGTGCATCGAATATTATTGGAGAAACTGATACAGAATTATTTAATAGGCTTTGGGATCATTGTGATGCCAGTTCATTTTCGTGGGGACACGATTGGCGCGTGGGTGACTTGCTTATCTGGGATAACCGTTGTTGCATGCATTATCGAGAATCGTTCAACGATAATGATCGTCGTAGAATGCATCGCGCACAAATAAAAGGTGCTTCTCCTCGGGCGGCATGGTCCCATTCATAATGGCTATAGCTCTGCTGGATCTGTTTAATTAGGGCTCATTCTACCAACGGTGGGTTTTTTATCGCGAGCGCATAACAGAGATAACTATGACATGACTTTGAATGTTACTGAAACTGGTTATGTGACTGGTTGATCTTCAACCAAATGGTGTCATTGCGTTGCATTTCAAGAAAGGGGCATTTTTATGGGATTTGCTAAAAAGTTTGCGGAAAGTATTGGCAGCCTAGGGACAGAAATTTTAAACGAAGAAGTAAATCGTTGGGTGATATACGGATTGCTCGACTACATTGCGGTAACTTTGGCGGGCTCAAACGAGCCGTGCACCGAAATTGCGCGCAAAGTATTTGGGCGCGGGTCAGTTGGTAAATCTCTCATTTATGGGAAAGCATGTAGAATGAGTGCTCTTGATGCGGCACTTGTAAACGGGACAGCGTCGCACGCCCATGATTTTGATGATATGAATAATTCGATGGGTGGTCATCCCTCGGCAGTTTTGTTCCCAGCTATTTTGGCACTTGCTGAAGATACTAATGCGACAGGTAAAGAGATAATGCATGCCTACGTCGTCGGTTTTGAGACGCAAGCCCGGTTGGGTAAAGCTGTGCACATGCACCATTATGAGAAGGGGTGGCATCCTACTTCCACTATGGGGACATTCGGAGCGACAGCAGCATGTTGCACTCTTCTTAAAATGACGCCTGCTCAAATTGAAAATGCGATAGCGATCGCAGCTTCAATGGCATCAGGTATAAAGTCTAATTTTGGTACTATGACTAAACCTCTACATGCGGGACTTGCCTGTCGTAATGGCATTCAGGCTGCATGCTTGGCGCAGGCCGGTTTCATGGGTGCTCCCGATGCTTTCGAACATAGTCAGGGGTTCTTTGAGGTATACAATGGCAGTGGCACCTACAACATTGAAAAGGTCTTTGATGGTTTTGGTGATCCTCTTGATATTTTGGACCCAGGTATAGCTATTAAGCAATATCCCTGTTGCGGTTCAACACACTCGGCTGCTGACGTGGCAATAGAGCTTTACGAAGATGAAGGAATACCTATTGATAAAATCAAGCACGTGGATGTTTGGACACATCCACGTCGTTTGAAACACACTAATAAACCTAATCCTCAGGGAGTACTTGATGCAAAATTTTCAGTCCAGTATGTAGTGTCCCGATGCTTGTTGGAGGGGCGAGTTATTCTCGAGCATTTCGAGAAGGGGGCATACAATGATTCAACTGTACGATTGCTTATGAGCCGTCTAAAAGCAGCACCTCATCCAGATATGGATCCAGAATCTTACGATCATTTTGGTGCTGAGGTGCGTGTTGAAAAAGAAGACGGTACGGTGGTCGTTCGAACTACAAAAGCAGCTCGTGGGCGCTCAACCTCTGATCCTATTTCAGCAGAAAAAATGAGAGCAAAATTTAATACATGTGCAGCAAGGGTCTTGCCCCTTGAGCGAGCAAATGCTGTGTACGAGGCAATTCAAGAAATTGAAGAGTGCGATAGCATTCAGTCTTTTTCTTCACTCGTAGAAAATGGGGATGCTGATTTAACTTGTGCAGCCGAATAATACTTAGCTTAAAAAGCCCCCTCCATTAACGTGTATCGTTTGACCGGAAATAAATCGTGCATCTGGACTACAGAGAAACTGAATGGTCCGACCAACGTCGGCAGGCTCGCCGACAAATCCCACAGGGGGAACATTTCCAGAGGGTTCTCCCGCACTGGCAGCTCTCTCGCCGCCAATACGCCCTGGAGCAACTACATTTACCGTGATACCGTCGGCAGCTAGTTCATTGGTGAGGCAATGCATAAGGCCAACCAAGCCCATTTTGCTAGTGGATACGTGACATCGGTCTGGGTACCCGAGGTGAGGGCCTATACCCCCCAAGAAAATTATTCGGCCCCACTTCTTACCAATCATATATTTCACAGCTGATCGAGTGCAAAGAAAGGAACCATTTAACACTATAGATGTGATTTCCTTCCATTCTTTGAAAGACATATCAACTATTTTATTGTGACCTCTATTCGCGGCATTATTTACAAGAATATCCAGACCTCCATACGCACTAGCAACATGACCAATCATTTCTTTCACCTGCGCTTCGTCTGTTATGTCAGCCATATGAACCATGGCTGTGCCTCCTGCATCATTTATCTCAGCGACAACATTTTCAGCAAGTGTTTTGGAGTTTTTGGCATTGATAACAATTTTGGCACCATCTTCAGCAAGCCGAATGGCCGCGTCACGGCCAGAACGTCGAACCGCCCCCGTTAGTAGGGCAACCTTGCCTGTGAGCGGTTTGTTCATTTCTATTATCCTTCGTTAAAGTTCCAAGAGTGTTGCAAGGCTTAGTCTAAAGCCGTCTTGATAATACCTAAATTGGTTGTTTTCAGAGAATGATGATTGTAAAATCTAGCCTATAATCCACTATTCTCGCTGAGGCTCAAACGATTACTTCTTTATCGCGTAACTTTCTTATTTCCTCATCATCATAGCCGAGAGATTTAAGTACTTCCTCATTATATTCACCGTATTCTGGTGTCTTTAATCGAGCTCCTTTTTCGTGCCCCTGAATGTTGATAGCATTGCCATTAATTTCGGTCTCGCCCAGTTCTGGGTGTTCGACTTTCCAAGTAACACCAAGGTGTTTTACCTGCGGATCTTCCACTAGCTGTGCAATATTGTATTGTGGGCCGCAGGGCACGCCAATCTCATTCAATCTAGCTACCACCTCTGAGGTAGGAAAACGCCTCGTCACCTCGGAGACTGCTTCATTCACAGCGATCCTATTTTTAAATCTGAGATCGTTAGTCCGAAAGTCCTCGACCTCTAATAGCTCCTCGCAGTCAAGCGCTTTACAAAACCTTTTGAACATATGATCCCCGCCGGCTGCCAAGTTCACATGGCCATCTTTTGTTGGGAAAAGATTAGTGGGTACATTTATGGGGTGCTCATTACCAACTTGTGGTGGTAGATCTCCAACCATAGTCCAGCGAGCCAGCTGGTAATCGAGCATGCCAACCATTGCTTCTAAAAGTGAAGTATGTACCCAACGGCCTTTGCCAGTGCGATGACGTTCATGCAGGGCCGTCAATACGCCGATGGCAAGATACATGCCGGCGGTCAAATCACATATCGGGATACCTACACGCATTGGACCTCGATCCGCTTCACCGGTAATTGATTGCAAACCACCCATGCCTTGGGCGATTTGGTCCACGCCAGGACGTGGAGCGTAGGGACCGGTCTGCCCAAATCCTGAGATTGATCCATAAATAATTCTAGGGTTAATTTCTTCACATTCTCGGTAACTAATCTTAAGTCGATTTTTAACATCGGCACGAAAATTTTCAACGATGATGTCGGCTTTGGCGACCATTTTCATGAAAATAGCGTGCCCCTCCGGTTTTTTTAGGTCCAAAGTCACACTGCGCTTGTTTCTGTGAAGATTAAAAAAGTCAGGTTGATTTCGTTGGGTATTTTGGCCTTTCATGCGCGGGTCCGCCTTAGCTGTGGCTTCAACCTTTATAACGTGTGCCCCCCAATCAGCCAGCATACGAACGCAAGTGGGCCCGGCGCGGGCGCGTGTCAAATCGAGCACAACAAGATCGGACATAGGTAAGTCGTTATTTGCAGCTGATGCATCAAGCGGGTTAGACATGACGGTTCTCCCTGGTTGAAAAATCTCAAACAAGCCTATCTCAAGCAGTTCCGCCTGCATAGCTGCAGATATTTTTGTTCCTGGTGGATAGTTTGAATTGGCGCTAACAACTGCGGTCTTGCGGCAATAAGAGCAATTAGCGGTGATGCCCCTGACCACTTTTATAATTAGGAAGTTATTGACCATTGGAAGAATACTTCCGAAGGTCTGAAATCATGCCAAGAAAGTAGGCATGAGTGCTAAATTAAACGAACCAAACGATACAAAATTACTTGCGGTTAGAAAAACACGTGGAATTATTAGCCATTTTCCGGGAAATTAGAATGATAATCTTCATCTATTTGCACCGCGCTGGTTTGTAATAATTCCATATTCTTCTATGCGCCGGTTTTTTTCAAAATTAAACATTAAGCGACGTGACTCCTCAGCAGCGTCAAGGTCAATCGTGTGCGTAACAATCTCGTCGGCGAGCGTCTTTGTTTGTGCGGCGAGTTTTCCGTTAGGGTCAACAATGACGCTCGAGCCAACCATCGGCGAACCATCCTCAGTACCAGCCTTTGCAACAGATACTACCCAATTTGCATTTTGATAAGCACCAGCTTGAACTGTCAAATTACTGTGATAGGTGTAAAGCTCTTCCTCATTTTCCCCAGTATGCCTATTTGATGCGACAGAATTGTAGCCAATCAGAACAATCTCTGCACCTTTAAGAGCAAGGACCCGAAAAGTCTCGGGCCAGCGCCGATCATTACAAATAGCCATCCCAATTTTTGCCCCGAAAGCCTCTGTGACTGGAAAGCCCAGATTCCCGACAGAAAAATATTTTTTTTCGAGCTGCTGCCGAGCATATTCTTGCACAGGAGCTGAGGTCCCTGGTAGGTGAATTTTTCTATACTTATTTATGATATGGCCTTCGGGGCTCACTAAAATAGCAGTATTGTATCGACGTTTGGTATTTCTCTCGACACTCAATTCGGCATAGCCCACATAAAACCCAACTTTTGCATCTTTCGCCACCTTGAACAGATTTTCGTTATTCTTGTTAGGCATATCGGTTTCAAAATACTTATCCAGTGCCGCCTCATCTTGAATCAGGTATCGTGGGAAAAAGGTAGTGAAGGCAAGTTCTGGGAATACAATGAGGTCTGCTTTATTTGCAGCGCCTTTTTCAACTAAGCTTATCATTCGGTCTAGGATCACTGATCGCTTATCTGTCGGTTGATTTGGGCCCATTTGAGCTGCTGCAACACGGATCTCTCTCCCCACAACCACCTCCATAAAAATTATCTCAAAAAAGAATCTGAACTAATTTCTAGGGTAGAGTCAATCAATACAGCTCCCGTAATAGAGACCTGAGATCATCGCTATGGAGCGCATGGAAATTAATTTGATTTGCAATACACAATCTTAACTCCAAATACTATGAGCCAAAAAGTATTAGTGAAGCATCATATCTTCTGCAACTTAGTTAACATAACTCAGCCAAAATGCTATTATCGCAAAGGTTGGACTTTAGTTCCTAAATTATTTTTCATTCTGAAAATTAAGATATGCCAAACGTTGAGAAGTGAAATAAAATTCTTCAAAACATTAGGGTGTCGGCCTTTCAGAAAAGAGATTTTAAAATAACGCGCTGTTGTTAATAACATTCCCATCGTGCTGATAATGGTTACGTTCAAATGACGGAGGCTTGTATGAAATTTAGATTATGGGGACGCCCAAGTTCAGCTCGGACCCAAAAAATTATGTTAGCATTGGCGGAGCTCGGCATTGAGTATGAATATATGCTTGCAAGTGCAACTATGGGTCCCAATGGGTCCGTTGCAAAAGGTGGGACACCGTTTGGTATCGTAGATACTCCGGAATACCGGAAGATGAATCCAAATGGCACGGTGCCTACTATAAATGACGATGGCTACGTTCTCTGGGAATCGAATGCGATAATACAGTATCTTGGCATGCAGTATGATCCCAAACTGTTTTACAACGATGATGTGAGGCTTTTTGCTTCTGCTGCTCGTTGGCTAATGTGGGAGAATAATCAACTCATCCCGCCGATGCATAACCTGGTGATGCATCTCATACGATTACCAGCGAGTGAGCGCAGCGCCACCAAGGCTAACAATATGCGGCTCAAGTTAATCGAACAATTTAACATTATTGAGAAGCAGCTTGAGGAAACAAGATTTTTAGCGGCAGATCACTGGACAATGGCTGACATACCTATGACAATACGTTGCCATCGCTGGAACCTATTGGACATAGAGCGCCCTGAAATGCCGAACATAGAGCGATATTACGCTGATATAAAAAAGCGTCCATCCTTTGCCACTATTTCTGATCCATCTATGCACATTGAAGGTTAAACTGTGGGGCCGTCGCCAGCAACGGTCGTGCGGTGTAAAACCCGTTTATGATTAGCGACATCCCAAGTTCGACCGCGATGTAGCACAGCCCTGTTGTCCCATATGACAAGGTCTCCCACTTTCCACTGATGGGAATAAACGAATGCTTTTTGTGTTGCATGCTTAAGCAATTGGGCGAGAAGAGATTTTCCGTTTTCTTCATCCATGCCTTCGATCAAAGTGGCATGTCCTCCAATGAATACTGCTTTGCGATTTGTAACCGAATTTTTTCGGATGAGGGCCTGGCGCACCGGTGGAAGGTTCTTTTTTTGCCAGTCAGAGAGTTGTCCTCCAACCATTTTGCGTGTAGTTGCGAAATCATGGATTACTACTTTATTTTCGAGGTAATTTTTCATGTCTGGCTCCAGAGTATCGTATGCAGCTCTCATGCTTGCAAACTCGGTTTCGCCGCCCTTGGGGGGAAGTATACGCGCGTGAAGCATCGAACAAAGCGACGGTATGGGTTTAAAGGAACTGTCCGAGTGCCAGATCATATTTGCCGATTGATAGATCATACGCTCATCTTCTGGTGGAATGATTTTTCCATTTCTATCCTCATTATGCATCACAGATATATGGCGTGGTTTTTCATCATTGCCTAGGTGCGGTGCCATCATCTCCAAGTCGCCAAAGCGTTGTGAGAATTCTATTTGTTGATCGTCATCAATGTCCTGATCGTGAATTACGATAACGGAATATTTTTCAAATGCGGTTCTTACATCATTAAAATCATTTTCTGACATATGGCGCGTAATATTTATTCCTTCAACTCGTGCCCCGAATCTCGGATGCAATTGGGTGATTTTAACACTCATTTACTTTTTTCTTTCCTGGGTTCCCGCGTCATTAATATCAAAGCAAGGCATCCAGCAATTGCTGCAAAAAAACAGAATAGGGTGGTGAAAGTTACTGCAATCGAGCTCATTGAACCAAATAGCATAAGCCCGAGACCAATCAGTATTGAGATTATGGATCCAGCGCGCAAACAGCTTTTGTTATTCGTGTGTCCACAAATAAGGTTCCACCCCGCACGGGCAAAAAACCACATTGGCAATATTATAGTGCCGCAATAAATCTCTCGAAAAATGTGTTTACCACCGGATATAAAAGCTAAATGCAAGAGCCACACGAACTGCATGAATAGCAATAATGCTGCCAAAAGCGTAATCCATGGAGCTAAGCGCTGTGGCGTCATATCAACCTTCTAGGTTCTTCAAACACTTTGATTATGACATAAAACCTGAAATTAAATCGAGAGGGACGTATGGGAGAACTCAACGGAAAAATCTTGGCATTGACCGGAGGCAGTAAAGGCATTGGTCGAGCCGCAGTCGAACTATTTGCAAAAGAGGGTGCGGCAATTGCTATGTGCGGGCGCACTGCTGACACTCTTAATCGCGCAGCAAAAGAATTGCGGGAACGATATGGTGCGACGGTATTGCCTATTGTAGCTGATATCATGGATCGAGAATCGGTGGATGCGTTTACTGCTGAAGTTGGCGAGACCTTCGGGCGAATAGATATGCTTGTCAATAATGCAGGCGAATCAGAACAGCATAAAAGTGATAAGATTGTTCGCCCTGTTTTATCGGAAGACCCCGTTGGGGCTTCATATTTGCCAGCCAGTCGGTTTTCTGAAATGGATGAAAAAGAATTTCAAGTTGCTTTTGAGCGTAAATTTTTTGGAATGTTGCGTGTGACCCAATCAGCGCTTCCTTGGATAAGGAAAGCCAATTCAGGCAGCATTGTGAACATTACCTCTACAAAAGGTATCCAGCCGGGCCCACGCACGGCTACATCAGCAATAGCTTGGGCGGCATGTATGAATTGGACTCAAGGATTATCGCTTGAGCTTGGACCCGAGAATATCCGTATTAATATAGTGTCTGTCGGTGGGATAGTAACACCTAATCTGATGAGCGCGTATGAACGGTGGGGCAAAGGTATGAGTGAAGAAGAATACTTTCTACCACGGACGCAAAATGTCCCTCTTCAGCGATTAGGAACAGCAGAAGAGGTGGCAGAAGCGATCTATTTTCTTGCATCTCCTAGGGGCGGCTACGTCACTGGTCAGTGCGTTGCGACGGATGGAGGCGGCGTGCGGGTGATTTAAATTCTATTTTCTGATGAGATTTCGATCCATAGAATTATCTGGTTCATCAATATCAGGTTGAAAACGTTGTTTGGCTTTATTGCGCAAATAGGGGGCTTTTCGATTTAGCTGCGGGCATGCTAAATTTTAATTCTTTCTGGTTTAGGTTGAGAGGAGGACTCGCAATGGACATCTATGACCCCTCGAGTGCAACGGAAATAACCGAACTATATTCACCGCGTTTGAATAGTTTGGATGGAAAGAGAATTGCTTTACTTTCGAATGATAGTTGGCAGGCCCATCGGACATTGCCGTTGGTAGGCGATATGCTGAAAACTGAGTATCCTTCCATTGAAATAATACCATATGAGGAATTTCCTATTGGCAATGCTGTTATCGACTCAGATGCATCCGTCGTAAGGGCAAAAGAGCTTGCCGTTGACGGCGTGCTAATAGGGAATGCTGCCTGAGGTAATTGTTCTACCGCCTGCGGCCGTGCTGCCGCCAGATTAGAAGCTTCCAAAATTCCAACTACAATTTTTGCACGCGAAGATTTTGTGGGGGTAGTGAAAAATGCAGTAGCTGGTCTCGGGTTTGACCGCGAGGCACCTATGGTAGAGTTCCCTATAGATGTATTTTTAATCGAAAGTGACCTCTCTCCTGTCAAAAAAGCAAAAAAGAAATTTATTGATGGGTTTATCAATTGGAATTCAGCAGTAAGCAATTTGGGATTGCGCAATGCCGAAATGATAAATCTCGTCATTGGAGATGATGAACAAGCGCTAGTTGCGGCGAATAACCTATTCATAAAAAATCTCTGGTCGGATGGGCTCCCCATTATACCGCCGACCCCAGATAAGATTGAATGGATTCTTAAAGGGACAGACAGAGCCCGCGATGAAAAATTAGGAAAATTCATGCCTCGTGGGGGCATAGTCACTATTGAAACCATTGCTGTCTCACTTGCGATGGCTGGTGGACGCCCGGAGTATTTATCAATTCTTATTGCCGCGGTCGAGGCTATCCTTCATCCGTCAATGGATCATGATAAATGGCAGTCAACCTCTGGAATGACTTTTCCTGTTATTATAGTGAACGGACCGGCCGCTTCGGACATTCGGATAAACTCTGGGTTTGGGTTGATGGGACCAAACCCTCAGGCTCCAGCAGGTGGAATTATAGGGCGCGCGGTAAGATTGATGCAGCAAAATGTTGGAGGTGCCTTGCCTGGGGTTGGGACAATGGCGATTTTTGGAGCTATGAGATATACAAACGCCGTAATTGCGGAGGCCGAAGATACATTTCCCGATGATTGGGAAACACATGCCACTGAGTGGCATGGCGTGCCGCGCGGCACTAACGCTGTCTCCGTATTCATCGCTACTGGCGGCGCTAATATTATTCGCCGTGGTACGGGGAAAGAAACTTTGAATGTCGAAGCCGAGGATAGTCTTCGGCGTATCTCTACGTATATGCAGACGGCTAATCCGCATTACATTCGGGGGTGGACAGGTGGAACAGCTGGCGCGGTGATAATTTCACCAGTGGTAGCAAAACAATTAGCAAATCTGGGATGGACAAAGACACAGATCAAAGAATTTCTGTGGGAGAATACTAAAATCGATAAGAACACAGTTATATCATCTGGTCTCGAACAATGGATTAGAGCTTCAACTGATCCTGTAGCTCAGGCTGCCTCAATCGACCCATGGCCTATTTGCCAGAGGCCCGATGGTATAATGGTTTTAGTAGCTGGAGGGGCGCATCCCACCCATAATTTCTGGCTGCAAGGAAATGCTTTGACTGTTGGCAAAAAAATCGTCGAAACGCCCTCTAATTGGACAGAATTGCTTGAGCAAGCCGATCGTGATCTCGGTTGCGCCGACGATGTTTGTCTTGTCTAATGGAGGTATAAGAATGGAGGAAAGTATATGCCTGAGCTTGAAGTATTTGATCCTACTGGGGCAATAGAAATTGAACAGATTCATGCTGCTCGATTTGCCAGCCTTGCTGGCAAAAAGATCGGACTCGTGTCGAATGATGAATGGCAAGCTCATCGTACTTTGCCACTTGTTGCGGATTTATTGCAATCGACGTGTAAAGATATCGAGGTTCTTGGCTCGGAAAATTTTCCAGTAGGAAATGATCCGATAGACACAGAAGAGCTTGTGAGGGTTGTGCAGGACCTCGAAGTAGATGCAATCATAATAGGTAATGCCGCCTGAGGGCGTTGCGCTTCTGCATGCGGCCGTGCTGCCGCTAGACTAGAGATCGCTGGCATCCCCACAGTCTTGCTTGCTAGGGACGAGTTTGTGGGAATTATAAAAAATACTATGTCTGGATTTGGATTCGATGCAGACGCGGCGCTCGTAAGTTTTCCAATAGAATTATTTATGACCGAAAGTGATCTGTCCTCAATTCATTCGGTGTTTGAGAATTTCATATCAGGCCTTACAACATGGGAACCAAGCGCTTCAGCTATTGGAATCAATAAGGCCCCCAGTGTGAAGTTAGCTGGCGAAGATTTTGAGGATGTTGCAGCCCAAATTCATAATTGGTTCATGATCAATAATTGGGGAGATGGATTACCCATAAATCCTCCAACCAAGAAACGGGTTAACAATATACTCCGTGGTACTGACCTTGCCCGTGAGCATGTTATTGGTAAACTTATGCCTCGTGGCGGATTGGTTACGGTTGAGGCAGCATCGGTTGCGCTTGCAATGGCCGGAGGTCGTCCAGAATACCTATCGGTGTTGTTGGCAGCGCTTGAGGCAATTCTTGACCCCGCATTAAAACATGCTAGTTGGCAAGCATCCTCTGGTAGTCAGTTTCCCGTTGTCATTGTAAATGGGCCAATTAGTCGCCAAATTCGGCTTAATTCTGGGTTCGGACTTTTGGGATCAAACCCCCAGCGGCCTGCAGGAGTCTCAATTGGCAGGGCGATTCGTTTCCTCCAGCAAAATGTTGGTGGTGCGGTGCCAGGCATTGGAACTATGGCAATATTTGGACCCATGCGTACTACAAACGTTGTTTTTGCTGAGGATGATGAAAACTTGCCAAAGGGATGGAAGTGTTTTGCATCTGACCGTCATGGTTTCCCATCACTCTGCAATGCGGTGTCAGTCGTAGCATGTTCGGGTGCCATGAATATTATGCGGCGTGGAACGGGTAAGGAGACTGCTGAAGAAGAAGTAGAGCAAAGTCTTAACCGTGTGGCACGCTATTTATCTCAGGCCACTTTCCATTATCTTGCGGGATACGAAAAGGGCACACCAGGCATATTAATGCTATCAAGTGTTCTTGTGGAACACCTTGCAGAGCTTGGTTTCGGTCAGGGTGAGCTAAAGACAGAGCTTTGGAGCCGAAGTCGTATTCCACAAAAAGATATTGATCTATGTGGACTGTCACAGTGGCTGGAGATGGATGCGAACTCGGTTGTAAAGAACTCAAGCAGCGTTGATCCATGGCCTATCACCGCAGAGCCTGATAACATTTCACTTGTAGTAGCTGGTGGCGGTCACCCAACTCATAATTTCTGGTTTCAGGCCAATTCTCCATCGGTGGCAGGTAGAAAAATTGAAACACCGGACTGTTTTGATGAATTATTAGATGTTGCGGATAGGGAGCTAGGCTGTGGGTCCGATATTTGTTTAATTTAAGGTGCCGTTGGTTGGATCCATTTCAACCTTAAGATTGATGTCAAAGCTGTAAGATTATGCTTGTCATCCGAGAGATTAGAATTTCGTCGAAGATTTTAGTTCAAAGCGTGCTTAACATCTTCGTAACCCTCGATTTGGGTAATTTTGCTGGTGCCCGCGGCACAACCAGATAGGAGAACATGTTGAAAAATAAAATTAGCTTAGAAATTGTTGATCGCGTGCCATTTGCAAACGGGTATGAATTTGGAACGACTGGTCCCTACGAGAAGCTGAAGGGTTGGGCACACTTTGCTGTAGATCCCAAAGGCAATTCTCAAAAGTCGGTAGTCGATATCGACAAAGCAGCGTTAAACGAAGAGGGGTTAGTAGAATTTTCAGCCGAGTTCTTGATGCTTCTACCAATTAATCCAGACAAAGGTAACGAACGACTTTTTTTCGATTGGGGTAATCGCGGTAATGTTCGTGCTCTCCAGTTTTTTAATGATGCCCCGCACTCTAACGATCCCATAACAGCTGATGACGCAGGAAACGGTTATTTGATGCGTCGAGGGTACAGCTTTGTCTGGGGGGCCTGGCAAGGTGATATTTTGCCGGGGGACGGCCGGGTAACAATGAAGATCCCTGTAGCTACCGAAAAGGGGAGTCCAATCACAGGAATAGTGCATCAAGAATTTATTCCTGGCAGCCCCACAGCATGTTTCGCTCTGTCAGGACGGGCAGCGACACGAAGCCATCCGACTGTTTCTCGTGATACGGCACAGGCACTCTTGACCAAAAGGCGTTATGCAGAGGGCGAAAGAATTACTATCCCGGAAGAGGACTGGGAGTATGCGCAGGTCATAAGTGGTGCAGGTGTGTCTGGTGAGACCACGCGCGGGTCCTCTGAAACGGCGATTTTACCGTCCGATGAATTTATACACTTACACGGCGGCTTTCAGCCAGGCTGGATTTACGACTTGATTTACGAGGCGAGGGATCCACTAATAATGGGATTAGGGCATATTGCAGTTCGCGATCTCGTAGGTTTTTTGAAATATGGCAATAAAGATTCACAGGGAAATCATAATCCCGTAAAAATTAAAAAAGCTTTTGGATGGGGACGTTCTCAGACTGGTCGCTGTATTAGGGACTTTATCTATCGTGGTTTCAATTGTGACTCCGGTGGACGTCAAGTTTTCGATGGTTTGTTGCCCCATGTATCTGGCGCTGGAAGGATGTGGCTTAACCATCGGTTTGCGAATGCAGTTTCTATGGCAGGTCAGCAGTACGAAGATCACTTTATTTATGCTGACAGGTTTCCATTTTCGTATGCTGAATGTGAGGATCATTTAACAGGGAAAACGGATGCCATTTTAACACGGCCCGATACAGACCCTCTTGTAATGCATTCGCAGACTGCTACTGAATATTGGCAGCGGCGTGGCTCACTTGTTCACACCGACACGCGAGGTAACGATCTCCCTCAGCCAGAAACGGTTCGGATTTACCTTTGGGCAAGCTCACAACATAGTTCGTCACCCATCGATAGTGCGCCAGAAAAAGGTATTTGTACTAATTATTCAAATATAGTGACCACTTCGATGATTTTTCGTGCCATGCTTGATGCAATGGATGCATGGTCAACCAATGGGAAACAACCACCTGACTCACAAATTCCGACTCGAAAAGATGGGACGCTTATTTCCTACGAGGAATGGCGCGCGCAATTTCCTGATATACCGGCAAATATGGTTCCAACTGAGCCTGCAAGTCTTAAGTTGTTAGATTTCGGTCCCGGCGAAGACGAGGGGATACTGTCATTTCCACCACAGATTATTGATAATGATGGGTATACGATATTAGTTCCGTCATCCGACGAGGACGGAAATGATGTTCCCGGTATCCGTGCTCCGATGGTGCAAGCCCCGATGGGAACTTACGTTGGATGGAATATTCGGGCGCGGGGGCACGGTTACGGAGCAACTTACGAGTTCAATGGAAGCTATATTCCATTCCCTGACTCTCCCGAGGAGCGAGTCTTCACGCATGATCCTAGGTCATCCGTACTTGAGCGTTATAAAACATCAGATGAATATATTGCTGCTATTAAGGCAGCGTGTGAACGCCTTGTAGCTGATGGCTTAATGATTGAGGAAGATATCTCCCAGGCTCTCATTACGGCTTCTAATTGGGGCCGGCCCCGCCATGTGACGAGGCTGCCAGAAAACACATCAAAAGAAAAGACGATGTTCTAACGATTTTCACTGCAATGTTTTGAAGCGGAAGACATATGGCCAGATGAGCCCATCTACATGTGCAACAATTAGTGTCCGAGGTTGGCGGAGAATCTGGTTAAAATTTTGAAAGGTAGAAACAGCGGAGGTAGAGTGACTTTAAAAATAACAATGCTTAAACTGGTAATGCGCACTAAAATTATAAATATTGACGTAGGTACTGGCAGGAAATTTATGTACCTTTTACATTTCTGGCGTTGTTTTCTTCTTAGGGGGCTAAGCAGTGAAATTAGAAAATAACTTCTCCGTCGCCGCTGCGCCGAAGGAGGCGTGGGCTATCCTTGTTGATGTTGAGCGTGTTGCCCCATGTTTGCCAGGGGCAAAGCTGACTGAGGTTACTGATGACAACGCCTTTAGGGGCAAAGTTGACGTAAAGCTTGGTCCTGTCAGTCTAACTTTTGATGGCAATGTGAAGTTCGTTGAACGGGACGATGACAAATATTTTGCAATCCTCAAAGCTGATGGCCGTGAGGCGCGAGGTCGCGGGGGTGCTCAGGCGGATATACAGTTCAGTTTGGATGGAGCAGATGGTGGATCAAATGTAAGGGTGACGACCGATTTAAATTTAATCGGTCCGGTTGCTCAATACGGCAGAAGTCAGGGAATAGTAGCGGCAGTCTCGGAAGAGATGGTAAGCCAATTTGCTGCGTGTCTTGAAGAGAAGGTGGTTAGTGGGCAAAAGGTGGAATTTGGAAAGCTAAACGATGCTGGAGCATCAGGTGTAATGATATTTATTGGTGCTTTGAAACGATGGATTTTCAACATTCTCAATATTGGATTATCCCGATGAAGCCCCCCGTTTTTGAATATCATAGACCAGAAAGTCTGGACGAGGCACTCGAGCTTTTAGCAACATTAAGTGATGTGAAGATTTTGGCGGGCGGGCAATCATTGATGCCGATGATGAATTTTCGTTATGTAATGCCGGCGCACATTATCGACATTAATAGGATAAAAGAGTTGGGTGAAATTCATAGAGTGCATGATGGGGTGAAGTTTGGTGCGATGGCCCGGCATGATCAAGCAAAGAAATCAGAAATTATCCTTGAACACTGCCCGCTTATTGCTGCTGGCATGGAACATGTTGCCCATGCGCAGATACGAAATCGAGGAACTATAGGAGGCTCTCTTGCTCACTTAGATCCGTCAGCTGAATGGCCTGCCCTTCTTGCTGTTCATGATGCAACGTTACGTGTGCAAAGCAAATCTGGTGAGCGTGATGTGCCCATACTTGAATGGTCTCAAGGTTTCATGACCCCTAATCTTGTAGAGGATGAAATGCTTACTGAGATTACAGTGGCTATATGGCCTGAAAAGCACGTGTACGGATTTGCCGAGTTGGCACGACGCAAAGGTGACTTTGCGCTTGCTGGCGCGGCCGTGCTACTTGATTTTGATGGTGAAGTAATATCGCGAGCGGCATTGGCTCTCCTGGGAGTGGAAGTAGGTCCTATTCGTATGATTGACGCAGAAAACTTATTAGTGGGTGAGATACCGAGCGATGAATTATTTCGCGAGGCGGCAGAGCACGTAACCGTAGTCGCTGGCATAGACGACGTTCACGCTTCTGCGTCATATCGTAAAAAGGTTGCGTCAGTTATGGTAAGACGGGCACTAGAACAAGCTTCTCATCAGCACAAGAGCCAGGCATTAGCGGCATGACTACAATGCATGAGATTACGCTAAAAGTTAATGGCGCAGATTACGCCTGCGAGGTTGAGGGGAGGCTAACTCTAGCCGACTTCCTGCGTCATCAGATTAATCTTACGGGCACTCATTTGGGCTGCGAGCACGGCGTTTGTGGTGCATGTACAGTATTGGTTAACGGCAAGACGGCACGTGGTTGTTTGATGTTAGCGGTGCAAGCAGATGAAGCTGAGATTACTACGGTTGAAGGGTTAGCAGTTAATGGTGAGTTAAATGATTTGCAGCAGGCATTTATGGAGCATCATGCTCTACAATGCGGTTTTTGTACTCCCGGTATGCTCATGACATTAACGGAATTACTCGAGGAAAATCCCCACCCAAAAGAACAGGATGTGCGCGAAGCAATTTCTGGCAACATCTGCAGATGTACCGGCTATCAGGGTATCGTCGCGGCAGCTCTTGCCGTTGCTGAACAGCGAGATTGTTAAAATTTATTGGGGTTATAGTCCATGATTAATGAGCATTTGATATTTGAAGAAAAAGCACCATACCTTCACATAACTGTCAATAGGCCTGAAGATGGAAACAAATTTCTTGATGATATGCTTGTATTGTTAGCTGCAAAAGTTGATGAAGCAACCGCCCAAGGCGGGCTCAGTGGAATCATTCTGAGGGGTGCTGGGACTGATTTTAGCCATGGTCGCGAACAGGTGATTGGGGCCGAGGGCCCGCCAGTAAATGCCTATGATGCAAGAACTCGTTTTATGGATCGAATCCTGAATGTTTATGAATCATTCCGGAAGTTCCCTTCGCCAATAATCACTGTGGTGCAGGGCAAGGCGCTTGGCTTTGCGTGTGCACTTGTCGCTGGGTCGGATGTTGCTATCGCAAGCGAAAAAGCAACCTTTGCGCTTCCAGAAATGCTTCATGGGACGCCGCCTACACTAGCGATTTCTGCACATACTAAAGTTGCCCCAAAGACCGTTGCGCACTTGATCTTTTCGGCCAAGGAAATTGACGCTCAGCATGCGTTAGCATCTGGCTTAATAAGCCAAGTCGTTTCACATGGAGAATTAGAGAAGACTGTTGCTGGATTTCTTGAGGCATTAGGAAAATTTGACCAAATTGATATAGCTACTGTTAAGAAATACATTGCTGCCGCCCCGGGATTACCGGCTGACATCGCGTCTGATTTAGCGGGATATACTATGGCAACAATTAAGTCTCGCCACAGCACCTACAAGTAAAAGGCCGTATATGTCATCTTTTGGATCTTCAGCTAAACGTGTAGAGGACCCGGTACTCTTGAGGGGAGAGGGCAAGTTTACGGATGATATTCATTTGCCGGGCTTGCTGACTGCCGCGATGCTGCGTAGCCCTTACGCGCATGCCCGTATAAAATCTATTGATACTTCAACAGCTCTGGAACTGGATGGTGTTCACCTCATTCTAAAGAACGCAGATCTTGCGCTTGAGTATACGACTACAGAGTTGCCATTGATGGTGCCAAACCCCTTAATCACCAAGCCCGTAACACCTCATATGTTGGCAAAGGATTATGTAAGATATGTTGGCGAACCTATTGCCTTAATTGTGGCTGAAGATCGCTACATAGCGGAAGATGCCTTGGAAAGAGTAATAGTCGATTATGAGCCATTGCCCGTAGCTGGCGATTTTCGGGAAGCTGTAAAGAGAAATGCTGCCACAGCTCATCACGAGATTGAGGATAATGTTTGCGCGGAATTTGTTCAGGCATTTGGGAATGTGGACGAAGTTTTTGCAAATGCGCCTCACATCTATAAAAATACATTTTTTCAGCACCGTGGGGCAGCCCATCCGCTTGAAACACGTGCAATGATGGCAACTTATGATGAATTGTCAGATCATCTGACATTTTATGCAGCAAGTCAGTCGCCGCACCGTGTTAGGGAGATTTACGCAAAATTACGTGGAATAGATGACAATCAGGTGCGTGTTGTTGTTCCTGATATTGGGGGTGGCTTCGGGGCGAAGGGGCAAACCTATCCCGAATATTTTTCTGTTGCTGCTGCTGCCAGGTTGCTACGGCGACCGGTGAAATATATGGAAGACAGACGTGAAAATTTTACAGCTACTCATCATGAGCGTGATCAACTTTGGACGGCTGAGATCGCGTTCAATGATGATGGTAAACTTCTAGGGTTTCGTGGAACTCTTCTTCATGATTCTGGAGCGTACGTGCCATGGGGTATCATCACACCATACATCGCCGCATCCACCGTACCTGGTCCATATCTTCTGCCCGCTTATGAAATGAAGGTTACCTGTGTTCTCACCAATAAGGTGGCCGTCACACCTGTAAGGGGAGCCGGTCGTCCTCAAGCTGCTTTTACAATGGAGCGCATGATGGATACGGCGGCCCTGGAATTAGGCCGGGACCCCGCGAGTCTCCGCCGTCAAAATTACATCCCTGCCGATCAAATGCCTTACAAAATGGGACTTATATTCCGAGATGGAAGTCCAATTACCTATGACAGCGGTGACTATCCCGCTTGTCACGATAAAGCTATTGAATTATCCGAATATGATAGTTTTAAAGAGAGGCAAAAGGCAGCGCGTTCAGAGGGTCGATTTATAGGAATAGGAATTGCCTCTTATGTTGAAGGAACTGGATTAGGACCCTTTGAGGGTGCAAATATTAGGGTCGCTCCATCGGGGAAAGTTACTATCCATTACGGGGCCTCCGCACAAGGGCAGGGACATCAAACCGTCTTTGCTCAAATTGCTTCAGACCAGCTAGGAGTTGATCTGGCTGATATAACGGTAATCGGTGGTGATACGCAGGGCTGTCCATACGGAATAGGCACCTTTGCAAGCAGAGCCATCGTTAATGCGGGTAATGCGGTTCACCAGGCATCTGAAGCCGTTAGGCAGAAAATCATTAAAGCGGCTTCTTATATGATGGAAGCTGCTGAGGAGGACATGGACCTCGCTGAAGGTTCTGTGTTTGTGAAAGGCGTTCCCAAAATGTCCAGAACATTAGGAGAGGTTGCTGAATTTGTTAATGGTAAACCGGGCTTTACGTTGCCTGGTGGTATCGAGCCGGGATTGCAGGAATTAAGTTATTTCACACCTAAACAGGCGGCCTATGCTAATGGAACACACTTAGCCGAGGTAGAGGTGGATGTTGAAACTGGTTATGCAAAGGTTTTGCGATATTGGTCGGGACATGATTGTGGAAAGATGATCAATCCAATGACGGTTGAGGGGCAGGTTTTGGGTGGGGTTGCGCATGGGCTCGGCAACGCTTTATTCGAATGGATGCGATACGACGAGAATGCTCAGCCAGTTACAGTGAACTACGGAGAATATTTACTTCCGTTAGCAAGTGACATGCCCCATGTTCAGCAAGTCCATCAGGAAATTCCAACACCACAAAATCCACTCGGCGTTAAGGGTGCTGGGGAGGGCGGTACTATTCCAGCTATTGCGGCCATAATTGGTGCTATTGAAAATGCATTAAAGCCTTTTGGTGTTCGTATTTCAGAAGCTCCCATAACTCCGCCTCGATTATTAGAATTAATAGAATGTGCTCGTAAAAATTAAGATAGGAAACGTGATGGATCTTGGTATCGAAGGTAAACGTGCATTAGTCATGGGCGGAAGCTACGGAATGGGGAATGGCATTGCCCGGGCCTTGGCAGCGGAAGGGGTAAGCATTTATCTTACCGCGCGCAGTGGAGATCTTCTCGCTGAGCAGGCTAAAAATATTTCGAAAGAATTCGGCGTCCAAGTTGAATTCGGTACTTGTGACCTTCTTAAATCGGGCGAGCTTGAGACGATGCTTGACGACGCACATAGCAAGTTTGGCGGAATTGATATTCAATTTAATAATTGCGGTGGGCCGCCAAGACTGTTGCCATCCGAAGCAGATGAAAAACTCTGGCATGAATGGTTTGATGTGATAGTGATGGCAGCAATTAAGGCGACGGGTTATGCGCTTCCCGGAATGCAAGAACAAGGTTGGGGTCGAGTCCTAACTATGACGTCGTCTAATATCTATAATGCGTCGGTCGTGAATGTGCTTTCAAGTTCGTTGCGCATGGCACTTGTTGGCTGGTCAAAAGCACTATGTAAGGAAGTTGCTAAAGACGGCATTACGGTTAATTGCCTGGTGCCTGGCCGTATTTATACTGATCGGGTTAGGGCCGGTGATGAAGTGCGCGGAAAACACCTCGGCATCTCAGCGGACGAAGCACGAGATCAGATGGTTAAAAATGCTCCAATGGGGCGAGATGGTAAAATTGAGGAAATGGGTGCCTTGGCCGCTATGCTATGTGGCATGCCAGCTGGTTACATTAATGGCTCTGTTCTCCGTGCAGATGGTGGCCGTGTTGGCGTAAATTTCTAAAGCCAACGGACATGTACAATTATGGAACCTAAAATACAGTTGCGCTCAGAAAAGCTTTATTGCGTCTTAATCTCGACTTTTGTGGTTTTATTGGTCATTACAAATATCATTGGGGTCAAACTATTCTTAGCATTCCCGACAGCAATGCCCAATGGGCTTTTCGGTGAACCAATAACACTTACTACTGGGTTGATCACATATCCATTGACGTTTCTTCTCACTGACTTTGTTTGTGAGGTCTATGGTCGAAGACGCGCAAACTTAATGGTTTTTACGGGTTTCGGACTGAGTATACTGGCATTACTGTTCGTTCAAGTTGCTCTAACCTTGCCTGGTGCCCCTGCGTGGTCATCAGGTAATGAACATTTTGAAACCATAAGGGAAATGCAGATTGCTTATGAGTCAGTCTTTACATTGCCAGGGTTTTTAATTTTTGCATCCATGACCGCATATCTGATAGCTCAGCTTATTGATGTGCGTTTATACCATTTTTGGAAACGTGTTACATCAGGACGCCACTTGTGGCTCAGGAATAACGCCTCAACCATGTTCTCTCAGCTGATAGATACAATAATCGTAAATTCAATTTTTCTCAAATGGGGCATGGGGCTTGGATGGCAGCTGGTAATACAGATCATTATCGCGGCGTATCTTTTTAAAATACTGATTGCTGCGATTGATACGCCACTTATATATGCGGGTGTTGCTCTATCTCGCAGATTTGGCCTTAGTCCGTTACCCGCAGCTTAGATATCGAAGAAAGTGAACGGTATTAACAGCGTAAAATTTGCACTTGTGATATTTGGGATCGAACAAAGTGTCTTGTTTTCAGGGGCATAGTCGTACCTTATGATTTTCTGACACATTTCTAAACAATTGGGTCGCTGACGAAAGGCTGTAAGCCGCCAAAATCACCGATCAAACTCATATGAGCGATAAGCCCAATATCAGGTTGCCAGATATAGACTGGGCAGGCGGGTGGTTCGAGACTGAAACCTCTATCGGCATCAGTCTCCAATGCCATAGGTAATTGAAATGCAATGCTGGGTGAAACGGACGCTATTGTACCTGCCCAACTTACCTGTAATTGTCGGTGGAGATGACCGCAGACAATCCGAATGACCTGTGGATTTTGCTCAATGATATTTGCTAAGAGCTCACTCCCTTGAAATTGATGCCTGTCAAGAAAATTGACGCCCGTCTTGAACGGGGGATGATGCATAAATATAAGCGTAGGTTGATCGGGCTTTTCATGAAGAATGTTTTGCAGCCATTCGCAGCGTTTGCCGCATATTTCGCCCTTATTTTCGCCCGGTATCATTGTGTCAAGGCCGATTAGCCGCAGAGGGCCCGTATCAACCGAGTATTGCAGAAATGTTCCACTTTCTGGCAAGTATCCCAAATCAGAGAAATGCTCGCGTATCAAAGTACGGTTATCGTGATTACCTGGTATGACATAATAAGGCGAGCGAAGTTGGTCGAGCTTTTTACGTAAGTTTGCATAATTTTGACGTTTAGTTCGTTGAACTAAATCACCCGTCACCAAAATTGCATTAGGTGGTGTTTCCCAAGAATTTATGTGTCCAATAGCATTTTCAAGGGCTACTTCGGTGTCAATTTTTTGTTTGAGAAGTATACCATCATCGCGCAGATGCATGTCCGATATTTGAGCTATGATCATCCTATCGCCACGACCGGAGGAGGGGTGCATTTTAAATGTCTAACTATTTTAAAGTGGAATAGTATTTTCTCAACACTTCAACAACTTCCGGACGACTAAACTCAACAGGAATATCATCGCCATTTTCCAGCATCTCTCGAAATTTTGTGCCAGAAATTTGGACGCGGTCTTCTGGCTTACTTGGACTTGTTTTTTCCGTTGCCATTCCCTGGCATTTTTTGCAATAGAAGGTTATGTCAATTTTAAGTGGCTGGGTTTCTAGTGCCCCTTCCCAAAGCTCATCAAAAATTTCTTGCGCGTCGTACGGTCCATAATAATCTCCGACACCGGCATGATCACGCCCCACAATAAGATAGGCACAACCAAAATTTTGCCGGATTAATGCGTGAAATAGGGCCTCTCTTGGGCCAGCGTAACGCATTTCAATTGGATATCCGCCTTGCAAGGCTGTTCCAGGGACAAAATAGTTATCGATCATTGTAGCGATGGCTTCAGTTCGGGTTTCAGCGGGGATATCTCCTTCTTTTAACTTCCCGAGCACTTGGTGTATGAAAACCCCGTCTGTGATTTCAATTGCTATTTTGACAAGATGTTCATGACTTCGATGCATAGGATTCCTAGTTTGAAAGGCGGTCACTTTGGACCAGCCTAGTTCATCAAAAAGTGCTCTTGTCTCAGCGGGTCTGAGATAAAGGTCCTTGTAATCGTTGGGCATGTCACCTTCATCAAAGACTTCGATGGATCCGCCCAGGTTTATATCACGTTGTTCAAGAACTTTTTTGACACCGGGATGGTTCACATCGGTAGTCCCGAATATATTATTATTTTCAAAATCTTTATCGATTTCAAATTTCTCAGAGACATGCATGATCGCCATGGCCTTGCCAGTATCCTCATCAAATAACGCAACATCGTCACCGATTTTAATTTGGTCCGCCAAGCTCCGGTCGGCAGAAAGCGTTATTGGGATTGGCCAGAATAATCCATTTTGGAGTTTCATTTCGGCACAGGTTCCATGCCAATCAGCCTCACACATAAAGCCGTCTAGTGGTGTGTAAGCACCCATCGATAACATCAGCACATCGGATGTTTCACGGCTAGACATTGGAACTTTGATGAGATTGTCTGTTCGTTTGCTCGCGGCCACCCGATCGCTTTTTGCAAGTAGTAATGCGTTTAAGCTTTTACCCCCATGCGGTGTCACTAAGTTTACCATCGACAATCTCCTAATTCTCCATTCACGACCTCTTCTAGCAAAGGATTTGGCAGGCTGACCAGAAATTTTAATTGCTGGTGGTGGGATGTGTTTTGTTCAATCAATGTCCAGCGTGGAAAATATGCTCATGCGTCTAAGCTTCCAATGCAAGTTTTGGAAAAATTTAAGCCCAGAAAAATTCGAATGGCCGCCTTAAGATGGGTCAAAGTATGAGATGAAGGCGATCTTCTCTTGACCCAAGCCCATTCTGAGTGCACAACGGTACTAGCAACTGTCAACCGGGATTGGCTGCCGACGGCAAGCGGCGTCTGATCCGGAGGGGGGAGATATGTTCTCAATAAATCCATTTGCTACGCTCTCATCATCCGTAGCACCTATCATCATGCAGAGTTATGTTGTGATAATGGTTCTCCTAGTCGCCTTGGGGACCATTTACGACACGATACATCGTGGAAGTGCCAAGTATTTTTTTTCTAATTGGGGAAAAGCTAAGAAGTCCAGTTTGCGAACATTGGGCGGTGGAGAAATGGTGGGGCACGCTGTTAAAACCGCTGTAGCGAATGTTGCGCTGTCCAGTGAGTTTTGCAATCAGAAGCGCCGAATAGCCCACCTGTTAGGCATGTGGGGCTTCACTATATATGCGTTGGCGACCGCAGTTATGGTGTTTCAGTATCCGACCCCAACAAGTCCTACTCCGGCAATCATCCCGCAGCTTTGGTGGTTGGGTGCTGCCATGGTTTGTATTGGTGGCTACTGGTTTTGGTTTTTCATTCGTGTGGATGTATTGGCCGAGGGTGGTTCGCCATTCCGCTTAATGAGAGCAGATATGTTTGTTGTTCTCTTGATGACGAGCTGTACGGTAGCTTTGATATGGGCCTATTTGCAGGGGATAGAGAGTGCATGGGCTAATGTTTCTCTCGGAATATACTTAATCCTCACAACAGCTCTTTTCGGATCGGTGCCCTGGACGAAATTCGCACACATGTTCTTCAAACCTGCGGCTGCTCTGCAAAAACGTGTGGCTATTGCAGATGGATCACGCAGTAATCTTCCGGAACCAGCTGATAAGCCGGCGACCCTAGGTGACCCGCGACGCCACCCCTCAAATTACTGATTAATCTTTATTCGTTCAACTAGGAGAAAGTTAAACCAATGCCAACTTTCGTATATATGACCCGCTGTGATGGCTGTGGACACTGTGTTGATATATGTCCCTCAGATATCATGCACATCGATAAAACATACCGACGTGCGTACAACATTGAACCCAATATGTGTTGGGAGTGCTACTCTTGTATTAAGGCCTGCCCTCAGAACGCGATTGACGATAGAGGCTACGCTGACTTCGCTCCAATGGGACATAGTGTTCGCGTCCTTCGCGAACCCGAAAAAGGAACGATTTCTTGGAAATTAAAATTTCGCGACGGTACGGTAAAAGAGTTTGTGTCGCCTATTCGGACAACTGAATGGGGCTCAATTCCGTCTGCGGAGACATACAACGCACCCAAATCAAATGAATATAAAACCCAAGAACTATCACATGAGCCTGACGCACTTAACCTTGAAGATGGCTTGCCGGCTTTGGTGCCAGACCAGCTTGAAAAATACAGCGTACCGAATGCGGTAGGCCATAACTCCAAATCAAAACAACTCAAGCAGGAGGCAGTTTGATGGGGCTGTTTGGAGGTAGAAAAACTATCACCGTTGATACCGATATATTGGTAATCGGTGGGGGAATGGCCGGCTGTGGAGCGACTTATGAGTCCCGTTTTTGGGGCCGGGACCTCAAGGTCGTTACCGTAGAGAAAGCCAACATAGAACGCAGTGGTGCGGTGGCCCAGGGCTTATATGCAATAAATTGCTACATGGGAATGCAATGGGATGAGAACCAACCAGAAGATTTTGTTCGGTATGCCCGAAATGATTTGATGGGCTTAACTCGCGAAGATCTCAGTTATGACATTGCTCGCCATGTGGACTCGACTGTTCATAAATTCGATGAATGGGGATTGCCAATTATGCGTGACCCTGAGACTGGACGCTATCAGCGTGAGGGTAAATGGCAGATTATGATCCATGGTGAAAGTTACAAGCCGATTGTTGCCGAGGCAGCTCGTAAGGCTGCGGATGAGGTTTACAACCGCATTATGGTTACGCATCTGCTAAAGGATAAAAATAATGCAAATAGAGTTTCTGGTGCGGTCGGCTTTAATGTCCGAACCGGTGATTTTTATGTTTTCCGTGCCAAGGCAGTCATAGTTTCGGCAGGTGGAGCATCTCATATATTTAAACCGCGTGCCGTTGGAGAGGGAATGGGACGTACGTGGTATGCACCATGGAGTAGTGCCTCTGCTTATGCTTTGCCAATTTTAGCCGGAGCAAAGATGACCCAGATGGAAAACCGTATCGTCCTTTGTCGTTTCAAGGATGGCTATGGCCCGGTTGGTGCTTACTTCTTGCATCTCAAAACATATACAGAAAATGCATATGGTGAGAACTATGAAAAAACATGGTACGAACACACCAAAAATCTTGTTGGCGATTACATAGATCGAGAGCCAACACCAACTTGCTTGCGCAATCATGCTTTCCATGAGGAAATGCGCGCTGGTCGCGGTCCTATTCGTATGGTTACAAAGGAAGCATTTCAGGACCCCCATAAGGAGACTGTTGGGTGGGAAAACTTCTTGGGCATGACTATAGGGCAGGCAGTTGTTTGGGCCTCGCAAAATATTGACCCAAAGCATACGAATCCTGAACTGACTACGTCTGAACCATATGTGATGGGCTCCCATGCAACTTGCTCTGGCGCATGGGCCAGTGGGCCAGAAGATTATGCACCTGATGAATATCAATGGGGATATAACAGGATGATGACCGTGGACGGGTTGTTCGGTGCGGGTGATACAATAGGCGGTACAGCACACAAATTTTCATCTGGTTCGTTCACTGAGGGACGTATTGCCGCCAAAGCAGCTGTTAATTATGTGAATGATCTCAAGGATCAACCTGAAGTTTGTGAGCAAGAATATCAGGAGCTTGAGGAAATAATTTACCAGCCACTCGAAAACTATAGGGTCGGTCGCAATGAAATTGTTGCTGGGACTGTATCACCAAGTTACATGCTGCCGATCCAGGGGCTCCAGCGACTTGAAAAGATTATGGATGAGTACGTTGGTGGTATATCAGTTGGGTATGTTACCAATGAACCAATGTTAGAGCGCGGTCTTGAGCATCTACAAATGCTGAAGGAGGATATTCCACACCTCGGAGCTGAAGATTTGCATCAGCTGCAGAGAGCCTGGGAGTTACATCATCGTGTATTAGCATCTGAGTGCGTAACCCAACATACGCTTTTTCGTAAGGAAACTCGTTGGCCAGGTTATTATTATCGGGGTGATCACCCAAAACTTGATGATAAAGATTGGCATTGCCTTACTCTGTCTCAATACGATAAGGAAAACGACAGCTGGCAAATGGATAAGGCGCCCGTGTATCACATAGTCAATTGATAAATTAAGAAAATATGGTTGGGTATTATTTTACCCGGCCATATTTTTTGTTATTAGCATCTCATGGAAGAGAGCTACTTTCTATTATTTTTAAGCGCATTACTCGCAGCAACTATCGTACCGATTTCTTCGGAAGTGATGTTGATGGGCTTTGTAACAGCATCGAACAAAGACGCCTGGTCTTTTTTTTTAGTCGCAAGTGCAGGCAATATTCTTGGTGCGGTTATTAACTGGCTATTAGGCCGCTTCTGTATCACTTGGCAGAAATTTAAATGGTTTCCGGTCTCAAGGGTACGTCTGAATAAAACAACTAAGTGGTTTAACCGGTTCGGTGTCTGGAGCCTGTTGCTTGCCTGGGTCCCAGTTGTTGGTGACGCGCTTACTGTGGCCGCTGGTTTTTTTCGCATTCGATTTTGGCTTTTCCTTGTTTTAGTAACCGTCAGTAAGGCGGGCAGATACGCTGCTATATTGATCCTTTTTTAATCTGAATTACGAAAAGAAAAAATTTGGCATTATTTCTTCGCCATTTGATTATAACTCTCGTACCCTGCCACTTGCCGGCCCTCGAGATGCTTGTTGTCATATTCGACAGTTTGGCGCTCAATTTCCCACATATCCGGAAGCCCAATAGCATCTTCAATTTCCTCGCGTACCTCTTTGGCTTTTTCCATATCAAAAGATGCGACACCAGTTTCTTGTACACCTTTCCAAAGGTCAATTACGCCAGCAACAGATGCTAAGATCGTTGCCAGTGGATAAGAAATCATTTGAAACCCGTATGCCTCAATTTCTTCTATAGGCAAACCATTAAAATAAGTGGTCGTTGAGAGTGTTGCATCGGTATCTGGGAACTCCTGTCTAAACCGTTCCATGGAATCTTTTGTCCTGGTCATAGGCTGAATCGAGTCCACCCCCATCTCTTTTAATGCTCTCGCTCGCCGTCCCGCCTCTTTCCAAGAGCCATTAACTGCATTTCCCGCATCCGTTCGTCCCGAGATTAGTATATCTGCACCATTTTTTTCACGAGACTTCAATGCAAATTCAATCCGCCTCATAAATTCATCAAAACCAACTACGTGTTCGAGACCACGATGGTAGGAGGCTCTCTTAGGGAAGAATTGGTCTTCTATATTTATTCGTGCGATTCCAGCCTTGTGAAATTCTTTTACTGTTCGCATGATATGAACCGGCTCACCATACCCGGTGCCAGCATCTGATATCACCGGAATATTGACATGGTCAGCAACTTTTCGCGCCGCCTCAATTTGTTCAGTCATGGTCATCACAGGCTCTGGCGTAACCAAATGAGCACCAGTCATCCAGCCGGCGCATTGGCAGCATTTAAATCCCATTCTCTCAAGAATGCGGCCCATTAAAGGGTCATGCGCTCCTGGAATTATAATTGTTTCTCCGCTCTTTATTAGGCTTTTGAGTTTAGCGGCTGGCGATTGTTCGGTTAACATATGGGGCATCCTACTTCTGATCGGTGAGTTTTTCCCAATTATAAAGTGGTGGTTCTTTATCCCTGAAGCGTCGGACCGCTTCTTTGTGGAAATCAGTCTCGCGAACCAGACACTGTGCGTAAACTTCGAGTTCCATAAGGGCTCGAAAGTCCAAATTGAAGGATTGGTTAAGCACATTCTTGGCCGCCCCGATAGCATCGGTTGAGGCATGGGTAAAACGACTAGCGAACTCGCGTGTTTCATCCATAGCAGTCTCCTGTCCAACAATCTCAAGGACCATGCCCAATTCTTTCGCCTCCTCAGCGTAAACTCGGCGTCCAGAGTAAATAAGTTCTTTTGCACGCTGCTGACCAACAAGTCGGGGCAATATGTAAAACCCCCCCCAGTCAGGCACGAGCCCTATGCGAGCGAATGCTTGCATGAAAAATGCGCGAGGTGTAGCAAAAACAAAATCAGCTAATAGTGCAATATTGCACCCGGCGCCTGCCGCTGCGCCATCTACAAGACTTATAACGGGCAGTTCTAAATGCAGGATGTCGTATATCCTGTGGTGTCCGGATCGCATGCGAGTGCGGTGGTCCATAGGGGTCATCTTTCGTTCGGCCATTCCTTTCACATCCCCGCCCGCACAGAAATGGCCGCCGGCACCTGTTAATATGACTGCTTTAACTTCCTCGCCTGCTTTGGATTTGACCTCTGCCAATGCATTCTCAATATCAAGTCTCATTTCTTCGCTGAGTGCATTGCGCGCTTCAGGGCGGTTGAAGGTAATAGTGGCAATCTTATCGCTTACATCGAGCTGGAGGTGGGTATACGACATTGCATCCTCGCGGGCTTGTTTAATCACAGATCTTAAACATATTACGGCAATGGATTAAGACCTTTCAAGGGATCACATGAACAGCTGGAACATGAAAAGGCGATAGGTAAGGAATACAGCTACCTGATTTCCCGTAAAATGTCTTTTACGCTGATGCCATGTGCAGCTAGCAAATCGTCATGCCCTCCATATCTGTGAATAAAAGCGTCTTTGAGCGTAAAGCAATGTAATTCACAACCCGCATGAATATCCCAAGCAATCTGTTTAGTGCGGGAGGAGAGACCTCCTTCGGGTGCATGTTCCTCAATCACAATCACTTTTTTGTGATTACTTAATATGTTTTCAATATTTTCTCGATCCAATGGTTTTAATGTGTGGGCTGAGACCAATGAAACAGACTTTCCTTCCTTTAAAAGTATTTTAGCGACCTCGTTTGCGTGTTTCATAACAACACCATACGAAAGTATGCATATGTCAGTGCCTCTAAAGAGGTATCTCAATCGCCCAAACTGCCAAGGCTCTATAGCTTGTTTTGTAAGCTCGGGTTCACCGGACTTACCTAGACGCAGATATATCGGACCATTTTTTTGTTCAGCGCAATATTTTACCGCCTCTTCTACCTCTAAAGGGTCGCAAGGTGCAATGATTTGCATATTGGGAATTGCGCCGGCAACGGCAATATCTTCTTGCGTGTGGTGGGTGCCGCCGAGTGTTGAATATATGACCCCAGCTCCCATGCCAACCACTGTTACGGGCAAGTTTTGGTATCCCAGATCGTCTCGAACGAACTCGAAAGGGCGATATAAAGAGAATGAAGCAATTGTGTAAGCGAAGGGTTGGCAGCCCTTAAGTGCGAGACCGGCACAAATACCTATCATACTTTGTTCCGCCACACCTACGTTTATGAACCTGTCTGGATACTGGCGACTGAAATCGGCCATGCTACCGGCTGGCGAGATATCTGCCACTACAACAAAGATATCAGGGTTGGTCGTCGCAGCTTTATAAAGCGCCTCAGCAAAAATATTCCTCACTAAAAATCAACTCCTGGGTGTGCTGCCCTAAGTTCATCTAACGCAATCTCATACTCCTTTGTGTTCGGAGAACGGTAGTGCCAAATAGGCACATTTTCCATGAAGCTGATGCCTTTGCCCTTTGTTGTTTTGCATATTGCTGCCATTGGTTTCTTGCCACTACGTGCATCAATAGTCCTGTAGATATTTAATGAGTCGTGCCCAGGCATCTCTACTGTCTCCCATCCGAAAGCGGAGAGTTTTTGGTCAACAGGATAGAAACTTGGATGCGTTTCAGACGTGCGTCCTAAGCTTTGAAAGTCATTATTATCGATAAAAACAACAAGGTTATTAATCTCGAGTGAAGATGCCATCATAATTGCCTCCCAAGTTGAGCCCTCTTGTATTTCACCGTCACTAAGAACGGCATAAATAACACCAGGATCTTTTTTACGTTTTTCGGCAATTGCCATTCCGACAGCCATTGGAAGACCGTGTCCCAGTGACCCTGTGGAGGCCTCGATGCCTGGGTTGCCATAATCTGGGTGACATCCTAATCGTCCGTGAGGTGTACAATATTCTTCCATATCAGTTTTAGTTAGAATGCCCATAGCCTCCAAAATTACGTATTGGATCATACATCCATGGCCCTTTGACATTATAAACGTGTCTACCAGGGTATTTACCTCACCCGAATACCGCATTAGTCCGTAATATATGCATTCTACAATCTCCGCACACGAAAACGCTGAGCCAATGTGTAATGCTCCCACCTGTTGAGATATCTCAAGTATACGCTTACGAAAATTTAGGCACCGTAAAGCGGCGGCTTTTGGATCATATGTATCTGCAAGTGGTCTCATGAATAATCACCATTATTCTGTCGGCAATGCTATTTCTACCTCAGAGCAGTTGGATGCTGCATTTTTTTACTCCGAGGTATTCTCCTGGTCTTGGCCGAGATACTTGAACCACTTTTTCGTGGCGTTCTCTATAGATGCACTATCCCACAATGGGGCTTCTTTCCAATAATTAATATCGTCGAGAGTTTTTGCTACTCCTTCCTCAAAAGAGATCTTTGGTGACCAATTGAGGTCACGTCGAATTTTATTGATATTTGCGTGGGTACAGCTGGGTTCACCAGGACGTTTTGGAATAAATGTTGCCGTTCCTCGTAGGAGTTTTACAAGATGTAAAATTGATTGGGGGCTCCCGGCGCCGAGATTCCATATTTGCCCGGATAGCTTTGTTCCCGCAGCTGCAAAAAAAGCCTGTGCTACATCCGTTACGTAAAGGAAGTCGCGCCTTTGATTGCCATCACCGACCACTGTCAAAGGTGTGTTAGCTAGAATTTGCCGCAAAAAAACCCCAAAAACCGCGCCATACGCACCTGAAGTACGTGACCTTGTGCCAAAGGCATTGAATATACGAAGTGAATTCACCGGCAATCCATATACTTTGTTCCAGTGAAAAGAGGCTTGCTCGCCCATATATTTCGATAATGCGTAAGGATATTGTGGATGTATCGAATGTTCCTCGTCTGTTGGTGTTGTGGCAATGCCATAACAGGAGGAGGATGCAGCATAAACAAACTTTGAGGCGTCGTTCCAGCGAGCTGCCTCAAGCACTTTAATCGTTCCTTGTACATTAACGTCCATGTATTCCTCTGGAGCCTCAATTGAGGGGACAATATCGCCGATACCGGCGAAATGCAGAACATATTGTACGTCCTTAAAAATTAAGTCCTTGCTTTTTATTTTTCGAATATCTCGTTTCTCGAATGTAAGAGCAGAATTATTGGCGTGTTGTGCAAAATTGGCCTCTCGTCCTCCAATCAAATTATCAATTATACGGACCTCAAACCCTTTTGTGAGGAGAAGGTCTACCACATGACTTCCAATGAAGCCTGCGCCGCCGGTTACAACGGCGACCTTTTTTTTCTTCATGAGGCACGCCGCTTTTTTAGGGTACGGACATTATAATATTTGTCATCGGTCATACTATTCGGTAATTTCTCCTGTTGGAATACGCGAACTAATTCACGAATGGCATCCTCTATTGAATGCTTCGGAGTAAAGCCCAGCGATTTTTTTATTTTTTCTGAATTTATATGATAACTGCGTATATCGTCGGTCGGTTCAGTTATAATCTCAATTGGGTTTCGTTCTGGCAGCATTTCCTCCACAACGTTTTTCACCAATTGTGCGATTTCCATGATGCTCATATTTTGGTAGCCACAATTGAAGATTTCACCCTGCACCCGATCTACTGGGGCCTCAATCAGTAGTGAAACAAGATCGCAGTAATCTTGGATATGCAAGTTGGGCCGAAGTTGACTTCCCCCGAATACGCGAATTTTTTTGTTTGTAAAAGCGTGATTAGTTAAGATGTTAACAGAAAGGTCCAGGCGTTGCCTTGGTGCATGACCGCAAACTGTTGCCGGACGAAAGATGACACCGGTGAATTGGTCATCTGCGTGAGTGTGTAAGATGGGTTCACACATTCCTTTATATTTATTGTAAAGCGTGAGAGGAACTAATGGGTGATCCTCAGTCACATGTGTTTTGTTGGAAACGCCATACACAGAACTTGAGGAGGCATAAACAAATCGTCGGACGCCCGCACTTTTTGCTGCCAATACCATCGGTTCAAATGCTTCGAAATTGATTGTTGTACTCAAATCTTCATCGAGTTCAAAACTTGCATCGTTAGAAATACACGCAAGATGGATAACAGTATCACAGTCTACAAAAGCGGCTGCGATTTTTTGCGTATCGCGGATATCTCCTTCAATCACCGTTAGGTTCGGGTGCTCAGTCGGCAGAAAATCCGATCCAAAATACATTACATCATATACAGTTATATTGTATCCCTTATCTAGCAACTGCGGAACAAGGCGGCTCCCACAGTATCCAGCCCCACCTGTCACCACTAGATTATTTTGCATTTTAATTCAGCCTCTCACAGATAGCGTTGTACGATTTTAATAGAGAAGCAATTTTTATTCCAATGACGGATTTGATATTTGCCGAGAATATAATTACTACGCCTATTCTTATTGGGCTGGTGGGCGCGGCTGGGATTGAACCAGCGACCCCCGCCGTGTGAAGACGGTGCTCTCCCGCTGAGCTACGCGCCCTGGATACCATTCAAATTGGGCAAATTTTAGTAAGGGCGGTTCGTTTGTCTGTCAAGTTTCGTAATTTTCTTTCCAACGAAAAAATCCGTGAATGCCCCAGAATACAGATCGTCGGGATTATTTCTTCATATACGGAAGGTTGATTTGTAGTTTTTTAAACGTATTTTTTGGAAATGACGTTAACAAAAAAACTTCACTCATTTGCCTTGGCCTCTATTTTGGCATCTTCATTATTATTTTTTAAATTAGCAGAGCTTCGAGCGGCTTCGATCAAACTTTCTTACGATGCTTACGCCGGTCCTTTGTACGTTATGTCCGCTCGTGTTTCGTTGTCTTTGAAAGGTGACCGGTACCGTATTGAAACCCAGAGTAAGACGGAAGGGTTAGCCGCTTGGTTTTCTTCCTGGAAATCAAAGAGCATAACGGAAGGGCACATACGCAATGGCCGATTAATTCCACTTTATTATACCGTGAACTCTGTGGTTGACAACCAACCCCATAGAGTGAAACTTCGATACATTAAAGGTCAGCCGCTACTTGAGGAGCTCTTGCCGGCGCCAGACGGAGTACGTCGTCTTGCCGTGCCATCGGAAATGTGGCCTCAAACCATCGATCCGTTAACCATGACGTTAAGAATTCTTACGGGGGTCTCGAAAGGGCAGTTGTGCGTAGGCATTCATCAAGTATTTGACGGTAGACGACGTTATAACATGGGCCTAACACCTGGCATCATTTCAGAATTACAAGCTACCGCTTCTTCAGTTTTTGCCGGAGATGCTCAAAGCTGTGCTCTTGAGATAGAGCGATTAGGCGGTTTTTATAAAAAGAAATCAGCAACCGGCAGACCCCTCCTGTCGCCAACACTCTGGGTGGCACGCCCCTTTGAGGATGGGATACCGGTTCCCGTTAAATTTGTGGCCAGGTCCAGTTTTGGTGTTTTCCGCATTTATCTAACAAGGGCTGAAAAAGGTGGCGAGTTGATTGAGTTAGAAAAAGACTAAAACTACCAAAAATCCGGGTTCTTCATGCTGCGATTAAAGCGGTTGCTGGTGGAAGCGCGCGAAGCTGGGCACTGTCCATTATGCGGATCGCGGGGTTTTGGAAAGAGGGTAAAATTATTACGAAAACAAATGAGCTGCCGCGGATCTGGTTCGGCAGGCCAGTGAAGGAATTGACAATAGTGCCAGTGAAGTTTGAAGCTAATTATCGATTTTGGTGTTTTACGCATATACCTAACTGCCTTGAAGGCAGGCTCGATAATAAGGATGTTGGATTAATTCGTTATTGCCTAGCTAAGTTGACAAGCGCCTCCGGAATTTCATTTAACCCGTCGACTAAATAGGTCGCACCAAGCTCATCCGGAGGAGTTTTCGTATACCCGTAAGTCACTGCTATTGAACAAACCTGAGCTGCATTTGCACATTCAATATCGTTAATACTGTCGCCTATCATAACTGCTCGGTCTGTCGTGCCTCCAATTTCATTAAGTAGTCGTAATAAATGCTCTGGATTAGGTTTGCGCACCGAATAAGTGTCCCCGCCGGCGATGGCTGTAAAAAAATGTGCGATGTTGAGCCCTTCACAGAGCCGCACAGTTGCATCGTAAGCTTTATTGGTGCACAGCGCTATGATGTGCCCATCAGAAGCAAGTTTTTCTAGCGTGGAAAAAGCGTTTGGATACAGGGGCGTTTCTTCTACAGGTTGCTGGTTATAAAGTGTCTTAAAGCGGTCTACGTATGCACTTAAGTCTTGAGGGGCAGCGCCCGTTTTTTTCATAGCTTTTTCAATTGTTACGTGGATCCCTTGCCCCACCATGGCCTCAACCTCATTTACCTCCAATGCTGGCCGATTTAATTCGCCTAACATTTTATTTATACAAGCGGCCATACCAATGGCACTTTCAACTAATGTTCCATCAAAATCGAAAACCACAAAAGGAAATGATTTCACCATATATTCTTCCTATCTCCTATATCTGTCATATCTTAGATTGTAGATATGACTGGTCCAAGAGATTTTAGTATGAGGACCCTAGTAAAAGCTTGCGAAAGAAACTTGGATCAGCGATATCTTCGCCACCGCACACGACATCTTCTAAAAGAGATTGATCAATCAAAGGCTGGTTCTGCTCATTGTAAGTAGGAGTAAGAATTCGACATCGTTTAGTTAATTCTTTCTGGATGTCTTTATTAAACCGCAAAAGACCGAAATTAAAAAAAACAATCGGCCGGTCAGTTGTGAGTGCTATCGAAAAAGTTGTTGATGCAGGGATGTCCATTATTAAGACGTCACTGTCATTTAGTGCTTGCTCGAAACTGATATCGGAAGTTTTTGCTAAACATTCTATAGGAGGAATTTTTCCGCGCAGAAGGCCTTCTGGATGAGGTTTGCATGTGAGGGCCACTGGGAGGAGATTTAATGCTTCCACCAATCGAAGTTGCCACTCCAAGTAGGGAACGCCCGGCAATATAGGTGTTGAGGTCTGATAGAATCCATAAAATGCTGTCGATACATAGAGGACGCGCCGGCGTGCTGGTTTACTGTGGCGAAAGGCGGCCTTACCCACATCAAGTCCGGGGTCACCGTCATGACCATGCACTTCAACTTTACGCATGTCCTGAGTCAGTGAAACTGCATTTTTAATCATTTCTGACATCGCACTCATCTTAGTGGGCATTATGTAGCGGCTCGAGACAGCCAGTTCGTTGAAAGAAAATTGCATATGAGCTTGTGAAAGTGCTGCCGTCCCGCCATGATCGAATCTCCAGACTTCACCTCCGCGTCTAAGCACTTCAAGTCCTAAAGCACGGCCCGGATACGCAGCTCCAGTTCCCGTCCAAATTGAAGATGGAAGGTCAGTTAAGTTTTGTAATTTGCCCAAAGTAATCGAAGCTCGGGTGATGCTATCAATCAAAAAAGGTTTTATTACGCGTTTCAACCTCGCTGTATGAACTTTATCGAGACTGGTAAACTTAATGACGTTAGCTAAAATGTCGTCAACGAACGTCATGACTTTTTCATCGGATGTGCCTGTAGATATCAGGTCCATTAGTTCTTGGAAAAAGACATCGCCATGTCGGTATCTGACGTGAGAGCCACTCTTTTTGGCATAGTCTCGGAGCAAGCTGTTATGGCTGAGAGCTGTTGCTTTAGGATTGAAAAGATTGGGAATAAAAGTTTTATAGGTACTCCAAGTCATGGTTCGAATAACCTGACGTGCTGTGCGATAACTAAACCCAGTGATTTTACCGTGATGGCCAGCACTCTGAATGCCCTGTTGTGCTTTTCCACCTCTTAAAAGTTCAAGCTCTCCAGGGCCAAATAAATAGTGGTCTTTCCCTTCTGCCTGAACTACATGCGCTGCCTCGACCAAAGCCCCAAGTTCACTTGGTCGTCCTAATAAAAGGATGTCACGTAAGTCGGGCTTCAAACTATTCGCATAAAGTATTAAGCTTCGATAAAGCTCTGCATGTATATCGTAAAGTTGTGTTGGCGAAAGCGGCCAGCGAAATGCTCCTCTCCACTTCGCTGTAATTGCCTCCTTTTGAGTGAGGTCGAAGGGAATAGGTGTAATCATTTAAAGACCGCTGACTGTAGATGTATTTCAATAGGTAGTTTCGGGTTTTCGGCCCCCGAAAATCCGATTTTCTGGATAACTTATGATGATATCAGCATTTCCTCTGAGCAACAATTCAAACAAATCAAGAAGTTTTACGGTAATAGTCTGGGATATAATGTCTGTGCCAACAATAACTTATTTATTTTATACCGGCTGAAAAACAGAGAAACAAATTGTGACTTGGCGCAAAATTAGAGCTATGGCAGATTCATGGCTGTTTTTTAGCATTTATTTTCTTTGGATTCTTATGGCTGAACACAAAACTATCGCTATTATTTTAGCAGCTGGTAAAGGCACTCGGATGGTGTCAAAATTACCCAAAGTGATGCACCCCGTTGCTAATCAACCCATGATTGGTCATGTTTTGACGGCAACGGCGAAACTAATGCCGAGCAAAACTTTTGTTATCGTTGGCCCCGGAATGAGTGAGGTTTCAAGTTTTGTGAAACCCCATAAGACCGTTTTGCAGGAGAAACGCCTCGGCACGGCGGATGCTGTAAAGACTGCTATGCCAATGATTGCTGACACTGAGGCCGAGACAGTCCTCATACTTTACGGCGATACGCCGCTTATTCGTTCCGGAACTTTACAAAAGATGTTGCAAGCGCGTTCCTCCGGGGCAACCCTCGTGGTACTGGGATTTAGGCCAAATCATCCTGGCAGTTATGGTCGATTAAAGCTCAATAAAGAGGGTTGCCTGGAAGCAATTATTGAAGCCAATGAAGCGACCGCGGCTGAATTAGAGATTGGACTGTGCAACTCAGGGGTGATGGCAGTTGATGCTTCACAATTGGGTGTTCTTTTGGCTGAAGTTGGCAATGATAATACAAAGGGTGAATATTATCTCACCGATATCGTGGCATTAGCGCGCTTACGTGGCATGGAGTGTGGCGTTGTCGAAGCTTCGGCAGAGGAACTGATTGGTGTCGATGATCGCGCAGCTCTGGCAGAAGCGGAGTACACATGGCAGATGGCCCGCCGCACTCGTGCTATGCAGGAGGGTGTAACGCTTTGCGACCCTGGTACTGTTTGGTTTAGTAGTGATACTGATATTGGAAAAGATGTGGTTATTGGCCCAAATGTAGTTTTCGGGCCGGGTGTGAGCATTGCTGACAATGTGGAGGTTCGTGCTTTTAGTCATCTTGAGGGAGTGCGCATTGAGGAAGATGTAACGGTAGGACCTTTTGTGCGGTTAAGGCCTGGAGCGGTGTTGAAAAAGGGATCAATGGTTGGAAATTTTGTCGAAGTAAAAAATTCGGTACTCGATAAAGGCTCTAAAGCGGCCCATCTCTCATACATAGGCGACGCTGATATTGGTGAAAAAACCAACATTGGTGCCGGAACAATCACCTGTAATTATGATGGTTTTAACAAAAACCGAACTGTAATAGGTAAGTCTGCATTTATTGGATCCAATACCGCTTTGGTTGCACCTATCAATATTGGGGATGGGGCTGTAGTCGGAGCTGGAAGTGCAATAGAGGCCGATGTGGCAAAGGATGCTTTAGCGCTCTCTCGTGCTAAGCAAATCAATCTTCCGGGGCGGGCTCATGCGCTTCGCAAGAAATTAGTAACTCAGAAGACATCAATTAAAAATCAAAAAAAGAGCGAAGATTAATTATGTGCGGGATTGTAGGCATTATAGGAAATCAGCCGGTAGCGCCACTGCTTATGGAGGGGCTGAGGCGTTTGGAATACCGCGGTTACGATTCTGCAGGGATTGCTACACTTCGCGATGGATCCATTGAAAGGCGCCGGTCAGAGGGTAAAATTATTAATCTGGAATCTCGATTAGATGCCCAGCCAGTCGATGGGAATATCGGTATCGGCCATACGCGGTGGGCCACACATGGTGTGCCATCTGAGACAAATGCGCATCCTCATGCAACCTCTCGAGTTGCAGTCGTGCACAATGGTATCATAGAGAATTTCCAGAAGTTGCGTGAAGAACTCACAGAATACGGCAGTCAATTTGTAACTGAGACTGATACCGAGGTAATTGTTCATTTAGTTAGCCATTACCTCAATAAGGGCGCCAATCCTGAAGAGGCGGTAGCGCTCAGCCTTCCCCGGCTTGAAGGTGCTTTTGCCATAGTGCTTATATTTGCGGGCGAACAGGATCTAATGATCGGAGCACGACTTGGTAGTCCCTTAGCTATTGGTTTTGGCGATGGCGAGATGTATATCGGCTCCGACGCCCTGGCTTTAGCTCCCTTGACCCAGAAACTTTGCTACTTGGAAGATGGTGACTGGACTGTAATTAGGCGTGATGGACCCGAGATATTTGATAACAATCACAAACCAATTCTGCGCCCAGTAGTTCAGACTGCGATGTCCGGTGCCATGATCGGCAAAGGAGATTTCAGGCACTTTATGTTGAAAGAAATTTATGAACAGCCGACTGTTATTGGAGAAACTTTAAATACAATGCTTAATCCGGTAACCCGAACTATTACACTACCTCCAATGCCTATCGATTTAACAAATATCTCACGTGTTTCGATAAGCGCATGTGGTACTGCTTATTACGCCGGTTTGGTAGGCAAGTATTGGATTGAACGGCTAGGGCGTTTGCCCGTTGAACTTGATGTGGCTTCTGAGTTCAGATATCGGGAAGTTCCTATGGAGAGCGACGGCTTGTCCTTGTTTATAAGCCAATCAGGCGAGACAATGGACACTCTGTCAGCTCTTCAATATGCGGCGCAGCAAAAACAAAAAATTGTATCAATTGTAAATGTTGATGAAAGTTCCATCGCGCGTGCATCAGATGCGGCATTACGAACTCTAGCCGGACCCGAGATTGGAGTGGCTTCTACAAAAGCTTTTACTACGCAATTAACAGTAATTGCTTGCCTTGCCATTGGTTGTGGTCGAGCTCGCGGCACATTGAATAAAGCTGAGGAAGCTGAGCTGTCACTTGCGCTGTCTGAAGTGCCGGGCAGGGTGGCTGAGGTGCTAAAAAATAATGAAACAATCGCTGAAATAGCCGAGACCATAGCTGATGCACGTGATGTTCTTTATTTGGGTAGGGGTACGTCATATGCGATCGCTCTTGAGGGTGCATTAAAATTAAAGGAAATTTCCTATATCCATGCCGAAGGGTATGCTGCCGGGGAGATGAAGCATGGTCCGATAGCTCTTATTGATGAAGATGTTCCAGTTATAGTCATAGCGCCGGGGAATGATCCTTTATTTGAAAAAACAGCATCGAATATGCAGGAGGTTATTGCGCGAGGCGGTAAAGTAATACTCATTTCAGACAAAGATGGAGTGTCCCGTTTGCAAGGACACGCTTCTCCCTTCGCGACAATTACTTTACCAAAGGTGGATCCCTTCGTCGCGCCAATTCTGTATTCTGTTCCAGTACAACTTCTCGCCTATCACACAGCTATTCTTAAAGGCACCGATGTTGACCAACCACGTAATTTGGCCAAAAGTGTGACTGTGGAATAGGTTCCAACGTGGGTGTTATTCACCGTCCGATGACGTTGATGTGTTCTTCTGTTTCGAGATGGTTTTAACAATTCCGAACGTGCGGGTGGTTGCCTATTCGGAATATCAATTTTTCCTTCACGACAAAATTAAAGAACTTCATGACGCTGGAATGGGGTATCGCCGTATTGCTCATTGGTTACGTGAGAGAGGATACAAGACGCCGAGGGGTAAACGTTTCTTTGCAAATCACGTCTTTTCGATTTTGAAACGAAAACGAGAGAGGGATGCTAACAAAAGTCGGGCAGTTAAGACCGAATATCGGAATTTCTATCTGGAATTCATTGAGCGGAAATTGATTAACTCCGAGTAACGTCCCTCTCTTACTCACACACCCAAAATCCACTATAATCAGTCCTATGAGAAAACTGACCGCAACACTTTGCCTGATGATTGCTGTGCTTGTTGGAAGTGCGGGAATGAGTGCGAGTGCTGATTTCCAAAAAGGATATGCCGCATACCAAAGTGGTGATTACGCAACTGCTCTGCGTGAGTTCCAACCTCTTGCGAAACAGGGATACGCCCCTGCCCAATTCAATCTGGGTGTGTTGTATGAAGAGGGACTAGGTGTTCCAAAGAATAATAAGACTGCGATGAAGTGGTACTCACTTGCTGCCGTACAGGGACACGCAAAGTCCCAGTACAATATGGGTGTGATGTACTCCAACGGAAAAGGTGTTCTCCAAGACTATAAGACTGCTGTGAAGTGGTACAGACTTGCTGCCGAACAGGGACACGCAAAGTCCCACACCAATTTGGGTGTGATGTATGGAACTGGTAAAGGAGTACTAAAAGATTATATCTATGCTCATATGTGGGGAAATATTGGTGCTATGAATGGAAACAAGAAAGGTGCTGGGTTGCGAGACTTTGTTGGAACGAAAATGACCCCTGCCGACATCTCCAAAGCACAAGACCTTGCCCGTGAATGTGTCCGCAAGAAATACAAAGGGTGTTGAGTGAATGAATAGCGGGGACCAACCCCGTAAAATGGCAATGCTGGTTACGGTAGAGTAATTTCCAAAGGACGTGTTTATAAATGGTTATTTGTAAATGTTTAATCCCTCAACGATCCAAGCAATCACCTTTAAAATTATACCTAAAATTAAAGGTGGTAGTATGATAGTAGCAACGGGGAAGAGGTAGTATAATGGACCCAATTCATCTGCAACGAAAATGATGTCTTTTATTCCATCATACGTTCCAGCAGTTACTCCACACACCCATATAAAGGAAAGAGTAAGCCAAATCCAAAACAAGAAGCGTTTCAATTCCATAACCAATGGCTCCGTAAATGTGTATATGATACACGGTTATTTTTCAAAACTTACCGTTCACTATCAAATAAAATAAATCCAAGAATGGTATTAAACCAAGCGAGAGATTTCTACGGTGTGTTATACAGGCCGTGGGACTGCGACAATTCCACCTTTGGGTAATAGAGAGAAGATAATTGGAAGAGGAGAAAGTCCATGAGTTACTCAGATAACATCGAAGTCGTTTAGTTAAGAAGTGCAAAATAATGGAAAAGTTCACCGCAAAATTTCCGATTGGGCAAGTAGTGCGCCACCGCCGACATCCTTTCCGCGGTGTCATTTTTGATGTCGACCCGACGTTCTCAAATACCGAGGAGTGGTGGCAGTCCATTCCCGAAGAATCACGGCCGAGGAAAGATCAGCCATACTATCACTTGTTCGCTGAAAATTCTGAGATCACTTACATTGCGTATGTCTCCGAACAGAACCTACTGCTAGATGATACCGGTAAACCTGTTAGGCACCCAGCGGTCTCCTCAGTTTTTAATGGAATGGAGGATGGTCGCTACGTATTGCGGACGGAACACGCACATTGAACCCAAACCATAATCTGCATTTGAGAGCCCGCCCCTAAAATGCACCATGTTCGTTCGGAATCTCCTAGATATTAAAAATTTCAGAAACCATCATTCACTGATAAATAGAATAAACCCAAGACCGGCATCGCACCAAGAATGAATAAGAACGTAATTATGGATGATAGGGACAGAGACTTCAAAGGACGATAGATTAATATCCAGACGCACCATCCTATTATCAATATTATAATGAAACCTTCAATTCAGTCCTCACCCGTTTCTTCAAAACCACGCCAAATCTTCATTCCTGTTATGTCCCACACTTAATCGAAGGATGAGCCTGTCACCTCCGTTGAAGAGTTTGTTTAAAGTTGAGACGAAAATGTCTAATATCAAAAAACAATCATAACCTAAAAAATGATTTGAGATGAGACATGTCCAGTCATTTGTGTCGAGAGAGGATCCGCCATGAAACCCGACTTTAAAGAAGGGAATACCACCAACCGGCGCATTGTTATAAATAAGGACCGTACCATTACAGTCGCTGGGGGAGAATTTGATGTTTACGCTACGCCGGAAATGATTCGAGATATCGAGCAAACTTGTAAATCATATATACTAGAGTTTGCCGAGGAAGGTGAGGACTCAGTGGGAACACAGGTTAATATTTCTCACATAGGTGCCACTCTTAGAGACATGTCAGCAGAAGTGACTGCCACCGTCAAATCAATCGATCGTCGTCGTATTACGTTTGATATTTCTGTAAGAGACGAATTTGATGAAGTTGGTATTGGAACTCATGAGCGCTTCATCACAGACGCCGCCAAATCAGCAGAACGCCTAAGGGCAAAGGCAAAAAAGGCTGGCATATAATTATTTGTATATAGCGTAAATATTTGGTTTTGGACGGGCTAGGGTCTCATCGCTTCTTGAACAATCATTTCCATCCGGTCTAAAAATTTAGACCGATCTGCCTTGCCAAAAGGGGGAGGGCCACCAGTCATTTCGCCAGTTTCGCGAATCCCCTCCTTAATTGCTCGAGTGGCAAGAGCCGTGCCGATATTATCGTCTGTAAAAATGTTGCCGTTAGGTCGTATCGCGAAGGCACCCTGTTTAAGGCATCGTGCGGCTAGGGGAATATCATTGGTCACGCATATGTCTTCTCGACCGATGTGGTCTGCAATCCAATCGTCGGCGGCATCTGCGCCCTGGGTAACAACCACAACCTGTACCAGTGGATTCAGTGACGGTCGTAGTCCGCCATCGCATACCAAATAGGTCTCGAGCTGGTGTCGTGTTATCACCCGTTCTACCTCGTCCTTCACAGGACAAGCGTCAGCATCAACATATATTTTAACCATTATAAAAATAAAATTTTCACGAATTTAATCTGTAGTTTTTGATTGTATCAGGGTTTGCGGGACTGTCGGGCTTATCTGTAAGTTTGTTGAGACCCTTCATATCAGTAGTCCATTAGGTCGAAGATGTCCTTCATGTAGTTTGGTGCAGTGCTGAATACAATGACAATCCGATTGCGATTTGGGTCAACGCCAATGCGCTGTCCGCCGTAACCTACCCACCAAAACTGTTCCCCACGGAGCCAAGTTTGAAATCCGTAACCATCAAAACCACGACCCTGAGGAGCATCATTTTCTATACGCCCCTTGCTTTGCTTGCTGGTAGCTTGGCGCATATAATCTCCCAGGCAGCCATTCTCTTTAGTACGTTCAAGACTCCATAATGCTAATCTAGCCCAGTCAGGCATTGTCGCATAAAATCCACTAAATGAGAGCGGAGTTCCGTTACGATCAGTTAACCAGAATGCATAATTGCCTGCACCAATTTTACTCCAAAGGTTACGGCTAAATGCATCAACCATGTTAGTATCACGAGCTGTGGCTGCTATTACACGCTCAAGACTAGCAGTGTCATGGCCATGGTACCTAAATTTGGTTCCTTGCGGTGCGCTTTGACTTGCTACACGAAATAGATCCATCATTTCTATTTGGTTCGTTTTTGTAAGTTTTTGAAACTGTTTTGGAATAGTGTGTCCATGTTCTGTTGGCTTCGCATGTCCAGATGCCATGCGCAGGCTATTATAAATTTCTACATCCTTATAAAATGTAAAAGCTATGTCGGGCGCATACTTGCCGATTGGATCGCTAAGGCTACGAATACGACCATCACACAGCTGTTGTCCCAACGCATACGCCGTAAGGCTTTTTGCCATGCTCATTGAGAGAAATTTGGTATCTTTATTGCTGCTACGTTTATAGTTCTCAAACACGATAGCGCCATCCTGAATTACCATTAGGGCAACATTGTCCTCATTGGTAATCAGATACTTTGCTTCCTGAACTAACCCCCAGCTGCCTTTACGATAAGGTAGTGTTCTTACGTTAGAACTTGGGGGCAGACGCTTCAACTCTGTGTGGTTTCGGTCAAGTTCGTTGCCTGTTAATAGGCTATAACGTAAACGGTTTTCCGCCTTCGCAATTGCTGAGAGGGCAAAAATGAAAACAGTTGTGACAATTAATAAGTTATTTACTAATGAGGAGATTTGTCCCTCAAAATACAAATTAAACTTGGTATTAGTCATTTGAACCCTCTGCCCTCTATCTCGTGTATTCCTCCATCAAAGATCAATCGGGCATTGGAGGTGAAAGTATTCCCAATAGCCAAAGAAAGCTGTAATTTTAGGAAATAATAATGGTGTCTGAATATTTTAACGCCATCCTTGCCAATCTAATCGAGGCGTATCGTTGCAATATCCCCATTTTCCAAAAAATGCCTTTGTCCCGTCTATTTGGAACCAAACTTTTCCATGATAAAAACTTCCATTCACGCTATTCTGACAACGCTGACTGCTCTTATCCTGGATCCATTGCCCGTTAAACCGAGCCCCATTATTCTTGTAGGCTCCTATGAAACGGCCGTTACTCCAATCATAGCTACCTACACGTCCATCAGCTCCTGGGATGTTATGTAATACTATATTTGTCGTACTCTTACTTCCATTAGGGTTTGTCCATTCGGATTGCCATGTTTTTGATATGTAACGGGCAGTATCATTTGACGTCGTTTCGAGGGGCTGAGGCTTCTGTGGTATAAATTCACCAGAAAATTTCAAAGGTGCGGGATTAGAAGGCGGTTTTGAAACCGTCTTTCGGCTCAATATGCGAGTGGATTTGATGCTACATTTGGCAAATGATTGACCGTCTTTTTGTAGTTGGTACATCATTTCGTAAAATTCAAATCGATTTAACCGATTCATATCGTTATATCGTTCGTATTTTAGATACTTTAGTGTTCCATTTTTGAAAAATGTAACCCTCGAATTTCCTTGAATTTCTATATAGCGCCCGTTTGGGCGTCTATCGTTGAAATTGAAATTCCGCATCCCTAAGACTATTTTACGCGATTTATCGATTTTATATTCAGCATTCCAAGTAAGTCGGTTGACCCCCACACCGCTGCTAGCCTGCTGGCACGAAAGTGTTGTTGAAATTATGTCAGCATTAGCGGATCTGATAGTGAATACAGCCGTTAAGGCAATGCAAAAAAGCGCGAAATTAATTTTCATTATACGTTCCAAGAAGTGCGTAGTCTGACACAAGTTTAATGATCGATTTCATCAAATTATACAAATGTTTTGATTCACGCACCAAAGATTAATTCTTTTTAAATAAAAAGGCCTTTGAAATATACCGCTGTAGTTGTTGATATCGGTAAAACATTGTTATTGGAGTGCTTTGGTTTTTTTAGGTTTGTGTCTAGAATGTAGATCATGCGAAAAATCACACCCATACTGTTTCTTACTCTCTTCTTTACAAGCACATGCGCATCCACTTCATCTGCAAAATGGACGAGGCTATTTGAGAATTCCCAGGGAACAGCATATGTAGATTTCGAAAGAATTAGGGAAAAGAATGGATACGTTTATTTCTGGTCTTTGGTCGATTACCTTAAGCCAACCGGAATAGGATTTTTGTCATCTAAAGCTCACATTAAAGGCGATTGCAGCTTATCCCGGGTGCAGATTTTAAGATATGTACACTATACGAAATCAATGGGCCGCAATAATGGACAAAGTAGTGAGCGTAAAAGCCCCGAGTGGAGGTACCCGCCGCCGGTATCTTTGATGGAGATAACTTTAAAATCTGTTTGTAAACACGTTTCCTTCTCAAAGTCTATTTCGAGGTAGATTCGACATTCCCGGAAACAAAAAAATTTAGGATACGAAGTTTTCAGCTTAACAGATGACACTTGGCCTTTTATTCGATTTTACTGGCTGCGAGGATCGGGTATGGATGAAAGGAGATTTAAAATTGGATATAAAAATACAAAAGTTATCTGAACACATTGGCGCCGAAGTACGGGGCGTTGATCTTTCAAAGCCTATGGATGACAAGGCAAAAAATATCCTTAACAAAGCCTTGGCCGAACATGTCGCCCTAGTTATAAAAAACCAGAATTTTGACGCTGACATGTTTGTAAACGCGGCTGTTGCATTTGGAAAACCCACTCGGCAAAATTTTACAAAGTTCGCCTGTAAAGAACAGCCATTGGTTTCTTACGTCTCAAATACTTTTAAAAGTGCTGAAGGAAAAAGAGTGTACCACTCTACCTATTGGCATAGCGATCATGTTAATCGCCAAGAACCGCCAAAGTATACCGCGCTTTATGCGCTTGAAATGCCGGTAAGCGGAGGTGGCGATACGGGTATTTTCAATACTTGCGCAGCCTTTGAGTCACTATCGGAAGGGTGGCAAAAAAAATTAAAGTCACTGAAAGGCATTCACGGTTTTAAAGGTTCATCAAAAACAGCTGTATCCCACAAGTTGGGGGTATCTCAAAAACTAATAGAGGACTTACCTGTAACCCATGACTTGGTCAGACGGCATCCCGATACAGGGAAACTGGCAATATATTTACACCAAGGTAAGCTGAAAAACTTTTTGGGAATGCAAGGAAAAGAGAGCCAAGAATTAATATCAGAGGTTTTTCAGCTTACGCTGAAGCCAGAGTTTATTTATCGCCATCAATGGCAGTTGGGTGACATGTTAATTTGGGATAACAGGCAGAGCATGCACCAATCCTACAAAGATTACAAATTGAGTGAAACGCGAACTTTATTCCGCATTATAGGTGGGTCGGATAAGCCCCTATCGAGACTGGAAGAAGCGGAAAATTTAAAAAGTGCCTGAGTGCTGGGCTATTCTAAATATGCCTAACCAATGTATTAACCTTGAGTAAATCTAAAAACGGTTCATGGAAGCAAGCTCCCCTAAAAAAATTCACAGACCATAATTAAAAAGTGATTGAATTAATGCGTATAAAGAAACTATCCGTAATATTTTTTCTTGCAGTATGTTTCCTCTTTGGCTGTGATCATGATGGATATGCGGATACACTTTGGAGCAAACTGCAGTCTGGCGAACACTTCGTTTTAATTCGCCACGCACTTGCACCGGGATATAGCGATCCTGGTAACTTCGACGTGGAAGATTGTAACACACAGCGTAACCTAAGTGATGAGGGTCGCCAACAGGCGAAGAATATCGGACGCCTTTTCCATTCAAATAAGATAGATACTGCTATACTGTATTCCAGTCAGTGGTGTAGATGCTTAGAAACTTCAAGATTGTTAAATCTGGGGAAAGTAGCCGAGTTACCTGCTCTAAACTCATTTTTCGAAGACCCGGATAGGGGTCTAATCCAGACCAAAGCGTTACTAAAATGGGTAAGAAGTGCGCCGCTTAAGAAACCGACAGTTCTTGTAAGCCATCAGGTAAATATAGAGGCCTTGACGGAGGTTTCGGCTGACTCAGGGGAAATTATCTTCGTGCGTAGATTGGTTGACGGATCACTTTCTGTGATTGGTAGTATTCAAACACTAGATTAGCCTCAGTTATGGAAAATTTTATTAGTATAGGAGTTTATTTGTTATTTTTTGTGACACAAACATCTAAAGATATTCGTATATCAAAAAATCTATAAATGCGCTGTGTCTGACCACTCTTGCGCTAATTGCGTACCTGCCGGTGAATGAAACTGGTGATATCGGAAGAGGGTACATGGCATATTACAAGAGCAACTATGCAACTGCCTTTCAAGAACTATGAAACTACCTTTCAAGAATGGAAAATTGGTGTGAGGAAGGGGGACGCTGTTGCTCAGAATAATTTATGTGTTATGTACGAAAAAGGAGAGGCTGTGCCACAGGATTATAAAATCGCAGTGAGGTGGTGGAGGACTGCTGCCAGAGAAGGACATGCAGCTGCGCAACGAAATCTAGGCGAAATTTGCCCGTTTGGTGCCGGAATAAATAAGGATTATGTACACGCTTATATGTGGGGAAAGATTGCAGCGATTTAAAGATATAAGGCCGGGATCAATTCGCTTTGTTTCATAAGGAAGAAAATGACCCCACCTCAATTAAATAACGCGAAAAAAAGTTAGCTGAGGAATTCATTTGTAAAAAATACAAAAGGCGTTCACTTCTGAGACCATTTTTTCTAGTTATGAATATCTCGCTCGTGTATCGGTATGTTTACGCATGCGGCACTATTGCCTTGGCAGTGATTAGGTGTGGGAGATGTCCGAGCATAAAACGCTGAATAAATAGTCCAACATAGCAATGCAACTAAAATCAGAGGCTGGCTAAACTTATAAATGGTCTCAACACTCGATGCGCAGCCATTCGGATTTTCTACATATAACTTTTGAATGACAATACTCATTATCAGATTTAAGCCCACCACCAGCGTTGCTATTAAAAATAATTCATCGACAAATTTTAAGTAATGAGTGACCGGTATTTGACCTGACAACGAAAATTTCACGGCCAAAATCGTTAGAAAAAGAGTTATTTGCCCACCTATTCGCCAGTCGGCATTGGGACTGAATTTGAGAGTGAGAAAATAATTTAAAAACGAAGAAAATATTAAGACTGCGGCAATAGGAAGAAGCATTTTTTGCACGGGGTCTATGTAATCGTGTTGCAAAATAAAATGAAATTTGTTGTGGGAGAAAACCGAAGTATGACTGCTTAATCGGTGGTCCTGCGACACAACCGCATATTTATCTTTAAGTAACCAAGGTCCTTTAATCACTTGCTCGTTTTTTCGTCCGTGTCCAATTTCAAAGGAAGTTGGCTTAAATACCATTTCGTGAAATTCATGCGTGAATGCGCTAATATCAAGTGTCAGGTCAAGATCGCCGAATGGATATTCATGTATGTCTGCGTCAAAGGCGATTTTAGAAATAAATTTCTCAAAAACCTCGATCGTACCATCATCGAATATCTTTAGTGTTCGGAAATCGGTAATTCTAGGACTTGTTTCATTTGATATTACGAATTTCGGATGCCATGTGTCGTCAAGAATTTTGCCTAATTTGGAGCCTGTGAAAGTGGTTTCCTGATATTGTTTTTTTACGCGTTCGACTAGTCCTGGATCTTTCCAATCCAAAATTATTTCAGCCTCTACTCGATACGTGCTGTTACTTAAATCAATATCATATATACGATCTATTAGAAGCATTACTTCAACTGGTCGCGCATCGCTTGTATCGGCGCTAAGTTTGTTGTGGTGGGTCGGGCTGGCAAATGCTGATGCGCAAAAAATGAAAAGCCCGCTTAAATATAAAAATAATTTCTTCATCAAATTTGGTCCCAGTAGATCTTCCGAAAACACAGTGGGCTTTCTAGAGGTCGACTACACAAGTAGACAACATGCCTTTTGAAGCGAAGTTTAGAAAATTGAATTTAAGTATGTATGCGGTCAGTATTTTTCGTATTAGTTTGCTCGTATCGGGCACTGTGTTTTTTCTGCTTTGAGGTAGTGATCAATGAAAGACAAAAGACAAAGTTTGTAAAGATAAAGAATGCACCCGTTTACGATAGCTCAGAAACATGGTGAGAACATCAAACCACCTACCCAAGTTGCCAGCACTTTCGACTATTGGTTTATCTGGAATAGTGGTCCGCACTGGAGGTAAAGAGTCCGCAAAGGAACTCAGTCTTCTTTTGGCAAAAATATTCACATATTCAGGTTACAGTTAACTGTTCAAAGCTCTGCGAAACTAATCAAAGCAATGGGGTTTTTAGGAACGGTATTTCCTTTAGGAGAATAACAATACGGCTACACATTTTGAAACAGGGCAACTTTATCGAATGGGGTACAGAGCCCGAAAGAACGCGGGTACCGCGTGGAAGTGGTTTGTGTGACAGGATCCAAAATATGGTGTGCCAGCCCAATGAGATGAAGGAAACAGGAGGGGAGAAGAATATGGGGTGTTACCCGGCGTTCGTCTCACGATGAACCGTTACAAAATGAGTGCCTGAAAAGACTATATAGATGCTTAATCTGCCTTGGGTCTTCCATAGGAGCAGGGTATTGAATTTCCCAACACATATCATCAAGCATTATCGCAGTGTAAGTTCGGTTTTAAAAAATCGAATTTTTTAAGACAACAATATTCTGTACAGGCGTTACTAAGCCTGCACAGAATACTTAAACTACTAGCAACAATTATTTTTCTAATTGGGCGATGAGCTTTTTAGCTAATTTTTTTGACTTGCCTACAAATTTCACCTTTTTGATCTTTGCAAGGTTAGATTTATCCTTACCAACCACAACAAATCCGATCATACCCATGGCTTTGTGAGGTGTGCACCAATACGCATAGATGCCAGGTACTTTGAATGTATACTTGGCATCTTTTGACAGCTTCGATTTGAATTTCTTAACGCCGTCAGGCACTCCGTTTTTCAGTATGAATTCAACGTTATGACCCTTGCTTTTTGACTTCCAAAAAACGGTATCGCCAGCGGATACGTAAGCGATTTGGTTAGAATAAACATTTCGGTCGCGACCTTGTTTGTTTAACATATCAATGTTTATTTCGGCGGCGTTAACAGAGAAACTAATACATATGGTAGATAAGAGACCTATCAAACGTGACATTTTTTACACCTCGGAGAATTGATTAGAGACCTAGATATCGGGATCGCATGGCTAGATTGAAAGTCTGTGCGACAAAATGCCCGGGAGCGTTTTGATGGTCTAATAGAGGACAGAAATTAAACTTGCTGCCTCAAGTAAAAATCTCATTAGCATTCCAGGCAACCGAGAAGATGAGAAGCTGATTTATGATATTGTTACATGTCTAACGTGGTCTTTCACGGTGCTAAATAAGGATACGTTTACAGATATTTTTTTGTGATTTTGTCTCAAAATTACGGTGTAAACCCTGTTGATGTAAGCCATCATCCTTTACAGTGGTCGAAACTTTTAAAAGTGATCAATCGGATTTTTATTTAGTATAGGGTGAAAATGTATATAGCGATGAATAGGTTTAATATCGTTCCGGGGCGGGAGACTGATTTTGAAAAACTATGGCAGGAGCGGGAGACGCACTTGGAGCAAGTACCTGGATTCTTGGATTTCCATCTTGTGAGAGGAGAGAAACAAGACACCTCGACGCTTTACGCCTCGCATAGCACATGGGCATCAAAAGCCGACTTTTTAACCTGGACAAAGTCTGAAGCATTTAGACAAGCACATAAAGATGCAGGAAAAAATAGTGACTTGTATATTGGGCATCCAGTTTTCGAGGGATTTGATGTGATCATCTGACTTGTGTGTTTCCTAACTTCACCTAGAAACGTTGAGAAACCGATAATAACAGCATAACTATTTTTAAAAGCGGGGATGAAGAATGGTTAAAAATGAGGAAAGCTCATTTAATGAGACGGAACCTTACGAAGTTGGTTTTGCAAGTCACTACGATGAACATCTAAAACCGCTCGTTCAAGATTTTGAAGGTCGCAGGCAGGAGGCAGTAAAAAAATTTAAAAAAAGATTGGCGCTCTCAATTTTTTTAGTGCCAATCTCGTTGGTTCTTTCTTTTATTTTAGTATTTGAAATACTTGACACCGATCCGGATTCTTTTTGGGGTGAGATTTATTTTTGGGGGGTCATTCTTTTCGTCTTTGGAGTTGGGGGTTTCGTTTATTCTTCAATTAGCGACTACAAGGGCTCTATCAAGGAAGAGATATTTCCGCGCATCATCTCGTTTCTCGGTGAATATAGCTTCAATGCTGAGCCCGGGAAGCAGATGGAGAGATTTGCAAGTTCCCAGATTATTCCGGGATATGATCGAGAAAGTAGTGAGGATCGGACGACCGGCTCCTACAAAGGCGTTAGTATTGAATTTTTTGAGACTGATTTGGAGGTAAGACGGCGGACTAGTAAAACAGTGCAATACAAAACTGTTTTTGAAGGTGTCGTCATCAGTTTGTCCGTCAAAAAGTCATTCGAAGGACATACAATAGTTATGCGCGATCGGGGCCTGGTGGGAAATTTTTTGAAGTCAAAGTTTGGAACCTCGTTAGAAAAGGCAGGTCTAGAGGATCCCAAATTTGAAAAGATTTTCGAGGTTTTCACAAATGATCAAGTTGAAGCTCGATATTTGTTAACCACCTCCTTTATGGAGCGCCTCTTGGATTTAAATGACGTTTTCGAAGGAAAAGGGATTCAATGTAGTTTTTATGAAAAAACACTATTAATTACCATTCCAAGCGACAAAGATTTATTTGAGGCGGGCTCAATTTTTAAGCGTGAAGATTTCATTGATGATGCAAAGGCTTTATTGAAAGAAATGAACCTGATATTTTCGGTTATTGATATTCTCAAGTTGGATCAGGATATAGGACTTTAATGCGAGGTTGTATATTTAGGATTAAATAACGAAATCTAAATTCGGCTTAAACTGTTTCCTTTCCTCATTGATTCTGCACACGGCGACAATTAGCCGCCTGGCAGGTTCTAATTCTAGACGTGCGATCTAATTGGTATTAGGTAATTAAGTTTAGCCTACACATGTAATTGCTATTAAATACTGAACCTGTATAAAAACGTTTTTGTTGAGCTTCTGGCGTAATGTTATACCTGTAAATTTGTGAACGGACTTCAATGCAACTTAGAAATTGGCAAAAAGAGATCATCGATCAGTTTCCGGTGATAATACGCCAGCACCGTCGCTTCATATTGAAAGCGCCCACCGGTGCTGGAAAAACTGTACTCGCCAGCGAGATTGTAGAGAGGTTCTACAAAGGCAAAAAAATTATTGTTTTATGCCACCGACTAGTTTTGTTGGAGCAATTAGAAAAAGCTCTCAGTAAGAAACATCGAGTAAAAAAGTTATCGGTATCCGATGATGGCCCAGCTTTTGATGGGTATGAAATTCTTCTCTCTACCAACATGCGAGCAAAAGACGTGCTTGAAGATGCAATACCTAAGGCAGATTTAATTATTGTTGATGAGGCACATCGAGTTTCTCCAAACGGCAAGGGATACAAACGGATTATCGATGACTTCGAGAAGCGAGGAAAGAAAGAGGCATGCTTCATGGGGTTGACAGCATCTCCAGAGCGTCGGACTGGAGACCAACGGGATCAATTACATTTGGCATTTGATACTATAATTGATTGCGCGGACATAGAAACATTGATTGAGGAAGGTATTCTGGTTCCGCCTACTTACCGTCCACACTTTGTTCATGACCTTGACCTTACCGGGATCGATATAAGTTCCGGTGATTTTCCAGTTTCTAAGCTAGCGCCGGCAATAGTTAAGTCTTCAATGATTGATTATGCGCTTACTATTTACCGAGAAGAGCGGGAAAATATATCACCAAAGCCAATCTCAGCCTGGTTTTGTCCTGATGTAACGGTGGCAGAAGCTACGGTTGAAAGCATCCGGCTATTTGGTATCGAGACAGCTCTTGTAACCGCTCAAACCCCTATTGGCGAACGCATGAAGCTTCTCAAAAGTCATGAAATGGGCGAGATTGAGGCAATGGTTTCGGTTGGGGTGTTGGCCGAAGGTTGGGATAACCCACAATGTAATATTATCGTTCACATGCGACCGACATTATCGAAGGTTTTGTGGGGGCAGTCAGTTGGACGAGGGTTGAGATCGGCGCCAGGTAAAGAAAAATGCGTAGTCATTGACGTTAGCTCAAACTGGAGCACGTTTGGTCCAGTTGAGAAATTGCAGTGGAGTTTGTGGAGCCATCGGCGTTCATACATGCAATATATGAATCGGTTTAATTGGATTGGTCAACAGCAGCATGGTGAAGACAGTGAGGATACCTTCATGCTTTGTGAGAACCAATTACCGAGCAAATATCGCTGTTCTCATATTTATAAAAAGAATACTTACAGTGATGATACATGTCCGGTTTGTGGGTCATATGCAGCTATCGATATTCATAAAGAACAAAATCTTGACAGCACGCTGAATGAAATAGGCCTTCACCGGTTGTTTTTTGATCGAGTGGCTAAAGTCTATGAGGAAATGGACCTATCGGTTTGGGCCAGCCTTGGGGGTACGGCTTGGAAAACGGCTAACGCAAAGGAGCAAATCTTTCTTTCATTCTGCAAGGCTTTCGGGGAAGTTTCTGGCGAAGCAACTAACTCGGAGTCGCACTTTTGGGATGTCTCATTGGAAGTGGAAGCTAACATTAGAGGCTATCTTGTTGAAAATAAGTTACAGCTCAAAAAGCAAGAGAACTTTGAACTATCTCTCATCGCTGACGGTATGTTAGCTGGGAAGGAAATTAGAACCCTCCAAGCTCACTACGGCATTTCTCTTTGTGGCGAGGTGTTTCAGACACACTCTGTGGTTGAAAGTGAACGCAAATACCAGAAAGCATTGAAAGTTGCTGAACGTCTTGCAGTGATGGGATGTTCTGCGAAAGATAATCTGCCGTATTTCAACGCCGCTGACCATCTTTCGAAAAAATAACCATGGCCCACAATACTGCGGCAGAAACGCAATCCTTTGTCGAAGCCGTCTGTTAAGTTTTATGGCGTTCAGGAATCTAAATTCCGAGAGCTTCGGCTGCGGAAAATGTATCCTCCGAAATTAAATTCTTGGAATAACATCTGCTGCTAGAATATTAGCTTTATCCGCCTCATCCACGCCAAGTAAGAAGGAAATTTCCTCCATACCTGACTCTCGTAATTCATCGATCCCGGTACAGATTTGCTCTTCATTTCCCATAAGACACAATTCACGGTGGCGTTCACTGTTTTTTTCGGATTTTTTAATAAAATCTGTCCAGGCGGATTCTGGAGAAGAACCGAAGTGAACAACCGTATTCACGTACGCACGTTTGATCGTAGCGGGATCTCGTTTAATTAGCTCGCATTCAGCCATTATGTGGGACCACCCACTAGATAATTGTTCAATCGGGGTGTGTAGACCTGATGCTTGCCAGCCGTCCCCAAATTCTGCAACTCTAGCCGCTGGCCGACCACCGCCGCTCCAACTTGCAATCCAGATCGGCATTCTTGGCTTTTGCACCGGCTTGGGCTCGATGCTGACATTTTCAAATGACCAGTAATCCCCGCAAAAAGACGTCGTGTCATTTTCCCAAAGTTGCTTAACGGCGCGAATGCCCTCATCCAGCATTTTACCTCGTTGGTTGAATGGAATACCCAGAGCTTCAAACTCTTTTTTATAAGAACCGGTAGCAAAAGCTGTGACTAAACGGCCCTCAGATAATGCATCCAGCATAGCAAATTCCTTTGCAATCACTATGGGGTGGCGCAATGGAACTTGATAAGCGGAAAACCCAATTTGTAGGCGTTTCGTGGCAGCGCATAATACTGCTGCGGCGCTGACGGAATGAAAATTAGGATTATTATGATAGAAGTGATCGGTTACATAAATGCCATGAAATCCAAGTGCTTCAGTGCTTTTGGCGAAGGCCTGTATTTCAGCGGCTGAAACTGGTTTATTGGTGCCTGAAGTCAAACTGATGCTGAATTTCACTGCATTTGTCCAAAATGATTTATATTTGCTGGTCGCTCTGCGTTATATCGTGCCAAATTAAACGTCCACTTAAAAAAAAGATTATCAAGCTTTGTATTTTCATCCTCCTAAAATTTAGGTACGGCACAGTTATATTTTTGTTCCTTCCATGCCAGCAAGAAAAATTTCACACACAAAATGGTTTACCCTATTATAGCATTTACGAAAACACGATGTCAGAACGGTTAAAATAGAATTCATAAGGATAAAAAATTTATCCGTTGTGGGCTGTCAATATTGTTTTTGTAGCTGATGGCCGGGCATATGTTTGAATTGTTTGCACATTCTCACTTTCATTTAGGTAATTTTTGTCTCTTCCGAGGCTTGTATTTGACTCTTATACTGTAAAAAACTGATTAAGAATAATTTTGGTAGGGGAGTATGGTATGCAGCTGAAGGATAAGGGGCTTTTTCGTGAGCAATGCTATGTTAATGGAGAGTGGGTAGATGCTGATAGTGGGGTAACATTTGATGTAAATAATCCTGCCAACAATCAAAGGTTGGGGTCCGTGCCTAAAATGGGTGCCGCTGAGACACGGCGCGCAGTGCAGTCAGCAAGCGATGCCTATCCAGCCTGGCGTGCTCTTACAGCGAAAGAGCGGGGTGTTATATTACGCAAATGGTACGAACTTATACTTGAACATCAGGAGGATCTCGCCCTATTGATGACCTCTGAACAAGGAAAACCACTTCCGGAGGCGAGAGGTGAAGTTTTGTATGGCGCCGCTTTTATTGACTGGTTTGCGGAGGAGGGCAAGCGAACGTACGGTGACACAATACCACAACCCAACAATGATTGGCGGATTGTCGTGTCAAAAGAACCTATTGGTGTTTGTGCGGCAATAACGCCCTGGAATTTTCCTAATGCTATGATTGCCCGGAAAGTAGGGCCAGCCCTTGCTGCGGGGTGTACTATGGTTGCCCGTCCAGCATCTCAAACTCCGTTTTCTGCTCTGGCGATGGCTGAATTGGGGGCGCGTGCAGGAATTCCAAAAGGGGTGTTTAGCGTTATAACCGGCTCATCTACCGAGATGGGGAAAGAACTGACCCACAGTAAAATAGTACGTAAGTTGACATTCACGGGTTCTACAGAAATTGGCAAGCTGCTTATGGAACAGTCAGCAAGTACCATTAAAAAGATTAGTTTAGAACTGGGTGGTAACGCCCCATTCATTGTATTTGATGACGCAGATTTAGATGCCGCTGTTGACGGTGCAATGGCATCGAAGTTCCGTAACACCGGCCAAACCTGTGTTTGTGCCAATAGAATTTTGGTCCAGGACGAAGTTTATGATGAGTTTGCTGCAAAATTGAAGCAAGCCGTTAGTGGAATGAAAGTTGGCAATGGTACAGAAGACGGTATTAATCAGGGACCAATGATTGATATGGCGGCGGTAGAAAAGGTTGAAGAACATGTCCAAGACGCTGTGAATAAGGGTGCTCGAGTAATAACGGGAGGTAAGCGTCATGCACTGGGCGGCACATTTTACGAGCCCACAGTTTTAGCAGACGTTACAACTGAAATGCGTATTGCTCATGAAGAGACCTTCGGACCAGTAGCGCCATTATTCCGCTTTAGAAATGAGCTTCAGGCGATCGAAATGGCTAACGACACTGAATTTGGTTTAGCAGGCTATTTTTACAGCCGCGACGTCGGTCGCATTTGGCGCGTCTCAGAGGGCTTAGAATTCGGCCTTGTGGGGGTGAACGCTGGCGTCATATCAACTGAGGTTGCACCATTTGGAGGAATGAAAGAGTCTGGTATTGGCCGTGAAGGTTCTTACCAAGGAATAGAAGAATACCTTGAAATAAAATATATTTGTATGGGCGGCATAGAATCAAAATGAATGCAACCATAACTAAACTTTCTAGAGCCCAAATTAGGGATCCTAGTGGCCACTTGGGATTTTTCGTGAAATGCCGTCATTAAAAACAGATCTCAAATACAAGATCACTCAGGATAGGTTTTAGTGGAAAGTGTCTAACATCATGAAAGAAACAGTACGCTCTGAATTTGACTATGATTTATTTGTAATAGGCGGTGGTTCTGGGGGTGTACGCTGTGCCAGATTTTCCGCACAAAAAGGTGCTCGTGTTGGCATTGCCGAAGAGAATTATTGGGGTGGTACTTGTGTAAATGTTGGGTGTGTGCCGAAGAAGTTATTTACATATGCCTCTCATTTTTCCGAAGATGTAAAAGCTGCAAAAGGTTTTGGCTGGTACGTGGATAAGCCTGGCTTTGATTGGCCGACACTGCGGGAAAATAAAGACAGTGAGATAACACGGCTTAATGGTATTTACGGAAAACTTTTGCAAAATGTCGGCTGTGACACGTTTTTTGATAGGGCTATTGTAGTTAGCCCCAACCGGGTTCGCGTTGGAAGTCGGGAGTTCAGTTCAAAGTTCATCGTAATAGCTACAGGTGGATGGCCTTCCGTGCCAAGCTTCCCTGGTAATGAGCATGTCGTCACATCAAACGAAATGTTTCATAATGAATCATTTCCAAAGAATATTGTTATTGTAGGAGGTGGATATATTGCGGTTGAATTCGCTGGTATTATGCATGGTCTCGGTGCCGATGTTATCCAACTTTATCGCGGGCCTATGTTTTTGCGCGGTTTTGATGAAGAGGTGCGGCAGCATTTAGCCTTGGAGATGGTGAAAAAAGGTATTGATCTCCGCTTTGACGAGGATATCCTTTCGATAGAGAGGCACGGTTCTGGCCTGCATGCCCAGTTAAAATATGGAGAAAAAATAAAAACACAAATGGTAATGTACTGTACTGGTCGCAAGCCACTCAGTCATGGGATGGGGCTTGAAGAGGTTGGTGTTAAGCTTTCCCAAAGCGGGGCCATTGTGGTTGACGGTGACTTTAAGACTTCTGTTGATTCAATCTACGCCTTAGGAGATGTGATAGACAGAGTAGCCTTGACACCTGTGGCGTTAGCTGAGGGCACAGCCTTATCAAAATTACTTTTCGATAATGAACCCGTTTCTATGGACTACGATTATATCCCTACGGCGGTCTTCAGTAATCCGAATATTGGCACAGTTGGTTATACCGAGGGTGAGGCAAAAAATAGATTCCAAAAGATTCGCGTCTATACCTCTTGCTTTACTCCAATGAAGCATACGTTGTCTGGGATGGATGAGAAATCATTCATAAAGATTATCGTTGATGATGGTTCAGATAGGGTGGTTGGAGTTCATATGGTTGGCCCGGAAGCGGGTGAAATAATGCAAGGGGTGGGTGTTGCCATAAAAGCTGGCGCCACGAAGGCCCAATTTGATGACACCATCGGGATCCACCCTACTAGCGCAGAAGAGCTGGTAACGATGCGGGAAGAGAGAGAATAGAGTTTTAGGTGCAGACAGCTCCCCTGTAATAAAGAGATGTTAAATGGATCCGCTTACACAAGGGCTTATAGGCGCAAGTGCACCGCAATTACTGACAACTAAATGTCGATCGATTGCTTGGGCAGGGTGTTTTGGCTTCATGGCCGGAATGGCACCTGATTTGGATGTGTTGATACGCAGCTCTTCGGATCCTCTTCTTCTTCTGGAATATCACCGTCAGTTTTCTCACTCAATATTTTTTATTCCGATTGGCGGACTTTTAATTGCTGGCATTCTCCATTTTCTATGCCGAAAAAAAACTCGATTCTCCTTTCGAGAATCTTGGCTTTTTTGTACTGTTGGCTTTGGGACTCATGGGCTCTTGGACTCATTTACCTCGTACGGGACAATGTTGTGGTGGCCATTCAATGATGAGCGCGTTGCCCTGAACATAGTTTCCATAGTTGATCCATTATTTACAATCCCGATTTTATTACTTTTTTTGCTGGGGGTTTTCCGTAGCCAAAAAAGATATGGTGCAGCAGCTTTAGTGTGGGCGACGGTATATTTGGGTGCAGGTTTGATGCAGCGCGAACGTGTGACCAATATCGGCTATAATATTGCTGAAGGTCGAGGCCACTCACCAAGCAGACTTTTCGTTAAACCAAGCTTCGGGAATATATTAGTCTGGAAAGTTATTTATGAGGCGGATGGGCACTTTTTTGTAGACGCTGTTCGTGTCGGAACAGAAGGTTCTGTGATAAATGGAGAGTCAGTTCGTATTCTTAACTTGGCGCGAGATTTTCCGCGGTTAAATAGGAACTCTCGGCAGGCAAAAGACGTTAGGCGCTTTGAGCGTCTTACAAATGGTTATTTAGCAGCTGATCCGGTTATGTCTGCGCGCATTATCGATATTAGGTACTCTATGATCCCCAATAAAATTGACCCACTTTGGTCAATAGAAATTCAGGAAGAGCAAGACGCATCGATAAAACTCCATTCACATAGGCATAATTCAACCGAAAAACTTTTACTTTTATGGAGTTTGATTACAGGCTCAAGTTGAGACTTTTATTGAGCTTTTCTGTCAAATACGCTGCTCGTCTGAGGGCTAATTTACCCCTACTAAATCGCCCAGTGTAGGCCCTATCTCTTCGTTTAATACCAAATTAGCATATTTATCAAGATCGGTGGGATCTCGATTGAGTATAACTAGTTGCGCCCCATTCTGCCGGGCGGTGATGGGGAAACTGGCGGCTGGGAATACTTTTAGTGAAGAGCCAACTGCTACCATGAGATCGCAAGCAAGTGTTTCTATTTGAGCTGCGCGCATTTTTTCTTTTGGCATTGATTGCCCAAAAGAGACTGTTGCTGTTTTGATAATTCCGCCGCAGTCAGGACAATTTGGGGCCAATCCATCCTTTAAATAAATCTCTCGTATCCACTCTAGTTCGTGCCTAAGATTGCAGGTGAGGCAAGTTGCGTAAGTGGAGTTGCCGTGAAGCTCTATAATATTCTTCTCCGGCACACCAGATTTCTGATGAAGTCCATCAGTGTTTTGGGTAATAACTACTGACGCCTTACCTCTCCGTATCAGACTGCTTACAGCTCTGTGACCGCGGTTAGGTTCGGCCTCAATCATGTCATCATGCCGGAAGAAACGTTGCCGCCAATACTCGTTGCGGCAATCCGTATTTTCTATGAAGTCTTGAAACATCACCGGTTTGAATTTTTCCCAGATCCCTCCTTTTGAACGAAAGTCTGGTATGCCTGACTCGGTTGAGATGCCCGCACCTGTAAAAAAAACAATCCGCTCACTATTTTTTAATAGCTGTGCAAGTCGTGTCATATTTTGTTCGGAATTTTTCATTTAGCTTCTGTTATTGTTAGGTATGAATCCCCAATTCACAGGTGGGGCACGAGGCTCGCAGTAGCACTTGTCTCAACAAAAACGATACTGATGTATTACTGGGCCTTGCGCGTTGACTGAACGATTAGGTGGTTGGTAAATCCCATTTTTATAAAACCCTTATTTTCTCAACAACCCTAACAGGGCGCATTTTTTATCTCTGTTAGATATATTCGCATCAGTGCTTTGGGCCTTTATAGCGCATTTCACTACGACCGCGTAAGGCCCAGGATTATTAATCAAACTGCTGGGGGGATTTTGCTGGAAATCCTAGCGTGAAAAGCGTAAACATTTCGGCCTTGAATATTACAATATGGGTTGGCCACGTTTAGGCTCATTTTATTCTACCGCTAATGAGATTGGAGGACAGCATGGCAAATCTGTGGAAGCCCGACAGCTGGCGCGGTTATCCCATTCGGCAGGTCCCAGATTACCCGAACCAAGATAAACTTTCATTGGTTGAGGCCGAATTATCCGCTTTGCCGCCCCTGGTATTTGCCGGAGAAGCGCGGCGTTTGCGTCAACAATTAGCAGATGTAGCTGATGGAAAGGCTTTCCTTTTACAAGGTGGTGATTGTGCGGAAAGTTTTTCAGATTTCAGCGCGAACAGTATTCGTGACAGTTTCAAAGTACTACTTCAAATGGCTGTGGTGCTTACTTTTGGGGCCTCTTGTCCAGTTGTAAAGGTTGGACGCATGGCAGGACAATTTGCCAAGCCTCGGTCAGAACCTGTGGAGATCAAAGGTGATATTGAATTGCCGAGTTACCGTGGCGACATTATTAATGATATCAATTTTGAAGCGTCTGATAGGGATCCTGACCCAAATCGTATGATTAGGGCTTATAATCAGTCAGCATCAACCTTGAATCTAATCCGCGCATTTGCGCAGGGTGGCTTCGCCGACCTTCATCAAGTGCATCAGTGGAACTTAGACTTTGTTGCCGATAATCCAGCTAGTGATCAATACGAGGCACTTGCTCAGCGTATCGATGAGGCCCTAGGGTTTTTAAAGGCCTGTGGCATCACTGGAGATGCTGTGCAACAGATGCGCGAGACTGATTTCTACACCAGCCACGAGGCGTTGCTTCTTTGTTATGAGGAGGCACTAACACGGCAGGATAGTCTTACCGGTGATTGGTTTGATACTTCCGCACATATGGTTTGGATAGGCGATAGGACGCGAGACCCAGAGGAGGCCCATGTTGAGTACATGAGGGGCATCCACAACCCTATTGGTATTAAGTGTGGGCCCACCAGTGATCCCGATACCCTTTTGTCACTTTTGGATGTTCTCAATCCTATGAATGATCCGGGACGTATTACCCTAATATCACGTATGGGGCACGAACTCGTAGAGAAGCATTTGCCTACATTAATTCGTGCCGTGCAGCGTGAAGGGGCTAAGGTCGTTTGGTCATCCGATCCGATGCATGGCAATACTATTAAATCTACCAGCGGGTATAAGACACGCCCATTCGATCATATACTCTCCGAAGTGCGGCAGGTATTTGCGATACATCAGGGTGAAGGATCTTATGCAGGCGGTATACACATTGAAATGACCGGCCAAAACGTTACCGAATGCTTGGGTGGGGCCCAGGCGATAGATGATGATAGTCTTTCTCAGCGATACCACACCCAATGTGATCCGCGACTTAATGCTTCACAGGCATTAGAGATGGCCTTTTTGTTGGCTGAGGAGTTGAAGATGCTGAGAACCGAGTGTAAAAAGTAAATTGATATTGATAAATAATTAATTAGTAAAAATTTTATGATATTGAAGTTATCTGTGTATCTAATGCATTTTTGATGTAATTATCATCATGTATAGTATATTTATAGAAATACAAAAATTTATTTATTTCAAATAATTTTAAACTAATTGCAAATAATAAATTATTACACATAAAATTAAAACTGCTGTTTTAATCAAAATTACTATTTGATATATACATACTTGATATTTTCATAAATTATCTTAGCTAAAAAATTAGCTCAAATCCATTTGCTTCCTTGTGCTCTTATCGCCTCGGACCTTTTATTGCATGTTGCAAACCGTATAAGCGCTATTATGAACTGTATGTAAAAACTTGATTTTTCATTTGGACGTAGGATATTCGTGCTCCGCGGGTACAGTGGTAAGAAAGGTAATGAAGATAATATAATGACCGATCAACTCACCATCGCATTGGCGCAACTCAATCCGACAGTCGGTGATGTTAAAGGCAATCTGGAGCTTATTCGGAATGCGCTAAGGAGCTCAAAGGGCGCTGACTTGGTATTATTTTCTGAATTGGTGGTATCCGGCTACTCGCCGGAGGACTTGGTTCTAAAACCCTTTTTTCAAGACAAGGTGCAAGAAGCAGTATTTAGCCTTGCTGAGGAAACCGCGGGCGGTGGGCCAGCAATGCTCCTTCCGACGCCATGGCGCATAGATGGCGCTCTGCACAATTCCGTTTTGTTATTGGACGAGGGGGCTGTTAAATCGGTCCGCTCCAAGCATGACCTTCCCAATTACGGTGTGTTTGATGAAAAGCGTGTTTTTACTCCGGGCCCTATGCCGGGCCCCATAAACTTTCGTGGCGTGCGTTTAGGGGTTCCTATTTGCGAGGATATCTGGACGCCAGATGTTGTAGAATGCCTTGAGGAATCTGGCGCTGAAATATTACTGGTTCCAAATGGCTCGCCTTTTGAGAGTGACAAAGCGGATCGTCGCCTTAATCACACTGTTGCACGAGTAAATGAAAGTGGTCTTCCACTTATTTATGTGAATCAGGTCGGTGGTCAGGATGAGCTCGTATTCGACGGGGCAAGTTTCGTACTCAATCATAACACTGAGATGGCGTTGCAACTTCCGTCCTGGCAAGAGGCTGTGGTCTTGACAGAATGGGTCCGTAAGGAGGGCGAGTGGCATTGTATCCCGGGTACGTGTATGGCGCCCGATGGTGGTGTTGCAGCAATTTATCAGGCGATGGTGCTTGGCTTACGTGATTATGTAAATAAGGCGGGTTTCCCTGGTGTATTAATAGGTCTTTCAGGCGGTGTTGACTCAGCGTTGAGTGCTGCGGTTGCGGTAGACGCGCTAGGCCCTGATAGGGTTCACTGCGTAATGATGCCATCACCCTTCACTAGTAGGGAAAGTCTGGAAGATGCATCCGAAGCTGCAACACTGCTGGGTATTCGCTATGATACAGTATCAATTGAGCCTGCGATGGCAGCTTTTGATGAGATGCTCTCACCAATATTTGCAAGTCGTAAAGCGGACGTGACCGAGGAGAATATCCAGGCGCGCAGTCGAGGACTTTTGTTGATGAGCATTTCAAATAAATTTGGTGATATGTTACTCACAACTGGGAATAAATCGGAAATGGCAGTTGGCTACTCAACCCTTTACGGCGACATGAGTGGCGGTTATTCGGTGCTGAAGGATGTTTATAAAACAGATGTTTTTAGGGCTTGCCATTGGCGCAATGAAAATTGTCGTGATACATTTTTCGGACCTAAGGGGCGTGTTATTCCGGAACGGATAATAACCAAGCCACCGTCAGCAGAATTGAAGCCAGATCAGACCGACCAGGACACACTGCCACCTTATGACAATCTGGATGACATCTTGGGCTGCCTTATTGAAGGTGAGATGGGAATAGAGGAGATTGCTTCGCGCGGGCATGAGCCGGAAACAGTTCAGCGGGTATGGCGGATGCTTGATGGGGCAGAGTACAAGCGTCGCCAAGCACCGCCAGGCGTTAAAATAACGAGCCGTGCCTTCGGCCGTGATCGACGTTATCCTATTACTAATTCCTTCCGTAATATTCTTTAGCTACTATTGCAAAAGCAGGGGGTTGGAACCGTGAATCGACGCGAGAGGCGGAAAGCAAAAAGGAATAAAAGCCTGAATAGGGAGCGAGTATCAGCTCGGACAGATGAGCCGGCAAGAGACATTGACGGTTTGATGACTGAGGCAGCTAGGCTGTATGAAGCAGGAGACATAAGTGGGGCGCAGTCATCTTTTGAACTGATACTAACAATGAACCCTACACATTCGGACGCTCTATTCGGACTGGGTGTATTGGTCGAGCAAGGGGGAGATCTGATCCGAGCCAAGCAGAATTATCGTGCTGCTGTCGAATCAACGCCATGCCACGCGCCATCCCTGGTTAATTTAGGAAATATACTCCGAACCGAGCGACAATATCCGGAGGCAATAGCACTACTTGAACGTGCCGTACAAGAAGCGCCAGAGATACCCCTCGTTCATAATAATTTTGGGATAGCATTGCATCATAGTGGGCGCACCGAGGATGCAATTTCAGTTTTTCAAAAAGCTCTTGAATTAGATCCGCGGTTTGTAGAAGCAAGTTGTAACTTGGGTGCAGTTTTTGCAGATTTAGATCGCTTTGAAGAGGCTATTGAATGTTTTGAACGGGCGTTGGAGCACTCACCTGATAACAGTGTAGTGTTGGCCAATCTTGGAAATGCATTGAATGGCGTAAATCGATGTACGGAAGCTATATCGGCGTTAGAGCGTTCTATAGGATCGGATCCTTCTAATGCTTTTGCTTATGCAAAACTCGCAACACTTAACGAGAGGCTAAACCATCTTGATAAGGCTCGGGAGCAAATAGCGAAAGCGAAAGCTCTAGATCCAAGTAATCCAGAAATACAAGTCATGAACGGTATAATTGCTGGAAGAGATAAAAACTATGAATTGGGGATTAGTGAGATAGAGGCTGGTATTCCGGCACTTTATTCACCTAACATTATTTGTCGTGCCCATTTTGAGGCTGGTCACCTATACGACCGGATCAACAACACTGAAAGTGCTTTTAAGCATTTCACGGTTGGAAATAGTTTAATTGAAGAGAAAGTTGTGTGCTTAGGGGTTGACAGAAATGATTATGCCAAAGAAATAAAGGCAAACATTGAACATATAAAAAATAATAAAAATGACTATTTTATTAGTAATAAAAAAACAGAAAAAAATCCCCCTGTATTTATAGTCGGTTTTCCAAGGTCCGGAACAACATTAATAGAGCAAATACTTGATTCTCATCCTAATATAGATGTATTAGATGAAAAACCTATAGTTGAAAAAACCATTGAATACTTCAAAGAAAGTATTGGTGAATATCCAAAAAGTATATCGTTAGTAAATGATAACAATATAGAACAAATACGCGGGCATTTTTACAATAACATCAACCAGTATATGGAAGTTAAAGAAGAAAATATACTTGCTTATAAAATGCCATTAAATATGGTGCATGCCGGATTTATTTATAAAATTTTTCCTGGTGCAAAATTTATTTTTACTACACGCCATCCTTATGATGCTTGTCTGAGCTGTTTTATGCAGCATTTTACGTTGAATAGAGCTATGACGCACTTCACTTCATTGCAATCAACAGCAGAATTCTATGCATCGGTAGTCGGGTTATGGCAGTGCTATTCGGAACTCCTTCCCTTGCAATGGCATGCAATCAAATATGAAAGCTTGGTGGAGAGTTTTGAGGAAACTGTATTGAAGATGCTAAAATTTATTGGAGTGGATTGGGATGAGGCAGTATTAGCTTATGATAAGCATGCCCGAGGGCGGACTGTTATGACACCATCATACTCGCAGGTGACCCAGCCCATTTATGATAGTTCGAAAGAACGCTGGCGGCGGTATTCGAAGGAAATGGAGCCGGTCATGCCAATATTGGAGCCGTTCATAAAATATCATGGGTATAGCTCTAATAATTCTCCTGAAACAATAACAGAATGATCCCACCTATCGTCATTCTTGATAGTCCGCAACTCGGGGAAAATATAGGGTTTACGGCCCGTGCAATGCTCAATTGTGGGTTGAAGGAATTGCGTCTGGTTTCGCCACGGGACGGTTGGCCAAACCCGGCGGCATTAGCTGCTGCTGCTGGAGCCGGTGGTGTCATTGAATGTGCCAAAGTTTTTGATTGTCGTTACGATGCCATTAGTGATTGTCATAGGGTCTACGCCGCTACAGCACGAAGGCGAGAGCAAATAAAGCGTATTCTCTCGCCTCGGGCTGCGGCGGCAGAGGTTAAGGCTATTCGAGGTGATGTCCAAACTGGGATACTATTCGGCCCGGAACGATCAGGCTTAGATAACGATGCAGTGGCATTGGCTGATGCTGTTATTGAGGTTCCAATGAATTCCGAATTTAATTCACTAAGCTTACCACAAGCGGTTTTATTGATCGCTTATGACTGGCAAATGGCGGATGAGGCCGCGGGTGCGGAGATTAGATCTTTTGGTGACTTAGCATCCAAGAAAAAATTATTACATTTCTTCACCCGACTTGAGGCAGCTTTGGATGACAGCGGTTTTTTCCACGTTAATGAAAAACGACCTTCTATGGTCCGCAACATTCGTAATATCTTTCAGAGGAGTAGCCTGACTGAGCAAGAAGTGAGTACGTTGCAGGGTATAATAACAAGTTTATCTCGGCGTGATAGCTAGAGGAGACTCAATTGGGCTGGTGTTTTTCGGAAAACTGGTGATAGCAGATTTTCGTCATCATTTCTTACGTTATTAACCCTATTGGATATTCTGTGTGCAAGAATAGGTTTGGTATAGGGTTTTAAAATTGAGAAGGTTTCCGTTGTTGGTGCAGATAGCCAAGTGGCGTAATTTTTGCTGCTCACAATCACTGGCATTCGGCGATGAATATGGGCAATTGACGGTGATGCCTCGGTTGTTACAATAGCAAAACTTGTAAAAATTTTGCCATTTATATCAGTGTAAGTTTGCCAAATTCCAGCTAAAGCGAAAAGGTTTTCGTGTTGAGGATGTATGAGCCAGGGCTGTTTCTTTCTGCCGTTTTCTGTTGCCCATTCGTAGTAGCCGTCTGCTGGAATTAGGCAACGTCTGTACTTGAAGTCTTCTCGGAATACTGCTTTGCGATTTAAAGTTTCTGACCTTGCGTTGATCAATTTGCCAGTTTTATTGTTAGAATGGGGCCAAGACTTATTGAGACCCCAATACGAAGATATTAGCTCATTACCTTTGTTGGACGCACGAACGACTGGCACGAAATTAGTAGGTGCCACGTTGTATCGAGGTTCAATATTGCTAATATTGGATGTTTCGCTATTGATATTGAATAGGGCTCTAATTGCCACCAAAGGGGATGAGATAGTATAGCGTCCACACATGCCATGCATAATGACAAAAAAATCACGGAGATTCACCATGCAAAATCATATTATTCGTGTTTGGGCATCAGCGGATGAGCACAAACGGGAGGAGGAGCTAGCATGGAAGCTTGCTGTGCTTGCTTCTGATGAGGCGCCGGTTGAAAACGTGGTGGAGTCGATGGTTATAAATCGTATCATAGACAACGCGGCAGTCGCTATGGCCTCGCTAAATCGTTCCCCAGTCATAACAGCTCGTGAACAGGCGTTAAGCCACCACCGTTCAAATGGGGCAACGCTTTTCGGAATGTCAAGTGATTACCGGATCCATGCTGAGTGGGCAGCATGGGCAAATGGTACGGCCGTGCGTGAGCTTGATTTTCATGACACCTTCCTGCACTTGGAGTTTGGTCACCCAGGTGACAATATTTGTCCACTAATAGCCGTTGCACAACAGATGCAAAGAACTGGGGGTGATTTAATTAGAGGAATAGTAACAGCATACGAAGTGCATGTACGTCTAATGCGATCAATTCAATTGCATAGCCATAAAATAGACCATGTGGCGCATACTGGAGTGGCTGCGTGCGCAGGTATTGGCGCTTTATTAAGATTAGACCCCGAGGTTATTTATCAAGCTATTAATCAGACCCTGCATGTGTGTTGTTCGACGCGTCAGTCAAGAAAAGGATTAATTTCATCGTGGAAATCGGCTGCACCGGCACATTCTTCAAAGCTCGCTATTGAGGCTGTTGACCGTGCGATGCGTGGCGAGAGTGCTCCTTCTCCGATCTATGAGGGTGAGGATAGTGTTATTGCGTGGCTTCTTGATGGAGATAAAACAGAATATAAAATTGATTTGCCAGATGCTGGAGAGCCAAAGAACGCTATCCTCCAAACGTGGACTAAAGAGCATTCTGCTGAATATCAAGGGCAAGCATTTATTGATCTCGCTTTTAAAATGCGAGATCGGATCGAAAACCTGGCGCTCATATCGGAAATCACCATAACGACAAATAAGCATAGCCATAATGTCATTGGATCGGGGTCCGATGATCCTCAGAAATATTCGCCGGATGCTTCGCGAGAAACTCTTGACCACTCACTACCATATATTTTCGCAGTAGCACTTGAAGATGGAACGTGGCATCATGAAGCTTCATATTCTGAAGAGCGAGCGCATCGTCCTGAGACGCAAATACTCTGGAAAAAAATCAAAACAGAAGAGGATGATCTTTGGGAGCAACGTTATTTATCACTTGATCCTGAGGAAAAGGCATTTGGCGGTGCTGTTCGAATTTCATTCAAAGATGGTAAGATTATCGAGGATGAAATTCTTTTTGCAGACGCGCACCCTCAAGGTGCAGAGCCATTCAAACGTGAGGATTATATTTCCAAGTTCTTGACGCTGTCAGCTGGCGTCGCAAGTGATCATGAACAACGTCGCTTCATCGATTTTGTGGAGCAGCTCGCAAATATAAAATCAGAAACGATGATTGGAATTAATCCCATTGCTGATATTGGTGTCTTGAAACGTGGGGGAAAGGGTATTTTCTGATTTGCATTTTTGCGGTGTCAAATAACGGGGAGGTAAAACGTGAATTATCAGTTGTTAGGGAATAGTGGAATTAAAATTAGCCAGATTTGCCTTGGAACCATGAATTTTGGTGATGCCACTGATTTGAAGCAGGCGACGGCCATTCTTGAAAAAGCAAGGAATTTAGGGGTTAACTTTATTGATACAGCCGACGGTTACACTAATGGTGCATCTGAAGAAATCCTCGGCAAATTACTTAATTCTGAACGGGATGAATGGGTCTTGGCTACAAAAGTTGGACAGGCGGCCGGCACCGATAAACGCAAAAAAGGTTTGTCCCGAAAATGGATGTTTGAAGCAATTGATCACAGCCTACAACGTCTTCAAACTGACTATGTTGATGTCTTTTACATGCATCATATTGATTGGGAAACTCCCCTCGATGAAAGTGTCCATGCGATGGGTGAAATTATTGCGTCAGGCAAAGCGCTTCACTGGGGGTTTTCAAATCATCGCGGATGGCAGATTGGAGAGTTAATACGAATCTGTGACACATTAGGCGTACCTTATCCAATCGTGTGTCAACCGCATTACAACGCGATGATGCGAATTGCTGAGCATGACGTGCTCCCAGCCTGTGAGTATTACAATATTGCTGTGACGCCTTTTTCACCTCTCGCGCGGGGCGTACTTACAGGTAAGTATCAGTATGGTAAAAGACCAATTCCGGAATCACGAGCTGCTCGCGGTGACAAAAGCATTCTTGAGCGTGATTTTAGAGAAACAAATTTTCAATTTGTTGATGCTGTAAATGCTCACATAAAAGGTCGAGATATGACATTAATCGACTTTGCTATGTTGTGGTTGTTTAACAATAAATTAGTAACGAGTGTTGTTGTGGGCCCACGTACTTCAGCGCAACTTGAAAGCTATTGCAGTTGCTTGGGACAAGAATTTACAGCAGAAGATGAAGCTCTAGTGAATTCATTGTGCGCAAGCGGGTATGCAACTTCTTTCAATTTCCTTGATCCGAGGTATCCGCCGATGGGGCGCGTTGCAAAAACGAGTTAAAAACTCGCACGTGTCAGACTGACCAGGCTTTGAACGCTCTCTAGATTCTCGAAATTCCAGAGCGCATCTAAAATTTTGTCTTGTTGTGGTTTTTTAATTACCCCTTCTGTAAGAGTGCGAAATTTAGTCTCTACACATTCAATGTCGGGGCCCCGAAGAACATCCTCTGGTGTCTGAACATACTCTGCGGTAAAGCTTTCACCAGTTTTGAGAGTTGCTTTAAGTCGACAAGAACGTGTTTCTGGGGCAACTTCATTAAATGCATCATCAAAGACAATTTCTATTTTACTTATGAGTTCGCGCACATCTTTTTTAAGATATCGATTATTTTCGAGGCTCTTGCCATTAAAAGTTCCATCTAATAAGGCGGCGGCAACACAGAATGGTAGCGAATGGTCAGCGGTTTCGCGTGTTCTCGGTTCCCAAGTCGCATTTTGATCAATCCATTTTTCAAATCCATGTCGGTAAGTGTAAATTTTTAAACTTTTTATCTCGGATGCATTTATGGTCTGAGAGAGCTTTAAAGCAGCAAAAATGGGGACTTGGATCGCATCCCGCACCGGAAATGTTTTAACGTTAGTTTTTTGCAGTGCAAATATTGTACTTTGCTTAAACTTATTAGGGATTTGGACTCGGTCGAATTTTCCGACGGTTTTTGCATAGAGACCATGTATCCCCTCGAATGGGTCTTCGGGTCCGCTCATTCCGTTCTCAGCTAACAATGCTGCAAAAACACCCTCGCGTGCCGCATTCGGGCCGGCCATTCCTTTCCACATTGATAGGTTGCCGCGCCGAGTCTGATTAAGTGCAATATTGGCGGTGGCAGCAATCGCGGCTGCATGACGCATTTGTTCTGAATCAAGCTTAAGTAATCGGGCCGAAGCTAATGCCATTGCGCTAGCAGAGCACACTGGTTGGTCATAACCTTCTGCATTGAAGGGGGCCGTATCGCAAAGACGGACCTGGATTTCATAACTAACGATTATTGCTACTAGGAGGTCTTGAGGTAAAGCATCAATAGCCTCTCCAAGTGCTAGGATGCCGGGAATGTTATCTGAGGGGTGTGCTGTTGAACGCATCAAATAGGCGTCGCTTAAATCTAGGTAGCGCACCATTGCGCTATTAACTAACGTTGCATGCTCTACGGAAACCCTTTTGAGCGTTCCGAATATGCGAGCGCTCCTCCCCACTTCTACCGGCGCGGAAATATTCTCAGCTGCTTTCACTGTTGGAGCATTTATAGCTCCGAGTGCACAACCAAAAGAGTCAATCAAACGAATTTTAGTTGCCTTGATGGCGGCCGGATTAAGATCGTCGTAGGTAATACTACTGGCAAAGTTAATAAGTCTTTTCTCTGTCTCATCCATCAGTGTTTATTACCGGCGCTTGAGGGTCGCTTGACTAAGGACCATGTGTTGGGCACCTCTCCAATAGGCACTTCAATAAGCGTTGGCCCAGGCGAATTCATGCTTTCATCAAGTGCCGCTCGAAGGGCATCCGGTCCATTTGCATATAAACCCGCCATTCCAAATGTTTCCGCCATTTTTGCAAAGTCGGGATTGTGTAGATCTACTCCTATATGACGCCCACCATATCCTTCTTTTTGGAAACGCTTCACATTGCCGTACGCGTTGTCAGCAAAAACAACGCACACGACATCGATTCCATGAGCTACAGCGGATGATAGCTCTTGCACATTAAACATGAAACCACCATCACCACAGATACAAACTACCTTTTTATCTGGTAGCGCGACTTTTGCCCCAAGAGCAGTAGGATAGCCATACCCAAGGGTAGCCTGATACCCGGGAGTTATAAGTGTGCGTGGCTGATAAATGGGACACCAATTTTGCATAAACGTAGCCATTTGAGTGACGTCTGTAACAAGTATACCGTCCTCTGGTAGAGCTTCACGTAACACTTTGCCAAACCCATATTGTGGCTGGAGATCTTCGAGTTTAGCTAGGGTGTCTTTTTTAGCCGAATTCAATTCGGTGGTTCGGCTTTCACGAATTTTGTTATGGGGTCCTACCCTGCTTTCCAATAATGGCAGCGCTTTTTTTGCAGTCGTGACCATAGTAATATCGGCCTCACGTGGAAGTTTTGCTTGATGCTTATCGGGATCAATGCGTATTAATTTAACTTCTTTTTCACGCCCCCATGCCAATCCGGGTGATGAAAATCGCGTTCCCACGACTAGTGCGACGTCAGCCTCTTCCCATAACTTTTGCCCTGTTATCATGGTCTGAGCAAGGTAATGGCGATCAGTAAGTGCGCCGCGGCCTGTACGGCTCATAATGACCGGTGCCTCGAGCATTTCGGCTAGATTCTTTAATTCCGTTTCGGCACCAAAGACACCCGAACCGACAAGTATCATAGGTTTCTCGGCTTCTCCGAGCATCTTTGCCGCAGCTTCAAGTGAATCCTCTTCAACATCTGATTCGATTTCATAATTCTCAATGTCAAGTAGAGAAACATCACTGATTTTCCCCATGATATCGGGAGCCATTTCAAAAACGACTGGCTGCTTACGTCCCCTAAGCATTTGACTAAAAGCCTCCTGAAGAACCGGAGGAGCATCGGCTGGGGTGTCTGCACGTCCAACCCATTTTACAACGCCTCTCATGGCATTCGTTTGATCGATAATCTCATGAGTTGCTCCAAGGCCAACGCCTATTTGATGGGAGGGAATTTGACCTGCGATACATATCACTGGCACGTTTGAGCCATATGCAGTGCAAAGCGCAGCGCCAGCATTTAATAATCCGGGCCCGGGCCCAACGATGCAAGCACCAACTTTGCCACTCGCTTGAGCATAACCAAGGGCCATATATGCGGCGCCTTGCTCGTGGCGGGTATGGATTGTCCGAAGTTGGTTGCGGGCCTCGAAAAGCGCATCAAAGGTGTTATCAAGTTGAACACCTGGTAGGCCGAAGATTGTAGTAACGCCATGGTTTACAAGTGTTTGGATGATAGCTTGACCACCGGTCATATCGGTCATTGGGATTTTCTCCTAAGTTGGCAAGAATATTTACCATGATTGCAAAGTAAGTGAATGTAGTTGCTCTATCACTTGTTAAAAAATACTAACGCTCGCATCTCACAGCTTTCTCGCGGATATTTATCGCTATCTTGATTTGGTAGAGGAAATGATGAGTGTGCTGTCCACCTGGCTTTCCCGTCTATTGCAGAGTCGTACACTTTGAAAATGAGCACTTCGTCGCGCATCATTTCAGGAAAATAAAGCCATTTATGCCTGGCGCTGTGGGTGACCACGTATGTTTCCCCAACCCTATCTGGGTAAACCCGTCTCGATGGAAAGAGATCCTCTTTAGCAATATTGCGCGCGTCACAAATACAGAGCGGGTCAGATTTTATCGGCCTATTAATTGCCCTCCAAACTTGGATGATTGCAAAACGATTTTTTAGCAGATTGTTTGCTTCATTCGGGAGCAAGTCATAGACCCGCTGAGGGCCAGACCACTCTGTGTAGTCATTGTGAACACGCCGAACCGGCTCGCGCACTGGCTGGCCCTCTCGTGCGTCTCTATCACCAGAGCGCAGCGTATGATCAAAGACATGGACTCGAGTTGCCCCAGACACTAACTGAATAAGTTTTGCTGTCTCATCATAATAGATTTGCCGCATTTGTTCAGGACAATAAAAGTCTTTTACTTTGGTCTTATGGCTCAGAAACTCGAAACCGTGAATATCTAATGTAAACGTTCCCTGCATTGGTCTGGCGTTCTCAATTTTCACTTTTCGATGTTCGTAATTACCTTGATATATACGTGTAGAAACGGTCTCGTCGCCTGTAAGGTTCTCCGCTGGTGTGCCATCATCAATATAATACATTAATGGCGCTTCAACTGTGTCTTGGGACATCTTAGTATTGGCCTTGCTAGTCATCCTTGCCCCTTTCTCACCATTCTACTAAACGCCCGTTAAGCTGACTAAGTCCTCAACTCGATCTATCTCTTCAAGGTGCCATATTGCATCTGCCAGTTTTCGACGGCTTGTTTCATTAAGGATGCCGCCACTCATTTTATTAAATTTCTTCTCAAGGTGCCGTCTTGGTAATCCGCGCTCAGAAAGAGCTTGGGTCTGACATCGTTCTGTTACAATTTCCCTTTCGGAAGGAAACCTTGCGGTCATGCGGCAATTTCTATCTTCTGGCGCTGCGGCAGTAAATCCTGGGTTCAGCTCAATTGTAATTTTACTCATTAATTCATTGACATCAGGGTCAAGGAACCTCTTTTTTTCGAAAGTTTCGGGCGTGATATCCCCGTCTATAAGTGCAACCGCGGCGCAGAAAGGAAGAGAGTGATCTGCCGATTCACGTGTCATGGGCTTCCAAAAATCAGGGACCCCTATCCATCGTCCGAAGGCTTGATCGAAGGTATCAATTTTAAGAAATTCAATGTTCGAGACATCATCAATTTTTTCGCGCATATCTAGTGCTGTCAATACGGGGACATGGCAGCCGTATCGAATAGGAAAGGTCTTGATATCGCTTTGCTGCACACCAAACTCATGATTGGCCAAAGACTTTGGAACAGGCACATCATATTGCGTACCTTTCATTAGCTGGTTCCAGGCACCCATGTCACCCTCAAAAGGGTTCTCAGCGCAAGTCATACCCTCGCGTGCGAGGTAAGCAGCAAATACACCCTGTCGCGCAGCATTCGCGCCAGATAATCCCTTCCACATAGATAGAGTGCCAGTTCGGGTTTGATTGAGTGCCATATTTGGGATGAGAGCTAATGATAACGCTTGATGCATTTCATCTTTTGAAAGTTCTAGCAAACGGCCTGCACCAAGAGCGGCGCCTTGAACAACCTGAAATGGTTGATCCCATCCAAATTTATCATTTGGCACCACATCAGCTAGGCGGCATTGGATTTCATAGGCAGCGGTGATAGCTGCTATAAGATCTTTTCCGCTTTTTTCCTCAGCCTCCGCTGTTGAGATTAGTCCAGCAATGACATCGGATGGATGGCTCACCCCGGCTCTGACATATGCGTCATTCATATCGAGATAACGTATCATGGCACTATTTACAAAAGTTGCACGTTCTGGGGATGTTGGAGTTAATGTGCCAAAAAGCCTGGCCGTTGGCCCTTCGGATATCGGATTAGCTAATCGACGAGATATCCGCACTGGCTCCGCAAAGAACGCTGCCATAGCTACCCCAAGTGAATCTAGGATACGTTCCTTCGCAGCATCAATGACGCTATCGGGCAGTTTAGAAAAGGAAACTTTTGTTGCGAAGTTGACAAGTTTGTTGGCGGTTTTATCCATGGTGCTGCCTATGTTTCATCAATGCCTGTTAGGGTCACTAGGTTTCCAACAGATTTCATTTTGTTAATGCGCCAACAAAGACTGAGAATTTTTTTCCGAGTAGTTGATTTCAAAAAAGGTTTTGTGAGGTTATTGAATTTTGACTCAAGGATTTTCTTTGGCATTCCACGAGCGTCATCTCTTGGAGTCATCTCGATTTCAACACTGATTTTCTTTCCCTTTTTTGTTGTTACTATTAACTGACAACATCGAATTTCGTATGCAAGCTCTGCATATTCGTTTGGTAGTGCCACCGAACATTTTTTCATAAGCGACAGAACGTCCTTATCCTTGTAACGTTCTGCACTGAATGTCTCCGGGATAATTTTACCGTCGAGCATTGCGACTGAAACACAAAAGGGTAAAGAATGGTCTGCACTTTCGCGGGTAGTTGGTTTCCAGAATTCTGGTAGGTCAATCCAACGTTCAAAAGCTTGACGGATACTTCTGATTTCTAGGTGTTTTATGTCGCGCACCTTGACTTTTTTTCGCAATTCAAGGGCAGCTAAGGTTGGCGCATGACAATTGAAGCGAATTGGAAAAGACTTGATGGTAGTTTCCTCAATCGCAAAAGTATGCTTTGTGAATCTTGATGGAATTGGAATTTGGTATTGTTCTCCAAATAACTGTTTCCAAACACCGTAATCACCTTCAAACGGTTGGTCCGGCCCACTCATGCCCTCGCGTGCGAGAAGCGCAGCAAAAACCCCTTGTCTTGCGCCTGCTGGGCCAGCCATTCCTTTCCACATTGAGATACGGTCTGTCCTTGTTTGATTTAAGGAGATATTAGGAACCAGTGCAAGTGATAGAGCATTTAACATTTGAGCCTTGTCTAGGTTCAAAAGTCGACTTGCACCAAGTGCTGTCCCCATGGCGACAACAGGAGTTTGATCCCAACCAAGTTGATTAACTGGTACAACATCTACATACCGGCACTGAACTTCGTAGGCTATGATCAGGGAAAGGAGAAAGTCTTCGCCAGAACAATTCTCTGCTTCAGCAATTGCAAGCAACCCGGGCAAAGCATCGGCTGGATGACTTACGGATTCTCTTATGTAGGTGTCGGACAATTCAAGGTATCGGGTCATCGCTGAGTTCACAAAAGCAGCAAGATCAGGTGTCGTTGGGGTTAGTGTCGCAAAAGTACGCGCCATAGGGCCAATTGTGCTTGGGTAGGCAAGCTTACGTATTATCTTTATTGGAAGAGCATCATGCGCTCCGATACTCACACCAAGGCAATTAATGAGCCTTGCTTTAGCATTCACAATCGCACGTCGACTTAAGTCCTCGAATTGTAGTTTCCTGGAAAATGTTACCAGCTTATTGGCAGTCTGGTCCAAAAGTGCATTCCTTATTCCGTGCGCATTTGCAGAGTACTGAATTAAAGCCCATTCTAATCAATTCATGCAGAGGAGAATTTGGCAAAAGTGCTATGTTATTCTTCTGTTATAAGTAAAAATACCACACTACCATGTTCAGAAAGTTATCGCAAAATTGCTTGTTATCATGCCTTGGTTGAAACATTATCTTAAAGGGGGAAGAAAATGAGAGATGCAAAAAGCAGAGGCCGTTTGTTGAAAGATCTCATTGAGGCGCCTGAGATTTTAATTTCGCCCGGCATATTCGACGGGTACAGCGCGCGGTTGGTTGAAAGTCGAGGATACAAGAGTGGAGCGATATCAGGTGCCGGACTATCTGAATGTCATTTAGGCTATCCAGATAGAGGGTTAATGGGCCTGGATGAAAACCTTTCGTGTTGCCGCAAAATTGCTGATTGTAGCAATCTATTGCTGCATGCTGACGCAGATACGGGCTATGGGAATGCAGTAAATGTTTTCTTCGTCACGCAGGCTTTTGAGAAAGCAGGAGTAGCGGCAGTAATGTTTGAAGACCAGACATGGCCTAAACGTTGTGGTCACATGGTTGGAAAATCAGTCATTGCCGCTGAAGAAATGATTGAAAAGATACACGCAGCCCGCGATGCCAAAAAAGATCCGGATTTCGTAATCAAAGCCCGAACTGACGCACGAGGTCCCTTAGGTCTTGATGAGGCCATACGGCGGCTCAATCTTTATGCAGAGGCTGGTGCTGATTTATTGTTTGCAGACGCATTATTATCGGAGGAGGACATTCGGACTGTTGCTGCTAATGTTGACAAGCCATTAACAGTGAATATGGGACTCGGCATAAGAGCGCGGTCAACAACACCGTTAATTCCACCAAAAAAGTTACAGGACTTGGGTGTTGCTGCTGTATCCTATCCACGCCTACTGACGACATCTGCCGTGCGCGGAATGATTAACGGTTTCGATGCATTCGAGGAAATGGTTGAGAAAAATGAACCTTCAGACAGAGCAGATCTATGTGTCAACTTTGAAGAACTCAACAGTATGATGGAAGTTGAATTTCTTGATGAACTCGAAGAGAGGTATGCAGCCGGACCTGGAAAAGCCGTCTGACAGGAGAGCTTTTTATGGGAATGACTATTATTGAAAAGATACTTACGAAAGCGGGAGGTGTTCCGGTTAAGCCCGGTGACCTTGCGACCGTTAAGGTCGATGTTGCATGTCTATTTGATAATAATTTTATGGCCAGTGTCTGGCGTGATGTTTTGCATGTGGAAGATCCTTCCAAAGTAGTCGTCGTTATAGATCATCGTGCACCTGCAGCTCACGTCGGTAGTGCGCATGCGCATGCTACTGCCCGGACCTTTGTTGAAAAATTTGGCATCGAGCATTTTCACGATATTGGATACGATCAAGGTATCTGTCATGTGCTTATGGCCGAGCATGGTTATGCTAGGCCTGGCGGAGTTCTTCTTTGTAGCGACTCTCACACTTGTAGTGCTGGTGCTTTGAATTGCGCCGCACGTGGTGTTGGTTCACCAGACATGTTTTACGCAGTCTGCAAGGGAGAAACTTGGTTTCGTGTAGGCGAAACCATTAGGTATGAGTTAACCGGGCAACTTCCTCACTATGCTTTTATGAAAGATGTATTCTTCAAGATAGCCGGTGAATATGGTGGACACGTATCTCAAAATGTAGAATTCGGCGGTCCGGCACTTGGGACCCTGCCAATTGATGCGCGTAGAACGATGGCAACAATGGGAGCAGAGTTATCCGCAGAATTTGCAACATTTGAACCGGACGACATTCTTTTTGATTACGTCAAAGAGCGGACAAATGTCCCGTTCGAGCCTCAGATACCTGACCCTGATGCTGATTATCTCGATAAGCGGGAAATAAATTTGAGTGAAATAAGGCCGCTAGTGGCGCTACCCGATAGTGTCGTTAATAATTCTGCGAATGTGCAAGATGTCGCTGGCACTAGGCTTGATCAATGCTTTGTTGGTTCGTGTGCAAATGGCACATTCGATGATTTATCTAGTGTTGCTCAGGTACTTGCCGGTCGACGAGTTGCTCGCGGTACCCGCTTTATCATAACGCCAGGCAGCCAAAGCATATACCGCCGTGCTTTGAAGGCCGGCATTATCGAAATTTTGATGGATGCTGGAGCCGTGGTGACTAATTCTACCTGTGGTGCGTGTGGCGGAGGTCATATGGGTATTGTAGGTGCCGGTGACACTGTCATTACGGCGTCAACTCGAAATTTCAAGGGTCGCATGGGGGATCCCACCGCCAAGATATATATGGGTTCTTCGGCTACAGTGGCTGCCTCTGCAGTTGAGGGTGCAATTGCTGACCCCACTCCTTACTTGAGTTAGGGCGCAAAGATGGATGGATTAAATGTAAGGGCACGGGTATGGAAGTTCCCAGAAAATGTAAACACTGATCAAATAATTCCAAACCGTGCTTACTATTTATCGCCGGAGGAGCAGTTACCTTTTATTTTTGATGCGATGCGGCCCGGCTGGGTTGACGAGATGAAGAATGGAGATATCATCATCGCGGAACGAAACTTTGGCATGGGCTCATCACGACCGGCCGCCCGTAATTTAGCTCTGCTCGGAGTTGGCTGCTTGGTTGCAGACAATATAAACGGTCTTTTTTATCGGAATTCAGTGAACTTTGGTCTTCCAGCAATAGAGTGCTCTGGCGTCTCAGATATGTTTGAAGAGGGTCAAGTTGCAGAGGTATCTTTCCAAGATTTTACGATAAGGAATATTGACACCGGCGAAAGCTTAACGGGGCGCGAGGTTCCTAAGTCCTTGCTGCGCATTCTTAAAGCGGGCGGACTTTATCCACTGCTGGAGGACGAAGGTATGATTGCATTAGTCGAATGAAGTGCGATTTGGAAACAGAAAATTCTGAGTGAGATCATTCTCCAATTTTGTAGGCCTTCATAACTTCGACTACTCGTTCAGCAATGGGATGGCCCTGCTTCGCAGCTTTCTCATACCAACGGCGCGCAATTCTATCATTTTTTTTGACCCCTCGGCCTTTACGATACATTACACCAAGATTAAATTGCGCGGCTGGTTCGTTCTTTTCTGCCGCTTTGAGGTACCATTCTATTGCTTTTTTGTAATCCAGTTCGACTCCCTTTCCGTTTTCATAAAGATAGCCAAGCCGGTTCTGACTTTCTGCATTGCCTTTTTGTGCGAGCGGGTACCAATGACTAAAAGACGTTTTGAAATCACCTTTCTTGTACGCCATTAGCCCTTGGCTGAAACTCGCATTATCTTGCTCTACAATAGTGCCGTCAGCATCATTCTCTGGGGCTAATTTTGCTAAATTTAACTGGGTATTCTGAATTGGGTCGGTTTGTTTTATGGGAGTCTTTGTCGGGGTTATTTTCTTTGGAAAGTCCGGTTTTGATATGTCGTTATCTTTTTTCTTTGCTGGCTGGATGGTGCTGTTCACATTCTTGTTTTTGGAATCAATGGCTCTCTTTATCGAAGATGATGGGGTTGATGGTTTTACTCTGCGAATAGAACTGAAGTTGGGTACAGCGCCATCGCCATAACTTTGCGATGAATCCTTATCCGTTTTTACACTATCGATAGCATTTCTGCCTTGTTCGATGGAATCGCGGCCACCTTGGCTCTTTAGACCTTTTTGCTGATCATTCGAGATAGATGGTATTTCATCCTGCTGTGGTGCCCTTTCGTCGGCTGATCCGGTGTCACTTTGATTACTACCCTTGATCGTTGCCACTGAGTTTGAGGAGATCACAATGGTTGAGGGAGCATCAACCGCGGGTTCAATTAAAGCGGTACTTGGTAATTTTTTCGGAGCTTTTTTCTCGCCAGATATTAGCCGCTGCAGTTCAGTCTTAGCATCAGGATGCCCTTGCAAAGCAGCTTTTCTAAACCAACTTTCTGCCTTCTTAAGATCAGGGTTTACTCCATAACCGTGGAGGTGCATTAAAGCCATCTCATACTGTGCAAAAGCATGTCCTTTTTTAGCAAGAGGATAATAAACGCCGTAAGCTGCAGAGTACCGGCGTTCTACTTTCCCTCTCACCGAGGGATTTTCATCAGCTGAGTTCGATTTAATCATATCTTGGCTTCTAGCGACGGAAGTATCCGAGTTGATTTTAGTGGGTGATTTCCCTGCCTTCGATCCCCCAACTACCTTACGGCTGATCGTCGAGGACTGCTCCTTTACTTCTTTACCAAACAACTGCGAAAAAAAATCTCCTATTTCATCTAAAGCATCGCGTTGAAAAATAATGTCCTCAGATTCTGAGTTAACTGCTGTGTCTGATGATGTGGGTTTTACATCTCTCTCATCGCCAGTAACGTTTTTGTTCGGTTCATCGTTCCTTGGCTGAATGACTACTGACTTGCGCACATCAAAAGGCGTCGCACTCCCCATAGGCTGCGTAATGTCTTTCTCTTCGGGCTTTTGTTGTGGAGGAAGATCGCCCAACAAAAAACTTTGGCAACTCGCCAATAATGAGACTGCTAAGAAACAAATAATTATTTTCATATTACCCATACTTAATTGTATCTTTTTGGTGATGTAGTGCAAGGCTAGTGCAACGCGCTATAGAAGTTCCCACTACCATGCGGTTTTATACTTTTTGAAAGGGCTTTCAATCTTTTGCAGATCTTTGATGAGATCTGAGGGAATCCCTGGGTCATCTGTTTCTCGAATGCCGCTAGAAATAGCGTCGGAGGCGCCACCAAACCGATTTTCAACTTGTTTTGCTATGTTTTCATAGGTTTCAACCGCTGCGAAAAGACGAACAACGTCGTCATCAATCTCTTTTGGCATTTTGTCCCATAATTTTTCACGCGACATTTGATGTAATTTTTTTCCAAGGTCCTCAAGGCCATGTGTTTCCCAAACCGGGAAATAGTTCGGCGTTGATCCGTAGAACGCAACGCGATAGCGAACCCATTCGAGGTTTCTAGCAACTGTTTCTTCATCTGCTCCCGTAACAATGTAACCGCCACCCACGATTTCAAAATTTTCTCTTTTACGTCCAGACCGAGCCATTCCGGTTCTAATTTCCTTCATCACAACGCTGTCGATATATTTACGGGTGCAGAATGGGTGGAGGCGAACGCCGTCGCAGACTTGCCCCGCCAAGCGCAGCATGGCCGGCCCGACTGCTGCGATAGTTATCGGAACCATTGATTGCTTTGACGCGGGTGGTTTAAAATTAGGAGTCATTAAAGTAAACTGGTAATGTTCGCCTTCATATTTTAGGTCTGTATCATTCTCAAAGCACGACCAGATCGCTCTAAGGGACTCAATATACTCTCGCATGCGTGGTACAGGTGGGCTCCACGGCACGCTAAAACGGCGCACATTATGAGCCCGAACCTGACTGCCAATACCGAGAATAAATCGTCCACCGGAACTAGCTTGTAAGTCGAAACATTCACCAGCTACAACCATTGGACTGCGTGCGAATGCAATAGCAATTCCAGTCATTAGCTTTATTTTGGAAGTTGTTGTAATTGCGGCAGCATGGGGCAAGAATGGTGCATGTTGATTTTCCATGCTAGCAAGTCCATCATAACCATCAGCCTCTGCTTTCGCAGCTGCGCTTGCTGCATGATTGAGATTATCTTGCGGTAAAACTGTGTAAACGTGCATTTGTTCCTCCTGTACCCTCTTTTTATGTATTGGCTATAGGGCATCCCTACAACAGCTACAAGACCTGTAAATTGTAAGTCTCCGATAATTCATTAGGAGTCTGGTCATTTGTATGAAAGCTGTGATATTTTCTATTTGGCAGTCTGGGCTGAAAATTCAGATGTACAGAGGAGGAAAAAAAATGGCAGTTTTAGCAAGCGTCCATCCAGATAATTTGCGTAGTGTGCGTGGTCAAGTATCAGATGAAGAATGGCAGACTAGGGTTGACCTCGCTGCCTGCTACCGGTTGGTGGACTATTACGACATGTCGGATTTGTTAGGGACGCATATTTCAGCGCGGGTGCCTGGAGAGAAAAATACATTCTTGCTCAATCCTTACGGTATGTATTTTGATGAGATTACGGCGTCCAGCCTAATCAAAGTTGATTATGACGGCAACGTGTTGACTGAAACTCCATTCGATCTAAACAAAGCCGGCTTTACTATCCATAGCGCAGTGATGATGGGCCGCCCCGATATCAATTGCGCCTTGCACACTCATACCCGAGCTGGCATAGCAGTTTCCGCACTTAAATGTGGCCTTTTGCCAATGTCGCAGCATTCGGCTCGTTTCATTGATAACATTGGTTACCATGATTACGAAGGCGTAGCACATGATCATGATGAACGAGAACGTTTGCAGCGCGACCTCGGCGATTATCTTTCCCTAATTTTACGTAATCACGGGCTACTCACCTGCGGGTTCAATATTGGCCATGCTTTTTGGTTGATTTATAAATTGGAGCGAGCTTGTCAGGCGCAAATAGATGGAATGGCCGCAGGTACAAAAGTGATCGAGATAGACAGAGGGGTGCAAGAAAGCACAAAAGAATTATTTGCTAAAAAGAAAAGTGCTGGAGGGGACCTCGGTTGGCCAGGGCATTTACGTCGGCTTGATCGTATGGACCCTAGCTACAAGAACTAAGTAACATAAAGGGGAGAATGCAATGTCTTTAAAAAGTAAAGTAGCACCCGAGGAATGGCAAATGCGAGTCGATCTAGCAGCGGCTTATCGGCTCTGTGAGTTCTATGATATGACAGATCTAACTGGAACCCATCTCTCGGCTCGGGTGCCTGGTGAGGAGAATAATTTTCTTCTCAATCCTTACGGTCTATATTTCGAGGAAGTGACTGCATCAAGTTTGGTCAAATTAAGCTTAGATGGTGACGTGCTTGAGGACCACCTCGGCCTCGGCGTAAATTCTGCCGGTTACACTATTCATAGTGCTGTTCTGTCGGGTCGGGATGACCTTGATGCCGTTATGCATACTCACACGCGCGCCGGTATTGCTGTATCTTCCATGGAATGCGGCTTACTGCCGATGAGCCAACACTCCATGCATTTTCATAAATCTGTATCCTATCATGATTACGAGGGGGTCGCGGTAAACCTTGATGAGAGAGAGATGCTGCAACGAGATTTGGGGCGTAATAATAAGGCAATGATGCTAAAGAACCATGGACTACTTACTGCTGGGGTAAGTGTTCCAGACGCATTTTATGCCCTCATGCGGCTTGAAAAATCCTGCCAGGCACAAGTTGATGCAATGTCAACTGGAGCCGAGTTGCATTTAGTCCCTGAGGCAGTTTCTGACCACACAAATGGGCAGTTCAAAAACAGAGGTACAGAGCTTGCGGATCGAGGCTGGCCTGGGCATCTGCGTCGCCTAGACCGGATGGATCCAACCTACGCAGACTGAATGACTGTGTAACCTTTTGGTCGATTGACTATCGGGGTTGGCTGCTGTGGAATGTTTGATGAGGTGCCTTTTCGGCACAGATTTTTCATTTCCGTTTGCTATCGCCTTCATTACACTTGTACCCCAACGCAAAAGGAGATGGAAGTGAACTACAGCCAAACTGACGGAAAGCGAGTTCAAGCAGCATTGCTAATAATCGGTGACGAGATTCTTTCGGGTCAGACGCATGATAAGAATTTGCCTCACATAGCTGAAAAATTGAATAATGCAGGGGTGCAACTTGCAGAGGTGCGGGTCGTCCCTGACGTAAAGCAGGAAATAATTGATGCAGTTAATGCATTGCGTGGCCGTTTTGACTATTTGTTTACTACTGGGGGTATTGGGCCAACTCATGATGATATCACTGCGGAATCTGTTGCAGAAGCTGTTGGCCGAGAATTAATCCAAAATCAGGAGGCTCGTCGGTTGCTCGAAGAGCACTTCAAGTATAATGGTACGGAAATAAACGAGGCGCGCCTAAGCATGGCCAATACACCAAAGGGCGCAGAGCTAATAAGAAATCCGATTTCCACAGCCCCCGGCTTTAAAGTGGAAAATGTTTACGTGATGGCGGGTGTTCCAAAGATAATGCAAGCCATGTTAGATAATATTATTCCTACCCTGCAGGGGGGAGCACAAAAACTTTCTCGCAGTGTTCTCTGTAATTTAGGTGAAGGCAGTATTGCTCAGGGTTTAAAAAATATTCAAGAAAAACATCCTGACATCGATATTGGCTCCTATCCCCATTATGCAAGGGCAAACTATCGTCTTTCGCTAGTCATTAGAGGTTTTGACGATCAACAGCTACAAAATGTGCAAGAAGCGGTTCATAAAATGATAAGTGATCTGGGAGGAGATCCGATTCGAGGTGAAGAACTTGATAACCGATAATAAACGTATTCTTGTAGTCACCTTTGATGCTTTGCGTCCTGATATGGTGACACCACAGCATATGCCTAACCTCTACCATTTTCGTGAAAAAGGCGTATTTTGGCCGAAAATGCATTCAACATTTCCTACCGAAACAAGGGTGAATCAGACGGCTGTAATTACTGGTTGTTACCCGGAGCGCCATGGAATAGTTGGCAATCGTTTTGTTGACCCGGTTGCGGCTCCGGGAAGGTTATTTGACACCGGGGTAGAATCACAGCTACGCGATGGTGATGAGCGTTTGGGTGGAAAATTACTCGGGGTACCAAGTCTTGGGGAACTTCTGCGGTCGGCTAGTAAAAGCTTTGCAACAATTAGTGCTGGTACCTCTGGCGGGGGTAGGATGCTTAATCATAAGGCCGAGGAATTAGGCGGCTTTCGAATGGCACTACATGCCCCAGAAGTTACGGTCGGACTAGAATCGCCGGAACAGCTTTGTGAATTGGATTATATTGAAAAAACTTTCGGACCCATCCCAAAACATGAAATACCAGCACTTGATTGGAATACGTATGCAACGAAAGTTTATCTCGATTATGTTGAGCCGAAGTTGAGGCCAGACGTTGCTATTCTTTGGTTAAGTGAACCGGATACAAGTTATCATGAAAAAGGTATTGGGTCGGATGAGAGTCTTGCTGCTGCCCGATGTGTTGATCAGTTGTTCGGCCAAATATTGGAAAATTGTGACATAGGGTCATCATCCGATTTGCAAATTATTACATTATCTGATCACGGCCAAATTACTGTCGCTTCACAAAAGCTCAACCTTTCTTCGAAGCTAAAGGCAGCTGGTTTCAGCGTGGATGAGACACTAGAAGGTGGGGCAGATGTTGCTCTGGCCCTTTCTAGTGCAGGCGGTCTTTATGTTCGCGATAGCGATCCAAAGCTTATTAGAGCCATTGTCGATTGGGTCCAGAGTGAGGATTGGTGTGGGCCAGTTTCAACTAGGGATGGAGACTGCACACTCAAGCATTCAGATCTTCTGTGGAATCATGATAGGACACCCGACATTGGTCTGATCTTGAAAGCGGATGATCGGGAGAATGAGTATGGTTATACGGGGCATACCTTCCAAGATTCAGGTTATCCAACAGGCGGTGGAATTCACGGCGGACTGCATAAGGCAGAACTAAATAATTGGTTGGTGGCCAGTGGAAGTATGTTTCAATCTAAGCAAACTATTGATATTCCGGCTGGTAATGTTGATATCCTGCCGACGATTCTATTTTTACTTGGCATAGACGTTCCGAGCCATGTGCAGGGGCGGGTATTGCTTGAGGCGCTGAATGAAACGCGCGATCACGCCCTGCCTGCGGTAAAAGATGAAGAAGTCACAGTTAATGAACGGTCAGGACGTAGGATAATCTTAAGCAAAAGCCACGTTAATGGAACACAATATATCAACTCTAGTTGGGTGGAAGGTGGTTTTTGTTAGACCAGTTCGGTTTTTTTTGCTGCAAATTTATCAAGAATTCGAAACAGCAATTGTCCCCGAGCTAGCCCTCCTTTAAAGTGTACGCAGTGCGGGCGTGGCGGAATTGGCATACGCGACGGACTTAAAATCCGTTCCTTTCGAGGTTGAGGGTTCGAGTCCCTCCGCCCGCACCAACATAATAGAGGAAAACTGGGCCTAGTGGATGGCATCTGACTCCGATCCCATTGTTGTTAAAGCTTTCTCAGTCATTGACCTTATACTGAGACAAGGCCGACCTATGAGACTCTCTGAGTTAGCTGAGTCGCTCGGCCGACCAAAACAAACTATCCACCGAACGGTCAGGCAGCTAGAGGAGCACGGGTTTCTCGCACGTGAACCTGGGCACAGTCGCTATGGAATTGGGCCTCGATTGGCTAAGACAGCGGATCACGTGCTTGAGTGGTGCGTTCGTCATGCACCGCGGCAGGCATCATTGGCGAGATTGGTGGGAGAGGTAGGTGAAACCTGTAACATAGGCATGCTGGATGGTGGTGCAATCAAATACCTCGATCGTGTGGAAAGTGATTTTCCGCTTCGCGCTGAGCTTCATCCAGGTAGTCGAGTGCCCCTCCACGCTACTGGCCTCGGCAAATTACTACTCTCTTTTTTGACTAGTCGCGACCGGAAAAGGTTATTGTCGAACCTCGCGTTAGAGCGGTTTACCTGCAATACCATTACAAATCTGAAGGATCTTGAGGTTGAGTTAAAAAAAATTCGCAAACGTGGTTACGCAATTAATAACCAAGAGTTTCATGAAGGAATTATCTCTGTGGCAGTGCCTATACGCAATTCAAATGGTCGCGCTATCGCGGGTCTTGCTCTGCACGCACCATTGGCCCGTGTTGGGGTAAAAGATGCTTTGAGTAGAGTGAAAGTACTTCAACATTATGCATCCAAGTTTGGGCGGGATTTTCAATGGGAATTAGAATAATACACCAAGATTATTAAAAAAACACTCACGTAGCGTTTAGGGCATCTAACATTGCTGATCCCGCATCGGAAGGTGTATCGATGACATGGACGCCAGCCTCCATCAAGGCGCGGCGCTTAGAAACATACGTACCTTTGTTTCCAGAAACTATTGCACCCGCATGGCCCATTTTTTTTCCTTTCGGCGCTGCGCCGCCAGCTATAAATGCGACCACCGGTTTCTTCATGGTACTCGCATACTCAGCTGCTAATTCTTCCATAGTCCCGCCTATCTCACCAAGAATGAAAACGGCCTTCGTTCGGTCGTCCTCATCGAGACATTTGAGCGCTGCCAAGGTAGTTGTTCCTATCACTGGATCACCACCTATGCCTATGAATGCGGATTGCCCAAGCCCAGCCTGTGTTATGTTTAGGGATATTAATGTGCCGAGGCTACCACTCCTTGAAATAATTCCAACGTTACCTGCAGTCATTATATTTTTATTAAACGCAGGCATAAACCCGACGAAACATTCCCCCGGTGTGGCAACTCCGGTGGTATTTGGTCCAACAATTTGTGTCTCGTTCGCTTCTCCGGCGGCAATAATCTCCATTACATCGTGAACTGGAATATGTTCGGTAAGTATGACTAATTTTTTTACACCAGCTTCTATAGCATCAATTGCTCCAACTTTTGCGAAGTAAGGTGGGACAAAGAGGCCAGCTACATCGAATGGTACCTCCGTCATTGCATGAAAAGCATTATCAAAAACCGGTACGCCTAGGTGATTGTGTCCCCCCTTTTTTGGCACGATTCCACCAACAATATTAGTTCCATATCGCTGCATGCGTTCGGTCCAAAATGTTCCTTGTTTGCCAGTAATGCCCTGGATCATAACTCTCTCATGTTCACGAACTATCAATTTTTCCCCCTTCCTCAGCCTTTTGCGCTGCTTTCACTGCGGCTTCACAAGCTTGGTCCATCGTATCGTAGGGGGAGATGCCGAGTCTCTGCTTGAGCATTTTGCGGGCTTCCTCATCACCTGTCCCATGAACCGAAAAGAAAACCGGCAATGTTGGATGGATTTCTTCCCATGCTGTAATAATACCTTCAGCCATAACGTCACAACGAGCAAAAGCTCCGCAAAAGTTGATGACTAAACTTTTCACTTTTGTATTTGCCAAAACTAATTCGAGCGCTGGCTTTCCTTTAGTATAGGCTTCGCCACCAATTTCCATGAAGTTTGCAGGTTTGCCGCCATAGAATTTTACGACATCCATGGTAGTCATGGTTAGGCCAGCGCCATTTGCGAGAACGCCTACCGAGCCATCGAGTTCGATATATTTCAGGCCCTGGGTCTTTGCTTCTGCCTCAATTTTTGTGACCTTTTCGAGGCATCCATTAACGGCTAATTCAGGATGACGCTGAATGGCCGAGTCATCCATTGAAAATTTACAGTCAAGCGCAATAATCTCATTACTCTTGGTCAATACGAGAGGATTAATCTCCAATAATTCTGCGTCGTATCGACGATATAAAGAGTAAAGCTTTAAGGATATATCAGCAATATCCGCTTTTTCATCGCCTAAGTTCGATTGCTGAAGAATATTTATGATGCCGCTCGTATCGAGACCCGTAGAAATATTTATTGGCATACGGTGCACCTGTTTCGGATCTTGCATGGCAGCAGCCTCAATATCCATGCCACCAAGTGTTGAAAAAAGTAGGGAAGGGCTGCGGGTCTCTGTATCATTTATGATTGCTAAATAGAATTCACGCTCAATATCTTTTTGTTCTTCGATTAATAATTTTTCTACTTTATAGCCACTAATCTGCATGCCAAGGATGTCGCTGGCTGCTGCCTCTGCCTCTTGCGGAGTTTTGGCCAGTTTTATGCCCCCAGCCTTGCCACGTTTGCCGCTGGGTACCTGCGCCTTTACTACACACGGACCTAATTCAGCGGCAACCTTGCTTACATACTCTATAGACGTCGCCATCTTGCCGCGTGGTATGGCGATCCCTTCCTCCTTCAGGAGTGGCTTGGCTGCACATTCTTCAAAATTCATCTCACGTCCGATCGTTTTTAGCTGGTTGTATTTACTTGCCGTATTTGCCCCAATAAGTGCCGAATAACTCCTCCTCGCTCGGCTTGTCTTCCGGGATAGTCTCAACCAGATGTGTCACATTGATGAAATGGTGATATGCGAGATTCTCGCTTATTGAATTACCAGCCCAAGTTCCACAACCCATTGTCAGGGTGAAGCCCAGACCGTTGTCAAAACTTCCGCCGTTTCCAAAGGTATGAGCTTGGTTAACGAGCACGCGAACGACGTCAAGGCGTTCGGCTAATAATTCAGCATTTTTAATGGTCTTGGTGTGAATGCCTACAGAATGCCCCATGCCCTGATAGTTTAGGATATCCTGTACTTGGCTAATGGCTGCTTCAATATCTGGGACACGATATACGGTAAGTGCTAGTGACAGTTTTTCACCTGAGAGAGGTTTCTCAGAGCCGGCCCCGGTATCTTCAACCATAAAAAACTTTGCTTGTTTCGCGGCCACGGGTAGACCACAAACATCAGCAAAGACATCAGGGTCTTTGGCTAATACATGTCTGTTTAGATGTCCATCCACCCAAAGATTATCAAGAATTTTCTTTTTATCTTCGCTAGTGCACATGTATCCGCCGGCCCTTGTAAGTGCATCGATAGCTTCTTCATAAACACTATCCTGAATAGTTACTGAATTTTCTGAAGAACACGAAGTTGCATTATCAAAGCATTTTGATGCCATTATCTTTTTTGCGGCATCATTTAAGTCTGCGCTGGCATCAATAACTACCGGCACGTTACCGGCTCCTACACCGATTGCGGGGGTGCCGCTCTTATAGGCATTCCTAACATTATTTTGGGAGCCAGTTACAACCACAAGGTCACATTCTTGCATCAACGTGTTAGTCAAATTTTTAGAAATCGGGGCTGGCAGTATTTGTACAAGGTTTGCAGGTAATCCTATTTTCTCAAGTTCGTTTCGCATAAGCTCAACTGTACGTCCAGTTGCCTGCAAGCCAGCCGGTGATGGTGCTATTATGACTGCATTACGGCCCTTGATTGCCATCATTGCTTTATTAACTGGAGTAGCACAAGGATTGGTGGATGGTACTACAGCGCCAACAACTCCGACAGGTTTAGCGTATTTGACCAATCCCTTTTCCGGGAATGTTTCTATAATGCCAACTGTTTTGACTCGAAGTAGGTCTCTGAGAGTGCCAAAATTCTTGCGTTGATTTTTTATAATTTTGTCTTCAACATTTCCTAACCCCGTTCCAGCGACAGCGAGTTCGGCTGTTTCACGAGCGTTTTCTGGTTTGTAGATTGCCCAACATAGAGCTGTCACAGCTTCGTCAACACGATCTTGATCAGCGGTGAGGAGCTGTGTCATTGCTTGCCTTGCATTAGCAATTAATTTGCTAACGACGTCCAAATCATCTTGGCCAGCATGAATATTTTGGGCTCGTTGCATGTTGTTTCTCCTGCAATATCGGCCAAGACTATAAGTTAAATGACAGAAATGCATAGCACTTTCACCACGCTTGTCCCAAAATATGGGATTTTGTTATAAAATTTAGCTTATAAAAAATCATAATCTCAAAATATGGTACTTTTATATTAAATAATTGAAATTTAGATTTTAAAAGAGTAATGCAATCTTATGACGATAGATTATTCAAAAGTAGACTAAAGAGGCGACAATGGCGGCTTCTTCCGTTAAATAAATGTGCAAATAAATATTACCAAGGAGGCTCAACCAATGGCTCAGATGACTACCGAAGAAGCCTTTGTAAAAGTGTTACAACGCCAAGGCATTGAACATGCCTTTGGTATTATAGGTTCTGCGATGATGCCTATTTCAGATTTGTTCCCGAAAGCAGGTATTTCTTTTTGGGATTGTGCCCATGAGTGTAATGCCGGAATGATGGCTGATGGCTTTACTCGGTCAAGCGGCAAGATGAGTATGATGATTGCTCAGAATGGTCCCGGTATTACTAACTTTGTGACGCCGGTTAAAACTGCTTACTGGAACCATACACCACTTCTGTTAGTGACTCCGCAGGCTGCTAATAAAACAATGGGGCAAGGCGGATTTCAGGAAATTCCCCAAATGGCTGTTTTTGAGGATATGGTTTGTTATCAGGAAGAAGTGCTTGATCCATCGCGTATCGCTGAAGTGCTCAATCGAGTGATAGCTCAAGCTTGGAGGGGGAGTGCCCCTGCGCAGATAAATGTGCCAAGAGATTTTTGGACACAAGTTATTGATATTGAACTACCCGAAGTGATTGACATTGAGAAACCATCGGGAGGCCGTACGGGGATTGCTAGAGCAGCTGAATTACTGTCAAACGCGAAATTTCCAGTCATCCTGAATGGAGCTGGAGTAGTGTTATCCGATGCAATTCCAGCCTCTGCAGCGCTGGCAGAAAAATTAAGTGCACCAGTTTGTTGCGGTTATCAGCACAATGATGCATTCCCAGGAACACATCCATTATCGGTTGGTCCGCTTGGCTATAATGGTTCCAAAGCAGCTATGGAATTGATTGCGAAAGCTGATGTGGTTTTAGCACTTGGGACCCGATTAAATCCTTTTTCAACATTGCCAGGTTACGGCGTTGATTATTGGCCTGCAAAAGCCAAAGTAATACAGGTAGATATAAATCCTGACCGCATTGGTCTTACCAAAAAAGTAAGCGTAGCAATTCAGGGCGATGCGAAAATGGTTGCCGAACAGCTTACAGAAGCATTAAATCCGACTGCCGGTGACAATGGGCGAGATGATCGACTTGCACTTATCCAACAAACTAAATCCGCCTGGTTACAGAAGCTCTCATCCATGGATCACGAGGATGATGATCCTGGTACGACCTGGAATGAACGCGCGCGAGATCGCGAGCCTGATAGAATGTCAGCACGGATGGCATGGAGGGCAATCCAGGCATCATTGCCTGTAGAAGCCATAATTTCTTCAGACATTGGCAACAATTGTGCGATAGGAAATGCTTACCCTACCTTTGAAACTGGTAGAAAGTATCTAGCGCCGGGCCTATTCGGCCCTTGTGGATATGGTTTTCCTGCAATACTTGGTGCAAAAATAGCGTGTCCTGATACCCCTGTCATTGGGTTTGCTGGCGATGGTGCATTTGGTATTTCCATGAATGAGATGACCGCCTGTGGGCGAGATCCGTGGCCGCCGATAACAATGGTGATATTCCGCAATTACCAATGGGGTGCGGAGAAACGCAATACCACGCTATGGTTCGACGATAATTTTGTCGGTACTGAGCTTGACCTTGATGTAAAGTATGCCGACATTGCCAAAGCGTGCGGTGTAAACGGAGTTCAAGTTGGTACTATGGATGAGCTTACCGATGAGCTGGCTAAGGCCGTGGACGCTCAGATGAATGATAACAAAACGACTTTTATCGAAGTATTACTAAACCAAGAGTTAGGGGAACCTTTCCGTCGGGATGCAATGAAGAATCCTACTACCGTTGCCGATATAGATCCTGCCGACATGCGGCCGCAATAAAAAATGGCACATCCGCGCTAAAATGGGCCCGCCATAGGATTGGCGGGCCTTCAAGTAAGACTGCTTACGGAAAATGCCGTTTGCAGAATAAATTTATCTAAACGATATGTTTTCTGGAGTGGTTTATACACATTCAGCTTACCTTGAGATTATATTTCTATACTGTGACAAGAGAGAGATACACTGCGGTTGAAACATACTTTATGCTGTCAATAATTTGCTTTGTCGGGGGGAGAAGATGATTGAAAGGCCAATGGGAAGTCCTGATGACTCCGCTGTTGGTCCGCAAGGTGGTGAAGCGAGTAGTCCGATAAGATCACCTATAAGGCCAGAGGACTTGGGAAGCGTTGCATTGACGCCAACAGGTGAATTTGAGGCTGGCTCTTACCAGACTTATCAACTTGTATACACGGCAGGGAAATTCGGCATAGACGACTCGGGTTCAATGCGTGTGTGTTTCCGATTTGCTTCCGATCAGACAAGGCCACAATTTGAAGATCCAAAGGGGGCTAATTACACGACCATAAAGGCAAGTAATGATGCCGTTCTCGAATATCATTATGATCCAAAAGGGAATGTACGTCCGTGGGACCGAACACTTTACATAAAAGTAATTAAAGGTTTTCTTCGTGAGGGAGACACCATAACCATCACATTTGGTGAAACAAGGCATGGGTCTCCGGGGATGCGGCTGCAAACATTTTTGGAAGATACATTTGAGTTTCACACGCTAGTAGATCCGATTGCGACCTACAATTACCAACCGTTATCGCTGCAACCCTCCATTAGTATTGTATCCGGCCCACCTGTAGATTACGTGGCTGTGTTACCAACGTTGAGAACGGCTGGGCAATTATTTGCGCTAAAGATTAAGGGTGAGGATACGTGGGGGAATCCCTCCGACCAATGCGATCTCACTTTAGGTTTAAAAGCGAATTTGGATATCATTGGCTTACCAGAAACCATAACACTCAAGCCAGGAATTGATGCCGTTATCATTGAAGGGCTCATGGTTGAAGAATTTGGTGATGTGGTCGTGGAGTTAATTGATCAAAAAGCGACAATTGTTACGCGTAGTAACCCTCTCCGTATTGTTGAGAAATCTCGTTTATTACACTGGTGGGGTGACCTTCATGGTCAGTCAGAAGAATCCATTGGAACCAACAGTGCGCGACAATATTTTACTTTTGCTCGTGACAAAGCTTTCTTAGATGCGACTGGTCACCAAGCTAACGACTTTCAAATTACAAATGAGTTTTGGGCAGAGCTCGACCATTTGTCTGCGGAGTTTAATTCGGACGGTGAATTTGTTGTATTGCCGGGTTATGAATGGTCTGGCAATACAGGTTTGGGTGGAGATCGGAATGTCTATTTCTCTGAAGAAGGAAGGCAAATCCGGCGCTCATCGCATGCGCTAGTCGAAGATCAGAGTGATATTGATACGGATTGCAATAGTGCAGCCGAGCTTTTTGAAGCATTGACGGTCAGTGAAGAATTTGACGTTGTCACTTATGCCCATTGTGGTGGGAGGTATGCGGATGTGAAGCTAGCGCATGATGGTCATTTTGAAAAATCGATGGAAGTGCACTCATCGTGGGGTACTTTTGAGTGGTTAGTTAAAGATGCTTTTGAAATGGGTTATCGTTGTGGAATTGTTTCTAATTCCGACGGCCACAAAGGTAGGCCTGGCGCAAGTTATCCGGGGGCTTCGTTGTTTGGCGCTGTGGGCGGTTTAACCTGTTTTTTAATGCCGGAATTAACTCGGCAGGCATTGCTTGATTGTATGCGTAAGCGAAGACATTATGCCACGACTGGCGGCCATGGCGGACGCATGATGATAGACGTGTCCGTGACTTTTGAACATCAAGGTGTGCTTTATCATGATGATCCGAATTTAGGGCCCGCCGATGGCTTCGCAACAAGTTCTGCTATAATCGGTGATATAGTGCATTTGCCTGATGGTAACGCAGAACTTTTTGTGGATATTGTGGGCGCAGCTCCAATAGAACGGGTTGATATCTTCAATGGACTAGAGCATGTAGAAACCATCCGGCCATATACTCAGGAAGAGCTTGGAAATCGTATTCGTGTGATTTGGGAGGGAGCGGAATATAGAGGTCGCTTTCGACAAGTAGTGTGGGATGGGGAAGCACTGGTTTCCGATAACCAGATTATCGACGCATCTCCAATTAACTTTTTCAATCGTGATAAAGCCCTCAACCGGCTAGGCACGACAGGTTTGCAATGGAGAGCATTGACCACCGGCAATCTTGGAGGATTTGATATTTGGGTGGAGGACCCGTACGGTGGCACTCTTAAGCTTGAAACACCACTGGTTAAATGCGGTATTCCGTTGGAAGAAATTGGCTTAGAAGATGAAGTTTTTGATGAGGGCGATGTGTTACCTAGATATTTGAAGGTATTCCGTATGCCTGGCAAAAATCAACATACTTCAATCAAATTTTCTCGGAGTCTCAAACTTAAAAATAGAGGTGATAACGGTATTTTTATTCGATTAACTCAGGAAGATGGCACGATGGCTTGGACAAGCCCGATCTATATTTATAGGTGAAAAATTATTACCTCTGCTACATTTGTGTATTCTCGCGAAGTGCGAGAGCAGTTTGCTGCTTTTTCAGGCAAAGAAAAACGTGGGTGGGGTGAAAAACCGTTTTTGATAACCGTTAAACTAACGGCACTAACTTCATTTTTTGCTGTTGTGAACTGTTGTTGCCCACTGGTTCGTATCGGTTGAGCCTGTTACTTGCAACTGGCTGTCTGCAGCAGATCTGTATCCTTCAAATTCAAGGGGAACCTCAATGATGGTTGTCTTGTCAGCTTTCAAGGCTCGCTCTATTGCTGGCGCTAAATCCCTCATGTCATGGACCTGTTCGCCGTAGAAGCCAAAGGCGTGAGCTAAAGTTACGTAGTCGGGATTACTCAGGCTGGTGCCGATATTACGATTGTATCTTGCATCTTGACGCTGACGAATAATTGAATACCCACCATTGTTAAAGACCACTATTGGCATAGCGATATTATACTGTTGAAGCGTTGCTAGTTCACCGCAACCAAATATAAAGCCGCCGTCCCCGCAAAACCCAATAACCGTGCGCTCTGGAAAAGCTACTTTAGCTCCTACGGCTGCATGAAATGCATAGCCCATTGAGCCGAACGTATTTGCGAATAGAAATTGACCCGGCTGATAACATTGAAAACCAAACCTTGTCCAATGGCCCATTATTGATTGCGATGCTACAATCGCGTCTCGCGGCAGGATTTTACGAATTTCTTCCATTGCATGGAAAACTTCTGGTTGTTTACCTTTCATTTCCTCAATAGCTGCTGCCTTAAGTGTTTGTATTTCAGTTGTACGATCAGCAGCTTTCGGGATCTTGCTTTTATCTAATGAGTTTATGAGTTCCTGAAGTATGATTTTTGCGTCGCCTTCAACCGTTGCTGTAGGTGTATAGTTTCGGCCAAACTCCTCCGGGTCTATATCACAATGTATGATTTTACTAGGCATTGGAAGTGTCCATTGTTTGGTTGCGCGTTGAGAAAAGCGCGTTCCAAACGCCAGAAGTAAGTCACTCTTTTCTAGGACTTTCTCTTGAAGAGTGGCGCTCATGGATAACAGATTGCCAAGTGCCAGTTCGTGGTCTTCTGGAAGGACACCTTTTGATCCATTCGTACAAAAAACCGGAGCTTGTAAGCGTTCAGCTATTTCTCTGAGTTCGGTGGATGCTTTTGCCTTCACTACGCCGCCGCCAGCCCAGATTGCGGGGCGTTTAGCACTCCTGATAAGTTGAATTGCGTTGTTAATCTCGGTTTTTCGCAAAGAAGGAGGTGTGACTTTTGCTCTAGGCAATATCTTGAAGTCAGCCTCGCCGTTTAAAAAATCAGTTGGAATATCAAGAAATACTGGGCGGGGTCGGCCTGTGCGCATTCGTCGATAAGCTTCATTTATGGCTTCAGGGATCTCCTCAATTTTGGTTACGCTGTGTTGCCAAGACGAGACGGGAACAAACATTTCGCCCTGGTTTGGGCCGTCATGGTAAAACCCCTTATTTTTGCCAACATGTTCGCTGATGATTTGCGTTGAAATGTGTAAGAGTGGCCATGATTCATTATAAGCCTCACCCATTGCGCAAACCACTCCCGCTGCTCCGGGGCCAGCCGTCGTTAACACTACGCCAGGGTTCTGAGAAACTCTTGTGTAGGCGTCCGCCATGTGCCCTGCGCCATCTTCACTTCTTGGCGTGATTAGTTTAATTGGACTATCATAGAGGGCATCATATGTTGGCATGAGGTGACTGCCAAGAACACCGAAAACTACCTGGGCGCCTTCTTCTTCGAGACTTTTTACCACTGCTTCACCGCCGGACATTATGGGCATGGGTAAGTTTTCCTAAAATTCACACCTTTATACCAGCTCACTATGATCTTATAAATGAAGCACAGCAACATATTTTGGAATTGACGTTTTGGACATCGCGACGCATTTGAACTTAGCAAGACAATGGGAAGCAACGTTGGAGAAACTCTCTCCGGAGGAAGACCATATTGCAATTATAGAAATTTGTATGATGTTAGGGACGACTTTACTGAACACAATTTTTCATAAACGTGGAATACGCGAGGAGGAATACGACCAAAATCATACTACGCGGCCTCCCATTCCAAAGGAGGTGGAAGTGAAGATCACCTCTGAGGTTCGCGATATAATGGACGAGCTGCATTATATTGAACAAATGCGCGGACTTTATTGTCGAGGTATAAGCGGTAAGCTTCGAGACCCCCGTGATTTACCAGATTTAGATCCTGCCGTCACAGCAAAGTGTCTTTCGAAGATTGAAAAGATTAGGAGATTTGCTGCTAAGGTAATGGAGGAGTGACATAGGGTAATGAAGATTGCTGCACATTTAAAGTTAGCTAAAAGTTGGACAACGACACTTGCAAAGCTTGATCCTGAAAACGATCATCTGGCGATATTAGAATTTTCTATGATGCTCGGTACAACCTTAATGAATGCCGTTTTGCACAAACGCGGTATTACAGACGAGTCCTTCGATCAGAACCATACTAACCGGCCGCCTTTTTCTAAAGAAATGATGACAAAAGTTACTCCTGATATCTCGAAAATGATGGAAATGATGGCCTTCATTGAAAGTGCTCGTAACTTACATTGCCGGGCAATAGGTCATGATCGTACTGCTCCTCGTGTGTTGCCGAAATGGGAGCTCAACGTTGTGAGTCAGTGCGCAATTCGTCTTAGAACGATACAAGCTTTTGCCGATGTTGTTATGCAAGAGAAATCGAACTGTGATTAGAACTTGATATATCGTAAACTCAGAGAATATAGTTGGGTGTAAACGTTGACTGCAGACTGATGCCAGGCAGGCGCCATCGCGTTCGTCAAACGTCTTTACCAGCGAGAAAAATTAATCAAAATACTTCATGAGACTGAACTATCATTCTAGGGACATATTATGGACGTGACACCAAGGTAGTCTTTCGGCAGAATTGTATAAGATGCACCGTCAGATGCTTGGACCGGTCTTGATCAAAGTTGGGGCCAAATAAACTATGCTTAGAGCCTTGACCGCGTTTTAAAGGCTACTGATCAAGTTGTAACTACAAAATAGACTGCATCATAAATAGTCACAAAATTTTGGCAGAGCACAAAATATAGGCGTTGACGGGTTCTTTCCCTTTAAATAGTTATATTTTACAGGGGGTTAGCAAACGGCATAGATAGTGCACTGCCCAACACCTTGGTTTTATTGAGATTTTTTATTGAAGCGTAAGAATAGGGGCCTCAATTGTTTGATGAGATGTCCACCGACAAGGGTGTTGTCAGACCTCCTTACAAGGTCCTATCAAAGTGGATCGAAAAAGTTGGCATAGAGTTTTTACGACAGCGCAGTGAGGAAGCCGAAACTATTTTTCAGAGGTTAGGGGTCACATTTTCTGTCTATTCTGATGGTGGAGATCCGGAGCGCTTGATCCCCTTTGACGTCATACCGCGTATTTATGATGCCGAAGAGTGGAGATTTCTATCTGCCGGGATTATCCAGCGTTCTCGAGCCCTAAACGCTTTTCTATTTGATATCTATCATCGTGGTGAAATTTTACGCGCTGGTGTGGTCCCTACGGGATTGGTCTATCAAAATCAAAGTTTTATTCCAGAAATGGTATCTGTAGATCCGCCACACGGCATCTACAGCCCAATAACTGGAATTGATTTGGTTCGAACAGGTGTAAATGACTTTTATGTGTTAGAAGATAACTGTCGCATTCCTTCTGGCGTTAGCTATATGATGGATAATCGCGAAATTATGATGCGAATGTTTCCAGATCTTTTTTCAAAAATAAGCATCGAACCCGTAGACCAATATCCTGATGGACTGAGGAAAACCTTGCTTGAGCTCGCGCCGAGTAATGCTTCGGAGGACCCGAATGTAGTAATATTAACGCCTGGAATGCATAATTCCGCTTTTTATGAGCATTCTTATTTAGCAGACCAAATGGGTATTGACCTAGTTGAGTCACAGGATCTATTCGTCGAGGACCGTGTGGTTTGGATGCGAACAACCTTAGGTCCAAAGAGGGTTGACGTTATATATCGTCGCGTAGATGATACGTTTTTAGATCCATTGTTTTTCCGACCCGATAGTCTCTTAGGAGTTATTGGGCTTTTCGACGCTTACCGGCATGGAAATGTAACTCTTTGTTCCGCACCAGGGGCTGGAGTTGCTGATGATAAAGCCGTTTACGCTTTCGTTCCAAAAATGATTGAGTTTTATCTTGGCCAGAAACCAATTCTGAAGAATGTGAAGACCTGGCTATGTGGTGTGGCAGACGATTGCGCCTTTGTTCTTGATAACCTGAGCGAACTTGTGGTTAAGGAAGTGCATGCTTCCGGTGGATATGGAATGTTGATTGGTCCTGCAGCGACTTCGGCCGCATTAGCAGATTATTCTGCACGTATTCGTGACAACCCATCCAATTTTATTGCGCAGCCAACTCTCGCGTTATCAACTCTGGGCACACTTTGTGGCGACGCCCTTTCAGGTCGCCACGTAGATTTTCGCCCGTTTTGTCTTATTGGGGAAAAAGAACGGCTTGTGGCTGGTGGGTTAACTCGGGTTGCTCTTACGGAGGGCTCATTAGTGGTAAATTCGAGTCAGGGTGGTGGAGTTAAGGACACATGGGTTTTGGCTGACAATAAATTTGGCTTTCGGTAAGGAACGATGCTGAGCAGAACAGCAGAGAATTTATTTTGGATTGCTCGATACATAGAGAGAGCGGAGTCTATGGCTCGTCTCATTGAAATGGGTTGCCGTATGGCGATGCTACCAACATTTGCTGGTCGAGAGGAGTGGCGTTCTATTTTAATAGCGGCACAATCGCATAGACACCCTTTATCAGATCGTCGTGTTAATGAGGCTGAAGTTATTAATGAGTTGATGCTGAATCTTGAAAATCCTTCATCCATCGCAAGCTGCTTGAAGAGTGCGCGCAATAATGGTCGAAATGTCAGGTCAGCAATTACTCAAGAAATGTGGGAGGCACTCAATGATGGGTGGGGGCGTCTGTCAAACATAGATGGGGTCTCCGTTCAAAGAGATCTTCCAAGTCTCCTCGATTGGGTCAAACAACATTCATCTGTATTTAGAGGAGCTGCGGAAACCGGTATGATACGCGATGATGGGTACAATTTTTTAAGGATCGGTGGCGCGTTAGAGCGTGCTGATATGACATTGAGACTTTTGGACATAAAGTATTACGTTCTTTTGCCAGAAATTGACAAGATAGGCGGTGGCCGTGATCACCACCAATGGACAAGTATCTTGCATGCATTGTCGGCAACGCGGGCATATCAGTGGGTCTATCGTGGTGATTTCAGTCCATGGCGGATAGCAGACTTTCTCGTATTGAATCGTTCTTTCCCTAGGTCAGTTAATTTTTGTTATCAACAATTGGGGCATTTCTTGTCGTTATTGCATAATGGCTCAGGTTACTCAGACCATTGTTATGATATTGCGCAGGAGATGATTTCAAAAATGGCAGAAGTGGGAATGGGGGAAATCTTCCGAGATGGACTGCATGAATTTATAGTTGATGCAATTGCCCACACTGATCGTTTGAATTCTGCAATCTCACATTCATATTATTTCGAACCGTCCCATGCTGTTAACTATTAAACATCGAACAACATATGAATATGAGGTTGACCCTTACAGGGTCGGCTTGCGACTAATGATGTTTCCGAGAAATCTGCCTGCACAGAATGTTCAACATTGGGCTATCACAGTAAACGGCGAGGTCATCAATAAGCAATTTGAAAATGCCTTCGGCGAAGGCGAGGCTATTTGGCTTGCTTATGAGCCTGAGACACCCCTTGAGCTAATCGCGGAGGGTATTTTTGAGGTAAAGGACAATTCTGGTGTCGTTTGTGTTTCAGAAAGAAAAGTACCTAGCGAAATTTTTCTTCGCCAAACTCACTTGACACAGCCTGATGAGGCCATTCGCAAATTGGCGCTAGGATTGCCGTCAAAGGCTTCGCTAGAAATGGCCCATGCATTATCCAATATAATTTCCGAAAGAATACTATATTTGCCTGGCAAAACTGACTCGGCGACTACGGCGGCTGACGTGCTCAAAAATGGGGCGGGGGTCTGCCAAGACCACACTCATTTGATGATAAGTATAGCGAGAGAAATTGGTGTTCCTGCTCGTTATGTGGTTGGATATTTATTTGAACCTGATAGAAAGGATGAGTTAAGGGAAACTCATGCATGGGCAGAATTACAAATAGATGGGCTTGGTTGGGTTGGCTTTGACCCATCCAATCAAGTGTGCCCGACAGATCATTATGTACGTTTGACATCAGGGTTTGACGCAAATGATGCAGCACCAATAAGCGGAATATTGGTGGGCACTTGTGCAGAGACTATGGATGTGGAAGTTAGTGTTGACTGCGTATCCCAATAAAATAGGTGACAAGATATGACGTATTGCGTCGGCATAAAAATTTCAGATGGTTTGGTATTTCTATCGGACACGCGAACCAATGCCGGTGTCGATAATATTGCACGATTTCGGAAGATGTTTACTTGGTCTATCAGGGGAAAACGCGCAATTGCGATAATGGCCTCGGGTAACCTATCAATTACACAAGGTGTCATAACTCGATTGAATCAAGATATTCAACGTTCACAAACTGATGATGTTGAGTGCATTCTTAATGCAGACACTATGTTTAGGGTCGCTCAACTTGTGGGTAAAAAAATGAAAGGTATTCAACAAAGTCATAGTGAGGACCTTGAGGCGCACGGTGAGGCTTCCAGTGCGACGTTAATAGTGGGCGGTCAGCGATTAGGTGGTCGGCATCGGCTTTTTCAAATTTATTCGGCTGGAAACTTTATTGAAGCTACCCCTGATACTCCATATTTTCAGATTGGCGAGCACAAATATGGCAAACCAATTTTGGACCGAGTGCTGACCATTAACACACCTTTGAAGGATGCTATCAAGGCTGCAATGGTCTCAATGGACTCTACGTTGAGGAGTAATTTATCTGTTGGTATGCCATTAGATATAGCTGCAGTCAGAGGTGACACCTTGGCTTTTACCCATCATAGAAGAATCGATGTCGATGATTCAAATTTTCTAAATATTACAAACAGCTGGTCTCTGGCACTGCGTGATGCTTTTCAAACCCTTCCCGAACTCAAAGGTAATTAACGCCACAGATGATTAATAACTGGAACGCAGAATTCCGGCGCATTAAAATCAAACTCAATTGTTTTAGTGAAAAAAGCTTATTTATCTGTCAAAAAAACTTCGTACACTACTTTATAAATAACAATAATTTTTATCGTAGATAAATTGACAAAAAAACCGAAGGTATTGGGACTTCACTTTAAAATGCATATGCAACGCCACCGCCAGCTCGTGGATCAGCACCACCTCGTGCCCTGCCGTTTTCATCGATGCTAATTAGATGTGCCATTGACATATCCATAGCGAAACTTTCTGGTTTGTGGGTCACAGAATGGCCCATCTTTTTAAGCTCAGAAATCACGAATGTCGGCACGGTCGCCTCTGCGTGTATACCATTTCCCTCACAATGTATACGCGGCACCGTTACTGCCTCTACTGGAGACATATTGAAATCTAAAACATTTATAATCGATTGAAGAACTGCGCTGATGATTACGCTGCCTCCTGGAGCGCCCGCAATTAGAATAGGCCTCCCATCCTTAAATATCATTGTTGGCACCATGCCTGTGGTTCTCGCTTTTCCTGGCGCAATTGAATTTCTATTTCCCGGTATGGGGTCGAATAACTTCATGGAATTATTATAAGTGAAGCCTAAGCCCGGTGTTGTAACACCAGAACTGGTGCCGAGCGTATGAGTAACAGCAACCGCATTTCCGTCTGCGTCATAAACGCAGAGATGAGTTGTGCAAGATGGTGGTTCTTCCATGTCTGTTTGAGGGTTAACACCATTTTTTAACTCTTCTACCCATTGCTTTGCACGTTTTTCGGAAATTAGCATTTCGGTAGGTGTTTCTGTGAATATTGGATCACCAAGGTGGTTGTTGCGATCATGATGTGCAGCCGCCATGGCTCTTGCGATAAAATCTAAATGATGAGCGCTAGTATGGGGGTAATGAGCAAGTGGAATATGATCAAGGATATGAAGCATTTCTATAATGGTTGCACCACTGCCTGGCGGAGGATTGGACCGAACAGTTAGTCCTCTATAGGTTCCCGCAAGTGGCTCACACTCAGATGGCGAGTAGCTCTCGAGATCGTTACGGGTAACAAAAGAACCATTTTTCTCTAAATCATTGGCGATAACCGTGGCCAAGTCGCCTGAATAAAAATCCTTGTATCCTGCTTCTGCTAACCTCGTTAAAGTATCTGCATAATCGGGCTGTTTAAAAAGCTCACCTTCATTATATAAACGCCCTTCCGGATGAAGATACACACGGGCGCATTCATCTGTCGCTCTTATTCGGGTGATGCCGTCTGGAATTCCTTCCATTCGATAGCGGGTCCACACCCGTCTAGTATAGGGCGTCATTATAAGTCCATTGCGGGCGTAGTCTATGGCGGGCTGAAGGAGCTCAGCCCAAGGGCGAGAACATAATTTTTCATGAAAGACACCAAACCCTGCTGGAGTCCCTGGCGTCATGATGGCCGTATAGCCAAGTTCAGATCGAAAGTCATCAAATAGTGAATAGCCAGACACCTCCGTTCGGCCTTTAAAATCTTTCATCCACATGTCTGACGTTACATTAGCTCCTGCGGTGGAGTGAAAATCAATCATCCCACTTTGACCTGTGGCGGCACTGAAATACTGTAACGTTCCCATCCCACCAATACCGCACATAAATGGGTCACAAATCATTTGAGCAAATGCGGCTGCAAGTGCGGCATCGAATGCCGTTCCTCCATCACTCAAAACCGTTGCTCCCACGTCGGCAGCTCGTGGTTGAGGGCACACAACAACACCTTTCATAAAAACCTCCTAATCAGATTCTTATCGTTACAGTGGATGGTTAAGTAAGAAATAATGAGATAATATTACAGAAATATATATTAAGGGAGTAGCATTGTATGTCTGACGAAGTACATTTTCTTTCCATTGGTGAAGCCAGCCGGTTAATTAAGGAGAAGAAATTATCGCCTGTCGAATACGTGGACGCACTTCTAGCTCGAATCGAAAATCTTAACCCTATTTTAGATGCCTTTCTTCTTGTGACTGGTGATCAGGCGAGAGCCGCAGCAAAGATGGCCGAAACAGAAATCACTGCAGGTCGATACAAAGGTCCACTCCATGGTATCCCGTTTGCCCTCAAAGATATTTACGAGACAAAAGGAATTTTAACTACAGCTCACTCTAAAATACTTATCAATAACGTGCCTGATAATGATGCTACTTCCGTAGCGAACTTGAAACAAGCGGGCGGTATTTTGCTTGGTAAATTAGCGACACACGAATTCGCACATGGTGGTCCTTCATTGGACTTACCCTGGCCGCCCGCACGCAACCCTTGGGACCTCACTCGGTTTACTGGCGGATCCTCATCTGGATCGGGATGTGGTGTAGCGGCCGGACTGTTCCCGCTCGCCACCGGTTCGGATACCGGTGGATCGATAAGAGGACCCGCAGGGCTTTGTGGAATAGTCGGTTTAAAACCAACGTACGGATTAATAAGCCGGTCAGGCATTATACCCAATTCTTATTCTTATGATCACGCCGGGCCAATGGCATGGAATGTTGAGGATGCAGCTATTGGACTTCAGGGAATGGTCAGTTACGACCCCGTAGGGGATCCAGCTAGCGTAAAAATAGCCTACCCAGATTACCGTTCAGCACTGACTGGTAATATAAAAGGTTTGCGAGTTGGTGTGATAAGGCAATTTTACGAGGAAGAAAGTAAATTTCCGGAAACAGTAATTAAAGCAATGAACGAGAGTATTGCTGTTTTTAAAAGTTTAGGTGCTAACGTGTCTGACGTGCGTGTAAGGCCTTTACAAGAATATCGTATAACAAAACTGATAATGGGAGAATCCGAGATATTCTCCGTCAATTATCCGGATTTAATAAAGCGGCCTGGTGATTTCGGGCATGATTTTCGAAGTCGTACTATTCCTGCCTGTCTTATTTCGGGAGTTGACTACATGCAGGCAAGCCGACTGCGTCGGGTCATGATAGCTGAGATGGAGGACATTTATAAAAAATATGATGTCTTGATAACTGCGGGCCAAGGTCCGGCACCCGAGTTTCCAGCTTATAGGTCTATTAGCAATTGGACTGGAGGAAAGGCCTCTGTGCAATTCAATGTTGTTTGTGGCCCGTCTATTTCGATATGCAATGGTTTTGACCCCAACGGTTTGCCAGTGTCGCTAATGATTTCAGGTCGTCCATTTGCAGAAACTACTGTGCTAAATGCTGCTTATGCCGTTGAGAAATCCACATCCTGGCGCAACACACGTCCTCAGCTCGAACCGGGAATGAAAAAACCACCGACAGGCGTAATACCAGTGAAGCCGGATGTTTCGTCTGTTGATGAACGAACAAAAGTCCGTGCCGCCGCGGCAGTGGAAAGTGCAGGACTAGAGCTAGATGATTTAATGATGGACGAGGTTTACGAGGCGGCACCCTATATTTATGATATGTCAGAACGTATGCGAAAAGATTTAACACGTGATGCTGAGCCGGCATCTATCATGGTAGCTCAACCGGCAAATGATTAAATAAGATCAGTGGACATTGCAGCGGTATGGAGATTCTTAATTTAACTATTGCCGAATTAAGTGGAAAAATTTTCTCAAGAGAAATATCACCAATTGAGGTTACTGAAATTTTCTTAGAGCAAATTAATGGGCTCAACCCTATTTTGAACGCTTTTATAACCGTTGCGAGTGAACGTGCTCGCTCTGAGGCACAGCGCGCAGAGGATGAGCTAGCATTAGGAAATTACAGAGGGCCACTCCACGGAATACCCATTGGTGTGAAGGACATTATTGATAGTGAAGGAATTTTAACTACTCATGGGTCGAGTTTCTATAGCAACAATGTTCCTACAGCCGACGCAGAGTGCGTTAGGCGGTTGCAGGATGCTGGCGCAATAATGATAGGTAAATGTAATACCGCTGAATTCGCGGCGGAGTCTTGCACCAACAATCCGCACTATGGAGCGTGCAGAAATCCGTGGGATACAAGCCGTGTTCCTTCAGGTTCAAGTGGTGGTTCTGGTGCTGCGGTTGCCGCTAAGATGGTGCCAGGTGCTCTTGGCACTGACACTGGTGGTTCGGTGAGAGGGCCAGCGGCTATTTGTGGCACGGTCGGGCTTAAGCCCACTTACGGTCGTGTCAGTGTCCGTGGCGTCTTTCCAAATGCTACGAGCTTGGACCATGTAGGTCCCTTGACGCGAACGGTTCAAGATAATGCCATTTTGTTACAGGGTATCGCGGGGTTCGATCGTGCAGATCCTTTTTGCCTAGACCTGCCCGTGCCGGATTTTAGCGCAAAACTTGATATGGGTATAAAAGGTGTAAAACTAGCGGTTTGCCCCGACCTTATTGACGTAGAGATAGACAAGCCGATTTTAGATGCTTTTGATAAAGCAGTTGAAGTTTTCCGTGACCTGGGGGCAACGGTTGACACAATTCCATGCAGCTTTGCTGCGGAAATAAATCCTCATCGACGTGCTATTGCTAATGCAGAGTTTTTCAGTGTTCATTGCGATCGGTATGGTGAAAACTTATCTGGATTTGGCAAACGACTTCAAGATCGTTTGGAGAATGCTCGAAGCACAACGCTTAGAATGTATATCAGTTCGCTTGAACGGCGCAGGTCTCTGAGGCGGCTGATGGTCGACCTCTTAGAGGGGTATTCCGCACTCTTGACACCGGGCTATCCTTGTTTAGCAGCACCAATAAATACCGAAATGGCTTCTGTGAACGGTAAGGAGGTAGATTTCGTTGGGTTAGGTCGTAATTTAGTCGGCCTTCAGAATTTTGTGGGCTTCCCTGGGCTTACTATGCCAACTGGGTATGATCCGGTGTTTGGATTGCCAACGAGTTTACAGATAACAACGCTTCCAGGTGAAGAAGCAGAAGCGTTCCGTATAGGCCATGCTTTTGAAGAAGCGACTCCAGACCTTCGTAATCGCGAATGTTTGATCGACAAAGTTTAACAAAAATGAATAAGGAAAAAATCAAATGGCTGAAGCCTATGAACTTACTGCAACTGAGGGGCTCAAGGAAATTGAGGCGGGACACCTAACCGCGGAAGCATGGATGGGGAGCTGCCTGGAGAGAATTTCTGACCGAGAAGGAGAGGTTCTTGCTTGGGAGTATATCGATCGCGAGGGAGCATTAGAGAAAGCCCGCAAAGTTGATAAACTGGGAGCGGCAAGTCTAGCTGCAGGTATACCTTTTGGCGCCAAAGATATTATCGATACACACGACATGCCAACTAGTTATGGCTCACAAATACATCAGGGTTTCCAGCCCGGCCGCGATGCTGGCTGCATAGCAATAACTCGTGCAGCCGGAGCTATACTTGTTGGAAAAACAGTAACTACTGAATTTGGCCATCGGTTCCCAGGTAAAACCAAAAATCCTTTTAATCCGGCCTTTACACCTGGCGGCTCTTCTTCCGGTTCTGCTGCTGCAGTGGGTGACAGAATGGTTCCGATGGCCTTCGGAACACAGACGGGCGGCTCAGTTATAAGACCGGCAGCTTATTGTGGAACCGTTGGGTACAAGCCCACATTTCAGGATATCAATCGTAATGGCGTGTTGCCTAATTCGCCAAGCTTTGACACCGTAGGAATAATAGCTCGATCCGTTGATGACCTTGCCCTTTTTAGGTCGGTGGTTTTAGAGGAGAGGCTACATCCGGTTTTGCCAGCTGACGTAACTAATCTGAAGTTGGCTTTTTATCCAACGCCGAATTGGGAAAAGGCGGACACATCGACTCATGAAATGCTCGAAAGCGCTTCGGCCGCTCTAATAGATGCTGGTGCAAATGTAACGGAACTGACTTTACCATCAGAGAATGATTTTGATCGGCTACACAAAACTATAGCTGGGTGGGAATTTGCCCGAACTGTAGCATGGGAACGGTTGAACCGGCACGATCAGCTTAGTGATGATTTACGCGATGGACGCATGCAGAATGGAGTAGATACTTCCTACGATCAATACCGCAAAGCAACTGCGGACCTCGAAGTTCTCAAACTCAAGGTGGATGCAATACTTGCTAACTATGATGCAGTTTTATGTCCTTCGGCGCCAGGTGAAGCACTCAAAGGTCTTGCCTATACTGGCAGCGCTATCTTTAATGGGTTGTGGACTATGTTAGGAGTTCCATCTGTAACTCTTCCAGTTCAGACGGGCCCCCAGGGTCTCCCGATGGGAATACAACTTGTCTCTGCCCGGAATAGCGACCGAAATTTATTCGACGTTGCGCAATCTGTATCCCTAAGGCTCAGAGATGTTTGAATGTCTTCGTTAAAAATATTTAAAAAACACAATACGTCTCCGAACTCCTGTTTTAGTGTATGGTGTGCACGGACTACTTTGAGCTAGTTAAAAATGGCATTCTGGTATTGATTGCTGATAACAAGAAAATCAATGCTGGTTGTCAGAACTAAAAGCCTGGACCACGGGCATCAATGGGCCAAATGTCCTCGACCTTGTTTTTTCTTATGCAAACAACCCAGTCATGAAGATTAAAAGTTGGATCAACATGGCCTGGTATGAGCTTTAATTTTTTACCTATTTTAAGTGCCTTTGCATTATGCCCAATCTCCAATGCAGTGTGCTCGTCAGACTGCCCTGTCACCTCTATACCATCAAGGCCGGATACAGTGGCTAATCCTGAGTCCATGCTATGCCCCTTATGCCCAACATCAAGGAATGCCTGACCAGCGCGAGGACTACTTATTACGCTCGACCACAAAAAGAGTGAATGTGAAAAGATTGTGAAGGGATTGCCATCATCACCTTTTATCTTGGCATAGTCCCCATCCATGAATGCATAAGAACCAGCTTGTACCTCTGAATACACGCCGCTGTCGCGCTCAAAAGTGAAACTGCCTGTGCCGGCACCTGTAATCCATTTTCTATCGAGGCCTGCGGCAGCAAGCGAAGCTTTGCTGCGTTTAACCTTTGCGATTGTGCTTGAAATTTTTACTTGACGATCGCGTGCCGAAACAAGGTGTTGCGCGCTACCGTGATAAGCTTGTAAGCCAGCAAAGTGTAAGCCGGGAGCCTTATCAACTTCTGAAGCAAGCGAAGCTACTGGGTCGCCAGCGTCCACGCCGCACCTGTTTGCCCCAACATTAACTTCTATGAGTATTTTGAGTGTTAACCTATTGGCGGTTGCCGCTTTGCTTAGTAGCGGTATTGCCTCTTTCGAGTCACACAAAACAGCAATCTCAGTCTTTTCTCCGAGTGAGCACAATCGCTGAATTTTCACTGGGTCAACAATCTGGTTGGTAATCAAAATATTTTTGATGCCGGCTGCCGCCATTGTAACAGCTTCTGATACTTTCTGGCAGCATACACCAACTGCACCGGCGGCGACTTGTCGTTTAGCAATTTCGCTGCACTTATGGGCCTTTGTGTGAGCACGAAGTCTAACGCCCGAGCCTGCCAATGCATTCTCCATGGTAATAAGGTTCTTCTCAAAGATGTCCATATCAAGCAATAGTGCCGGCGTTTCAACCTCGTTTAGATTAACTTTTGGTATTGCGGGTTGGAAGGAGGGCATGTCGGAGCCTTAAAAAGGTGAATCGCCGCTGATCTGTGTGCGGTGCATATAACGGCGTTTGATATTATCGAAGGGGTCACGACGGTGCATTGCGTTTCGATTATCCCATAATAATACGTCACCTTTACGCCACTTGTGTTCCCATATGAATTGGCTCTGCGTGATATGGGACCAAATACGATCAAGCAGAAACTCGGATTCAGACGAACTAAAACTTTCAATATAGGCGTTCGGGCGGCGCCCTAGAAAAAGCGATTTACGACCTGTTTCGGGATGAGTTCTTATAATCGGATGGTATGCGCCGGGGCTCTTGGTTACATCCTCAGGCTTGGTCATTCCTTGTCGCATTTGACCGGCGCTGTTGTGAGTAGCATCGTGTTTAATACGTTTTCCAGCTAACGTTTCTTTAAGATCAGCGGGCAGTGTTTCATAAGCACGTTCCATATTTAGAAACCCAGTATTGCCACCCTCGTCGGGAACTTCGATCGCGTAAAGACAGCTGCCCATAGGTGGCTTGGGGTTGTAGGACATATCTGTATGCCATTCACATTCCAAATTTCCTAAAGAACCAACAGCAGTACCGTTCTCCTCTATGTTTGATACGATGAGTAATTCAGGAAACCCATCTACCATCATTTTTCCATCCTTATCTAAGGGAGCCTCGTCTAGTACTCCGAGATTCTTACTAAAATTAACATACTGTTGATTTGTTAAGGATTGTGAACGGAACAGAAGAACGATGTATTTTTTCCAGGCTTTTTTAATTTCATCAACCGTTTCCGAATCTAATTCAGAGCTAAGGTCAACGTTTGTTATTTCCGCGCCGAGCCTCTTTGAAAGAGGTGCAATATCGATAAAATTTGCCATTCTCTATTAATACCTCAATCAACTGGCTCAGAAAAGGCGGCTTTCTCATTTTGTTTTATAACAAATAATCAATCCACATAAAGCGTTTCGTGGCATTGATTTTCCTCAATAACAACGAAATGGACATGCAGAATATAATTAGAGGCAGGACTGAATTCTAACCCGCGTATTTAAGTCAAAAACTCTGCATCCTGTCCAGGTGTCGGAGTCCCCTGATATTTTCCCCGTGCCATAACAGCATCCCTTCCTCCTGCTGCCTGGACTTTGGCGCATTGAGAAATGTAAGCCTGTTCATCAACGGATTCAGGATCGCAGATTGAACGTAAGTCCGCCTCTAATTGTTCGAGGGTGGTGCAGTGGTTTGGATCACTGTGCAAACTATTGAGTTCATCTGGGTCGGCTTCGAGATCAAATAATTCTGGTTCATAAGAAACGTAATGAATATATTTGTATTTTCCTTTCCGAATCATGAATGCCGAACGGTCGGCAGCAGCGGCATGATATTCGGTAAAAGCTATCCTATTAGCGTCATTTTTTGTTTGCGCGAGGTTTAGCAATGAACTTCCCGGAAGTCCATGGGACTTGCTCACTTCGAGCAGGCCTTGGGAATCCAAAATGGTTGGAGCAATATCAACTAGCGTAACGGGGGTGTCCGAAACTTTTCCTTCCGGCACACCTGGGCCCGAAAGGATCATCGGAATGAAGGATGCTTCCTCATACATGTTTGACTTCTGCCAAAGCCGCCGTGTGCCGAGATTCTCGCCATGGTCAGAGGTGTAAATGATAATCGTGCTATCGCGCAGGCCAGTTTCTTCAAGGGCTGTGACCACTCTGCCTATATTTCTGTCTAAGTAGGATATTGATCCATAGTAGGATCGCATGAGAACGGGCAAAGAATCCTCCGTAACAAAATCATCAAAATTACGCTGCGATTGGCCCAACTTTATCCAGGGGTGATACTCCACATCTGGATTGCGTAGTTTCGGTTCTGGCATCTCTATTTTGCTGTAGAGATCGTAGAATTCTGCTGGTGCCTTATAAGGGGGGTGAGGGCATACAAAGGAAACAAATGCGCAAAATGGGTCAGTGTTCGGATCCTCGGCTTTAGCGCGAAGCCATTCACAAGCTCGGGTTGCTATGTCATTGTCATATTTCTGGTAAGAAGTCTGGCCGGCCCCTATATCGGTCATAGTTTTGCTTTGTGTCATAGGTGGAGTCATGGGCCGTTTGATACAGCTTCGGGCATCACCCTTGCCTTCAACCACGTGCATCGGAATAACCTGTTCCTCAAATCCCGTGTTATCCGTTTCATTCCGAAAATGAAGCTTGCCGATTGATGTGGCAGAGGAACCATTCTCTCTTAGCATGTGATGCCATGCTTTGACCCGGCCCTCGTAGGGATGCCCATTATCCCAGTATTGTGTTTGATGAACATATCTTCCTGTAGCTACGGCAGCGCGAGCTGGAACGCAAATAGCAGAATCCGTGTATGAATTAGTAAAACGGGTTCCTGAGGTAGCAAGATAATCAATATTTGGGGTTTGAACGAAATCGTGTCCATAACAACCAGATGCTTTTCCTTGGTGTTGATCAGACATGATAAATAGTACGTTCATCTTTTCCATTACGAAATCCCCAAAAAATTTTTATTGAATATATTCTGCTGTTTCTCCTGGCGCTGGTGTTCCTTGAAACGAACCTTTGGCAAGAACAGCCTCGCGCCCTCCCGCTGCATTTACCAGTGCAGCCTGTGATTTCTGTGCAGCGTCATTTACGGCTTTTGGGTCAACCCTCGCATAAAGCTCTTTTTGAAGATCCGTCAAAATATTCGAAAGATCAGGGTTATTAACCACATTTTCCTCCTCTTCCGGATCATTAACCTGATCAAAAAGTTCCGGTTCGTAATCCACATAATGAATGTATTTGAAGTTACCTTTACGGATCATAAATGCGGCAGTGTCGGCCCCAGTTGCGTGATATTCGCTGAACGCAACACGTTCTAAATCATCACCCTCATTGGCTATCTTGCGTAACGAACGTGTTTCACCTCTTGAAATATTGTTGAGTCCCAACGCGTCTAGAATTGTTGCAGATCCGTCCGCTAATGTAACTGGAGTGTTAACGACTTTGCCCGATGGTATTCCGGGCCCTGACAGTATCATTGGAATAGCAGCAGCCTCTTCGTACATGTTTGACTTACCCCAAAGGCGCCGCGTTGCAAGGTTTTCGCCATGATCTGCGGTATAAACAATTAAAGTGTCATCACGAAGCCCCGCCTGTTCCAGTGCTAGGAGTACTTTGCTGATATTGGAATCTAGATAGGAGCACAGACCGTAGTACGAAGCCATGGCTACTTTACGGCTCTCTTCAGTGAAAAAATCGTCATGGCATTGTAGCTTCTGAAATTTATCAATCCAAGGATGCAAAGGATAATCTGGATCGTTTCCTTTTGGATGGGGAAGCATATCGTGGGGGTACAGGTCATAGAAATCTTGTGGCGCGATCAGGGGAAAATGCGGACAAACAAAGGAACAAAATAGAGCCCACGGTTTATCTGTAAGGCGTGTGGCTTCAGTCTTAAGCCATTCTACAGTTTTTTCCATTATCGACTGATCGTATTGAATGTAGCCGGAGTCACCTGGACCAATGTTAGTTACAAGTTTGCTTTTCGTAATGGGAGGAGCTAGAGGCTGTTTCACACTACCGCCGACACTTCCTTTTCCGTCAACAATGTGAAGGGGCACAATTTGTTCGTTGAATCCAGTTGGGTCTTCTTCGCTGCGATAGTGCAGTTTCCCGATAGATAGGCAATGCATTCCTGCCTTCTGCAAAGCATGTCCCCATCCTTCAACGCGTCCCTCGTATGCATGGGCATTATCCCAATAACCTATATCGTGGACATACCGACCCGTGGCGAAGCTAGCCCGGGCAGGCACGCAAATCGGCGAGTTGGTATATGCATTTGTAAAGCGCGTTCCGCTTGCGGCGAGCTTATCGATGGTGGGTGTTTTTACAAACGGATGTCCATAGCACCCACTTGCTTTTTGTTGATGCTCATCTGACATTATAAATAAAACATTTTTAGCCATTCCCATATCCCCCTTAAAAATTTTGATTATGTTAGCACGGCTCGACCAGCTGTCAGGATAGATAATCGATCATCAAACATGTTTCTTCAAATAGCTATATGCAATTCTCAATGCTTATGACCACGTAGAGGCACTTTTTGGAAAAATATAATGCACTAGGCTACCAGTTTTGGGCTTACTAAAATTGAATCTAAAAACTCAAAAGAGTTATTGAAATAGATTAGTTAGGTAATGCGAGGAGATCGATATAAATTTTTTTTCACTCAATCATTGTCATTCAAAGATTTGCTTACAAATACTTAAAATTGATATAAAAATAAGTATGTATTTCTTATTTATCAAATATTACTTCAAAACCTACAGTATCACAGTCTTCATATATGTCCGGTTTACTTGTAGAAACAATAATTTTACTGAATAATTGTTTTTCTTTACATATACTTATTATTTCGTTGCAGAGTGTTTCTTGTAGATTAAAATGTCGATCTTTTACGAGAATTTCTATTTCTGATCTTAGAAAGTCATAATTTATAGTGTTTTCAATGTTGTCGTTGCGATTAACGTCGGCATTTTCAAGATACATTTCGATGTTGATTATAACCGTCTGACGGCGAGCCTTTTCAAAGTCGTGTATGCCTATGGATACGGGCACGGCATAGTCTTTGAGAAAAAACTTCGAAGCGGAAATGGGCATAACAAAATACTTTCGTAAGTTACGTTAAAAAAGCGATATCGCGTGGCAGGTTCTGTAACTTTTGACCTCCATCTAACACAATGATTTCGCCGGTCATCGAAGGGCAGTCAAGTATAAGCTTTAACGCAGCGGCAATTTGTCCGGGAGTGCAACCTTGTTTTAATGGGTTAGTTTTGTGCGCGATGTTAAATCGAAATTCTGACTGTTCCCCGGACAAAAGTGTGATGCCAGGTGCAATACCATTCACTCTTATTTGGGGCGCCATGGCCATTGCTAATATTTCGGTTGCACCCTTGAGGGCAAATTTGCTGAGGGTGTACGACATGTAATCCGGATTTGGTGCCAATACCTTGTTATCAAGAATATTTACTATGTTGCCTTTAACCTTTTTAGGAATTCTTTTTGAGAAGGCTTGCGATAAAAGAAGCGGTGCGCGTAGATTTACTGCGTGATGTAGATCAAGAATTTCTGCGTTTAAACTATCAACGTCATCATACTCGAAAATAGATGCATTGTTGATGAGGCAACTAAGTGGCCCAACCTTATCTTGGCATCGCATAATTAAGTCCTCTGGTCCCTCTGCTGTAGCGAGATCGGCATGGAATAGGTTTGCCTTTCCACCTTTTGAGATGATGGTGTCTAACACCTTTTCTGCTTCAGCTTGCGATGCGTTGTAATGAATGCACACGTGCCACCCTTCGGCAGCCATTTCTTCTGCGAGAGCGGCACCGATACGCTGAGCAGCCCCGGTAATGAGCATATTGTTGGTCATGGGCAGTGTTTTTGTCATAGTCAAATAACCGTATCCAGCCCAAGTTTCTTAGCACACCAAACCCCAGCGGAAAGCAAACGAGCTTCGTTATTGTGCGGGTCCACCAATTGGATCCCAATTGGCAACCCATTCGGGCCAGAAGTAACCGGCAAATAGAGACATGCTACGCCCAGAAAAGTCCATGCCCTATTAAAAATTGAACTACCTGTGGATCCTATGCCTTTTGGTGCTTCGCCAGGTGCGCCAGGAGTAAGTAAAATTTCACCGTCTTCAAATATTTCAGACAAATTGCCTCGTGCGTATTTGAGCAAACCCTCAGCTTCCCCTCGCTCCTCAGGAGTTGTCTCGAAACCGCGTAGCATTAAATTCTGGAATGGTTTGCTTAACAAATCCTGGTGGTTCATCCACTCTTCCTTAAACTCCCGGCAGGCCTCTACTGCCATGACTATTCTCTGAGCTGCTTGTAAGTTATCATAGGGTGGAATAAAAGTATGATCACGAACCTGTGCACCAGCAGAGGAAAAAGTTTTGGCACAATCTTCAATTAGTGTCTGGATATAGTCCTCTGCAGCATCCCATTGGTCTGTTCGATGAAAAAGCAAATTCGGTGCATTTTCGGTTATCAACTTTTCTGGTTCCAGTCCGGAGAGAGCGCTGGAAAGTATTCCAACATCTGAAATGGTACGGACCATTAGGCCGACTGTGTCCATAATGGGAGCGAGTGGTTTGACTCCTACTTTATCGTAGGTATTGTAAGCAGGTTTGTAACCTACCGTGCCGCAATAGGCATTAGGGCGAATTACCGAGCCGCCAGTTTGTGTGCCTAATGCACCTTGCACCATAAAGTCAGCTACTGCAGCAGCAGATCCTTGAGAGGAACCACCGGGGGTGTGGGCTGTATTAATGGGGTTACGGGTTGGCCCGGGGTAGCTTGAGGCAAACTCTGTAGTTACGGTTTTACCCATAATTATCGCGCCGGCTTGACGCAGTCTGGCTACACATGCTGCATCGACAGATGGCATGTGGTTTTTGTATATGGGTGAGTTGTATTCGGTGGGCATATCCATGGTATCGATAATATCTTTTATTCCGATCGGCACTCCATGCAGCGGTCCATTAGGCTGTGCCTTATCTCGATCCCGTGCTTGGGCCAGCGCAACTTCAGGGTCGAAAAATGCCCATGCTTTCACTGTATTCTCTCGCGCCTCAATTTGATCTATGCAGGACTGCACTAGTTCTTCTGAGGAGAGACTTCCTGCTGCAATAGCTGAAGCTGCTTCGCTTAATGATAACTTATTAGGAGATTTATCCACTGAAGTACCTTTTCTTTCATTCATACTACATTGAGGTTAATTTGTAGCACGCGATTACAAACTGAAACAGGAGGTAACGATCATGGAACGCGACATCTTTTCCTCTGACGTTGCATTCACACCTTACTGGTGGTTGGCTGCTCCAAGGCCCGAGGCCAATATAAACGACCTACCCCTAACAACCGATGTTGCTGTTGTCGGGGCTGGCTATGCCGGTTTATCAGCAGCGCTTACGATTGCCCGTGGTGGGCGAAGTGTTGTTGTGTTAGAGGCTGGTCGTCCAGGCGAGGGAGCAAGTTCTCGTAACGGGGGAGCAATTGGCGCCACGCTGAGACACTCTCTTACAAAATTGATCAAAATGCATGGCTTAGAAACAGCACTGAAGTTTTATCGTGAAGCACGCGAAGGGCGGGACTGGCTGAAGAATTTTATTGTACAAGAGAAAATTGACTGTGACCTGCATCCGGCTGGAAGATTTATTGGTTGCCACAGAAAAAATGATTACGAGACACTTGGCTATGATCTGGACCTGCAATCAAAACACCTCGGGGTTGAGGGTGAAATGGTTACTGCGGAGGAGCAACATAAATTTATCGGGTCAACTGCATATTTCGGAGGTCGCTTTTTAGCAGAGGATGGGAACCTTCATCCCGGCAGGCTGCATCAAGGCTTGTTGGATCTAGTTTGTGCAGAGGGTGTTCCCGTGGTTGCTCGTGCTCCAGTCGAAGAAATAACACGTGAGACGAAGGGCTTTAAACTTGTGTGCAGATCTTCCGCTCTGCGAGCTCGGCAAATAGTAATCGCCACAAACGGATATACTGGCCGTGAGTCACCTTGGTTGCGTCGTCGTGTGTTACCAATGCAGAGCCAAATAATTGCAACAGAGCCTTTAGGCTCAAATATCATGGCTGATTTAGTGCCTGGCAATCGCCAATTAGGAGACACTTGTCGTTTGCATTACTACTATAGGGGATCACCTGATCATGACCGTATTTTGTTCGGTGGCAGGGCTGGAGCAGCAGAAATCAGCGACCGGCGTAGAAGCGGGCGAATGCTTTACCGGCGGTTGCTAAGAATATTTCCATCTCTTGAAGGTACCAAAATTACCCATAGTTGGGGAGGCTTTATTGCCTACACGTTGGACCACATGCTTCATATGGCGCAAGATGAGGACATTTTTTATGTTGCTGGTTTTTGTGGGTCGGGTGTAGTGAACGCTAATTACTTGGGGCACAAAACCGGCCTCAAGGTTTTGGGGCAAAAAAATGGAAACACCATATTTGATAGCGAGCATCCAACACATCCGATTTATTCAGGCAATCCGTGGTTTTTGGCGCCAATGGTAGCACTTAAAAACCTGCAGGATCGTTTCCGAATTTAGGGACTAGTTAACAGCAACGCCAAGGAGGTTCATTCCCACTTGGAAAAGACAGATTCTAGGTGTTGAGTTTTCCTAAAGCCCCCAAAATAGGGTCCATATATTTCCAAGTATTATAATCAGTTATTCCAATCCTTCAGAGCACTAGCCTCTCTGCCGGAAACGCGACCTCCGACAAAGCACTCGGTCAGATTACCACCTGCCAAATACAAGAAGCCCCAGATTCCTCCGCACTCGCCCGCTGCGTAAAGACGGGGTATTGGCTCGTTAAAAGCGTTGCAAATCTGATACTTCTCATTGTGTCGCGGACCTCCTTGAGTATTGGAAACAACTGGCCAAATTTCTCCAAGATAAAATGGAGGGCGCTCGATCTTGAGACGGGTTTTGGGTGGACGGCCAAATTTATCCTCCAAGCCGCTATCGGTAGCTGAATTATACTCCTCGATAGTTTTTTTCAAATTTACAGGGTCACAGCCAATAAGATCAGCTAATTCTTCAATTGTGTTGGCCTTTTTTAGGATCCCGTTTTGTACCTCTTTGAGGTTATCTTCGCTCCACTCATACGGCTCTATTGTGCTGTCATTATATATTGTGGCGCCAAAACGATATCGCTCGCGACCATCCTCATCTGCGATCATAAAGCAGGGCACGTACGGGAATTCCATTCTGCCAGTGTCATAAACATCAAGGGCCCGGTGACCCGTGTCCTGAGTATACGGCTGATATTCATTCATAAAACGATTGCCCCTTTTGTCGGCTAGAATCCATGCCATTGGAATTTCAGCTTCTTTCTTTGTTGGAACCCAGTCGGGATGGCGTTTCATACGTATTCCAAAGGGATAATCTGGGTCAGGATGTCGGAAACCATAAGTGCCGTGGTAATGCCACATGTGCCATAGATCTGCCCCCACATCAGTTGCCATCTTTATTCCATCGCCGGTATTTCCTTGATGGGCGGCAGAGAGAACCGGATTCATCTGCCAATACTGGCGTTGCATATCCGGTGCCGCCTCTAGTCCGCCACAGGCAAGAATGACACCTTTGTTACATTTGATAGCTTTGCGGCCATCTGGCCCATCAATCCAAAGGCCTCTTACTTCATTGGTGTTTTGAGTAATTAATCTTAGAGCTGGTGTGTTCAGACGAACTTCAATGCCACGCGAATTGACATTGTCATGAACAACTTTGAACAGTTTAGTTCCATTACGATGGGATCGGGCATGTGGATACACTTTTAAGACGTCAACGCCTGGAATGTCTTCTACTTCAACAAACCTCATTTGATCAAACCCTGTAAACGGGTAGTTTGCTCCTCGTCCTTCGATAGTTATGGTGCTTGCATTATTTACTTTGCAGAGTTCTTCTAGGTAGTCATCCAGCAGCATCATTTCATCTACGAATGCTTCAATAATATTTCGTGACGTCGTGCCGTCATTCGTTTCGTATAAATGTTCAACGACTGGATCTCGTTCTAAAGCTAGCCTCACTCCACCACCAGCACAAATCGAAATGCCGCCCGGCATTGGCATTTTTTCAATCAGAAGTGTTTTTGCACCCCCATCACACGCGGCAATGGCGGCGGCGCCGCCCGCGTAGCCAAAGCCAACCACCACTACGTCGTATTCCTCATCAAAACTATCCACATGCTGTGGCGGAATGTAAGTTGATGTCATTGTCGGCCCTCCTAAAAGGTGAAAGTACGTGTTGTTGTGTCGTCGGGTTTATTTATCCATATTGTTTATTTGTCCAATAGTAGGACAGAGTGTCTGTACAGTGCATATCAATATTTTTCAATTATACGGTTTTGCGGTTCCTAAATTACTACCCCTCGATGAAAATACACGCCTTATTTAACCCCGAAACTATCATCTTAAATGGTTCAATCTAATGATATTCAGGTGTTTGCGACATCGCACAGGGTATTAAATATTTTCTAGTACACGAAAGCTAATTTCCCACAGATGCTTGCCTTGGCGGCATTCACATTACATACTGCTCTCAAGTAAGGAGGGCAATAATTATGACAGAACCGCTATACGTTTATTGGCAGCCAGGATGAACTAGTTGCCTGAGACTTAAAGAGTTTCTTACGGCCCGTGGGGTTGTTTACGAATCGGTAAATGTTCATGGAAATCCAGAAGGGATGGCCATGCTCCAACGCATTGGAATTAAACGTATTCCTGCCATTTCTCGCGGAATGAATTATGTTATGGGGCAAAAGTTAAAGGACGTTTGTGACTTTGTCGGAATTCCTCTTGGCGACATTAAAGAGTTTAGTGTAGATGAGCTGGCAGCCAAGATGGATATCATTCTTTTTGCAGCGATATCTTACATGAAAGAGATGCAGGATGAAGACCTCGAGCCTAAGCTCCCTAATCGGGACCGTAAAATTAGGCAACTTTGCTACCATGTTTACCGCATAGTTGAAGCATTCTGTGAGCTTATGGATGGAGAAGCGGAGGAATATCACACGACCATCGCAGACATACCTCATCCGAAAGATATAATAAGCGGTACTGATCTTGCAAATTATGGTCTCGCCGTGCTGAAGCGTTTTCAAGGCTGGCATTCGTCTTATGCAGGAGACGGCACCGAGCCTGCTAATGCTTATTGGGGTGATGTTACATTGAGGGAACTTCTTGAACGGGTAACGTGGCACCCTGGACAACACGTACGGCAGATTAAGATGTATCTAGAGAACAGAGGTCACCCGCCCTCAAAGCCAATTGACGAGAGTGTATTCATAGGGTTGCCAATGCCGAAAAAAATTTGGGATGATGAACCGATGGATGAGAATAATGAAACCATGCAAGCAGTATAGTAAGAAGCCTCAAAGTAATGACTTCGCGAAGATTTTGAGTTTTATTCCGATTTTGAATTTGATCCCAGAGTATCAAAATAAGTTTTTTATCTAAATCAGAAACTGAGGCAGTAAGTCTGTTTAGATCGTTCATAGGAGTTTTTTTATGAGTAACGTTGTAACACCTTCTGAATTCCAGCAGTCTAAAACTGAAAAAACTCTAACAGTTTCTCAACAGGTAGCAGAGTTTGTTGAAGGTTTTTCTTTAAGAGACGTACCAAAAGAAATCATCAAGTTGGCAAAACTTCATGTTTTGGATAGTTTTGGAATTGCGCTTGCGTCATCCACAAAAGATTACGGTCATAAGGCAGCAAGCGCGGGGTTAGACCTTGGTGGAGAAGGAGACTTCCCTGTGGTTGGGCTTGCACATCGCTTGCCGCTTCGTGATGCAGTAATGGTAAACGGAGTATTAGTGCATGGGCTTGATTTTGATGACACTCATACAACCGGTGTCATTCATATTTCAGGAAGTACTGTGCCCACTGCATTTATTTCAGCGATGGCAAATGCAAAAACTGGCTACGAGGCATTAGAAGCTTATTTAATAGGTGTTGAGACCGGATCGCGTCTCGCAAAGGCGGCTGCTGGAGGTATCCACGCAAATGGTTTTCACACTACTGGAATAATAGGTGCGTATGGCTGTGCGATGGTTGCTGGCAAACTTTGCGATCTTACCGTTAATCAATTAACTCAAGCTCAGGGTCTTGTGGCGAGTTTCGGTGGCGCTACTCGTGCCTACCATGCGAATGGTGCTTGGGCAAAGCGTATGCATACTGGGATTGCGGCCGTTAACGGTATAAATGCTGCAATGTGGGCTCGCCACGGTTTCACTGGGCCGGAAACAATATATGAATATGAGCAAGGTCTTTACGGATGCTACGCTCATGGACAGGAGATTGACTTAGATGTTGTGACTAAGGGGTTTGGCAATGAATGGGAGATATCAAATGTTGCTTACAAACCTTATCCGGCATGCCATTGGTTACACGCTTTTATAGAAACTGGTATAAAGCTTCGGGAAGAGTACAAGTTAAAGCCTGACCAAATTGAATCAATAATCGTATTAGCACACCCTAATCAAACCGCAGTTTGTATTCCTGAAGAGTCTAAGCGTCGACCACAAAGCCCTTATCAGGCACAATTTAGTGTGCATTTTGCTACGGCCGCCGCGATCTGTCGGGGCCAATTTACGTTGGCCGAAATAGAGCCAGATGCTTACGGTGATCCCGACATACTAGGTCTTTGTGAGAAGATTCATTACGACACAACGACTGAGACCCTATATCCAGATTATTTCTCAGGTACAGTCGTCGTCCGAACAAAAGATGGGCGCGAGCTGAAACATGCGCAGGAGTACAATCTTGGTACGGACCAACACCCTATAAGCGAAGAACAGGTGCTCGATAAATTCATGAATAATGCGACTATTGCGGTCTCAACCCGTCGCGCTGAGGAAATTCGTTCCATGATTTTAAGCATTGAAGATCAGGCTGATCTTGATGAATTTGATTCATTAATCAGTTTGTCATAATAAAACTTCAGTTAGCGCCTGAAAACTCCAGGGCTTTCTTTTGTGTCTGGACTTAGAATCTTATAGGTGCATTGGCCGGTAGCGATCAGTTTTTGTGATTCTTTCTCCAGAATATCTACTTTTGTAAATTGTAGTTTTTCGGTGTTTTGGGTGCGTTTTCCTATGGCAATGATCGTGTCAACTTCACTATTGTCAATAAAGCTAATATTTAGATTGATCGTTACCGAACGTCCGGGACCATTGGGAGACCAGTCACCACCAAGAAAGCCTGCAATATCAATGAGTGATGATATAATTCCATCGTGAATAAAATTTTCGTTATCACGGTGCTCTGGCTTCACTTTAAGTTCCATCAAAACATGGCCATCACGCCACTCAACCACTTTGTAGTCTAGTACTTCGTGAAAAGTACCCCTGATGTCTTCGCGCTCATATACAGATTCCAACATTCTTATGATGTCTTCCTTTATTGATTAGCATGAGGACGTGTTACCTCTGAGCGTAAAAGCTTGAATACACCTTGGCCACTGGCAATCACCATGCCAGTATCCGGAACAAAAATTTCTACATCAGAAAATAATGTGCCTTTTGTTGCATGGGCGCGGCGGCCACGGACATGTACCAAATCGGCGCTTGTTCCTGAAATGAAATTTATATTGAGGTTGATTGTTCTTGTTTTGCGTTCTCCGCTGGAAGTCCAGTTTCCTGCCATTTTGCCAGCGACGTTTACAAGAGATGCGATTACGCCGCCATGTATAGACCTACCCCTATTTCGGTGCTTTTTCTGTATGGGAATTGCCAATAGTGAGCATCCATCAATCCACTCCAGCACTTCGTAGCCAAGAACTTGATTGTAATTTGCAACGATTTTATTTCGATTTTTATTTGTTTTAGTCATAGTACCAATCACATCGCGTGAATTTGCGATTGCGTCAAGTCAATCTCTAGACATATTTAACTTTGCGCAGTAACAAATGTCATCGAAAGCAAGAGAGGGTTCCATGCCTGATAATTTAAAAGATAATGCACGTCACGTTTTTTGGTTCGATGATAATAAGACGCCCAACGTTTACGATGCTCTATCGAAGGTAGATTCCGTAACGGCACATAAGCTTTATTTTGACGCTCCCCAGGATGCAAATTGGGAGATTATGGAGACTTGCCATGCCTACTGCATCACAGCAGCTCGTGACGAGGTGGGTGATCAATATAAAGGCCATGGGGAGCTACTCGATAGGTGTAAGAAACTATTAGTTTTGTCATCTTCTGGCGCTGGTTATGACCCTATTGATGTGGCAGCCTGCACTGAACGTGGTGTTTTGGTTGTTAATCAAGCTGGTGCTAATGCGGAGGCTGTTGCGGAGCATGCCGTCGGAATGATGCTGTCGCTTACCAAAAATATTCCACAAACCGACAAGTCGCTACGCAGCGAGCGAGGTGTGGATCGTGAGACTTTCAAAGGCTGGAATATGGAGGGCAAAACCGTCGGCATCGTGGGACTTGGTAATACTGGAAGTAGGGTGGCGCGCATATGTCAGAGGGGTCTTAGTATGCGTGTTCTTGCTTACGACCCTTATATTGCAGCAGCTAATTTTAAGGAATACGGGGCTATTGAGGCGGATCTCGAGGAATTGCTAGCACAATCAGACTTTATCTCAATAAATTGCCCTTTCAATTCTGAAACAAAGGATTTGATAAATCGTGCGGAGTTTGCGCTAATGCAACCCTCTGCGTTTCTTGTAAATTGCGCTCGTGGTGGTATTGCCAATGAGGCCGCAATGATAGAAGCATTAGAGGACAAGCAAATTCGCGGTATAGGTCTTGATGTGTGGGATCAAGAGCCGCCTCCATTGGATCATCAGCTGCTGCAGTTTGATAACCTTATTGCCACTTATCACACAGCTGGTGTGACTTTTGAGTCACGAGAAAATATGGCGTTTTGGAATGCTGACCAGGTCGTAAAGATACTTAGCGGCGAGAAACCAGAGCGCTTAATTAACCCTGATGCTTGGGATAAATTCTGTGATCGATACGAAGCATTATTTGGTGACCGGCCGCGTGATTAAAAAGGTTATATTGATCAAGTTGATTATTTAGGTTTTTTTAAATAGGTATAGCCTATTATTTATTTTTTCAAAGCCAAGGGGTTTTTCAGATGGCGAATATCATTGGATCTGATGTCGACGTTGTTGTGGTCGGGGCGGGGAATGCGGCGTGTGCGTCCGCAGCGTCGGCGGTGGAAAATGGTTCCAGTGTGGTGATGATTGAGACCGCGCCTGAGGACATGCGGGGCGGTAATTCTGCTTTCACTGGTGGTGCCTTTCGCTTTGCGCACAATGGCGTAGACGATTTAATGCATTTATGTCCTAGTCTCGCGGACGAAGATCTTGAAAACATAGATTTTGGCACGTACACGCATGACCAGTACTATGACGATGTCTTCCGCATGACACAGTATCGAGCCGATGGCGACATGTGTGAAATCTTGGTTACAAATTCTTACGAGACCGCCAAGTGGATGACCACTTATGGCGTAGACCTAATTCCTGCCATGGGACGCCAGGCTTTTAAGGTAGATGGAAAATTTCGGTTTTGGGGAGGGTTGGCTTTACGCATTAATGGTGGCGGCGAGCAATTAGTGAAAAATTGGCACGAACAAATGAGTAAGATCGGTGTCGATGTATTGTATGAGTGCACAGCAATAGGGCTTCTCCATGATGAGGGTAAGGGGGTTCACGGGGTGCGTGTTCGCTATCAGGGACAGGAACATGACATTGCAGCAAAGTCGGTTATTTTAGCATGTGGTAGCTTCGAGAGTAACGCAGAAATGAGGGCTCGTTATCTTGGTCCGGGTTGGGATCTAGCAAAGGTTCGAGGTACAGCCTTCAACAATGGTGCAGGGCTTCAAATGGCACTTGATCTGGGAGCTATGCCTTATGGTCATTTTTCAGGTGCCCACGCAGTGGCATGGGATCTTAATGCACCTCCTTACGGGGATATAACTATTGGGGACCAATTTCAAAAACATAACGTGCCGTTTGCTGTAGTGCTCAATTCGAAGGGGGAACGTTTCCGTGACGAAGGAGAGGATTTTCACTCATATGTTTATGCACGTTACGGTGGTGAAATACTCAAGCAACCCGGAATGTGTGCGTTCCAAATTTTTGATGCTAAAGTCCAGCATCTTCTCCGCTCAGAATATCGTTGTCGGTTCTTAACCAAATATTCCGCTGATACTATTGAGGAATTAGCAGGTAAAATAGAAGGAATGGACTCGGCTCGAATGATCAAAACGATCGAAGAATTTAACTCAGCGTGCCGTACGGATATTCCTTTTGATCCAAACGTGCATGATGGTAGATGTACCGAGGGGCTGTCTATCGATAAAAGCAACTGGGCTAATCCTATAGATGAACCGCCTTTTGACGCATATGCTGTCACTGCGGGTGTTACCTTCACTTTTGGTGGTGTTAAGGTTTCCGGCCGAACAGAGGTCGAGAGGGCTGACGGTTCTGCAATTAAGGGTTTGTACGCAGCTGGTGAAATGGTCGGAGGATTATATTTTCATGGGTATGCATCTGGCACGGGATTAATGGCTGGGGCAACATTCGGACGCATTGCTGGTCGTGAGGCTGCTGTGCATGCAGGGACATCAAATTAGTGTAAAGATGTAAGGTGGTTTGATTTGACGGCCCTGCCATTCCTATGCAGCTTATGGGAATGAAGGCGTAATTATTGTTTTCTCTTGTTCTGGGGGCTGATCGGGCCGATTAAGTTTCTCCATACTGGACAACACTACCCGTTTTCAAAAAATCTTCGATTTCTTTTAAACTATAGCCATACTCAGAAAGTATTTGCTCAGAATGTTCCCCAAGATGTGGCGCATGAGCCAAAATTCCGTCTGCGAATGGTGAGTGCCCTGGTATGGTCGCCATAGGAATATTACCAAGAGATTCGTGATTGACCCAATTAATATAATCAGCAGCCTTCGTTTGGGGGTGGTAAAGAAAATCATCAAACGTAGCAGTGGGACTATTAATTATATCGAGTTTATCAAGTTCTTTTGTCCAGTAGGCATTTGATTTGGTTATTGTTGCTTCGGAAATGATCGCAGTCAATTCATCGACATTTGCTATTCGTTTATCCCATTCATTGAAACGGGGGTCGTGCTCTAACTCAGGTTTCTCTATAAGTTGGCACAAAGCGTGAAATTTATCCGGTTCTCTCGCACTTAAGTTTATTGAACCATCGTTGGTTGGGAAAGTGCCGGTTGGTGCGCCCAATACCGTTATTTTTCCCTCTTGCTTTACGTGTTCGATAATTTTTTGTCCCATAAAGGCGGCAGCAGCTTGCATCATGTTCATTTCAATTAACTTGCCACTGCCTTTAACGGCACGACGGTAAAGCGCTGTTGCGACGGCTTGATAAGCGTAAAGACCAGTGATTACATCCATGGCCGTCATCCCGACTTTATGCGGGATACCGTCATTTCCTTTATTGAGTGTCATCCAGCCCGTAAAACTTTGTGCCACTACATCTGTTACTGGTTTGTCCCTGTTAGGTCCCTTGGTCCCAAAGCCCGATATCGAACAATAGATAACTTTTGGGTTCGTTTTTTTTACCGTTTCGTAATCAAGTCCAAAACGGCCCATAACGCCGGGTCGAAAGCTCTCTATAACAATGTCCGATTGCGATACTAATCTTTTGCCAATCGCTAGTCCGCCTTTGGTTTTAAAATTTATGCATAGTGCTCGTTTGCCGCGATTAAAATTTACATAACCGGCTGCCAAGTCGCCATACTTCTTACCGGCTTGACGCACCCAATCGCCACGAGGGGGTTCAACTTTAATAACGTTGGCCCCGTATTGTGCAAGCAGAAATGCGCAACTAGGCCCCGCAACACCTTGTGATGCATCAAAGACATTTAACCCCTCCAGCGGCGGTTCTTCGCCTGTGTCCATCGTAATTAGCCCCCGTACGGATGTGCCGGCAACTGCGTCATTATATGGCTTGACCAGACGCTGGGCTCGTGGACTGGATCAGCAGCGCGAAGGTTATCTGCACCAACCTGAGCCCAGTTAGTTACTCCCATGAGCCCAAACGCTATGCTTAATTCTTCTTCTAGGATTTCTAAAAGGCGGACGAGGCCATCTACACCAGCGGCCGCGCATCCAATACATTGAAGTCGACCTATACCGACCATATCTGCACCTAATGCTTTAGCTTTTACAATATCCGTGGCACGCTGTATCCCGCCGTCTACAATAATCTTTGTTTTGCCCTTACACTCCGCGACCACCTCGGGAAGGATCTCTATGCTCCCCCTACCATGATCAAGAGCCCTGCCACCATGATTGGAGATATAAACGCCGTCTACCCCTTCTTCGCATGCCCGGCCCGCATCATCAACGTCACCAATTCCTTTCAGAATGAGTGGAATGTCCCATTTATCTTTGAAACGCTTTACGTTATCCCAGGTCCATTGGGCCTGCCAGACATTCTCATCCGTGGTAACGTTAGAACGCCATTTCTTAAGGTAGCGATTAGCAAGATCGCGTTCGCGACGGCTGTAGGTTGCGGAGTCAACTGTAACCGCAAATGCATCATAACCTGAGTCAATAGCACGTTTTGCATGGTCATCTACGAATTCATCTCCACCGCGGACGTAAAGTTGGAAAATCCTAGGATTATCAGCGGCCTGTGCCACAGCTTCTAAGCCTGGTGTGCAGCGAGAGCTAAGCATATCGAAGACATTGAAACGTTCGGCAGCTTGAGCTGTTACAACACCTCCTCCTTCTGCAAAAGTTTCAATTGACCCTACAGGTGCTAGGATTAGTGGCAGCCGTATTTTTTTCCCCATGAATTCAACCGATGGATCAAATGTACTGACATCTACCATGGCTCGCGGACGAAGCGCTAATTTATCGTAGCCATGGCGATTACGTCTGAGTGTGGTTTCACTGTCAGAGCCGCCTGCGAGGTAATCCCAGGTTCCTTGGCTGCACGTTTTATGAGCTGCGTGTATCAATTCGTGGATTGTCGCGAAGCGATAACTTAGGTCAGCCTGGTTTGCCATTTCCGTGTCAGTAACCTGTTTCTTTTCTTGTTTGCTCATAAACATTCTCCTGGGTTTTGGTTTACTTGCCCTTAAATTCGGGATAGCGCTTTTCGAGGAAAGCATTAACAGCTTCGGAATGATCTTCACTGGCGCGCGCTAATGTCATGTGTGATGATATTTGGTCAAGATGTGCTCTTATATCCATATCCATTCCCTGATACATGGCGCGTTTTATTAACCTCACTGAAATTGGAGCTTTTCGGGAAATTTTACGCGCAAGTTTGTAGGTTTCTTCCATCAAATCCTTTTTTTGGTAAACATGGTTTACCAATCCTATGCGGAGTGCTTCATCTGCATCGATTAAATTGGCTGAAAAAGCCAGCTCTAAAGCCATTGGCAAGCCTACGACCCGCGGCAAAACCCAACAGCCTCCAGCGCCAGGAACGAGGCCCATATTCACGTAACTTTCTGCAAACCGTGCCTCATCTGATGCCAGTCTAAAGTCACAGTGACAAGCAATATCGAGCCCTGCTCCTGTGGCAGGTCCGTTTATAGCCGCTATAATTGGTTTATCGAAATCTACTAATAAACGCGGAATTCTTTGAATACCATCATATAAACTGTATTTCGCGATCATCGGACTTTTTTTCTCAACCGCTTCCTTCATCGCTTTGATGTCCCCACCAGCGCAAAAAGAATCGCCGTGCCCAGTTAGAACAACAACTTTAATTTCAGTGTTGGCCTGTATTGCTTCGAGCTGCTCCACCATTGCGTCAAGCATTTCTGGCGAGAGGGCATTACGCACATCGGGCCGATGAAGCGTCAAAGTGGCAATACTATCTTCAACCTTATATTGGAGGTGGTCAGTCATTGATTTCCCCTGATTTTAGTTTCTGAATTTTAACCTGGATTAACTTGGAAATTGGAACTTGTCTAGTCGCCGGGAACGCCGTTTAGCCGGGCTGTGACTACTTAGACTGCAATCCGCAGTTCTATAAGATTATTTTACACAACTACTAAACAATAAGATTAGTAATACGAATAAACTAATCATAATTATCAATAAAAAAGTGACAAGGCAGTGTATTATAAATAAGAATAATAAATAATCTATTTTTATTTATAATAATCAAGTATAAAAATAGTGTGTATTGCTATCAAAACCATTGAGAAATGTTAAGATATTATGCTACCTTAAAAGATTACCAATCATTTTTGCGAATAACATTTTTAACAGGTATGTCATGGCTTTACCAAAGAATGTGTTTATGTTCGGCAAATCAAAAGCCTTGGAACATAAAATCGATGAGTTTCTCGACAGGTTATCCGAATCTGCTTTGCTGTTTGACTTAGCTATAAAGTCCTATCTTTCAGACGGCTATAGCGAGGATTTTGCAGCGAAACGCAAAGACGTTAATGATAATGAGAGTGCAGCGGATGTATTGCGTCGTGAAATTGAATCACAGCTTTATTCGCAAACTTTAATTCCTGAAAGTCGAGGAGATGTTTTAGGTCTCATCGAAACATTGGATGATGTGCTCAATCTCTGCGAAAGCTCACTTTGGGCCTTTGATATAGAAAAGCCAAAAATCCCCGATGAGCACCATGCTCTTTTCAAGGAACTGACCGAAATGGTTGTACAATCTGTGGAGGCGTTGGCCCGATCGTCGCGCGCTTTCTTTCGCGATTTTGATAGGGTCACTTATCATAATCACAAAGTAATGTTTTACGAAACTGAGGCTGACAAAGTTTCTACAAAATTAAAGCGGCAGATATTTGCATCAAAACTAGATCTGGCTCACAAAATGCACCTGCGATTCTTTGTCGAAAGTATAGATAATATCGCCGATTGGTCAGAGGATGTGGCTGATCGTTTGGCAATTTATGCTCTGAAGCGTTCGGTCTAACATACATTGGAAGCCGGTGTTCTCATATTTTTAACTAGTGGCCTATTTTTAGGGTGGGCATTGGGTGCTAACGATGCAGCCAACGTATTTGGTACCGCTGTAGGGACTAGGATGGTGAGATTTTCTACGGCCGCCATTATCTGTTCAATTTTTATTATTATAGGAGCTGTATGGGGTGGTGCCGGTGCCGCTAGCACCCTTGGTAAGCTAGGTGCGGTAAATGCATTACCCGGCGCTTTCATGGCAGCTTTCTCTGCTGCGTTATCCGTTTATTTGATGACAAAAGCGGGTCTGCCGGTGTCTACCAGCCAAGCAATTGTCGGAGGTATTATAGGTTGGAATTTATTTAGTGGCACGCTTACTGACGCTACGACGTTGACAAAAATAATAAGTACCTGGGTTCTGTGTCCGGTTCTTGCTGCTATTTTTGGTGCAGCAATATTTAAAGTTACAGTTAAGTTAATGAGATTAGCCAAAATACATTTGATAAGGGTCGACGCCTATACCCGGTTAGGATTGATAGTAGCTGGGGCATTTGGATCTTATAGCTTAGGGGCAAATAACATTGCCAATGTAATGGGTGTTTTCGTTTCCTCATCGCCATTTGATGATATATCTATCGGCGGCTTTTTTACTTTGTCTTCAATGCAACAGTTATTTTTGATAGGTGCTATCGCCATAGCGGTTGGCGTTTTTACATATTCAAAGCGGGTAATGATGACAGTTGGGAACGACTTACTTCCTTTATCACCTGTGGGCGCCTGGGTTGCTGTGGTCTCCCATTCGATTGTTCTTTTTTTATTCGCTTCGGAAGGATTAAAATATGCATTGGAGAGTAATGGGTTGCCGTCCATACCGTTGGTGCCCGTTTCGAGTTCACAGGCTGTCGTTGGAGCGGTTTTAGGTATTGCACTTGTTCAAGGTGGACGAGGATTTAGGTGGAGAGTATTCGGTTCAATAAGCTTGGGCTGGATTGTGACACCGGTAATCGCGTGTGCAATTTGCTTCGTAGGGCTTTTCTTTTTACAAAATGTTTTTAAACAACAAACCTTTCGTGACGCACCCCATATTCTCAGTAATGACGTTCTTGATCGAATTGCAAAGGAAGGAGTGTCAGAATCCGCGTTAGGCGCAATCAAAGGTCAGCGATATGATAATGCGGTAGCGTTGGATCAAGCCTTGACGAAAATCGGAAAATACAGCACGCGCGATCGAGAGAAAATAATGGAGTTTTCTCGACGTGCCCCGATTATGATTGATCAAAAATTTTTTACTAAGCTAAATCGTGGGCCACTTAGCCCTGAACGTTTAGAATCAGTATACCAACTAAATGGTCGTTATTACCCCTATGAGTGGATGTTTAGAGATGATCTTTCCAAATCCTCGAGATCATGGAGAAAGAAGGGAGACGAACGCTACAATCAAATGTTAAAACAAGATTTACAGTTTCTCATTAGATTATTTCGTGCAAAATAGTGTTAGTTACCCGAAAGTTTTTGATATTTAAAAAACTTGACATTTTGTCGTGGGAATAAATGACAATTTTCGCTCGGTATAGGCAAATATAATTATTAACGCACAATCCAAAGTTTGCTCAAATTCGCTGCTTTCGGCGTAATACTCAAGTTTTTCTTTAACTAGTGGGGTAGTCGTCAGGCAGGTTGGTGCATTTTAATGTCATTGCGCCATCAAGCTTAATCTCACTTCCTGTGACGAATTTAGACTCATCTGATCCAAGGTATACTGCGGCATATGCAACGTCAAAACCATCGCCCATCTGGCCGAGTGGGATACGGGCATTTCGTGTTGCTATTAATTTTTTAATATCTCCGCCAGTCCGTTGACTGGCAAGCCGTGTCTCAACCATCGGGGTGTGAAGCTGGCCTGGAATTATTGTATTGCATCGCACACCACGGCCCGCAAATTCAATTGCCACCGCTTCGCTAAAACGCCTGATCGCAGCTTTGGTTGTACAATAAGCAATTTGAAAAGCGCCGCCATAGGTAAGTCCAGAAGTTGAAGACATGTTAATTATTGAGCCGGTTTTATTTTTAACCATTATTGGAAGAACTGCTTTGGTAACTAGGAAGACATGCTTAAGGTTGTGATCCATCTGTTTGTCCCAAACCTCTTCCTCCATGTCCATTGCTCCGCCCGCGGCTGATCCACCAACATTATTCTGAAGCACATCTATTTGACCAAAACGGTCGACACATGAAGAAATCATCTCATTGACCGATGCGGCATTTGTCACATCACAACAATAAGTGATGCATTCGTTACCTTCGTCTTGTATCGTTTTAGCAGTTTCCTCAACAGATTCTTGATTGAGATCAACAGCAAATACTTTTGCTCCCTCTCGGGCAAAGAGAGTTGCGGTGGCACGCCCATTACCCCAACCAGGGCCGCATGATCCAGCACCAGATATTAAAGCTACCTTTCCTTCCAATCGGCCAGGCATGTTGTTCTCCCTTTATATTTCACTATACATTAGATTGCATATGCTGGACTCAATAGAAAGCATAGGTACCATTTTTATTTATGACTTGGTGAAAATTAAAAAATCATGCAGCGCAGTATCCGTTGGCGCGGTAGCCTCCAAGCATGAGCGTGCAATCTTTTTTAAGATGGTCGATGAAGGGGGCTGATCGAAGGAATGTTCGAAGTCCGCGGTGGATGTCATCATCTGTTTCTGCCATAGCAGCGCATTGATCAAGTGGACGGAAAAAAGGAGCGCGTGGCCGGTGTTCAGTTTTCCGGATGGAGAGTGGAATAAGGCCGCCGGTCGATGCGCAGATAAATTCTGCAATTCCGGGTTGGGAAGCAACTTCTATTTTCTCCAGAGCATTCGGGGCGGCAATTGAAGTTAGATCTGAATTTTCAGGATTTTGTTGGAACATTGATTCGTAGCTCCTTCCACTCTGCCGATAGACAATAGAGCCATCTCCAACACGCATTGCGATTGTTCCAGCGGGACTAGCTAGTATGACAATTAGAGTAGGGGATAAAATGAGGGAAGTATGACTGCTGTTAATGATTTGCTCGACCAGGGCTGACCTAACACCCTCGCAAAGCTCCTGAAAAAAGGGGGTCGCTATATCTACTTCTGGGCAATCAACGAGTTTTGCCAAGTAATGACGATCCTCTAAAAGAGTTGTAATAGCCTTTTTTACAACGATTTTTGCTGTGTTTTGTGGATGGATAATGCTCCTAACATCATCAGAAAGTGCTGCTATTATTACCTCTTCGCCGACTTTGTGGACTTCTCCGTAATCTAATGCAGGCAAAGGAGAAAGACTTCCTGCTTTTGCTTTCCTGTAATCTACGGCAGCATGCCAACTCATCGCATTATTGTTCCTATGAAACTGTTTGGCCGACAAGATATGCTAAAAATAGGTACCGAAATATTTCAAATATTCTAATAAACACAAAAACTATATTTTAATTGTCGTATAAATACAAGTAATATACTAAAAAATTATGTATTAAGTTACGGTAATTAAAAAATATGCAGCATTCGTAAATATAGAGAGTAACAAAATGACGGGGATTCCGTTTAGGATTATTGGTTTAGATCATTTAGTACTTCGTGTGCGCAACATAGAGGTAATGATAAATTTTTATTGCGACATCCTTGGGTGTATCCAAGAACGTGAGGTAGCGGAGTTAGGCCTTGTGCAGCTGCGTGCGGGGACGAGTCTGATTGATTTGGTTGATTGCGCCGGGAAACTTGGACGTAAAGGCGGGTTGACTGTGTCATCCGGCTCCGAAGGGGGGAGCATGGATCATTTTTGCCTGAGAATAGCCGGATTTGACAAAGAAAAGGCAATGAAACATCTCAGCTCGGCCGGAGTGCGATTGGGTGATTTTGGGACGCGTTATGGTTCAAAGGGGATGGGGCCGTCACTTTACCTTTATGATCCGGAGGAAAATATGATCGAATTAAAAGGGCAGAGCGTAAATACGGATGGCAATTAATTTATTTGCTCCAAAGTGCTCGCTTTGAGATTAATCGTGGGCACTCTACGCATATTTATTTATCTGTTTTAGCTGCTGAACAAATTTAGTGATAAGATATAGTTTCAGTGTATGTGCTTTTAACAGCAAACAATCATAAAGCGCGATTTTTCAAAGTAAAAAAGCTAGTCAGCGATCATGTTATATGTCTGATAGGGTAAATTTTCTTGAAACGAACTTAAACGGCATGAAAATAAAAAAACATTTAAAAATGCGATAATATTAAATATTATATAAATAAATTGAATCTTTATTTAATTTTTACTCAAAATATTTTAAAATTTACTTTGTGTTTATATATGTATATATTTACTTCTATTATTAATTTGTTTATACAGATATTTTTTATTGAGTAGATGTGAATCAATGTCCTTATTTGACGAATTCGATAAACTCTCGTCTAATGTACAGAGGAGGCGTCAAAGCCCCTCTAGCTCTCTGCCCAAGCCGAAGAGTAACCGTTCAGTGGCGAGTGCAAGGTCTGTAGCCTCTAAAACATCAACAACGCCGTTACCGCCTATGATTGCCTCGCAGGGATCAACTAATACGTCTTTAAACCAGACAGAATATTCTCCAACACGTCCCGTTGGGTCTTTCCGGTTTTCATTGAGCAGAGGTGGCGTCGCTGCAAGTATAGCTGGAACATTAGTGGCTGCGGCATCACTTTTTGTGGGTGGATATGTGACTGCATATGTCGTTTATAATCCTAAGGGTCCGGTTGATGTGGAGATTGGGAAAGTTAAGCCATCATCTGGATTTGAGAAGAATTATTCTATCGATCAATCTGGGGGGGCGGGAAGGCTAAAAGCTACACATCGTCCATTAGAGGTGGTTATGTCGCCAGAAACCTCTGGTGGGAAGGCGGTAGTAGCCCCAGAGCTCAGGGAAGGGGAAATACGTGGATCTGTAGGCAGGACATCTTCCTACGCAGAATCTTACGGCGAAAAGGACACCAACCACTTGTCGAATTCGGAAAAATTACAAAATGAACTGGATGGGGAGGTGATATCGAAAATACCCGGTAATCGCCGAAAATCCGTTGAGTATGTCGCTCCTCAAAGAAAACTTGAACGCTTATTAACGGCTCCCAGTAGCGACGACAGCGTCTCTGATTATGTTTTGCAGTCCGCATTTCCAAAGAAGCAAAATGCAAATAGAACCTCAGAAGATAATGGTAAAAAACCGGCGTCTGATGTCAAAGAGGCCGGCGCAAATAGAGCAGTACCTTTTAATCAACAAGAAATAGCTCCTAAAAGCGCTTACTCGAGCAACTTTGGTTACTCACTACAGCTAGCTGCATTTTCATCAAAACTTAATGCGTCTCAGATGATGAAAAAACTTGAGGGCTTTGTGCCCACTGCCAGAATCGATAAAGGTAGGGGTCAATCAGGGCAAGTACTCTACTTCGTTCGAGTTGGGTACGTTGAAAAACGTGCAGAAGCTATAATTATGGCAAATCGCTTGAGCGCCGAAAAAAAAATAAATAGTGGATATGTAATGCGGGTAAAAGCTCCTGAGATTGTGCGGTAGGTCTATTTTAAGGCTAATGATCTGTTGTTTTGTGAGGCGTAATTCAAATAAGATGAACATTACCATAAAAATTAATTTTGAAATTTTGGACTTCCTGCCGACATGAAAGAATGCAGTAAATCGATCAATCGACGTATGGCTGATTCAAATTTCATGAATCGTTATTTCTCGGGAAATGGAATCGATATAGGTGGAGCTCCGGACCCACTATTTCTGTACTCAGAATTATTTCCAAAGATCAGTGAAGTAAGGACTTGGGATTTGGGAGATGGGGACGCCACCTTTATGGAGGGTGTGGAGAACGACACCTATGATTTTGTCCATTCCAGTCATTGTTTGGAACACTTAAAAAATCCTGAGGCCGGACTCAAGAACTGGTTCCGTATTCTCAAGCCAAATGGTTATTTGATTGTAACGGTCCCGGATGAAGATCTTTATGAGCAAGGTGTTTTCCCAAGCACCTTTAATACTGACCACAAATGTACATTTACCATCAGCAAAAAAGAATCGTGGAGTACAAATTCAATTAATATTTTTGATATATTACCATCTCTCGGTGAGGCAGCAGAGGTTGTCAAAGTAGAGCTACTAAACCACGCATACCGCTACGTTTTACCGAGGTTTGACCAGACGTTGACTCCGGTGGCTGAAGCAGGCATCGAATTTGTTGTACGTAAAAGACCGCAGGAGGAAGTAGCTTTTTGTGGATTGCATAAGCATCCAGGGGAGGTTGATGGAACATTGTTTCAGCTCCTCACCGGTATCAAAAAACCAACCACCAATAAGAAAAAAGAAGAGGTTTAAGGATCATTAGATGTTGCCTTTGTAACGTCCGAGGTCCATTCGCTCACGTAATCTGCTGCGGAGGGCCTGATTTTTTTACGCGGCTCATTGGTTGGTGTGCCAAGGTATAAGAAGCATATAATCTGATCTTTATCTTTCAGACCAAGTGCCGCCTTTACGTGAGGATCATAAGCAGCTGGCCCCGTTAGCATGATGCCGCCGTACCCTTTGACGTACGCAGCATTGATGATGTTTTGAGCTGCAGCCCCAACAGTTATTATTTGCTCGACCTCAGGAGCCTTTGGGTGGTTTTTGGTTATTTCTGCGTATATAGTTACGATGAGTGGCGAACGGAGGGGTTTTTGTCGCTGTGACTCAAGTCTTTCTTTGCTTGGATTTTCATCTCGGCGAGCCATGCTTTGAGCCATTACTTCCCCAAGCCTCTGTCGGGCTTCCCCCCGAATAAGCAAAAATCTCCATGGTTTAAGCCCTGCGTGATCCGGTGCACGCATTCCTGTTTCAAGAATTTCCAATAGCTCTTCACCATCCGGAGCGGGATCTGATAGTTGTCGAGCGGGCACAGAATTCCGACTCAATAATAGTTCCATAGCATCCATATCTTAGTCCTCACTTCATCTGCAAAAATTAATCCTAATGGCCTGGTGGCATTGGAGTGTTAGGTAATCCTCGACCATCAAATGTGCGGCCGACTAAAAAACCAAAAATGAAGCCACCGATATGTGCCTCCCATGCAATATATTCCAACTCGCTTGAAAGCATGGATCCAAATAACCAAAATATTAAATTTGTTCCAACCCAAAAGATCGAAAATAATACCGCTACACGTAGTGGCATAATCGGGTGACATGGATCTGCATGAAACTTTGGAGCGATTGATATGTGAACTAAGGCGCCCAAAATGCCTGATAGCGCTCCTGAAGAGCCAATTAGTGGCGCAATTTCGTGTGGGTTGCAGCCCATCCAGAAAAAAGCAGAAACGATTCCACTAGATACGTATAATAGCAAAAATTTAATTAAGGACATACGGCGCGCCACGGCTGTGCCAAATGCGAGAAGGAAGCAAATATTTAATAGCAAATGGTACATGTCTGAATGAATGTACGCGTAGGTCAGTGGAGAAAGTGCGAGCGTGATACTCTCGTGATACCATAATTCAGGGTTCTGAAATCTTTCCGGAATAAAGGCAAAGTAGCGTAAAACATAATTTTCTTGAATTCCGGTTAAAAATATTCCGCAAAAATGTACGAGTATTGATAGTGCGGCAAGTAGCCGGATTATATTGGGTACCTTCAGAACTGGCTGATGGATTGGATTTTTAGGGGGCATGGATCTGTGGCCGCTTTGACATTTAGGACGACATCTTTACTGCGTCTCGATACATGCGCTTTCTGCAAGACGATCCATGAAAGTGCTGCATTTAGCTATTTGTTCAAGAGCAATAAATTCGTCAGGCTTATGTGCCTGTACAATGCTTCCCGGTCCACACACTACAGTCGGAATTCCAGCGGTCTGTTGAAAAGGCCCGGCCTCAGTTCCGAATGAAACTTTAGCATGATCGTTCATGCCAGTAAGGGACTTCGCAAAACTTACTACGCTGTCGCCAGGATCAGTATGAAGTCCTGGCATCGAAGATTTGATGCTAAATTCAAAGCCAGCCTCTGCACTCAAAGACTTCATTTCAGGCTCTAACTTCTGATTTATAAAGTCTCTAATCTCATTCATGTAAACATCCGAACTTTCCTCAGGAAGATGTCGTATTTCGAATTCGAAGTCACATTCCTTTGGAACAATATTTAGTACCGTCCCACCCCTAATGGTACCAGTATGAATTGTTGTGTGAGGAATATCAAAGAGCGGATCAAAAGGGCCCTCCCTTTTTATTCGACGTGCCATTAATTTGATGTGTGATATCAACTCAGCGGCGAATTCGACTGCATTTACTGCCTCCGGCGCCAGACTTGAATGAGCTTCAGAACCTTTGACCCGACAATGAAAGCTTGTTTTGCCTTTGTGAGCGATTATTACCTTCATTTCGGTTGGTTCGCCTACAATGCAAAGCTTCGGTTTAACTTTTTTATTATTTATAGCAGCGATTAAGCGCTGAACTCCAATGCAACCTATCTCTTCATCATATGAAAAAGCTAGGTGAATAGGTGTTTTGAGGCCCCGGTTCAAAAATTCGGGTACATGTGCGAGAACGATTGAAACGAATCCCTTCATATCACATGTCCCACGCCCATAAAGTTTTTTATCTTTCTCTACAACTTCAAAAGGGTTCGTGGACCACACTTGCCCGTCAACGGGCACTACGTCCGTGTGGCCAGACAGCATAATGCCGGGACGGTCAGGTGGGCCCAACGTCGCATATAAGTTTGCTTTTTGACCAGTCTCATCGTGAACTAACTCACTTTCAACATTAAAGTTAGCTAGATAATTTTGAATAAAGCCTATGAGCTCGAGATTAGAATTTCTGCTCGTAGTATCAAAAGACACCAGCACTTTCATTAAATCTACAGCAGACATCAAAGTTCTCATCAAACCATCCTGTAACTTACTTTTTAATAATCAACCAGTAGACTTACGCATTTTGCCGATAATTGTTCTTAAGCTATCAAAGAACCCTTCTACCCCTCTTTGCCGAATCACGGTTCGAAATTCTGAACGCTGTGTTACGGCCATGCTGATACCCTCAACTATGACATCGATAACGTAATAAGCATTATTTTGCCGGCGTACTCGCCAATAAGTCTCGAGTGGTTCGCCCGAGGCCTGGTTTATCAACGTATAAACTAATGCATCACGCCGAATTGGCCTAGACTTTACGACGTTAAACGTTTCCCCATCATAAGATAGTAGGCGTTTAGAATATGAATATAAGACATAATCCCGAAATAATTTTAAATAACGAGCTTTTTGCTCATCATCAATCTCACGCCACGTTTTGCCAAGTGCGAATCGTCCAATAGTTTTCATATCAATACTTTTGTTGAGGATTTGTCTGAGTTCCGCCTCTTTTTCTATTTTTGGACGCGATCTATCCTTTAGTAAAAATATGGTTTCATCACCAACCTTACGAAGAAATTCTGCCGCTCCGTCTGGTGATGTCTGAGCTTGAGCTGTTGAAAAAACACCGATTAACCAGAGCGCAAGGCAAATGCGTGGGCAGTGCTGAAACATGATTTTCCCCAGTTACTTTTACTTTGTAATATTGCAACATAAACTACATATCCTAGATCATAATGAATTTGTAGGTTGAATAACAACGGTGTTTGGTTGAACATTAGATAATTCAGTGATTGTAGGGGCAGAATTTATTGTGTTAAATCTTCCTAAGTATGTGAACCCACGAACCGATTCGGTTTGGCACGTAAATACTGCGCTTTGGCGCGCGCCAGATGATGGAGGTTACGTTAATTTAACCGATGGCGAAGGGTTAACCCAAAATTCGATTGATGTCGGTTCAAATTCATTATGGCGCTATCGTAAGGCTATTAGGCTACCCAGTGAAAATATATTTTCTTTGGGCGAAGGCTGGACCCCTATCGTGCGAGGTGAATGGGCCGGCCGTGAAGTGATATTTAAAATGGAGTATATGATGCCCTCGGGGTCTTACAAAGATCGAGGCTCTGCGGTAATGATGAATTACCTTAAGCAGGTAGGAATAGACTCCATACTTGAGGACTCTTCTGGGAATGCTGGATCTTCAATAGCAACTTATGGTGCTTTTTTAGGTTTAAAAAGCCGTATATTTGTACCTGCGAATGCTCCGATTGCCAAACGACGGCAGATAGCTGCCGTGGGTGCTGATGTTGTTGCTGTGAAGGGCAGTAGAGATGATGTTGCGGCTGCAGCATTAAGCGATGCTGAGAAGACCTTTTATGCTTGTCATAATTTACAGCCATATTTTTTAGAGGGCACCAAAACACTCGCTTTTGAAATATGGGAACAACTCAATTTTGATCTGCCAGATGTGATTGTTATACCCATGGGGCAGGGTGCCAATGTAATGGGGTGCCATATAGGGTTTTGTGAACTAAAACGTGCCGGTGTGATTGATCGATTGCCCCGACTTTATGCCGTACAAGCAGTTAATGCAGCGCCTTATCACGCTGCATGGTCTGTAGACTCCGCGACACCGATAGCAATCGAAGCAAGCCACACTATCGCTGACGGAATAGCCTCCTCTAGACCAATAAGGCTTCGAGAAGTATTTATTGCTTTGCGTGAAACCGATGGTGATATCGTAGCAGTTACCGAGGATGAAATAGAGGGCTCTTTGAAAGAGCTTTGCCAGAAAGGGCTTTTTGTGGAACCCACAACAGCGGCGGGGGCGGCGGGCCTAAAAATATTGTTTGAAGATGGGTCTATTGGTCATAGTGAAAAAGTGGTCCTTATATTAACTGGTAGTGGACTGAAAGCGGTTGATGCTATAGCGGGAGCGTTAGAGCTTTGAGAAATTAGTTTTGGGTTATGAACCTTGCTACATTGATTGTGGTCGTGGCAAGACCTTCACCGGCAAAAACCAGCACATTATATCCGGTTATTTCTATGAAATGTTTGCATTAGTGAAAGCGGCGCAAGAATGAAGAGTAAAAAATTTCACTATAATTTTGCAGAAGGATTGCATTCTATATCAATACCCAAGGTCTTAAAAAGAGTAGCTCCTGAGAAACCAGTAGCGCCTATCATAGTAGACTCGCCTCATAGTGGCACAGATTACCCTACCGACTTTGACTGTTTGGTTCCAAACATTATGTTGCGCCGAGCCGAGGATAGTTATGTTGACGAATTATTTAGTGATGCGCCTCAGCACGGCGCTACCTTCATAGAAGCACTTTACCCGCGAAGCTATATCGATCCTAATCGATCACTTGACGATCTTGATCCGGATCTCTTGGATGATGATTGGCCTGCACCAGTATCTATGGGCGAGAAAGCCCGATTGGGTCATGGATTAATTTGGCGACTGTGCCCACCGGCAATGCTTATGTATCGGCATCGTTTGACGGAGGCAAAAGTTCGTCATAGGATTGAAAAATATTGGCGGCCCTATCACCGATGTCTCTCCACAACGATTGATATGCTGCACAAACGGTTCGGTGGGACATGGCATATTAATTGTCACTCTATGCCGAGCGGAAGTGCCCCAAGTGTTATGACCCGCACGGGAAGGGTGCCTGCGGATTTTGTGCTGGGAGACCGAGACGGAACAACCTGCGACATAAGATTACGTCAAGTCGTTTTAAAAACACTGGAAGAGATGGGATACGCGGTTGCTGTGAATGATCCGTATAAAGGAGTTGAGCTTGTTCGGGCTTATTCAGACCCAGCATGTGCTCGGCACTCCATACAGATAGAAATCAACCGTGCTATTTATATGAATGAACGCAGCCTAGAACGCCTCGCGAGTTTTGAAATATTAAAAGCTGATATAAACCACCTTCTGTATGAACTAGTCAGGTTTTCAAATCAGCGGATTTCGGTTGCTGCAGAATAGAAAATTATAAGGTGAACTGTTCTTTAAGGATACGTGACTCAAGATTATGTTCTGGATCGAACAATAAAGTCATGGATACGGTCTGAGCTTGCTCAATGCTCACACTGACTATTTGCCGGACCTCAAAATCATCGGCACTTGCACAAACTGGTCTCTTCGTTGATTCGAGAATTTCAAAGCGAATTTTCGCCTGACAGGGAACTATAGCGCCCCGCCAACGCCGAGGACGAAAAGCGCTGATTGGTGTAAGGCACAAAACATTTGCATTTAATGGGAGGATCGGGCCATGAGCTGAAAGGTTATATGCAGTGCTGCCGGCAGGTGTGGCTACTAGGACACCGTCGCAGATCAACTCTGGAATACGTTCAATGTCATCAACTACAACCCTGATTTTAGCAGCTTGTTGCGTTTGCCTCAAAATAGCGACCTCGTTTATGGCGTGTGATGTTTTAATAGAACCATCGGCGAGTACTGTCTCCATTACCAATGGGTGAACTTCGACTGGCTCAGCTTGAGAGATACGACGGTCTAGATTAGTGACGTTTCTTGTATTCATCAAAAACCCAACCGACCCGCAATTCATCCCATAAATTGGAATTTTCCGCGCTTTATACTGATGCAGCATTCGGAGCATAAAACCATCGCCACCCAGAGCGACAATTACATCAGCATTTTCGGGCACAACATTTCCGTAGCGCTTCTCAAGTGTTTTGAGAATTTCCTGTGCCTCAATAATATCGGCAGCTACGAATGATATCTTCTTTTTTTTCATTAAATTCCAAAACTAAAAAATCAATTAAAAACATAAAATAAAGTCAGGTAATAGTCATAGGCAAGAAGCATTGTAACAATGCTGGCTAAAACAGTTACTCAGCAGATCCATACCATTAAACTAGTTTTGAAAAAGCTGAAGTGGATTTTTTACATATTGCAAGGAGATAAGCAGAACAATAGTGTAACGTGGCAATAGTAATCACCTCAATGATCATCATTTTGCACCTCTCTTAAGAAAAGTCGAGGGATACTATCCTCAAATATGAATAAACGGAAAAATATATGCTCCCAAACTGAAGTTAGCCTCCATGTTAGAAGTTCTTTTGAAACCTACTTTTCAAAAAAAGAAAGAATATGTAACGATGAATGATCAAGAGGCGATTTTATTTAATAATGATGCGTTTTACGCTGCGTTTTCTTGTGGGGATATTGCCGCAATGTCTTCTCTTTGGGCACAAACAGAAGACGTTAGCGTTATTCATCCTGGTTGGGAGCCGTTATTCGGTCGAGAGGCGGTTCTCAACAGCTGGGCTGATATCGTTTCTGAGGGAAGTTCTTCGTCAATTATATGTAGAGAACCACATTTATTCGTTAGGAATGATTGTGCTACCGTGGTTTGCTTTGAAGATATTAATGGAATTTTCTTAGCTGCGACGAATATTTTTGTGAAGCAGGGAGGATCTTGGAGAGTAATTCATCACCAAGCAGGGCCAACTAGTGGCAGACCATTAAATCAAAAAGAGTTGCCACAGTCTGTCAATTAAAACTTGTATCAACCGCCAGTAACACTCATATGCCGATCAATTGGTATTACTTCTCTCCTTCTATCGACAGAGAAATCGTGCCCCTCCGGTTTCCTGCTAATGGCCTCACGTATTGCTGCCTCCAGTGTGCACGGAAAGGTCTTGTCCCTGAGGGCGTTGCGTAGCTCGGCACGGTCATGTTGTCCAAGACACATATAAAGTGTGCCCGTGCAAGTGAGACGAACTCTGTTGCAGGACTCACAAAAATTGTGGGTAAGAGGTGTAATGAAACCTATGCGGCCACCAGTTTCTTCAATTCGCCAATAACGTGCGGGCCCGCCGGTACGGAAATCTGTTTCTGTGAGTGTCCAACGTCTCCGTAAATCTGCACGTAACATGGAAAGAGGCCAGTATTGATCAAGGCGAGTTTCATTGCCTATATCACCCATCGGCATCACTTCTATGAAGGTAAGATCAAATCCCCTTTCACCACACCAAGTAACCATATCGTGGATTTCATCATCATTAAAATCTTTAAGAGCGACACAATTAATCTTGATACTAAGGCCGGCGGATACTGCTGCATCAATTCCCCTCATCACTTTGTCGAAGTTACCCCAGCGAGTGATGTGAGAAAATTTATCTTTTTGAAGTGTGTCTAAGGATACATTGATTCGTTTCACGCCAGCTTCTGCCAGTCCGGCGGCATGTTTTTCTAACTGGCTGCCATTTGTTGTAACTGTTAATTCGTCGAGCGCTCCGCTGTCCAGGTGTCGCCCAAGCCTATGTACTAACCACATAATATTACGTCGCACTAAAGGCTCACCACCCGTTAGGCGAAGTTTTCGAACGCCGAGCCTAACAAATGTACTACATGCCTGGTCCAGCTCTTCCAAAGTTAAAACTTCGGCTTTTGGAAGAAACGACATATCCTCCGACATACAGTAAACGCAGCGAAAATCACATCGATCAGTAACTGATACGCGCAAGTATGTAATAGCTCGTTCAAATGGGTCAATTAATGGGGGTACTGAAGTTTTGCTAATTTTTTGCATGGCAGTGTTATAACAACTTTGTTTCATTTTATAAGTATTTCAACCATTTTTATTTTTATAAAGTCAAAAACTAGGTGTCTAATATGAAATGGGACTCTACCTGCAATCATAGCCATAATATAAACCAAAAAAAGAGGACTGATGGACTATAGAAAATTTTGTATTGGATATCAAAAGTGATGGTAATGAAAATATTGGTCGACCGGAAGTAAGGTCAATTTATACAAGTTTAACGACAATTACGGTTATTACAAACCACGCGCATATTAAATCCTTATGTCGTGGCGACTGTGTGAAGGTCAGGATGGGGCATATGACCGATTATTTCACCGAAGCGACAATACGTCTTTTCGTTCTAGAAAGCATCATCAACTTTGATGCATGTATGATAGACGCGTAACCATGTCTTCGCTGGTAAATGGTGTTGTACTTGCGGGTGGAAGAAGTCGACGGATGGGTGGAAAACAAAAGCCATTAGCACTGTTGCATGGGCAAACTCTAATCCAACATGTAATCAACATTGTGCAGCCTCAAGTGAATAGACTTCTCCTTAATGTAAATGACGGCCCGTTGTCTCTTTCAAGTACCGGGTTGCCGACACTGTCTGACTCTTGCTCGGGACACCTAGGCCCATTAGCAGGTATACTCACTGGCATGGAATGGACTGCTCGTGAATATCCCGATATTAATTATATCTTTAGTACTCCTGTGGATTGTCCATTTCTCCCTAAAGACTTGGTTGGGAAGTTGCTGGCAGAGAGAGAGGCAAAACAGGCAGATCTAGCGCTCGCTACTTCGGCGGATCGTATCCACTATACGGTCGGCCTGTGGCCTGTTAGCCAGAAAGATAGGTTGCGGTCGGCTTTACTGTTCGGCGGCATTAGGCGAGTAGAAGCCTGGGTAAAGCGTCATAGTATCGTTTTAGTTGATTATAAGGTTGAAAGGATTGATCCATTTGCCAACATGAATTCCCCCGAGGACCTCTTGTTGGCAGAAACGCTCATGCGCGGTTAGACTTGATGCAAACAAATATTTCGTCCACACTTTCGCAATTGATTTATTGAGCCACCTTGTACAACAACATCGATGGCGTGGCTGGGTTTCGTAACAATGAAGCCGGCTAAAATCGAAATTCCATTTTCAAATAGGCCCGGGGTCATTGGAGTGCCGGGACCAATGAGCATTACTTTAGCATTCGAGGCGGCATTTAAGTAATCAACAATTTCTCGTGACGACAATACTGAAGCCGAAATAATGACCTGGTCGGCACTTACTAATAATTGAGCAGCTTTGCTAGTCGGATAATCATTTTGGCCAGGATTTTTTTCTATCACTTTGACATTTGGAAAACGGACCTCAATGTTGGGAAATCTGCCAATCGCCACGGTATTGATACTACCATTATTGGCGAATAGATCGAGCCCATTGCCGATTGTGCCTTCTTGATCCGGTCGATTAAAATGCGCATTCAAAGAAGCTAAAGCCAGTGCTCGATCAAAAGGATTATCTGAATAAATGCTCGCAGCCAGTTCGGCAAGTGGTTTGCCGCGTTGTTGCCCTGCACCTCTTAGGTTGTAGCAACCAGATGTTCCCTTTACTGGGCTATGTGCCAGTCCTATTCCATCCGGTCCCTCGACCAAGGTCCAATTAAGGCCAACTGCAACCATAGAAGCTTTTCCAGAAATCGATTCCGCCAAACGTTTAAGCATGGAAATTAGCCTTCAGAAAAATTATTACGATATGATTAATGCGTTACGGTGTCTGTCAAATAAGACAACAGTTACGTAAAAAAGCTTTGGTGGTTGCTCACGTGATTGGAGGGTTAATCCCTCGCGGCACACCACACTATTTGCAAGGCGACTTTTTTCTTAGTGTGCTGCACATGTCGTTATATAAAAATTGAGAAAAATTCATGGTAAACCTTTTTCTTCATCAGTGCTGTGTTTTAAAACGTTTAAAGATGGAAATTATCGCTTTTAATGCCACCACGTCTCAATCAGACAATTATAATTAAAATTTATATACATCTTATTTTGCTATACGTGCCATAAACGATAAAATATCGAAATGGATGATAATCTGAAAACTGTTATCGATGAGATATCCCGACTAGACAAGCTAAAGCTTTATGGTCGCGTAAAAGCAATACAAGGCTTGCTAGTTGAGATTGAGGGCCTCGGAGAGAGATTAGCAATAGGTGAACGCTGTCACCTTGAAGTCCGTGGCCGACCTTCTGTCACCTGTGAAATTGTTGGATTTCGCGACAACCGTGCTCTTGCGATGCCATTCGGACCACTCGATGGGGTGGGTCTAGGGAGCCGGGCTTTAGTGGGTGAGAGCCAGCCGGCTGCTTACCCGAATGACAAATGGTTGGGGCGTGTGATTAACGCGCTTGGTGAACCTCTGGATGGTGGTTCCCCAATATTGAAGGGTGCGGAGGCATATCCACTATGTGCCTCACCGCCTCCAGCACACCAACGTAAGCGTGTGTCCGGAAAGATAGACTTAGGTGTTCGTTCTATTAATACCTTTATTACATGCTGCCGGGGCCAACGAATGGGTATCTTTTCGGGTTCGGGGGTTGGTAAATCAATTTTGATGTCAATGCTTACCCGGCATTCTACGGCGGATGTCATTGTTCTCGGTTTGATCGGCGAACGAGGGCGTGAGGTAAAAGAGTTTATTGAGGAAGATTTGGGCCCTGAGGGCTTGGCGCGGAGTGTTTTAGTCGTGGCAACTTCAAATGAATCTGCGCTCATGCGGCGGCAAGCAGCATTCATGACCATGGCTGTCGCTGAATATTTCCGGGACCAAGGTCGTGATGTACTCTGTCTGATGGATAGCATTACACGTTTCGCTATGGCGCTACGTGAGATTGGATTATCTGCGGGAGAACCTCCAGCGAGTAAAGGGTATACGCCGACCGTATTCTCAGAGATGCCGAAGCTTCTAGAACGAGCTGGTCCTGGGGTAGGTCAAGGAAGTATTACAGGATTATTTACGGTTTTAGTCGAAGGGGACGATCACAACGAGCCTATTTCAGATTCGGTCCGTGGTATAGTAGACGGGCACATTGTTCTTGATCGTACAATTGCTGAACGTAATAGGTATCCCGCTATCAATATCCTTCGAAGCGTTTCAAGAACTCTTCCCGCCTGCAACTCAGCTGATGAGAATAGGATAATTGATCGGGCGCGGAGCCTAATGGCGGTGTACGAGGATATGGCCGAATTAATTCGCTTAGGCGCATATCGTAATGGAAGTGATCCAGCAGTAGATGAGGCTATTCGTTACCATCAAGGTATGGAGAAATTTTTAAGTCAAAATAAACAGGACAAGGCATGTTTGGAGGAAGGGTATCGGGAATTGGCTGACATTTTAGAAATTCCAATGGAAGGAATAAGTGAAGACGGTGTCAACCATCTGAATAATGAACAAAAGGCTGAGAATTCTACTGATATAGTTGAGGGTGCGCCACCGGCAGTACCAGCTGTTGCGACACCTCCTGAAACTACGGATAACTTGCTCCAAAAAGCTTCTGGGGCTGTGCCCAATTTTCAGGAACCCCGCGTTTCACCTGCGGGGTCAGAAGTTGAAATTGAGCCTTTGAAATCAGCACCGAAGCCTACATCTAGTGAAGATTCTTCCTAATGAGTGCAATTAAAAAATTAATTCGCTTCCATCGTTTTCAATTAGACGAAAGGCGCCGAGGCTTAAAAAGGTTAGAAGAAAAATTGATTGAGGTTGACGCAGAAATATCTGCAATCAACACCCAAATTGAGGAAGAAAAATATTTTGCATCGCAAAATTACGAAGGAAATCGCGACCTAAATAATTTCCTCTCAGCTTCATTTGCACGAATAAAACAAAAACGGAAGGATCGTGAGTTAGCATTGGGGCAGGTAGAGGCAGCGCGGGAAGAAGTGCGGGAAGCATTTGCTGATGTAAAAAAATATGAAATTACTGAAAGTGTTGGAGTGCAAAAAGAGCTTCAAGAAAATGAACGCCGAGAGCGTAATGACTTGGATGAAATTGCGCTCAATAGCCATAGGAGAAAAAATTAACCCGCTGGTGCAACGTTAATTTGAAATATTGGAAGGGCTGTGGGTTACCTTCTTGATTAGTATTCGTTACTTTAAAAAGTGTCACACAGAAATACCTCTCTGGGAAGTACCTGCGGCACCTTTTGGCATTTCATCCAAGCTCTCAACTTGGCGGTAGGTAAGAGTACCTGCGAAACCAAGAGCGGAAAGGGTATCAATATAAATTTTATTTACGCCAAGGCGTAATTCGTCCGGCACTGTAGTTTGTGAGTACATAATTAACTCGATTATCTTATTGTGGGCTCGACCTTCTAGTTGAATCTGGCCGAGATTCCCGAGTATTGCCTCAACGATAAATCGGAGAATCGGGTCTTTTTTAGAATTCGCATTATTTCGTTTGTCATCGGGGCGTACATTAAGGCGGAACTGTTGTATGCCAGCGTGGGTTGAAAAAGGGATGATAAATGTACGCCAATCTGAGCTTCGGTGGTCTGAGGCTTGACGTGATACTTGACCAATATCCTCCTGCAAATATTTCCATAGATTTCCTTCCTTTTCCAGAATTCGGCTTGCACTCTGGCCAAGAAATCGAGACATGCCACCATTTTTCATTGTGTATAAAAAAAGGAGCATAGATGCGGTCAGTTGTGGTCCAGGAGTTGGAATTTTTCTAACTAACGATGAATGTGCTTTTGGATCGGATTGCCTAATCATATGTATGGCGTCTTGAAGCGATTGCCAATTACCTAGCGGGTTAATAGGCGCCAATGTTGAGCGCTCATTGGGTTGGGATGAACCAAACACAACCATGGTCAACCGAGTTCCAATTGGCATAGAGCTTTTTATTTCTAATGTAATTGTGGCTACAGGAGTTGTTATAATCGGTCTACCATCCGGAGTAACATTTGTAACTGTACCAACGAGTTTTGTACCGGTAGACCCAAAAGGGGCCCCCTTACTTGTAAGCGGACTTTTAATTCTGCCCTCAGATTGACTGACCGATATCACTTGAATGATTAGAGAAGTTCCTGCCGAAAACTGGGGTTGGGTCTTCCCGCTTGCTAGTTTGGGTACGCTTTTGCTGGTATTTCTGAATTGGGGGCTCGGAGAATAGTTTGTCTGTGTGGGTTCGGTCTGTGGAGGCCCTGAAACCTGACCGGAGAACAACTCTCCTTTGGCTAGCAAGCCAGACAGATGTACGGGTGGTGAATTGTTTGAATGTAAGGACGAGGAAGCTAATTTTGCCGGCCCAAAGCGGGTATTAGCATGAGAAGGCTCTTCCCTGACAATAAGGGTTGCGGATTTGTTTAATGAACTATTGCGCGGTAGGCCCGAGTATTTCTGTAATAATATCTGCGGTTGGTCTCCGCCTGATATGACCCGAATTAATACCTTAGTGCCAGGTGTTAACGAGGCGTCTGATTGTAAAAATATTTCGCCGGTATTTAACTGTACACGGGCCTCACCGGTGACTAATGAGTTGAGTACGATGCCAGAGATATCCTGTCCGATTTGAAGCGGGGGGTGTCCATTTGGCAGACGAAGGAGGGTTGACTTAGTTGTTGTCGATATTTGCTGCGACGATATTTGCTTTGGGTCTCCTTTCGGGGGCTTTATGGATTCTGTCATCTCAAAATACTGCTTTTGAGCTAAGATTGCGGAATATGATGTTGTAATAATGGCATACGGGTGTCTTGAGCGTGGGGGCGTCCCTATTTGTTTTATCAGATCTGTTCGAGTGTTTTGATGCGTGCTTTTGGGTGAACTTCATTTTGAGACATTACGATTGTGACCGGCCGAAAACGTTCAATTACAGAGCGAACAAATGGGCGGACTGCAGGGCTTACTAATAGTACAGCGGATTCCCCCTGCATTGCATGGCGTTCAAAAGCAGTCCGTACCGCATTTATAAATTGCTGTAATTGGCTTGGTGCCATCGAGAGCTGTTGTTCATCTCCTTGGCTAACTATTGACTCAGCAAATGCCTGTTCCCAATCTGGCGAAAGGGTTATCAGGGGAATGAAACCCTGCTCGTTGGTTGCAGCGTCAGAAATTTGGCGAGCTAAGCGTGCTCTTACATGCTCCGTTATTTGGCCTATGTTTCTAGTGTAGCCAGTAGCCTCTGAAATACCCTCGAGGATGGTTGATAAATCGCGCACAGATATGCGTTCGCCTAATAGATTTTGAAGAACTCGTTGTACGCCTCCTACTGAAATCTGCGTAGGTATTAAATCGGTAATAAGCTTTTGCTGCGGCTGAGCCAATTCGTCCAAGAGTTTTTGTGTTTCAGCGTAGGAAAGTAATTCGGACATATTATCGCGAATAATTTCAGTAAGATGGGTGGTTATTACTGTCGGAGCATCAACCACAGTGTAGCCCCGAAACATTGCTTCCTCCCGATGCTGCTCGTTTATCCAAACTGCTGGCAAACCAAATGTTGGCTCTATGGTGGCTTCGCCAGGGAGTGTAATGGGTTCTCCGCCCGGGTCCATGATCAGGAGCATATTAGGGCGCAATTCACCGCTACCAGCCTCTATTTCTTTTATGCGAATTATATAATTATTGGTTGGTAGTTGTAAATTGTCTTGGATCCTAACCGCTGGCATAACAAAGCCAAGTTCTCCAGCTAATTGCCTTCTCAAAGCCTTGATCTGATCTGTTAGCCGTGGTTCCCGAGCATTATTGATCATCGCAAGAAGGCCATACCCTAACTCGAGCCTTATATTGTCTATTTGCAGAGCTGCTGTGATTGGCTCTTCTGCAGGTACGTCAGGCTCATCGGCCGCAGCCGCTTCTGCCGCCTCTTCAGCCTTCGTTGTCGCCTCGCGTTGATAGATTAAGAATGCAAGCCCACCAGTAAGTAATGCTAGTCCGAAAAAAGGGAGCAGTGGTATGCCTGGTAAAAGTGACATCAGAACCAGTAACGTTGCACTCATAGTGAGGGCAGTCGGATAATGCCCCAGCTGACCAAATACCATCTTGTCTGTTGAGCCTGCCGTGCCCGCTTTTGTAACTAACATGCCAGCGCCGGTAGATACGATAAGCGCTGGAATTTGGCTTACTAATCCGTCACCAATTGTAAGTAATGTATATGTTGAGGCCGCGTTAGCGAGCGTCATGTCCTGCATCGCAACACCTATAACGATCCCACCAACAATATTGATCAACGTTATGAGTAGCCCCGCAATTGCATCGCCGCGCACAAACTTTGAGGCGCCGTCCATTGCTCCGTAGAATGAGCTTTCATCCTCTAACTTTGTGCGCCTTGTGCGCGCTTGGTCTTCATTGATCAGGCCAGCCGAGAGGTCTGCATCTATTGCCATCTGTTTTCCTGGCATTGCATCGAGGCTAAAGCGTGCCGCAACTTCTGCAATTCTTCCCGCACCTTTTGTGATTACGACAAAGTTTATTATCACTAAGATTGAAAATACAATAATCCCAATCACATAATTCCCAGAAACGACAAAATTCCCAAAAGCCTCGATGACTTGGCCAGCTGCATCAGTCCCAGTGTGTCCATCGGTAAGTATTAATTTGGTCGACGCAACATTGAGCCCCAATCGAAGCATTGTCGCGATTAAAAGAATGGATGGGAACGAATTAAGCTCAAGTGGATCTTTGAGAAATAGAACTGTCATTAAAATCACAATGGCGAATGTGATCGAAACAGCAAGGCTCGTATCTAAGAACCAAGTTGGCACTGGTAGTAACAAGAGCGCCAGCATAAAAACAATAGCAACAGCAAGCATTATGTCGCTGCGGCTACTGATGGCTGCAAGCAAACCGTTCTCAGAACTGCGTGGAGCCTGATCCGGGCTAGTATCCGTCATAACCTAAGTGCATTTTCCATTTTAAATAAATTTACCAGTTATCCCTCGCCAGGCATTGGCACAGAAACGCCTTCTTCGCTGTAGATTTTTAGTTTGTTACGCAATGTTCGTATTGAAATACCGAGAATATTAGCTGCATGGGTTCTATTACCAAGACAGTGTTCCAAGGTTCCTATTATTAAGTCTCTTTCAACCTCGGCAACAGTCTTACCAACCATAGTTTCAGCCTTGCTTGCTGCTGCTGCAGCAACGGAGGTTGCGTCGTCAGCGGGTAAGCCTTCACTTAAGTTCAACATTATCGCGTCAGTATCAATCTCACCACCTTGCGCTAAAAGCACTGAGCGATGGACCGTGTTTTCAAGTTCACGCACGTTTCCGCGCCAAGTATGGCATTTCAATGTTTCTTCGGCCGATTTAGTAAATGGCCGATAGTCGACACCGTTTGAGTCCGCATATTTTTTTGCAAAATATTTGGCTAGAGTTAGGACGTCCTTCGGCCGCTCGCGCAGCGGTGGCATAGCAACGTTGACGACGTTAAGACGAAAAAAAAGGTCTTCTCTGAAATCATTTTCATTTACTGCTTGCTCTAAATTACGATTTGACGTTGCAAGAATTCGCACATCAACTGGAATGGTTTGTGTGCCACCAACTCGGTCGATTTCACGTTCTTGTATAACCCTTAGCAGTTTGGCTTGAAGGCGTGGGTGCATCTCACTTATTTCATCTAATAAAAGTGAACCACCATTCGCTTCTTCGAACTTTCCAATACGCCTGGCTACTGCACCGGTGAACGCTCCTTTCTCGTGCCCAAACAACTCTGACTCAAGGAGGTTTTCCGGGATCGCAGCACAATTGACCGCCACAAATTGAGCAGTTGATCGTTTACTCTTTTTATGGATGTGATTGGCCATAAGCTCCTTGCCCGTTCCGGACTCACCGGTAATCAACACTGATGCCTCAGATGGCGCTATTTTATTGGCAAGCGCGATTACAGCGTCCATGACTGGGTCCTGGAATACAATCTTACTACTTTCTTCGGAAACAGCCTCAAGTACTGCTGCAATTAATTCTGCGTCTGGAGGTAGGGGTATGTATTCTTTAGCCCCTTGTTTAATTGCTGCTACGGCAGCATCCGCATCAGTTCCAATACCACAAGCGACAACAGGCACAGCTATGCGTTCAGTATCTAAGCGCTTTATCATGCTTCCGATGTCGAGCTTGACATCGATCATTACTAAATCTGCACCTTGCCCTGTCCGAAGTGCATTCATCGCTTCATCAATGCTGCCTGCTTGAGCAACTTTGGCGCCTCGTGACAATGCAATTTTACCTGCAGTAGTGATATGTCCCTCAAGGGTTCCAACAATTAATAATCTCATTTCTTTTCCCGTTCTGACGCTTTGAGGCGTAAATGTAATTTGTCCAAAATATCCGGCAACATCAGTCGAAATACTTGATGCGGTGGTCTGGAGGGAGCACTGTATTTAACAACATTTCCAATCGCCTTGGACTTTCTTGTCGTCCAATTGAGGCAGCCGACATCACATAGATGGAGGCGATTAACATATTTTCTGAGGAATTTCGTTCGAGTTTTGAAGCCAACGGTGTAAACACCATGTTGGCAAGAATAACCCCATAAAAGGTGGTGAGCAGTGCAATTGCCATACTCGGTCCCATTGTGCTGGGATCCTCAAGATTACCCAACATTTGCACCAGGCCAACCAGTGTTCCAATGAGCCCCATCGCCGGCGAAATGTCAGCGGCTTTTCGTAAAATCCTTATTGTACAATCATTACGATGGGCCAAGGTTTGGTATTCTTGCTTCATCATAGCTTCTACATCATCACCAGATGAACCATCAATAACCATTTCTATACCTTTGTATAGCATGCCCGAGTCTTTGAGGTGAGGGAGATGTTTTTGAAGAGCTAGGACACCTTTTTTCTTTGCTATTTCTGCTATTTGAAGCAGGTGCTTTGCTGTTGCGTCGGTGTCTCGAGAAGCATGAAAGAAAGCTTGTAGAACAATCTTAAACGAGCCCTTAATTTCGCCTAGTGAGAAGCACGCCGTTACAATCCCTAATGTGCCGCCAAATACAATGAATATTGATTTTAAATCGAGGAAAGTGTCCGGTGAACCTCCCAGGGTTATGGCAGTTATGACCAGCAGAAATGCACCTGGTATACCAGCTATAGTAGCAAAGTCGATTGATGTCTTTGCGCGGGGTGCCCGGGGTAGACTGGCGCTTACCAGATTTTCACCGGGGCCAATATTTGAAACCATATTCTAGCTGCAACTCCTCACGTGTTTTGATCAGTCTTGATTATTTCTGTCATGGTGATGCCTAGTTTATCATCAACAACAACTACTTCGCCACGAGCAACAAGTCGATTATTAACATATATATCAATGGCTTCACCAACCTTGCGGTCAAGCTCAACGACCGCACCTCTTCCAAGCTTCAAAAGCTGATTAACTTGCATGGTTGCAGTGCCTAGAACTGCAGAGACACGAACTGGGATTTCATAAACTGCTTCTAAATCCTGCGCGCCAGTTGGCCCCTCTGAAGTCTCATCATCAACCTGATCTTGGCCACTGCTCTGCTGCGCTTGATCTGGAGCGCTATCTGCTTCATCGTCGATTTCATTCAATTCCAGATCAGTTTCATCAGCCATCATGGCCTCCTAATGCCGTTAGATGCCGGCAGGTTCTGTTTCGGGTATTTTGTTGTCGAGTGCGTCATGCTTAAATTCAGCTCCCAAAGGGTCTTTCTTTCGATTTATCTCCGCCTTATGTTGGTTTTCTTTGGTATTTTTTTCAAATTTGGACAACATGGCGTCGATCGTGGCCCAAAGACCATCGAAATCACGTTCAGCACCCCCATCACCCCACCTAATTGCGCAATCTGCGGGGCCCATTTTGTCATCGCTAATTACGGTGATGTCTGCCTCACATTTATGGCTTTTAAGCATATTTTGAAAGCGTTCCTCTATGTTCGCTGCGCAATCAGTGTGAACTTGAATTGTAATTTTCGCATCCTCATTTATCAAATCTAAGCACTGCTCAAGGGCATGTTCAATTTCCTCAAATCCATGTACGGCTGCTGTCTGAGGAAGCAAACGCCCAACAATGCGACGAACTAACTCACTCGCTAATGCCTGCATACTGCCTTGCAACCGTTGTTGTTCGTTTCCTAGAACATTTATTTCATAAGCAATTTTTTCCAGGGCTTCTTTGATTTTAGATTCCAAGCAATTATGAGCAATCTCGTTAGCGGCTGCCTGCCCTTCAGCGAAGGCTTTTTTTCTGGCCTCTTCGACCTCTTCCATTGAGAATGTTGGTTCTGCCTCAATTTCATCGACATCCTCTTGTTCAATGACTTTTGGCTTGTCAAATGACACGCCAAAATCAAAAGGCTGTGCATCCTGATCACTGTCTTGAGTTCGATGTGGTTTTGCCACTGCGTTCATTTTTACCTTACAATCAAAACGGGTTTAAAAAACACTTCCAGATGAGCTTTTCATCTACCTTAAATATCGCCTCTAATAAATTAACTCGTCATCTTTGTCGTCGCCTTCAGCAATGAGAATATCTCCACGTTCAGCAAGGTCTTTTGCAGCCGTTACCAATTCTGATTGTGCCTCGTCGACTTCAGACAACCTTACGGGTCCCATTGCTTCCATGTCTTCACGAAGAATTTTAGCTGCACGTTCAGACATATTACTGAAAAAGAGATCGCGTAAACTATCAGTCGCTCCTTTGAGAGCAATTCCAAGCGTCTCTGTATTGACTTCGCGTAAGAATGTTTGGACGCCCTGTGGGTCGAGTTTGGCTAAATCATTGAACGTGAACATTAGCGATCTGATTTTTTCAGATGCTTCAAGGTTTCGTTCTTCAAGCATAGTCATAAATCTCTCTTCAGTGTTACGATCCAGACCATTAAAAATTTCCGCCATCATTTCGTGGCTATCAGGACCTTGCGCACGTGCAAGATTAGTCATGAATTCTTTTCGCAAGGTCATTTCGACATCATCCACTACTTCTTGTTGCACTGTTTCCATGCGGAGCATACGCATAACAGCTTCCATTGCGAAGTTCTCTGGCAAAGATGCGAGTACACGAGAAGCGTGATCAGGTCGAATTTTTGACAATACTACGGCGACTGTCTGTGGGTATTCATTTTTTAAATAGTTTGCGAGGACAACTTCATTTACGTTAGCAAGCTTGTCCCACATGGTGCGTCCGGCAGGCCCACGAATTTCTTCGAGCATGTCGCCAACTTTTTCTGAACCGAGCACTTTTTCAAGAAGACGTTCGGTGCTTTCGAAAGTGCCCACTAAAGACCCACTGGCCCCCAGTTGCTCGGCGAACTCGACAAATAAGCGCTCGACCAAATTGGAGCTAACATTCCCAAGGCTAGACATTGTCGTAGACAATTCTCGGATTTCTTCCTCGTCTAACCGCGAAAAAAGAGCGGATGAGTGTTCTTCATGAAGCGCGAGCAGCAAAATTGCAGCTTTCTCTAGGCCCGTCAGGCCTCTGATATCCTCGCGTACGCGCATTTACCGCCACCTACTCTCTGTCTGACCTAATAGCCCTTGTCCTGGGTTAGCCAATTTCGAATAACCGCAATGGCTGCTTCCGGGTGCTTGTCTACAATTTCACCAATTTTCATGAGCGAAGTTTCTTCCAAGTTACCTTCAAGGGCATCGAGGTTAATGTCGATACGGCTCGCTTTCTTTGGCGTAACTGGCATAACACTCTCTTCCCCTGAATCTAGAGTTGACGTTGTTGGCTCGGTTGCGGATACCTGAGCAGGCATCCCGTTTTCATCAACCTGCCCTTCAGCGGGGCCCGGTATTTGAGCCATGCCAGCACCTGCAAGTAATTGTGCTTCCCCGTCCGCTCCTATCCGTGCTCTCGATGCTGCCTGAGTGCTTTCAAAGATCTTAAGCACCATGGGTCGAACAAATAACAGCATTACCAGGATCCCGACAAAAGCGAGTGCAAGCACTTCGATGATACGACGTATGTCAGCCGTGGTGAAGCCAAAGAACGTAGTGCGCTCATCATCTAGTGTTTGTGGTAACGGTGCGAAACGCATATTTACCACTTCAATTTTATCGTTTCGACTTGCGTCGAACCCGATGGCAGACTTTACTAGTTTTTCTATATTATCCAATTCTTCTTTCGAGCGGGCCTTATATATCTCTTTGCCGTCCGCCTCAGTGGTGGTAGTTCCATTTATGAGGACCGCAACGGAGAGTCTCCTAACGGTTCCTATTTCTTTCACATGATTTGTTACTGTCTTCGAAATTTCAAAATTTGTAGATTCCTCTGTCCGCTGGCTTCCCGTTTGGGCTCCGCCTTGACCGGCTTCTTGGTTAGGCGCATCTGGCAAGTTTTGGGCTACAGATACGGCATCATTTTTTGCCTCGGTTGAGCTTGATGACTCTGTTATGTTTTGTGATGATCGAATGACCTGGCCTTGGGGGTCGTACTTTTCCTCTTGCGTCACGATACGGTCAAAATCCATATCGGCCCGCACTTCTGCACGCACATTACCCATACCAACACTGGGCTCTAGTAGCTGCTCCAAGGTTCTAGTCATCCGTCCCTCAAAAGCAACTTTAAGCTCGTTTGCAGTTTCGCCTGCTCCTTGCCCATCACCTTTGTCGCCGCCACGCGCAAGTAGTGCACCTCGGTCATCAACAATCGAAATTCGGCTGGCTTTTAATGATGGAACGGCGTTAGCTACAAGGTGTTGTACGGCTTGAATTTGAGCGCGATCAAGTCTGACCGCTCCCCTCATGCGTAATATTACCGATGCGCTTGGCTCAACTTGTTGGCGGGAAAATAATTCACGCCTTGGTAGAACAAGATGTACTCGTGCACTACGCACCGACTGAAAACCAGCTATAGTTCGAGCAAGTTCGCCCTCCAAAGCACGAATACGGTTAATGTTTTGCACGAAACTTGAAGTGCCAATTGACTGATCACGATCGAATAATTCATAGCCGATTGATCCTGACGCTGGTATTCCCTGTTGCGCTAAACTAAGGCGTAGCTGGTTAACTTGGTCTGAAGGCACCATTATTCGACTGCCGTCTTTTGAAACCTTGTGGTGAACATTGGCACCCTGCAAATTTGCAACAATCTGATTGCTATCGCGACTATCAAGATCAGTGAAAAGTACGGCAAGTTGACCGGTGCTCAGCCTATTCCACATGAAAAGGAAAAAACCTATTATCGCAAGGGTGACCCCTGCCATTGCGACGAGGCGTCCGACCCCTAGGTTTCTAATTGTTTCAAACAACGAATTCATGACGGTATTTCCGGAACGCTCTCGGAACTGTTTAGCGTTCTACTGACACTTTTGTCGATCATTAGAAGCATCCCAAGGCATTTTTGGAGAACTCAAAGTCTTCGTACTTAAACATGCAAAAGCATCACTATCTTTTCTTAATTTCTAAAGCCAGAACCAATGACTCTGTAAATTTTATAAAATATTATAAATAAAATAAAGCAATTTGAAATATAAATGAAGTTAAAACTGGGTAAAAATTGCCTACTAAAGAGAATAAATTAAACAAAGGCAAGCGTTAATTTCAAATTCAATGTAAATTGCGCTGGAAACTCTTCAAAAATCTATCCTAATACAAAGTTAAGCGCAGGTTGTATTTGATAATGGGCTGTTTATGGGTGCTTTAAAAAAACTCCACCTATTCTGCTATTCAAGTGCTTTATATACTCACTAATTGATTGTAATAAGGAGTTGAGGACTGCAGGACACGATGTATTTCAGATGTTTAAATTTCGAATTCTACTTTTTGAAATACAAGAAAAAATTCAATAAAGGTTTGGCGGTTTCATAAGACATGTGCGACGCCATGAAGAAAAGCGGCCTGCTTTTGCAGGCCGCTATATTCAATTATATTTTTACAACCTCTCGTTAACGCACAGACCTTACGAGTTCCTCGAGCATTTCATCGCCAGTAGTAATCATTCTTGTATTAGCTGAAAATGCACGCTGTGTCATGATCATCCGAGTGAACTCATCTGCTAGATCAACCGTTGAAGCCTCTAATGCATTAGCCTGTATGAGGCCTGCCCCACCGGAATTTGCGGTCTTTATCAGAGCCGATCCAGACTCTGCATTTTGTTTGTAAACGTTGCCAGTTTCCTCAGTAAGCTCATTGGGGTTGGCAAATGTCACTATGGGCACCTGGCTGACAACGCGTAACTCGCCGTTGTCAAATTGCGCCGTTACAACGCCATCATCCGCGACGGACACCCCAGTTATAGCACCGAACTGTCTACCGTCTTGGTTAATGTAGTTGGGCGTATAAACTCCTTCAAATTGGTGTAAGCCTAATGCAGTATCTACAGTACCCAGGTCAAGTGTAATTGATGTTCTGTCCTCAGATGTGCCAGTTGCAAAATCGTTATCAAAGTCGAGGCTGAACGTAAATCCATCAACATCGGTTGTAAGTGCAGTATCGATGGTTTGGCTTGTTAGATTTGTAGAATCGAGCGTTCCGTCAGCGTTAAATACTACCTGACCTAGGGCTTGAGTGCCCGTTAGAAGGGCGCTCGACGCAGTATTAACGAAACTTGCATTAGTTACTGCAGCTGTTATGTCCCAGGTATTAACTGTGGCATTCTTGGTGAACGTTAATGTAAGTGTTTCAGGTGTACCCTGTTTATCGATAACTTGTATGCCGAGGTCGAAAGTGTCACCAGTTGCAGCTGATGCTTTTAAGTTTGCACCAAGGTCGATAGTCGTGGTTTCAGCTGGTACGCCGACATTATCGGAAATATTTACTACCTCGAGTTCAGTCAGGATATTTGTTTCCTGAGGTACTTGGTTTGTAACTGGAAATCCTAAAAGATAATAACCTCCAGCATTTACAAGGTTACCATCAAGGTCTGCGCGAAATGAACCGGCTCGGGTAAAAAGGTATTCGCCAGTACTATCAGCTTCAGCATTTACTGCAAACATTCCATTGCCAGAGATTGCTAGATCAGTTGACGAGGACGCTGCTTCAAGCAGACCCTGCTGGTCAACTCCCCTCAGCACGTTAGACTGCACTCCTCCTGGGGAATGCGTTGTTTGATTTGATGCGGTCGTTACAAGGGATGAGAATCTGTTTCGGACCGCCTTATAACCGTGTGTATTTACATTGGCAATATTATCTCCAATCATTCCAAGTGATTGGCTTTGCGCAAATAGGCCAGACACTGCTGCCCGCATGCCACCGAATAAACTAAATGCACTCATATCATGTCCCTCTTAATCTTAACCCGTGTTATGGTTTATTTAAATGGTGTCCCCTGTGACTGGGTGTTTTGGTTTGATAAAGCCTCGCTGATACTAATAAAATTTTTTCTTTATTCCGTATCGTGGATCTGTGTGACATTGGTCAAAGGTACCTTGACGGATCCTATGCTGAGAACGGCAGTTCCTCCGTCAAACTCGACCCCAGTTACAGAACCGGTAATTCCGTAGGACGGCGTAATAGGCTGTCCGTCAGGATTTGTTGCATTGATTGTAAGTTGATATTTACCATCAGGTTGCGCCACACCTGTCGTAGAACTTCCGTCCCATACAAAAGAATGTTTGCCTGAAGTCGTTTCCGCTGCGCCGTAGTAAACTGTGCTGCCAGCTTCATTAGTGATTGTTGCCGATGCCGCCGCTGCATTCTGAGGAAGGGTATAACTAAATGTTGATTGCCCCTCCTCTAGCATATTCTCCTGGCCTGTGGCCGATACTTGCTTGCCCATATATGAAACTGCCGAGATCGCCATAGCATTTTGTTGTAACTCTATTATGCTTTCGAGATTCTTATTTTGGGCAATCAATTGTTCTACTGAACTAAACTGAACCAATTGTTGGGTGAACTCATGGGTGTCTAGTGGCTCCAGTGGATCTTGATGCTGCAGTTGTGTCGTAAGAATAGTTAAGAAATTGTCCAAGTCCTCAGTCAGTTGTGATAATGCGGATTCTGACTGAGTATTGTTTGCTCCGGCTAATGCCGTTGCAGTTGAGGTAAGTGCTGCGATGTCTGACATCTATTTAAACTCCAGCATTTTTTAGTAACTTTGTTAAACTTGGACGTCTATCTTGTCGTCGCTGACAATTTGGCGGTCTATCGGTGTTGAGCCAGTTTCGGCATCATTGCCCAATGCTTCTGCTTCTTCGGCTTCATCTTTGTCATCTTTGCCGAGTGCTTGCTGGAAGCTGTTGTCTTGATTTTTGAGCGTGAAGCTCAGGCTAGACGAGTCAGCATTTAGACCGGCACCCTGCAAAGATTGCTGTAAATGGCGCGCGTCCTGACGCAGCAAATCTAAAGTGTCGGAGCGCTCAGCAGCGATTACAGCATTTATTTTGCCGTCATGCGCGACTTCAAGCTTCACCTCGATTCTGCCAAGCTCTGCTGGTTTTAATTGTATATTAATGCGGTCGGTGCCTTGACCGAGAGCACGTTGAACCTGCACCGAGATTTGTTCGCTTACAAATCGAGGAGGTAGCTGGGGTCGCGCTCTTTGTGGCTGGGGTAGTTCAGTTGCTCTCGTGGGCTGTTGTTGTCCATTAGTCGCATTACCTATTCCAAGATCCCCACCAACCGGTTGTATACTAGGTTGATTTTGTGTGACGCCAGAGCGGGCGAGCGTTGCTGCGAAGAGATTATTTCGTTGAGTAGCTGCTGCCAATGCTTGTTCAGCTGAATGTTGGGCGCCTGATGCAGTGCCCTGAGAGTCACCTTTAGCCTGTGTTCCTGGTTGATTAAGTGAATTATTGTTTTGTTGGTTGGCCGCGCCTTGCTTGCTTCCTTGTCTAGTCACGGCACCGTTCAACGCCATGTCTCCATCATTGGCGAGATCACCTGCCGGTAGGCGCACCGTGTCTCCCCCAACTCGATTCTGCTGATTTGCCTGAGCAGAAACGGTGGCACTAGCTGCGAGGTTAGCGGATGGTTGGGATACTAATTCCTCAGGTGCCTCCGTAACCTTAGCTCGTAAGTCACTACCCTTCGCATTTCCCGCATTGCGCAATACTGCATTAGAACTTACTTCTTCCGCCTTAATAACTTGCAAAGCGACAGGGTCCCGATTTTGAGCCTGATTGATATTGACAGCGTTGTTTGCACGGCCAACCTCTCGTGGTCCTTGAATTACGGACTCTGGCCGCGATGTTGTTGTTGCCGCAACCTGCATTTCCGGAGTTTGTGTCGTGATGGACGTGCTATCGTGTGCCAATTCCGCTGGGTTTATTGATCTATTCTCTTTAACTCCAGATACTGGGCTTTGATCAATGTCAGACTCAGAAACGTAATTATTCTCAAGCTGGAGAGCTGCATTTTCAGCTACACTCTCCTCAACTGGCTGTTCATTATCTGAAGTGAGCGGTGCATCTTCCAACTTGGTGACTGTATCTCTCTTGTCCGGGGTTGTCGTGAATACCTGGTTGTGAGAAGTGTCTTGGTCGGCTGAACGCAAATCACCGTTAAAATTGTTATCTTGCAGGGATAAAGTTAGATTAAATTCTTGACTGAGGCCTGCGTAAGCGATTTGGCTTAATGAGGCTCCATTAACTAAACTCGAAAATAATTCCCGTCGGTCTATGCCGTCTTCTTTAATGACGTTTCGACGTTTTTCTGCACCGCTAGTTGCGTACAAAGTTTCGATCGGAGAGACATTGGTTGGCGTGTTCATGGTGGCACCCAAATATTATTAGTCGCCCCCAAACCCGCAAGAGATGGGCCACACGTATAAACATATGATATATAATATAAAATTCTTTTTGCGTAGCCCAAAAGGCAGGCAAGTTTATCCGCGCGCGGCAAATAATACACGCACGTTTAGGCAAATTTTGCCTGTGTTGGGCAGAGTACCGTGGTTTTCTGCTGCCCCTCCCTATGTCAGTTGTGCTCAGCAATTTCTTTGCAAGCACTCCAGTCCTATGCAAATACCAAAAAAGAGTTATTCACTAAGATTGGGTTTAAACCTCTTTATCAACAGTTGAAGAAGCATTTAGCGCATCCTCGCGTGTTTCCGGTGGTGCAACCTGATCTTTAAGATGTCGCACCAGAGTTTCCGGCGGAATGGTCTCCACAACTTCATCTGTCCTTGTATCCACAACTTGGAGTAGAAGCTTATTAAGTTCAGAATTGAAATTGATATCAACCCGGCGCCCCGTAGGCTGCAAGTCGTTTAACGTTTCCTGCGCGCTTACAGCTTGCTCGAATTGTGCACCCAGTTGGTTTTGTTGTTGCTCTCCGCCGGCGCCGCCGGTTTCTGCAGCCAGGTTGACGGTTGTAGATGCATCGCCTTGCAATGCATTATTTCCGACACTCACCTGAGAAGTCGAAGAATTGTTTTGGGTCTGGCCCGTCTGACTAGAAAGCGACGGTGCATTAGATATTGGAAATTCCATTTTACCCTCCCGAATGGCCTTCTGCCACCCATGATGGTCAAAAACGCGAATGTGGTATTATTTCCTACATAAATTATTCGCGTATCTGGTTGCGTTTGCCCTTCGTTTTGTGACTTTCTCTCACTCCGCGAAGAACGCTCGTGAAATCAGGTTTAAATTAGCGAGACAGTGCTATACATCAAACGCGATTTTCAAGATTGTCGAATGCAAACCTGGTGCCATCGACCCAAATGATAGTATTACGGCCAGTTTTTACTAACTTTCGTGCTTTTGATGGCCGCGAAATCAAGTGACCACCCATTTGATAGGTATATTTTGCCTACTGAAACCAGTTTTGCCGGGCAAAGTTTGCCGGGCAACGACGTCAAGCGTCTCTATGCACGTAGGCGGTAAACTCATAAAGTCCGTAATCCTCGCGAAAAAGAAAACTTGGCGAAATCTCTGCAGTTAAAAACTTGGAAAAATCTCTTTTGGACAAATGGAACAGATCTTTGCGCTTCCAATCAACATTGGTTGACATAACGTTGACGGCCAGTCCTTTTCTTGCTTTTGACCACATAAGCTTAATTACTCTCTGCATATATGAAAACATAACCTTATTCGGAAGGGTGCATTTTTCGGTAAATACACCATTCATGATTACATAGTCTGCCTCTGGAATTGTGTCAGATTTCTCCAGCACATCTTCTTTTATAAAATCATGATGAGGCCACTTACGCCTACATAGGGCGATAAATTTTGGTGAAATATCGAGACCAATGTAGTCAATATTTTTCATATTATGGGTCTGAATATATTCTAGCAAATGCCCAGCCCCGCAGCCAAAATCGATTATTGTTTCCCTGCTTGAGCCTTTAACAATATCTAGCATTACCTGATATCGAGTTGCTGCATCACACTTGTCTGGCCAATCAACGCCAAGGTTATTGTCGCCATGATTTTCCAAGCAAGTTTCGTAATGATCAATAATCACTTGGTAAGGAGGGCTTGCCTTTTTGGTGTTCATGAGGGCAGGGTGCCATGTCTAAGGTTGAGAGAAAAGTCTTTTGGATCTTACTGCGCATAAAACGGAATTATGGACGACCGGCATAACAGTTCTGCCGAACGTTTTGTCTTCTACGGGAGTTTTGGAACTACAGTCCAAACTAGAGGAGCCATTTAGCAAACAGATATCTTATTTGAGACTGAAACCTGAAAATAATCAAAAACTTCAATGTCTCTTTAATGCGGATATAGAACGTTATTTGGCAGCCGCGAAGCTTGCACAACATACTCCTGCGCTACATGCCATTGGTAGTAGTCAGATTATTATTGATCTGGTTTCCGAATTAGGGCTTGAAAGTCCTGTAATATCTACTCGGCCTGTTGTCCACATTGTAGGTAATGGGTTGGCAGTGCCCGAAGGTTACCAAGGAACCCCATCGCACCAAGATTGGCGGAGCGTACAGGGTAGCCTTGACAGTCTGGTATTGTGGCTACCATTGACACGGCATGACCGAGCTTTTTGGCCGCTTGAGGTTGCACGTTTCAGCCATCGGTTGGGCCTTTTGGAGGCAAAGCCGCACGAGTTTGGAAATGCGATATCAGAAGAAAAGCTCGCTGGAGTTCCTTTTACACAGGTGATTGCTCATCCCGGAGACGTTGTTGCGTTCTCAATGTTCATGGCTCACCGAACTGGGAGATCTAAGGGTGCAGGGGTGCGCTGGGCGGCTAGCTTTCGATACAATAATATGCTGGAACCCACCTTTGTAACGCGAGGATTTCCTAATCCCTATATTTATAAACCACAATTTGATTTGATTGATGACAATTTCCCAGATGTTCATTTGTTAAATCGATTTTTTGATAAGAACTAAGAATTTTCGAGAATTGCCAATCCCATCCCCCCTCTGCCGAAGCCATTGCCCGCCGTTACCATCCAACGGCTGCCAGCTTGGTCGAAGACGTGCGGGTAAGCACGCATCTCATTTTCCCATTTTCCAGGTGAATTTTTGAATGCAACTTCGTTATCTTTTCGGCTCCATTGCTGGCCGTCCGAAGATTCTGCGTACGCCAGGCGATAGGGGGAAGTGTCGCCTCGAACAGAGAACCACATATGAAATACCCCCTTCTCAAATATTACAGAGGGCCGAGCACAAGCAGTTTCATCTTCATTTGTAGGTTCGAAACGGGTGTTTGTATCTGGATTCCAGATTACCCCATCTTTACTGGTAGCATGGGCAATTTTATATCGTGCTTTGGCGGGCGGAGTGGTTGACCATCCAGTGCCAGAAAGATACCAAAGATGCCATGAGGCTCCTATTTTGATGACGCAAGGTGTTGATACAAAATAAGGGTCAGCCGCACTCCGGTCGAGTATTGGCAACGAAGAGAGACGACAAAGTTGATTTCCATTTTGGGTTGCAAGGCCAATTGCTACATGAAAAGGCTTGGCGCCGCCGTCACTCCAACCTACGTAATAGTGCCAATTTTGGGTGCCTTTCTTGACAATCCATGAACCCATTACTCCAAGTTCGTCAAATGTACTTGGAAAACCCGGCGCGAGTGCTGGATGTTGGGACAGTGCCAAAATTTTGCCAGGCTCTCGTAGATCAATTTCAAGCCAAGCCACATGCGAGTGATTATTTTTATTCCGAGCTGTAAACCAAATCCGACAGTATGTGCCGGCAAGAGGTTCAGCGAAAGGCATTGAGCAGTGGCTTTGCATCCAAGCACGCTGGCCATTTGCAGTAAAAATATGTCCCAAGCCACGCCACGGCATTAGAATGATCTCAGGCGGTCGCTTGTAATACGAGACCTGTAAGTTGGATCTGCCTTGAAAATTGCCTTGTCATCGGTATCTTTCATTATTAGGGACCCTGCGCCGATGATATTCTCAGCACCTACCGAAATATTGTCGCCTATAGTCGCATTTACCCCAAGAAAACTCGCCCGACCTACCCTTACGGATCCAGAAATAACAACTTGGCTTGAAACGAACACATCATTTTCTATGACGGAGTGGTGCCCAATGTGATTGCCACTCCACAGTGTTACGTTTTCACCGATGGTTGCATATGGTTGAACATTGTTATTTTCGAGTAGGAATAAATTATCCCGTGCCTTGAAATTATTCGGTACGAAAGCACGGCTGGAAACGTAATGAGCTATGTCGTATCCTAACGCTCGAGCTGATTCGAGCTTGCCGCGTCGTGCCAAGTTCATCTTTTCATACCCCACCGCAATAAACATTTTAAATTCATCGGGTGGACATCTTTCAAGAATGTCTTCAAAAGGGATTATCGGCAAACCCAAATGTAATTCACGGTTGATGAAACTGCTGTTTGCTGTGAAGCCTGCAATCTCGTACTCACTATCCTCCCTAAAGAAGTAATGCGCTACTTCAGAAATCTGGCCGATTCCAAAGATGATTAGTTTTTTCATTCTATATACCTAAAGCATTGAGATATTATTGCGCAAATCCTCTTCTTGCCAAAAGATAACGTCACAGTGGTAGACTGTTCGGTAATGGTTGACGACTATTTACAGAGAGCTTTGGCTTTACAAAAGATGGGGGATCATAAAAGTGCTGAGAAAGCATTTGAGGTGATGCTCCAAAAAGCCCCGAATGATCCCGATGCTTTGCATCTCCTCGGTCTATCATTGCGTGCCCAGGGGAGGTTGAGAGAGGCGGCAGAAAAAATTGATTCCGCTATCACACTTTTACCAGGTCAGGCGATGTTTCATACACATGCTGGAGTTGTGGCAGTTGCATGTGGAGACTTAGGTTCTGGGGCGAAGCATTACCAAACTGCTATTGAGTGTGATCCAGAATATGTCGATGCATACTCTAACTTTGGTGTTCTATTGGACTTGTCTGGACAGTGTGAAGAGGCACTGGTTGTACTAAATCAGGGTCTTGCCCATGATGAACAGTCAGTAAGTATTTTGGTAAATCGTGGAAAGGTTTTGGTCAAGTTAGGCCGTGATGTAGAGGCCGAGGCCAGTTATCGGGCCGCAATAGAACTTAATTCTGGCATTGCAGAAGCACATAATAATCTTGGTAATCTGCTAAAACGGCAAAAGCGCTATGATGAGGCCACGACGGCATTTAAAGCTGCTTTGACTGCGCGGCCAGGGTTTTTAGATGCACGCTACAATTGGGCACTCTCATTGGCTGGCACAGGAAAGGTTGACGAGGCAGATGATATTCTTGCGCGGTTAATAAGCGAGCGGCCAGAGCCCCATTTTTTCATAGCCCGAGCTGGACTCATGCAAGCAATACCATCCTCATCGGAGGATATTGGGCTATGGCGGCAGCGCTTTGAAGAGGGGTTCGACGTACTGCATGCAAAGCGCTTGAAATACAGCGGTGATCCGTTGAGCGTTCCGGTTATGAATTTCTATTTAGCGTATCATGGGAAAAACGATCGGCCTCTTATGGAGAAGTTATCCGAATTCTGGCGTCAAGCATGTCCATCACTGAATTATATTTCTAATTCTATTGCGCCGGCTTCTTCAAGACGCCGTGTTGGGTTTTTCTCACGTTACCTTAAAAGCCACGCAGTGGGATATACTTTAGAAGGTTTGCTTGAAGGATTAGTCGATGGGGCAGGCGATGAAATTGAGGTGGTCCTTATTTCTCTTGCCGGTGATGAAGATAAAGGATGGGAAAGGCTCAAGCATAAGGTTGCGCATTCGCTTGCACTGCCGCACGACTTAATGTCCGCTCGTAAGGTTATCTCAGAATTGAATCTCAATATCTTGATTTATGCGGACATCGGCATGGATCCTTTTAGCTACTACCTCAGCTTCTCACGATTAGCGCCCATTCAATGTGTGTTTTGGGGGCACCCCGTCACAAGTGGCGTCAGTACTGTCGATTATTATATATCCAGCGACAAGGCTGAACCCTGCAGAGCGCAGGATCATTACACTGAGCACTTAATCCGGCTTGGAGGCGTGCAGACATGCTACCAACGTCCGAAAACGACTGGTAATCTCATACGGCGTGAGGCTAATTTGCCTGAAAACCGGACTTTATACATGTGCCCTCAGAGCTTGTTTAAAATTCATCCGGATATGGACCAGTGGCTTGCGAGGCTCATCAAAGCCGACACTAATGGCCGACTTGTAATCTTTGAGGGGGACCCACCAACCTTGACTAGCAGACTTATTTCCCGCTGGCGACCGATTTTCGGTAATGCAATTGATCGAGTGATAGTTTTAGAACGAACAGACTGGAACGGTTTTTTATCTATACTGCGCCTTGGCGATGTTATCTTGGACACTTGGCCCTTTGGTGGGGGAAATACCAATTACCAAGCTTTTGGGTTTGGTCTTCCAGTTGTAACTCTACCCGGTGAGTTTATTCGTGGTCTTGGCGCAAAAGCTTTGTATAAGCATATGGGAATATCCGATTGTATTGCAGATTCACCCGAAGATTATATTAATATTGCCTTAAATCTTGGACAGAAACAGGAATTACGCTCAAAAATATCATCAAAAATTCTGGAGCGATCGGAATTAATTTTTAATGATACGGGCGTTATTGAAGATTTAATAAAATTTCTGCAGTCGGTATCAATCAGTGACTGAGACGGATACACTCTATCTTTCTGCGCGTCGGCATCATGAGGCCGGAAGGTCTGATGTGGCTAAGGAAATATACAGGCAAATTATCACTATTAATCCATGCCACGCGGGTGCCTTGCAGATGCTAGGTGTTTTGGCTCATAAATCTGGAGAGACATCAGCCGCACTGGAATTGCTCAAACGGGCTGAAAGTGAAGATCCGAAGAACCCCGCACTCCTGATAAATCTTGGTGTTGTAACCCGCGAAATGGGGGATACGGCAGCAGCTAAAGTTTTTCTCCTAAAGGCCCTTGCCCTTGATCCAAAGCAATCGATGGGACATTTTAACCTTGGAAATTTATATAGAGAGACCGGGCATTTTCTGGCTGCACTTGATTCCTATGAAGAAGCACTTTCCTTGTCTCGTGACGATCCAAATTTGCTTCATAACAAGGGGGTTACTCTGAGAGAGCTCGGGCGCGTAGAGGCAGCTGCTAGAGTGTTTTCTGAGGTCATACGGCTAGCACCCAAGCATGCGGGGGCACTAAATAATCTTGGTGTAATTTTCCTCGAACAAGGTGAGCCGGAAACAGCGCTGAGGATACTCCGCCAAGCGGAAAAGTTAACGCCCAGCTCAGCCGAGACCCTTAACAATTTAGGGCTTGCCTTGGTTGAAACTAGAAATGTCATCGAAGCAGGTAAAAAATTAGAGGAAGCCGCTCGTTTAGAGCCTAGTAACAAGCAAATTCTAAAAAATATAGGCAGCTTGGACGCGAAGGTTGGAAATATACCAGCTGCGCAAGCCACCTGGCGAAGGGCTCTGGAATTTGGAAATGACGATGGGCTGCTATTTCGTCTCTCCACGTTGCTACCGGTCGTGGCGTCTTCGCTTGAAGAGATGAATGCGGCTCGCAGAGAATTAGATGATAGTCTTCAAGAAATGGCCAGGTTGGACTGCAATCTTGTCGATCCATATGTTGAGGTTGGGGCCAGCAATTTTTTAATTTCTTATCACGACACCAATAACAAAGACACCCAAAAGCATCTGGCTGCCCTCTACATCAAAGCCTGTCCAGGTTTGGGAAAGGCTCACTGTGAAAAGCGTCATGAATATTCGAGGGTACGCGTTGGATTTATTTCGCGTCAGTTGCAGTTAAATTCCGTGGGTCGATGCTTTCACGGAATAATGCGGTTTATGCCGCGCGAGGATATTCATGTTACAGCATTTACCTTCTCAAAAGGGTCAGATCCGCTTTGGTCGGCAATTGCAGAGGATGTTGATCAAGCTATTATTTTGCCGCCTCGGTTAGGGGACGCTCGTAAAATAATAGCGAAGACTGGCCTTGATGTTTTAATTTATACCGACATCGGGATGGAACCGCTGACCTATTTCCTCAGTTTTGCTCGGCTAGCGCCAGTGCAGTGTGTGCTTGGGGGGCATCCAGATACCGTTGGGGTGCCCAACATCGATTATTACCTAAGCAGTGAGTTACAAGAACCAATTGATGCAGATACCCATTACGCAGAATGCCTAGTCCGGCTTCCTGGTGCCCCTACCTATTACGATCGACCTGAACTCCCGAAAAATTTAAAGTCGCGGGCAGAGTTTGGCTTGCCACAAAATGGATCGCTTTATTTCTGTGGTCAAACCCTGTTTAAAATTCATCCGGCGATGGACAATTGGTTGGGCGAAATCCTTCGAGCAGACCCAAAAGGTTATATATTAATACCTGCCGGTTTCACTCCTGGCCTCTCGGACAGACTGCAAGCTCGCTTTGAACGCAGCATTCCCGACGTCGTGGATCGCGTACAGTTTTTACCGGCCATGAGCCATATGAATTTTATGAATGTACTATCATTATCCGATGTTTCACTTGATACCCGCCCATTCGGTGGTGGAAATACGAGTTGGCAGGCGATTGCTGCTGGAACGCCAATGGTAACGTGGCCAGGCCGTTTTCTGCGAGGGCGCTATACTGCTGCACTCTATCAATTGATGAATATTGAAGAGCCGGTTGTTTATAGTGGTGAAGAATATGTCAGCCGCGCGGTGCAATTTGCGAAAGATTGTGACTTCCAAAGGCATGTCTTAGAGCGAGTAGCTGAGCGTTCTGACTCCATATTTGGCGACATGTGCCACGTAAATGCACTGAGTGAATTCATCCTTAGGGTGGCGCGGGACTAGCACTGAGCACAAATGTCTGTCGCTATGAGTGCCCGATCTTCTGGTGCCAAGTGTTGCAAAATACTCCATTTCGACCCATGCCATTCGTTTAAAAATTTTAATGTGATGCCCTGTTTTCGGAATGTGGAATCGTTGTAAAGGCTTCGTCCACCGGAGAGATTTAGGTATGTGTCCGCGCCCAATGACTTGGCGACGGCTATAATTCGCTGTGTACCAGTCAGATGGGGGGGTAATTCAAGTAAAGAGGAACGTGTTGTGTTGAAGGGCAAACCTAATATTTTACAACTCACCTCCAATGTAGCTTCCAGATAATCTACGACGTTCCCAACTGGGCGGTGTATCAGAGACATTAATTCACACGGAGCTGTAGAGAGCGACGGGAATCGAGAAGTGCGTTGTGTCATTTTTTGTTCGGCGTCTTCGGCAAATCTAAGGTCTTGTATTCTTACCCCCATGTAAGCTTTTTGGAGCGGCAGGGTTAGCCATCGTGGATTAGCGTGCGAATCTGGCAGAATATTGCGGTGCACCCGTCCCCGACGTGGAAATTGAACACAATCATACAAAACCACTTCGTCTGCGGCTGCAAAGAGCCGGAAATATCCGGCATAAGGCATGAAGTATGGCTGAATGACAGCTACGCAGGTCATAATCTGATATTAGACAGTATACCAGTGATGTGCAAAGCCTGTATCACTCTTTGCGTTTGGACACTACAATGAAGTCATGGATAAGTGTTTTGATAAAAAGCTAAAAAAAGGGCTTTCGCACCACTTTGAAGGTCGGCTCGACGAGGCTTTTGAAATATACAACGATATCCTAGATGAAAGTCCTGAAAATCCCGAAGCACTTCAATTAGCAGGTGCTCTTGTTCTTGACCGCGGGGATGCCAAAGCTGCATGTGAGCTATTAAAAAAAGCCGTCCAGTTAAATCCAGGATTTGCTCCAGTAAAAATAAATTATGGAATTGCATTAGCTGCCTGTGACCAAGCTAAGGATGCTCTAGTTGAATTAGAAGAAGCAATTACTTTAGCCCCGCACTCGCCCGATGGGTATTATAATGCGGGTAGAGTATTTCTTGGTGTAGGGCGTGCCTCCGACGCACGTGACATGTTGAGTAGGGCTGTAAAAATATTGCCATCCCATGCGGTTGCGCAAAACGATTATGCAATAGCTTTGCAACAGTTGGGCCTCATTGAGGAAGCATTAGAAGCTAATTTGGAAGCATGTCGACTGGAACCAGAAAACTCAATTTTTAGAGCCAATCGGTGTAGCCTTCGATTGGATTTTGATGACCCAGAAGGAGCCGTCCAAGATGGAGAAAGGGCTATATCCTTGGACCAAACTTGCAAAGAAGCCCAATATAATCTTGCAAATGCATATTACGCGCTTGATCGGCCCGGAGACGCACGCCTTCGTTATAATCGAGTGATAGAAATCGATCCATATTATGCAGACGCGTATGCCAATCTTGCCACAGCAGAATTAGCTTTGGAGAATATCACGCTTGCTCTTAAGGCGGCCGAAAGGGCTCTTGCACTTGAACCAGCAATGGCAGAAGCAGCTTGGACCCGTTCTTTAGCGCTTCTGTTGAATGGTGATTATAAACTTGGTTGGGCCGAATATGAATGGCGTTGGACAGCAGTTCCATTTTTAGAAAAACGCGAATTTGATACGGCTGAGTGGAGTGGTGAGCCAGTTGTAGGTAAAACTGTACTTATATATCATGAACAAGGTCTTGGAGATGGATTACAATTTGTACGTTACGGTGCTCTGCTCGCGGAGGCAGGTGCACGCGTAGTTTTTGAATGTCCTTCTTCTTTGGTTCCTTTGTTCGCGAAAATATCCTGGCTCAATACTGTGGTTCCTCTCGGCAATATTCTGCCTTCGTTTGATTTGCACGTCGCCCTGATGAGCCTTCCTGATAAATTTGGTACCACACTAGAAACGGTGCCGGCTGCGGTACCTTATTTGCCGCTTCCTAACCCAAGGGTTGATTTTGAGAAATTTACAATTGGGGTTGCGTGGCGTGGGAGCAAAACAAACAGGAAAGGGCGACATCGATCATGTTCGTTGTCTGATTTCGAAGTATTATTTCATCAGGAAGCGGTGGAGTTTGTAAGTTTACAGACAGAGCTGGATGACGAAGACCAGAGAGCTCTAAAAAAATTTGGTGTGCAGGAATTTGGAACCGGGTTCAAAAATTTTCTAGACACAGCTGAAATTGTCTCCAGCATTGACTTAGTTATTACGGTGGATACTGCGCTTGCGCACCTTGTTGGGGGTATGGGGAAACCAGTGTGGATTATGATACCTCACGGCCCTGATTGGCGTTGGCTGCTGGAGCGAGAAGACAGTCCGTGGTATCCAACAGCAAGGATTTTCCGTCAAACCTCAAGGAGTGATTGGGGTCCTGTCATTTGTAAGGTGCATAAAGCGCTGGCAGCACACTTGCAACAAGACATGTAACAAAGGCAACAAGAAATGGGAACTTATCAAAATGGATCATGATATTCCCTTAATGCGGCCAACTTTGCCACAGACGGACATGATCATGCCATATTTGGCAGAAATCGATAGTAATCGTTGGTACAGTAATTATGGCCCACTAGAGCAGCGCCTGCGGTCACGTTTCGCCGATATGTTTTCGGTAGACTATGAGAATATCGTAATGACCTCGAGCGGAACACTCGGATTGGCTATGGCATTGCGCGAGGCGTCGGCGGGCGAAAGCGGATTATGTTTAATGCCGTCTTTTACTTTTGTTGCTAGTGCGCATGCAGCCGTAGCGGCTGGCCTTACCCCATTTTTCCTGGACGTTGAGCCGAAGAGCTGGATCCTAGACCAGAAATTGGTGCTCGAAGCTCTCGAAGATTTGAACCAGCCGGTGAGGGCTATCTTAGCTGTGGCTCCGTTTGGCGCTCCTCTCGATATCGAGTTATGGGATGAGCTTGCTGCTAAAACAGGTATTCCTGTCGTGATTGACTCCGCAGCCGGGATAGATAGTGCCCGAGCTGGTCAGAGCCCCGTTGTGATTAGTCTACATGCCACAAAACCGCTAGGTATCGGTGAGGGTGGTCTTATTATTTGTCGAGATCGCAATAAGGCCGAGGCTTTATTCCAGCATGGTAACTTTGGTTTTCGTGAGAAACGGTTGGCAGAGGGTGCCGGTTTTAATGGAAAGATGAGTGAATATTCAGCAGCTGTAGGCCATGCTGCCTTGGACGCATGGCCTCAGTTACGGCGTCGGTTGCGAGAGCGTGCTGTTGATTATAGTCACGCGTTGTCTAATTTGGACGGCATTACATTAGCGCCTGGCTCGGAAACAGATGTTGCTAAGTCAACCTTTAACGTAATTTTGCGGGAGGCGTCTGTAGAGGAGGCAAAAGCTTTTATGCAAACTCAGCGGATCGAGGTTCGACAGTGGTGGAGCCGTGGATGTCATCGCGAGCCTGCCTTCGAGAGATCACCTAAAGCGGCGTTGTCGGTTACAAACGACATTGCGGATCGAGTGCTGGGGTTGCCATTTTCGATAGATTTGAATGCGCAGGACATAGCTAGAATAAGGCTCAAATTAGTTGAATTCATAGAAAATACCCGAGCTGGGTAATATGTTCCATTAGTGGTAAGAACTGCCCGGTAGAAATCGGCCGTCAATTGGTGCGGATGGCAATTGGTAAAAAAAAATTATATAAAACAAGCGCTTAGTGCCCATCGGTTGTTGGCATGTCCGTTGCGCTTATGGGGTGTAGGTTTGGCGCTTCAGTGGATATAAGGACTAAAAGTTCAACCGCCCCAGATAGCGCCATTGTCAAAGTCAGAAAGGACATGACAGATGGTAGATAAGATCAATCTATCCGTGGCAGTAAGGTCTAACCTGCTGACACTTCAACGAACCGCTGGCCTAACCGATATAACTCAAGGGCGGTTAGCTACTGGTTTGAAGGTTAATAGCGCCCAAGACGATGCGACCGCTTTTTTTATCTCTCGATCATTGAATTTTCGTGCGGATGACTTGTCGCGAATAAAAGATAATATTGAGCTTGGCATAAGCACGGTTACGGCTGGGTTACAAGGCATCGAGGCACTTACCGAACTTATGGGCACAGCTAAGGGTTTGGCTAACAATGCCGCTGCTACTGGTGATACTAATGAACGATCGACTCTAGCGGTGCAGTTCAATGACATTCTTACTCAGCTTGATGATTTGACAAATGATGCCAGTTTTAATGGCATCAACCTCATCAAGGGAACGCCAGACAATTTAATTATCGATTTCAATGAAGACAGTAGTAACACTATCACGGTGAGCGGTCTCGACTCTACAACTGCAACAACTGGTTTGAATGTTGCCAATGCTACCAATAACTTTGCTGATAGCTCTGCGATCGATACTGCTTTGACAGCGATCAATAGTGCTCTTGTGGAATTAAGAGGGAACGCAGCAACGCTTGGCTCGAATAACTCCATTTTGCGGACAAGGCTAAGTTTTACTGAGGACCTGGCAAACACTTTATTGGAGGGTTCTGGTACATTAACATTAGCAGATCTGAATGAAGAGGGTGCTAATCTTTTATCGCTTCAAACACGACAACAACTTGGGCTTAATTCGTTAGCATTAGCCTCGCAAAGTGAGCGAGCGGTATTAGCCTTATTCGGTTAGTATTTATTTTCAGCTGACCTGCGCTAACCACTCTCGGATAAACCTGCCGGGCAGATTATTCCGCCCGGTGGGCACATTTTGCCGTTTTTTAGGAAAATTTTGCCGCGTCACGTAAGTCATGACAAAGGCCGCTAAAATTATCGTAACAAAATCATATGCTTACGCCCAAATACTTTTGAGGTGATGCTGTGGCACATCTGTTGCTTGCTTAAATCCGAACTTTGCCATTCGATTCATGTTTGGTGCCCTGATATGGAGAAACCGGCTTGGGGTGTTCAGCGGTCGCAGAAAGCGGCTGATAAGTCCTAGAAAAGGAGTAAAAAAATGGCTAATGATATTTCGCTTACGACAGCTGTGCGTTCAAATCTTTTACAGTTGCAACGCACTTCTTCACTTGTTAACAAGACCCAAGATCGTCTTTCATCTGGACTAGCAGTTGGCTCACCAATTGATGGAGCCAGTGCATTCTTTACCGCGGGGGCTTTAAACAACCGTGCGGACGACTTTGCAGCTTTACGTAATGATGTTGACTTGGGGATTTCGGCCGTTGCAGCTGCGATTGACGGTCTTGACGCTATTACGGAACTAGTCGAACAGGCCAAAGGTCTTGCAAATAACGCTAAGGCCACAGGTGATACCTCGGAACAGTCTACTTTGGCGGTGCAATTTAACGACATTTTAAGTCAGATTGATGATTTGGCGAACGATGCAAGTTTTAATGGCACTAATTTGGTTAAGGCTTCGGCTGATAACCTGACCATTGACTTTAACGAGGATGCTTCGAGTACTCTAACTATTTCGGGTCTCGACTCGACGACAGCATCTACGGGCTTGAATATTGCCAATGCTACCAATAACTTTGCTGATACTACTGCAATTGATACTGCAATCACGGCGGTGAACAGTGCTATTACTGAGTTACGCTCAAATGCGTCAACTCTAGGTTCTAGCGCATCGATATTGCAGACGCGGTTGGATTTTGGTGATAATTTAATTGGTACGCTTCAGGACGGCGCGGGCAAATTGACCCTTGCAGACCTGAATAAAGAGAGTGCTAATTTGCTGGCCCTTCAAACTCGTCAGCAACTTGGCATTAACTCTTTGGCCCTGGCCGCACAGAGTGAACGGTCAATCTTAGCTCTCTTCGGTTAAAAATAATAAAAAAATAAACTTAATTCGGGGGCCCAAAAGTTGGGCCCCCTTTTTTTATCTTTTCTTGGAATGGATAATTATAAAAGTTAAAAAAATGCTATTTTGGTATGGAAATTGAATAAACTAAGACGAATGAATGTTTTTGTTCCGGTAAAATACAATTGTTACAATTTTTGAGGCTTCTTTGTAATGCCATTAAAAATAGTCCTCAGGCCTGGCGAAAAAGTAGCTATTAATCAGGCTGTTATTTTAAATGGCGGAGAAAAATCCGAACTCGTGCTTGAGAATAAAGCAAGTATTTTGCGGGAGCGTGATATTATGTCAGAGGAGGAGGCAGATACACCTGCCAAACGGATATATTTTATGGTCCAGATGCTTTACATGTTCCCAGAAAAAGATCGATATTATCAGCAGAAATTTAATCAATTGGTTAAACAATTCATAAAAGCCGTTCCAAGTTCCACTGCTATTGTATTTGAGATCGGAAAAGACGTTATTACCGGCGATGTATACGGGGCATTGAAGAAGTGCCGTAAATTGATAAAATATGAACAAGAGGTGTTGAAGCATGTCACAGCCTAGCGCCTATCAATCTTATGAAAAATTTGGCACAAGCGCTTCTCAAAATGAAGCGAAAGCCCTTTTAGAAGCCGCTCGAATGCTAGACGCATGTCTACCCAACCCAGATGATATTGATTCATACAAGGCTGCGCTAAGATTGAATTGGCGGCTTTGGACAATATTCCAGGCGGATATATCATCAGAAGAAAATCCATTACCTCAAAATATCAAACAAAATATTTTGAGCTTGAGCGTATTCATAGATAAGCACACGGTGAACGCCTTGGCGGAACCAGATGCTCAGAAATTGAACGTATTGATAGATATTAATAAAAATATAGCCTCTGGGCTTCTAACTAAACCAGATACCGATGGTAACAATTTGTCTGTATCAGGGGACGAGCCACCAGCTGAACCGCCAACAAATCTCAGAAGTGAGGAAATTGTCGCATAACTCCAACTTTTCAGTGTTTGCACTGGATCAACAGTTGTGGGGGAGGTGCCAATTGGCAGCCTGGCCTAGATTAGTCAGAGTTGACATTGTTTTGCTTCATAGAGATCTAACGGCTAGTCAATAGCCTTATTGCTCATCTGAAAACCGGTTTTGAGAAGAAGCCCAATCTCTTAATGCCTTTGCAACATCACTTATGAGATCGGCCCAAGCACCAGGCTTTTTCTGTCGAAATAACCGCATCTGAGGATACCACGGGCTATCGTTCCGCTCTAAAAAATATCGCCAATCCGCTGTATTACCCAACATCACCCAAACAGGTCTGCCAAGAGCACCGGCCAAATGGGCCATTGCTGTGTCAACTGTAACAATAACATCTAACGATTTGATTAGGGCTGCCGTTTCGGCGAAGTCTGTTAGATGACAGCCCAAGTCCGTAATTTCTTCAAAGCCGGTTGGGATACCCTCCTTTTGCAGCGAATAGAAGTCGATTTCTTTCATGCATAACAACTTGTGTAATAGCTTTGGTGGACATGAACGCATTCGATCATCTTGGCGGTGCGGATTGCCTGACCAAACGAGACCGACGCTTTTAATAGGTTTGTCAGAAATTTTACGCCATTTCGGAGTGAGAGCCTCATCCGCTGAAAGATAAGGGCAATCTGCTGGGATGGTTTCTAAAGTACTCCCAAGAGCGAATGGCAAGCTTAGTAACGGAATGTGTGTGTCAGTTTCAGGTGCTTTGTCGTTATTTGAGATCACTGTGATTGCAGCATTAACAGTTCTCATCAGACGGACCAAAGTAGGTTGACAGGCAAAGGTTACTTCTAATCCCATTTCTACAAGTCGATTGAGGTACCGGCAAAACTGCAATGTATCACCGAAGCCTTGTTCAGCTGTAACAAGCACAGAGTGAGCGTTGCAGTCAGGGGACCATCTTGGAATTTTTGAGAAGCAGTCTTTTTTTGCGAGCCTCGCTTCGTAATTACGAAAGCCTTCTCGTAAATTGCCGCTCTGCAATTGAGCTATGCCCAGACTTTTACGAATAGCCAAATGATTAGGTTTGAGTGATAACGCTTTCTCGTAAATTGTAATTGCATCGGATGGCCGATTAAGATTAATCAGTAATAGTCCAATGTTTGCATAGTTTGTAAAATCTAACGGGCTTTTCTTTAGCGCATGCTGATAGCATGAAAGTGCCTCATCAAATCTTTCTGCTTGCCGTAATACGTTCCCGAGGTTTCGGTCGGCTGCAGGTAAAGAGCTGCTTATCGTGAGGGCACGGCGCAAGAAATTTTCCGCGGCATCCAAATTACCGAGAGCCTGATGAGCAACCCCAAGGTTATTCAATGTTTCATAAAGGGCTCCTGTGGTTGTAAGTGCTGCCTCGAAATGCTCAACCGCCTCCGAATATTTGCTCAAGTCACAAAGCGCGAGCCCAAGATTATTATGAGCCTCGGCGGAGTCGGGATTCAAGGCAAGAGCACGCTCCCCAGTTTTAACTGCTTCTTTTTTTTGACCTAGTTTACGGGCTATTGCTGAAAGGCGGCAAAGTGCCTCTACGTGGGTAGGATCACCCAAATGAATTGCACGAAAGCACTCTACGGCATTCTTTAGATCGCCCAACTTCTGAAATAAAGCACCCAGTTGGAACTTAGCCTCGGTATTCTCTGGTTGCTTAGCAAGACCAGCGGTGTAGGCATTGATTGCGGGCTTGAGTTGGTCGTGTTTGGAAAGTGATTTAGCAAACGTAAAAATTGCCTCCGGTGGTGGGTGCATTTGCAGAGCATGGTCTCCTTGTTCTAACGCCTCCTTTGTTTTACCTTGATATATCATGCAGATTGCGAGTCCTAGCTGATGCTCCGGATTTTTTGGTGCGAGTAATATTGCGCGTGACCAGGCACCTGCTGCTTGTTCCCAGCTTTTATCAAGTCCTAGGGCATTGCCAAGGTTTGCAGCATAGACCGCATTATCGCGATTAATATTGGACGCTTCTGTAAAACATTTTATCGCTAATTTTGTGCCCCCGCCCCTGACTGCATTAACTCCACGCAAGTTCCAGGCTTCGGCGTGTCCAGGGCGATTTTTAATTAATTGACGAAGAATATTCTCCGCACTCTCATGCTGGCCATTATCAATACGCAATAAGATTTGATCAAGCACTTGATTTGCGGATCCAACGAAAGACCCGTCAGGTGACTTCTTGTTAGGGTATGATGCCATCTATGTTGAGCCCATAGTTGGGAAATCGGAAATATGCTTATCAAAAATTACTGTGTAAGGGGTAATCCGAAGCTATTAATATCAGCAATTTATTGTTCGTTAAATATTTAGAAAAACGTGTTGAGCGTTAGGCGTTGTATGCGCGCGATCACCTGAAAGGATGCCTCTAATTGGACCTGTTCAAAGTTCAGCTTAGCGACTGCTTCAGCTGTGTCCACATTCTCAATATCGCCAATTTTTGTTTCGAGGAAAACCTTTACACTGTTGTGTTTACTACGTTGTTCGGCAATAAGGTTTTGGTCGAGCGCGATACCTGACGCGATATTTTGCAGGGTGGGATTGACCCCATTGTCCTCAATGGCCTCATTAAGTTCGGTAATAGCCGCCTCAACGACCGCCAGCTCTGCTGCAGTGGGAGGTTCGGTAAACGTCATTTGGGCCATATTATCCAACGCCCGTATTACTTTTTCAAATGGATCTGCATTTGCTAAAACGCCGTAAGAAACGACGAAACTATTGTCAATCCGGACTGAATTGACAGTTGAATCGCCTTCATAATAGCCCGTGTCTGGGCCATCATCATAGGGTGGAGGAGCAGGCGCTGTATAAATACCGTTACCCAGATCGACGGGCTTCGTATCGGTTTTACCGCCGGAGAATAAAAAGCGCTCATTATCTTTTGCATTTAGTAGGTCAACAACTAAATCACGAAATTGTTCAGCCATATTGGGGATATCGAGAACGTTAGCCGTATCACCGTTACGGGCACTCTGAAATAATGAACGCATTTCTCTAGCAACTTCATCAACCCGATCCACCGAAAATAGCATCATATCAAGCCGTTGCTCTGCAATTACGATGTTTTCAAGAAATTGATCAGTTTTGGCAAGATCAGCTTTAGCATTCAGAAGGCGTTGTGCGTCACCTGCAAGCCCAGAAAACGTCTGTGTTTTTTTTCCTGTTGCAACCTGTGTTTGACTGTCAAATAACCTTGCCTGTGTACGGAGTGTGGCTTGCAAAACTATTTGGCTTTGTGCGTGGGATCCGATCCGGCTTACCATTTTGATGCCCCTATGTGACCGAGTTGAAGAGTTCATCAAACATCGAATCTACAACCGATACTATTCTAGCGGCGGCGTTGAATGCTTGTTCGAGAATAACGAGCTCAGAAAGTTCTTCATCTAAGTTGACGCCCTTTTCTCCATCACTTCGGAACTTAAGGGACTCAAGGTAGGCGCCATTAAATTCAAATTGATTTTTCGCCTCTGCAGCAAGTGAGGCTTGCAGCGATAACATTTGTGATGCATAGCCAGATATGGTTGAACTTGTGCCTGCTATCCCACCATGTGTTGCGAAGTCCAGTTGGGTATCGAAACGTCCAGCAATGTTATTTGCCGCGGTGCCATCTCCTGAGACAATTCCATCTTCTGTCGCTGCGGCTGTTAAGCTTAGTGTGCCGCGCGAGACCAGCGTTGGGTCATCGGCTATTTCTGAACGAACCGCAAATACATTAGAAAACCGCCGTTCATCAATGTCCATATCGATGCCCGATAGAAGGTTACCGCTATCAGTGAGAACAAAGTTGCTGTTGTCTTCGCTTGTTATGACCATGCGTCTGCCACTCCCATCATTGGCTATTGATGCGACAATATTGGCAGTTGAGAGGGTTGCGTTAGCTGTAATGTTAGCGGCGATGGCATCTAAGTCATCGCCTGAAGCATAGGTTACGGTTGCGGCGGTACTTTGGTCGATATCAAATGTAAGCGTTCCAGCTATGCCTAAAGCAGTAGTACTATCCGCCTGTTGAGAAGACACAAAAGAATTATAATCCGAATTATCGGTAACTGCTTGGAACATGTCATTGAATCCAAAGTAGTGTCCGAAATTTCGGGTATTCCCTCCGACTGTAGTGTATGCGCTTGTACTCACATTTATTGCTATACCGTTTGCCGCATCATCAGAACTGATCACAATATTGCCATTTGAATTAATTGATGCAGATGCATTGGTCATAGCGTCTATTGAGCTCACCATCGATCCGGCATTACCAACGGTACTAAGGTCAGCGATATCAAGATTTTCAACGACCGCACCAGTTGTACGGTCAATTACCGATATTCGCACGGCACCAGTGCCTTGTATGTCGTCGGTCGTCGCAAAGCTGTGGGTGCTCGTTAGACTGGTTGGAGGTGGTGTTGCCGTACCAGTGTTATGTTGATTATTTACTTCATGTACAATGGTTTTAGTCAGTTGGTCTAACTCAGACTGTAAATCTGGTAAGACCCTATCTCGCAATGCAATAAGTGCCTGAAGCTGTCCGCCGCTTATTTCTGGAGTGATATCATCCGCTGCGGCTGTGGAGCCGTTAAGAAAAATACCCGTAATACCTCCTGGATAACCGGCATCGTCCGGGTCAAGATATTGTGTGGCGGCGTTCAATCCTCCAGCAGCACCATGATCCATAGCTATCGCAATGCTACCAGTCAAAAGTGTTCTACCACCTTTTGTGAACAAATCGATCCGACCGTCTGAATTCTCTATTGCTTGAATGTCAATCATTTCCGATAGTGCTTCCAGCTCACGGTCACGGCCATCTCTGAGTGAACTGGTGTCTTCACCAATTAATTCTCCCCGCTGAATTTGCACATTAAGTGCCGAGACATTTTCGATGCCGGCATCGGTAAGACTAACAAGTCGCGCTATTTCTGCATCTGCCTCGGTGCGAAGACGTTGGATATTTTCTCCAAGAGTGCGAACCCTAAGTGCTAGCTCACGCGCTTCGGCAATTGCTTCAAACTGGAAAGCTTGATTTTCCGGTGTTAATGCTAGCGCTTCGAAAGCATTTTTCAGTCCGACCAAGGAAGTTGCGACAGAATTATCGTCCGATGGGGTGCCAAACAATGCCTGAATTTCAGACATGAACTTATCGCGCACTTCGTAATTATTAGTAATAGTCTGAGTTTCTCGAATTTGCCTTAATAAAAACTCGTCCACAGAGCGTGAAATTGCAGATATTTGAACCCCGACCCCGACCCCGGCCAGCGTTGTCTGAGAGAACGAAACATCTTTACGCGAATAACCCTCGGTATTTACGTTGGCTATATTTTCAGACGTGACCTGTAGCGCTCTTTGAGTTGACTGAAGACCACTTACTGCTGACTGGATTGCGAGCGTTAGGCTCATTTTTTATTTCCTGTGGGCTGCTAATTATGAGTTTAAAATTCTTCGTTTAATGTAAAAGCTATTTTGCCTGCCATCTTTTGTTTGTCTGCTTGTGCCCTCTTACCCTGGCCGGTGGCGGAATATCCCGCAGGTGCTATTTGTTGGTTTTCAATAGAATGGGCAATGGTCTCCACAACTTGGTGATTAACTGTCATTGCAGCGCGGAGAGCATGCACGTTACTGCGAACCGCATCCTGAAACCGCGAATTAGATTTGTGAAGTTTTTCACGCAGGCCTGTATCGACGTCATCAAGAAACGCTTTATTCGCGGCAGCGTCATGCAATCGATGCTCGTATACTTCCACAAGTGATTTTTTTGCCTCAATTAATGGCTCTATTTCATCTACACGCGCTTCCTTGAGCAAAGAATTTTCTTGTTCAATTATCGTTATAATAGACTCCGTTGCATCTATAAGTTCGCTGGCAAGTGCATTCGGGTTCATTTCTGGGCCTCCTGTAAACTTAAGATTTCACGCTGCACCTCATCTGCTAATCCAAAACCGCCCGCTTTGGCTGCGGCTTTCCCATATTCTTGAACTAACATGGAACGGAATACTTTTTCTCCTTGGCCGCCGCCAAAAGGACCATCTGTCTTTATGCCGGCGAACATCGTTTCAAATACTTGGGAAAGAAAAAAAGCTTCTACATCCTCGGCGGCTTGCCGAGCTTGAGACTCGCTAAATGTTTTTACTTTCGATACCGTTATATCATTCGGGTTTTGCACGTTGCTGAATTGAGCCTTAGCAAGGCTCGATGATATATCCATTACAGCACCTCTATTTCTGCTTGCATTGCGCCGGCAGCTTTGATCGCTTGTAAAATGCTGATCATGTCTCGTGGCCCTATGCCTAACGCATTTATGCCATTCACCAATTCTTGGAGGGTTACGCTGTTCCCAAGAACGGTGAGTTTACTTTTGCCCTCTTCTACTTCTATTTTTGTGCGGTTTACCTCTTTTGTCTCACCTGTATTTGAAAAAGGCGCGGGCTGAGAGACCTGCGGCGTTTCAGTGATGCGTATGGTCAAATTGCCCTGTGCAATGGCAACGCTAGAGATACGAACATTTTCACCCATTACGATTATTCCCGATTGTTCGTCGATTACAATCTTAGCAATTTGGTCAGGTTCTACGCGGAGCTGCTCGATATCCGTCAAAAGTTCAATTACTTGATTTTGATAATTGTCTGGCACGGTAAGTTGGACCGTCGCTGGATCAATTACTCGTGACGTCGGCCGGCCAACGAAAGCATTGACCGCGCGCGCGACGCGCCGAGCAGTTGTGAAGTCAGGGTTGCGGAGTGACAGACGTACTTTTTTTAAGGTTGCAAGTTGGAATGGTATTTCTCGTTCAATGATTGCTCCGTTCGGAATACGAGCGCTGGTTGGCACGCCTTTAACAACCTGGTCTGCATTGCCAGCGGCCGCGAAACCGCCGACTTGTAAATTTCCTTGGCCCACAGCATATACTTCTCCGTCCGCCGCAAGCAGTGGTGTCACTAACAACGTGCCCCCTAATAGGTTCGATGCAGAACCTAACGAGGAAACGGTAATATCTATGGTAGTGCCCTGGCGAGAAAATGGCGGTAGCTTTGCTGTGACCATTACAGCTGCGACATTTTTTGTATCTAGGCTTGTATCACGTGCATTAATGCCCAGACGTTCAAGCATGCCGATAAGACTTTCTTTAGTAAATATTGCGCTACCAAGGCTATCGCCTGTTCCATTCAATCCAACTACCAAGCCATAACCGACTAGCTGATTTTCTCGGACACCCTCAAAGTCTACGATATCTTTAATACGTGATTGGGCAGCGACACTTAGGGTGAATCCGAGTAAAATTGTAATGCCCACAAGTGCAGAAATCACTTTGCGATGCAAAATTTGCCAAACCAACAAAAAATTGACGGCAACATTCTGTTCTGCCACATACCGCATTTCATTAGCCTTTCTTCGGGCATGTTTACCCGAAATACATAAAAGCGAAGCTCGTGCCAGTTTTGCAGATTTGTAAGTAACTGAATTTCCAGAATAAAAAACCCCGGAGAGTTTCTCTCGCTTTTGTGCTAGACGTTCTGGGGCAAGGGCTGCCGATTGGCCCGGCAAAGATTGCCCTTCGCGGCTTGGAATATATGAGACTTAAAATTAAAAAGTTAAGACGTTTTGTATTGTGTAAAAAAGGGCTATGCTAGTTATATGAAAATAGAACGAACAGGATCAGTCCGACCTTCCAACCCAGTGAAGCGTGCTGGGAAAACAGGTAAGGCTGGTGATGCTAAATTTAGTGAGGCTCTTGACCAAGCCGCTGCAGGAGTTGGGGGTGTTAGTGGCGCTGCTCCGGCTCAGGCGGTAGATGCGCTATTAGCTATACAGGAGGTGGACGATGCCGTTGATGGTCGTTCTCGCAAGGGACAGCGATGGGGCGAGAGCATTCTTGATAAGCTTGAGGAGCTGCGGATCGGCCTTATTGGCGGCGTGATTCCCCCAAATGATCTTGAATCTATCACTCAAATGTTGAGGGAAGGTCGCGGCGAAGTGGAAGATCCAGAGTTGAACCAGGTGTTAGATGAAATTGAGCTTAGAGCTCGAGTAGAAATGGCAAAATTTCGTCGTTGAGGTACTGGAAACTATCCGCTCACACCCACTGGACCCATGCTCGGCAAGTTACAATGCCAAATTCATCACAGACTAATGTTTGTTTATTGAAAAAAGGGTCAGCGTTATTAGATGTATGCGCCACCTCTGTAATATCGAGGCCGGCATCTTTTAGATGCCGGCCTCGATTAATGCGTCGACCTTGCTTGGGAGGGGTAAAGAGAGCTAAGGATCGGCGCAAATTCTCTCACAGGACGACTTGGGCGGCTGTTTCTGGATTTAACAATCTCATTAGAATGGGAATATGATATCGACGATTTGCTGACCGTATCTTGCTTGTTGCACATCAGTAATGTGCCCCCGTCCACCGTAAGCAAGTCGAGCCTCAGCAATCTTTTCAAATGCAACTTGATTTGAGTTATCTATATCCTGCGGTCTTATTACACCAGCAATCTGGAGTTCACGATTTTCGAAATTGACACGTGTCTCTTGTCGGCCGTGAATAACCAAATTACCATTCGGAAGAACCTGAGTTACAACAGCAGCAACCTGCACTTGAACAATCTCAGAGCGGTCAATGGTGCCTTTACCATTTGAACGATTGGAGCTGTCTAAATCAAGTAAACTTGTTGGAGCAATTGCTTCAGGCAAAATCTGGTTGAGCTGGGTCTCATAACCAAGTGCGGAACCGGCCGCTGCGTCCTCTGTGTTGGTTCGGGTGCGGTCCGTTTCATTATCAATATCTGCCTTATCGCTTATATTAACTATAACAGTAACGATGTCGCCTATCTCGCTTGCACGCAGGTCTTTGAAAAAGGCTTTCGAGCCAGGTCTCCAAAGTGAGTTTATTTCTTGGTTTGCGACTACTGGTTTTGGCATTGGCATGCTGACTGGTTTATACCCGTTCTTGTGTGTAGGGTTCTGAATGTTTGTCATCGATGGTTCTGCTCCGACGTTCGCCAGTCTATCGAGTGAGTTGCAACCAACCAGCATTGTGCTAGCAAGCAGTGCTGTGGCGAGGTGTTTGTGAAAAGGTCTTGCAATTTGTGGCATCAGACACCGCTCCTATTTTCTGCCAACCGGATGGTCAAAAGTTACCGTGATTTCGCCAGGGCCTGTAATAACTCCTTCGACGACTTTCTTACTTCCTATATTTTCGACTCGTACAGCCTGGCCTCGCGAGCCATTTTGTTTGGCTTTACCACGCGCTGAGATGCGCATGAACTTGGTTTGATAGATCATTGAGACAAGCCCGCCGCGTTTGACTAGCAGGGGTTGGCGTACGTCCCTGGTGCGTATTGGCCGATTTTCTATTAGAGTACGACGTGGTGCTTTCCCAATTAGCTCATTTTGGTCAACTAAGACATTTGGACCGATTTGTTTAGCACTTACCGTTATGACTTGAACATCATCATGATCGACTATTTCGCCTTTACGTATTCGGCGGGTTACTACAGGAATTTCTATCATGCGCAGTAATGTGCCAGATACTGTATGGCGGTGCCGGCCTCTATCAGCTGTGAGAATTGCAAAAAAGCGATTGCTTATTTTGTCACGCGTAATGCGCTCGATGTTGAGCGACGGTGGTATGTCAGTTGGGAGATGCGCTTCTATTGTCCGTTTGTCGAAATTTACGGTGTATAGCTCGGCGCGAGGCAATTCGGGCCTAAGTGCTGCAAGTATTTTAATCGCAATTTCTTCTTTTCCAATAACATGACTTGTTCTTTGTACTACAGCAATGTCTTGGGCTGAAAATGGCGTCCATTGTAAATTATAGGAGCGTGCAACATAGGCTAGCCATTCGGGTGTCAAAGTAGCGCGCTTCCCGGGTTCTGGAGCGCGGGCAATTATTCTGTCAGCATATTTACCTGCTCCGTCAAAAACATCTCCGAGTGTAAGATTTTTTCCCTCTAACATAATATGCCGATGAAGCGAAACCGCTGAAGCTGGCAATGAAATTATATGCACCACGCAAGGAATCAGTAATGTAAGAACTGACCGGAGGAAGTGGCTTATCAGAAACATCTTCATCATTTTCATTTGCACTTACCTGATGTTACTTATGGTCGCCATCATTTGGTCTGAAGTCTCAATTACTTTTGAATTCATTTCATAAGCTCGTTGTGCAGTAATGAGATTGGTAATCTCTTCAACTACATTCACGTTTGAGGTCTCAAGAAATCCCTGTTGCAAGCTTCCAAATCCGGTCGCAGCAGGATTACCTGTAGTAGCTGTGCCGGAAGCTGGGGTTTCCAGAAATAAATTATCGCCAATTGCAAGCAGCCCGGCCTCATTTGCAAAGACTGCAAGTTCTAACTGTCCGGCTACGGTAGGTGTTACAGTGCCGTCGAGTTTTACTTCTACTTGTCCACTTGAATTGATGGTGACGTCGACGGCATCGCTAGGCACCGTGATGCCAGGCTGGATGGTGAAGCCATCTACGGTGACAATTTCTCCGTCCTCACTCAATTGAAATGCGCCTGATCGGGTATAGGCGGTTTCTCCACTCGGCAACGTTACTTGGAAATAGCCTTCACCGTTAATCGCTACATCCAGGGAATTTTCGGTAAGGGTTAAATTTCCTTGCTCGGTAATACGGTAGACAGCAGCAGTCTTCACGCCTAGGCCGACCTGGACACCCGCGGGTACAATCGTCCCCGTATCAGATGATGTGGAACCGACACGCCGCAAGTTTTGGTATAATAGATCCTGGAATTCCACTCTACGGCGTGTGTACGCGGTAGTATTCATATTAGCAATGTTGTGAGAAATTACCTCAACATTGAGCTGTTGAGCTAACATGCCAGTAGCGCCGATATTAAGTGAACGCATCGTTATTTTCCTTTAGAGATCACTGTTCATTATACTTTCATTAAGATTGGCCACCTGACTGCCCTAGACGGTTTATCATTCTTTCAATGCGCCTATGTTCGTCATCAATAACCCGTTTGACGCTGTCGTGTTTGCGATGTATTTCGATCATTTGCGTCAGTTCAATAATTGAATTGACATTTGACTGTTCAAGCATTCCTTGAACAATGTTGGTTCGTTCCGGTGGCTTCTCTATTTGATCCGTTTGATATAGGTTATTCTGGCCTCGCTCGAGTTTTTGCTGATCCTCAAAAGTTACTAACGCTATCTTACCAATATTTTGGTCACCATCCGCCACGGTACCATCCGTTGATATCGATATGTTCACTGCTTCAACTGGTATTGTGATAGGCCCGCCGTTCTCAGAT
>CAJWLM010000002.1 GCA_913043025.1 uncultured Rhodospirillaceae bacterium
CCCCCCTTCTATTTTTTAAGTACCTTTAAGAAAGCAAAAACCCCCCAGTTTGAGGGGGTGTGTCTTCGTGATATATCTCTAACTTAGATGAATAGTTATGGATTAGATTTTGGTTTGTAGTTTTGAGGGGTGGGGTCATCTGAATAAACAACACACCTCTTAACCATTAATCTCAAATTCACTATAGTTATCCTCATGAGAAAACTGACCGCAACACTCTGCCTAACGATTGCTTTGCTGCTTGGAAGTGCGGGAATGAGTGCGAGTGCTGAAGTTCTGAGACAAGTAACTGGCATCAAAAAGGTTACCACTCAAATCCCTTGCCAAAAGAGTAGAAGTGAACAAGATTTTATTATCGAAAAACGCTTTAATATTTCCAAAAAATTTGAAATTACAACTTATTTATGCAGTGATACCGATACCAAGTGGGGTATGTTTTATCCGGATGGTCCGCCAAAAGATTGGATCATAAGTACGAGAGAAATTTTGCCTGAAAGCAATTGTGATCATTCCTTTGCTAATTCTAAAAAAAATTCGTCGCAAATTTTAAAAATTAACAATTTCAAACAGAAAAAAAATTATGTGATATGCGGAAATATCGAAAATGCTTATTTTTTGGTAAATCCAGACCCATTTAACATCAAAGATGATAGATTTTTAAAAGTTTTTTTTGATGACGGGAGTTTTACAGATACCAGAATATTTTTAGTTAATAACTTAAAACATGAACCTATCAAACTAACCACACATAGGCGTGGTGAGTACTATTTAACCGCCAAAGGTAGAAAGAGAAAATTAAAACCAAAAAAGGAAATTAATTTATCACCAATAATTGAATCCCATTTTGGATTAACCATTAAAAATAAATATATTCCCTATATACCTTTTAGATAATCATTAACTCAATACTTTGCTAACCCTCACACACTCAAAATCCGCTAAACTCATTTCTATGCGAAAACTGACCGCAACACTCTGTCTAACCCTTTGCACCTGTTTCTTTGTGACCAATGCGGTTGCAGAGGAAATCGTTATGATTTGTACTTTCTACGATAAGGATAGATACGAAGGGAAAAGTGAGACAGAGTATCTAAAATACTCAAACCCACTTATTGGCAGAAAACAGATTTACGATAGGGTAGATGGAAAGTGGAAGAAGTGGTGCAGACCTTCTGAACACGACCACAAACCTTGTGAACTCACAGTCTCAGATAAGGGTGCGGTGGGTACTTTTTATGTTAAAGATACCTTAAAAAAACCGGAACTAGGAAAACCCGCAGGGTTTAAATATGTAGTGGTCTTTAATTTCACATTTGATTTTGAGTTTCTCAAAAAACGAGTAGATTATTATTTCGAAACACTGTCTGGTCGTAGAATCTGGGGCGATAAAATTTGGGAACGATGGTCCTGCAAACTGCACTCAAAAGAAGAGTAGTATAGGTCATCAAGTGGGGTTAAGAGTTCAAAACCCACCTTTCATCATAAAATAGTAAAGTCCCAAAAATGCACCTATCCCAAGTATGAACATTATTCCTATTTTGAATATGAAGGAGAAAGATTTTAGAGGGTGACGAATAATCATCCATATCAACCACCCGATAATCAGTATTCCTATAAGTCCTTCCATTCAGTCCTCCTCAATAAATGCGAAGTAGTCAGCAAACCCCGCAGCATCAAAACTCGTCCCTCTGGGTAGTCCCAGTTTCTTGTCTATCACCGCAAGGTCGGCAAAGGTTCTACCCTTACCAAGTTTAGCAATCTCCTCATTCACTCTCTTTGAGATTTCATCGTATCCATCATTCCGTAGTGGTTTTGATAAACCACGCAGAAATGCAACTTCCTCTGCGACATTAGCAGTCATTCGTTCATTCCTGATTTTTGAGGTTTAGTGGTGACACAAAATCGAATGATTTCGTGTCGGGGTCTTGGACTATAAAAAATCGTTGTTTTTCAATGGTCGAATTAGACGATTTCCGACACCGTTTTCGTGTCACTTAGAAATCTCTGAATCGCACCTCGATTGATACCAATCTCGTCTGATATCTTCCGAATGGAGAAACCATTCTCTTTGAGTGCGGTAATCTGTTTCTTGAGGGATGGTGTCAAAACGGACTTGCGTCCCAACTTGGTTCCGTTTGCAACAGTCCTGGCAAGTCCCGCATTGGTTCTCTCAATCAACATCTCACGGTTCCACTCTTCGAGAACCCCGATAAGTTTCATCATCATGCGTCCAGAACTAGATTCCGTCTCCAGACCGTTCTTTACCGCAATCACACCGATACCCTTGTCATCCATATCCGCAAGGAATGACACGAACTCCTTCAGAGAACGAGAAAACCTTGAGACATCCCATCCTATGATGGTGTCGAACTTCTTGAGGAATGCGTCTTTGCACATTTCATTGTATGCGGGACGTTTCTCTCTAGACTTCGCACCTGAGACTTCATCCTCATAGACTTTCACTACCTCATAACCCATGCGGTCACAGTAAGAGGTCAGTTCTCTTAACTGGTTCTCTGTAGTCTGGTCTTTGGTGGAGGTCGAAACACGACAATACAACGCAACTTTGGTTGTCATTGGTCACCTCTTCAATTGTTTTGGAGAATCTGAATAACAGACAGGTAATAATACAATAAAAGGTAAGCAAATGTCAAACAAAATCGGTATATTATTGCAATAGTATTTTACTATTTACTGTTATATGACAGAATAAGAACACAACAGATGTATATTTAATTTAACTTTTTTAAGTATAGTGTAATAACGCATAAGAAAACCCCTCAAGTGGGACTTTTGAGGGGTTCTCTCCGAATAGAGATGCAAACATATTCCAATTTATCCGTTAAAGGTTGGAACACCGTCATTTCCTACTCAATTCTTACGCATAACGAAGTTGGTTGAATCCGTTCTCACTCTCTTTTGAGTAATTAAGGATACTTTCCTTAATTGCGTGTCTCATAAAGTCTGATTCATTGATTGCGTTCTGGTCACAGATTTTGGTCATTTCATCTTTGAGGGTTTCTGACATTCTAAGGCATGTCTGATAGTTAAATTTCTTCATATAAAATATCTCCGATAATTAGTTTTTGAGAGTTTGGTTGTAAAACCAAGTTCCATTAAGTCGGGTAACAGTCTCATTGTGAGTCACATCGGACTGTCTCACCTTGGCAAGTGCATCTTTCATGTAGTGGTCATTCGATGCAGATACCGATTGATTAAAATCCCGTCTGTCTTTCTCAACCCGTTTACTATCCATTTGGGACTGTTGAGACTGACGAAGTTTGTGTTGGTCTTGTTGTCTGCGAGAGACGTTTCTGGGAGTAAGTATGTCTTCCATAAAACTATTTATAAGGGTTAGTATCCCAGTTGTTCCGAAACAGGAGATTTAAATGCGGAAACTTATTCTCATACTGTCACTGATGTTCTCTGTGATATTGTCATCCCCGTCCTATGCAGAAGGGTTGATTTGTAAATTTACCGGATGGAATTGTCCTGTAATTGATGAAAAGGATTTGGTGACGAGCAAAGGTCTTTATTACAAGAAGTTCAGTGACGTTCCGTTCACAGGTAAGACCACGGGGAAAACGCAGGGGACATTTAAGAACGGTAAGAAAGACGGTCCTTATGTACGTTACCACAAAAACGGACAGTTATTCCTTAAAACAAATTACAAGGACGGGAAGAGGGATGGTCCTTATATCCGTTACTACGATAACGGACGTTTATCTTCTAAAGGAAAACAGAAGGACGGTAAGCACGAAGGTCCTCATGTCACTTACCACAGAAACGGACAATTACAGACCAAAGGAACCTACAAGGACGGTAAGGAAGAAGGTCCTTATGTCAGTTACCACGATAACGGACAATTATGGTTCAAAGGAACCTACAAGGACGGTAAGGAAGAAGGTCTTGGGGTCACTTACTACAACAACGGACAATTATGGTTCAAAGGAACCTACAAGGACGGTAAGCAAGAAGGTCCATGGGTCTGGTATAAAAAAGACGGAACTGTGTGGGAGAAATATACCGGCACCTTCAAGAACGGTGTGAAGGTCAAATAGGTAATGAAGAAACTGGTTCTCATACTGTCACTGATGTTCATAGTGACACTATCATCCCCGTCCTATGCGAAATGGGAGAAGGTGATGCGAAATAGTAAAGCAATGTTCTATATCGACGTTGAGAGAATACGAAAAGTCGATGGGTATGTTTATTGGTGGAATTTAGTTGATTACTTGAAACCAACCAAAAATGGAACCATGTCTGCGCAAGTGTATATCCAAGGTGATTGTAAGTTATTTCGGGAAAGGATCCTGAATGATTCCTATTACAACGAACCAATGGGTCGTGGAGAGGTCGCATCAAGCAACAATAAACCTGATAAGGATTGGCAATATCCTTCTCCTTACTCTGTACCTGAACTCATCCTCAAAAAAGTCTGCGCACTAAAGAAATAGATTTTGCAGATACTCTGTCCTTCTTGGACTTCTTAGTGACACTGTTCTTCCGAACCTGTTTCTTCATAGTTGTAAATGAAGTTCCGTAAGGAATTTCATCAGAGGTATGAAACTCATCTTCTGTCTGGACGGTGGTAGGATAAACCCATTGAGAAGGTCTATAAGTGACGTTCTTCTTACCTACCTGTTCTTTTATGGTTGAGAAGGGAATAACGTTACTGGTCACGCAAATACTCCTCAACACTAATCTGACGGACTTCTGATGCAGCACCAAAGGACTGTTGTGTCCAAAAATTGTTTGTGTGGGTCTTCTTTTGGGTAGTGATGAGAATAGAAATCTAACCATTCTTCATAGTCAACAAATCTATGAAAGTTGTTTATTGGAAGGTTGGCGATGAAATCTTGTGAAGTCATTTTGTTTTTTCTTTGATTATAGAAACTCTCTATTCTTTTTATTCTATAATGTATTGACATACTATATAGGGGTTTCATTCGTAATATTTGAGAAATACTATAAAAAAAGTGACAAATATATTAAAAAAGCAATAACATTACAAAGTATATTGGTATAATGTAGTTTTATACTATAATTATAGATGAAAATACTTCATATGTAGATGTTAGACAATAAAATGGAACTAAAAGTTAGACAATTAAGTTAGACAAAATTGCATAACTCATTGATATATAATAGTGAACAATGGAATCATAATCCATGTGTCCGGGGTTCAAATCCCTGCTCCGCCACCAACATCAATAAGAGACATGGCTGACCTATCATGACTTTTTGGCCAGGCTGATTGTACGGTCAATCATCTGAGGTGCGGTACCTAGATAGTTAGCTGGATCAAGTGTGGTCGCAATGTCCTCTTTTGAAAGATGTTTTGAAATCAGTGAATGGTTTTCTAAGGCACTGGCAAGCATAATGCCTTTATCGATGCAATCGTTGCACACATCCTGCACTACCTCACGGGCTTTATCGCGGCCCATTGTAGGGGCGAGGGCCATCATGGCGGCTTCGGACATAACGAGGCCCTTTGTTAGCTCTAGGTTCTCGCGCATACGGTTTTTATCGACTACAAGTCCTCGTAAAAGTTCCAGTATCTTCTCTAGTGCGCCGCCCGTTAGCACGAAAGCCTCTGGTAAGAGTGTCCATTCCAGATGACCCCCACCAACGTCGCGCTCATGTTGTGCCACCATGCAATCGAGGGCGAGGCCAACTTTTTCCCGTGCCATTCGGCCGGTGGCGACAACTGTGGGGCAGATAATAGGGTTGCGTTTTTGCGGCAATGTAGATGAACCACCCCGACCGATTTCATAGGGTTCGCTAACTTCAGCAATTTCAGTTCGCATGAGGAGACCGATTTCAGCAGCGATTTTAGCACAAGTGGCCGCAACAAGGCCAAGTAGAAAGGTTGCCTCCGTCCAGCCATCGCGGGAAACATGCCAAGTAATCGGAGCCTCACCGAGACCGAGCTCATTCATAGTTTCCGAAAGCACCTCCAGCCCGCGGCTGCCTAATGACGCATTCGTGCCAACCGCGCCGCCAATTTGCCCGACTTCAATACGAGGACGATATTCTTTTAGGCGTTCACGATGGCGAAGAAATTCTGCGAGCCAGATGGCGGTCTTATAGCCGAAAGTAATGGGGGTTGCCTGGTTGCCCATAGTGCGCCCCACCATCACCGTATCACGGTATTTCTCGGAAAGGGCAATCAACGCATCCTCCACTAAAATTAAAGTTTTTTCCAAATGAGAAAGGCCATTTTTGAGCATGAGTGCCTGGCCAGTATCAGTAATATCCTGGGTGGTGCTTCCCCAATGTGAGTAGCGGCGGGTTTCCTCGTCGAGTGCGTTGTTGAGCTGATTAACCATCGGTAGGATTGGAAATCCAGACACCCTAAAATGTTCTGTCATGGCCGCTATATCAATATTATCCGTAGTCGCAGCCGCGGTGATTTTCTCAGCAGCCTCTTCGGGAATGATCCCAAGTCGAGCCTGGGCCCGCGCTAGTGCTGCCTCTACATCGAGCCATGCTTGGAAACGTGCCTCATCGCAGAATATTTCTTTCATACGCGAGCTGGTGTACATGCCAGCAAAATAATCGGTATCGATCAAGGTAGTCGCCATGATTAGCCTTCTACCCGAGCGTTGCGTGAAGCTTTTACTTCGTCCATTACTTCATCGATCATTTCAGAAGTGACGCCAAGATAATTTACTGGATCGATCAGCTTATCAATCTGAGCTTCGCTCAGTTTGCCTATTATAAGCGAATCTTTCATCACAGCTTGCTTGAGTGTTAGCCCCTCTTGTTTGGCCCGAGCGCATGCATCAAAGACAACATGGTGAGCTTCATTTCTCCCAATATAATTGGCAAGCCCCATCATTACAGCTTCGGACATAATTGCACCACCTGCCATATCTAGATTCTTTCGCATGCGCTCTTTTTCTACCTTTAACCCACTTAGAAGTTTCAGTGTGTTTTCTAACGCGCCACCGCATAAAGTGAATGCTTCGGGCAAAAGTGTGTATTCGATTTGCGCTGCTCCGACAGGGCGCCCATGTTCGGCGACCATAGCATCCAAATTGAGTGCAGCGCGCTCGCGTAACATACGTCCTGCAGCAATCAATGGTTGACATAGGGTGGGATTGCGTTTCTGTGGGCAGGTGGAGCTGCCACCACGGCCTACCACGTGAGGTTCAGCTAACTCCATGATTTCCGTGTGAGCCAATAGTCCGACTTCTTGACCAATTTTAGCAAGAGTTGCTCCAATCATCGCCAATAAACTGGCCATCTCTGCCCATCGGTCGCGCGAACAATGCCAACCGATGGCGGGTGCATTGAGGCCTAGCTCCTCGGCGACTGCTTTGCGCATGGCAATGCCTTGGTTCCCTACGGCTGCTAGATTACCCACTGCCCCAGTAATCTGGCAGGTGAGAAACCGTGGTTTTATTTGATCCAATCGGTCATGATGGCGATTAATTTCCGATAGCCAGACTGCAACCTGATGCCCGAATGAAACGGGGGATGCTTGTTGCATGACCGTTCGCCCCGGCATTACGGTATTACGGTGGGTTTCGCAGTGATTGGCCAGTACATCCTCAAGTTTTGTTAGCAGCTCTTCAAGAATGACGATCGCTTGACGGTATTGTAATACAAGCCCCGTATCGATCACGTCCTGGGTGGTGCTACTCCAGTGAACATAACGGCCCGTCTCTCCACTCACTCTGCCCACTAGTGCTTGGATAAGCGGGATAATGCGTGCACCTTTTTCCTTGTAGGCTGCAATAATGCTATCCGTATCAATATTTTCAATCTTTGCCGCATCCGTTATTTCATCGGCAGCCTCCTGCGGTATCATGCCCACTCGCGCTTGGCCGCGTGCTAGGCCCGACTCCATCATCAGCCACCCTTCAAAACGCCCCTGATCAGAGAATATCTTGGACATTCTTGAGGATGCGAACATATGACCAAAATAAATGCTGTCAATGGCGGATATGGGCATGGAATAGCTTTCTTTTAGATGAATAAAAACTCCGCATTACTCTCTCGGCAAACATCTTCGATAGCGCTGCGTAAGCCCGACGGGACAGGAATGCCTGTTTGTTTGCGCTCATCCCGCATAATGTCTTCCGGTTCGCCAGCAACCAATACCGGTTGATCAGGATCGATCGGCGTAGAGGCATGAAGATCATCGATCATTTGATCTACGCTTTCTTCAAACGGAATATCAGGGTTGAAAATCTTTGGGTCTATCGCGAGGAAGAAGTGCCCGATATCCATACTACCTGGTACCTTTTGCGTATCGCTATCACTCGCCATTATTTTTGCACCGGAAAAAGCGCAGGATAGAATTTCTACCATAGCGGCTAAGCCATAGCCTTTATGGCTCCCCAATTCGCGGGTGCCACCAAGCGGGGTCTGCGTACCGCCTTGTTCCTCAATAACAACTTTGGCATCCGTAGTTGGTTTACCATCTGCGTCGTTAGCCCAGCCAATGGGTAGTGGCAGGTTTTCATTATATTTGTTCCGCACTTTGCCGCCCGCAACCGTTGTTGTTGCCATATCTAAACTGAAAGTCTTATTGCGCCTGGTAGGAGCGGCGAAGGCAATTGGGTTTGTCGAGAATTTAGCATCTTTGCCAAATGTAGGTGCTACTTTTCGAAGCGCTGCAGAGGTTGTGGTTATGCCCACCAAGCTCTCACCAGCCATCATGCGGGTATAATAGCCAGCAGCTCCAAAATGCGCTGAATTCCGAACCGCCACGGAAGCCATTCCTATCTTTTTTGCTTTTTTGATTACAAGCTTGGTGGCTGTCACTCCTGGCACGTAGCCAAGTCCACCTCCACCATCAACAAGAGCTGAAACCGGCGTTTCGTTAACAATTGTAACCGGGCCGTCGATGCTTATGAGTTTGCCTCTCTGGCGTTTAAAATAAGGGGGGAGCATCGAAATACCGTGTGTATCGATGCCGCAGGCATCCGCGTCTGCCATAGCTTTTGCGGTAGTTGAGATGTAATCCTCCGGCATACCCCAAGCCCGCATGAGAACGGAAATCTGTTTGCGGAGTATTTCCTCCGAAAAGTATTTCACTTCACCTTTTCCACCGAGCTCAGCCATACTCTATCCCCTTAACTTAGATAGAAATTTGTGCCGGTTTCGGCAGCTAGGTTATTCAGTTTCTCGCGCAATCCTGGCAGGATTGGAATTCCGGTTTTGGCGCGTTCTTCTTCGACCAAATCCTCTGGTTCACCCGCCACCATTACTGGTTGGTCAGTAGTAACCGGTTCGGTAGCACGAAGTTCATCAATCAATTGATCGGTAGTATCTTCAAACGCGCCCCTCTCTCTGAAGAAAGTTGGCGCTATAGCTATAAAAAAATGACCAATTTCCATAGAGCCTGGCTTGCGTTTACCATGATCTGGCGACATTACCAAACTCGAACCTGTGAGACACGCGCTGAGTATTTCAACCATTGCGCCTAACCCGTAACCTTTATGATTGCCCATTTCCCGGGTACCGCCAAGTGATGTCATATTGGCGCCGTCGAAATATTCTGTCGCGTTGGTCATAGGTTGTCCATTTTCATCAACAGCCCAACCTTCGGGCAGCGGTTGCCCTTCTACTGCCTTATTACGAATCTTACCACTGGCTACTGTAGATGTAGCCATATCAAGATTGAATGGTTTGTTGCGTCGGGTAGGCGCCGTAAAGGCGATAGGGTTGGTGCCAAGGCGTCCTTCCGCAGCCAATGCCGGGACAACACGTGGTGCAGAGGTGCTCGTAAAAGCGAAACCTACTAGACCCTCTGAGGCAGCCATGCGGGTGTAGTATCCGGCTGCGCCGAAATGTGCTGAGTTACGTACTGCAACGGAGGCTAGACCCAGTTTCTTAGCCTTCTCAATGGCTATATTCATTGCCTTATGGGCTACGGGGTATCCAAGGCCACCACCCGCATCTAGCAAAGTTGTAAGAGGGTTATCACGTACTGTAGTAATTTTCCCATCTAGTGTGATCCAATTATTTTTCGATCGAGTGTGGTAGTTGGGAATGCAAGCAATGCCGTGAGTATCGATGCCGCGCTTGTCGGCATCGGTCATAATCATGGCAGTTATTTCAACATAATCATCAGGCATTCCGAAGGAGGACAGAAAAGCTGCTGTCTGTTTTTCAATAATGTCTGCTGGATAGTACACTATTTTTTGGCCCATTTCATTTCCCCCTATTCAAACACAAAAGCGGCATTAGACTGCCGTGCTATTTCTTTGATCTGGCCACGTAGACCCGGAGGTATAGGGATGCCCGTATTCTGTCGCTCCATCCGAATTTTATTTTCTGGCTCACCGGCCACCATGACTGGCTGGTCGGGGTTTGCGGGCTTTGCAGCATGAAGGTAATCGATGAGTTCATCCACACTATTTTCTAGCTCGCCCTCTTCTAAAAATTGCGTTGGATCAATGGCCATGAAAAAGTGACCGATTTCCATAGAGCCCGGCTTATTCTTACCGTGATTGGGTGAAGAATCCAGGCTGGCTCCACAGAAAGAGGCAGAGAGTATTTCAACCATGGCAGCAAGGCCATATCCTTTGTGGCTACCTCCTTCAGGTGTGCCGCCAAGAGGCGTTTGTGTGCCGCCACGACTAATATAAACTTCTGGGTCGTCAGATGGTTTGCCGTCGGCATCACTAGCCCAGCCGAAGGGTAATTTTTGCCCTTCATTCCATTTGTTCCGAATCTTCCCGGCAGCAACAGTGGTTGTGGCCATATCCAAACTGAAGGGATTATTTTTTTTTGTCGGCGCAGCGAAGGCTATAGGATTAGTTGAAAGCTTGCCGTCTTTGCCATGCGTTGGTGCAGTGCGCGGGCCTGAGCCATTTGTAGTAGCTATTCCGATCAGACCGGCGTCTGCCATCATTCGGGTATAATAGCCCGTTGCCCCGAAATGAGCCGACTCTTTTACAGTCACTGCCGACATGCCGTATTCTTTTGCTTTGTTAATACACATCTCAGTGGCGAGAATGGAAGGGACATACCCAAGACCACCGCCCGCATCAATTAACGCAGTGGTCGCCGTTTCCTTCAGAACGGTTATGTCAGCATCTAAGGTTATAACATTGCGCTTCCGTCGATCTTCGTAGGGTGGAATCATTGAAATGCCATGGGTATCAATACCGCAACTGTCTGCATCAACCATGACGGTTGATGTTATTTTTACATGTTCGGAACGCATGCCCCAAGCTGAGAGAATATTCGCAATTTGTTCGCGGACTGCCTCTTTTGGGATCCACATGACATCGTTTTCATCTACACGAAAGGTCAAGTTTTTTTTCCTTTCAAAATTTGTTTGATCCTAAAGGCCAATCTTATCGTCGCGTTGCATATCAATCACAAAAGTAGCTGAATAATGTCTAGCCTTATAGTTTGACATATTCGATATTGGCACAACTAGAACGATAGCGCGAGATAGCGACGTCCGCCTTAAAAAATATCATTCGGAAATTTTGCACAATCTGTAAATTTTGCCCCCAACTGATCAAGACAGAAGTGACCAGAACACTAACCTCATTTCAATTAAAATTAAATCCAAGTATCTACATTATTATACGGTCTAGAATATCCATGCTTACGCCAGCTTTTTTATAATGTAACTTCACCTTTTCAATTCGCGTAAATACGTCTTCATATCCTGTTTGGTTCCCATTCTTATCCACCATAATAAGAGGTCCAAAATTATGAAATAATGTCAGCATGTGCCCCTCGGTGGGTGTGACAATGAGGGTGTGTGTCTCTCCCGCAGGCTCATATATAAAAGTACCTTGACGAGCTTCCCAATCATGCTCCAGATAGCCCCAACTTCCTTTGAGCGTGAAACCGGTCACAGGTGCAGGATGACGATGTCGACCAATCACCCCTTCTTTTGTAGCGCGCGTTAGATTCACCCATGAACCCTGTGTTACATTGTACATCAGTGGGCGAAACCAGACGTCGTCACCTCGAGGAACCCACAATCTTTCATCATCTTCGTTGGTATGGATAACTAGCTCTTTTTTAGCCTCTGGGGGCAAAGGAATGTTAATGGCTTTTATGTCATCGTCGTCAAATTTTAGTGCTGTCATTTCAGAGTCACCCTTCATGTTATTTAATGAAAGTGGCACATGCTTTTGTGCTAATTTTATTCTCGGGCGTTAAAGACCAAAGATCAATTCCATTAGTGGTTGGTTTTCCAGCAATTTGGAACGGTGAGGTGTCAAAAAGTGGAGCTCGAGCCTGAAACTGGAAGGTTTTAAACAATTGGCCGGGTTTTTTTTCAAGAGCTAATTCTGCTAAAAAGCTTGCGGCTAATGGACCATGAACTACTAATCCTGGGTATCCCTCTACTTCTAATGCATATTTTCGGTCGTAGTGTATTCGATGAGTATTCAGAGTGCTGGATGAATAACGAAAGAGCATCACGGGGTCTGGAGTAATTGTTTTCTTAAAAGCACAGTCCAACGTTTTGGAAGGCGCCTCAATCTTACGGTCAACTTTTACAGAGCTAGTTTTCGGAGGGTCTTCACGATAGACAATGTTTTGTAACTCGCTTAACGCTAGGTCACCATCTTTGCCAAAGAAATTTTGGCGCACTTTACAAAATATAAGAACTCCAGAACTTCCCTCCTTTAGGGTAATATCCTCAATAACAGCAACTTTTTTATGCCTCTCACCAATAATTAATGGCTTCTCGTACTCGATGGATGATCCTGCAAACATTCGCCTTGGCAGGGGTACTGGTGGCATGAAAGCGCCTCGGGCAGGGTGTCCGTCTGGGCCAATTTCATCTTGATTTACCTTTGATTTGAAAAAGAAATAGTGGCACATCGGCCCCATTGGCTCACCCTCTCTCGGGCGACATTCCTTATTTAGCAGTCCATAGTATTGGTGGATTGGCTGTTCGCAGGAGCGTTCCTCCTGAGTTTCGGTCTTACCTATCCACGTCTTAAGGTATTCTATATTGAAATCCCTATCGGTCATGTTTATCCCCTAGATTACGCCACTTCCTAAAACTTGAAGTGAGTCAATAACGCCATTTTTCACAACTTGAGTCGTGTAAGTTGCAATCGGCGTAATCTCTATTATCATGTCATTAAATATCAAACGGGGAATGAAATGAAAATAACAGACGTGCGGGCATATGCGCTCGAAGTTCCAATGACAGAAAAAATAAGTGCGCCCATAGGGTTCCCTCGCGCCGAGGAGGTAGAAGGCGTAGTGTTCGCGGCTTATCGATCCACTCTTGTATTCGTAGACACGGATGAGGGAATTACCGGAGTGGGTGAGTGTATGACACGTTTATCGGGTACAGCACTGCGGGACATCTGCCTTACCCTGAAGCCGCTTCTCATTGGACGTGATCCCCGTGATGTAGAGCTCATCTGGGATATAATGTGGTGCACCATGTTAAATCGAGGTCATGTGATGGGTTTTTACCAAGAAGCTATGGCTGGCATAGACTGTGCTCTTTGGGATGTTTGGGGGAAACACGCAAAAGTTCCTGTATGGCGTTTGTTAGGGGGCGCTACCAATCCTAAACTTTGGTGTTATGCATCGTCACTTCGATTGCGTGCTATAGAAGTTCTCCGTGATGAAATTGATATGCATAAGGATAATGGCTTTAACAGTATGAAAATTAAGATTGGGAAAGATCCCATGAACTGGAGGTCGGAAATTAAGACTGTGGAGGAAATCCGCAAGCATGCAGGTGATGACATCATGCTAATGGCGGATGTTAACTGTAATTACGGCCACGATATGAAAACAGCACTTGAGGTTGGGCGCGCTCTTCATGAACTAGGTCTATACTGGTATGAAGAACCACTTTATCCTGATGATATTGATGGATACGCGTATCTTCGTGACCATTTAGATATTCGGATTGCTTCTGGCGAGGCTGATTTTAATAAGAATAGCTTTGCGCGGTTTTTGCGTCGGGATGCGCTCGACATTATCCAGCCGGATGCTGCTCGCACGGCCGGCATTACAGAAACCAGGAAAATCGCCGACATGGCTAATGCATTTCGTGTTCAATATGCTCCACATACAGGTTCATCCTCTAACATCATTATGACGGTGTCTATGCATCTTGCTATGTACGCAACCAACTTTCTCATCTACGAATACATGCAGAGTAATTGGAACAAGACTCAAGAAAATCCTCTGCGTGATCAACTTTGTACTTTGCCCATAAAGGAATTCAAGGACAGCCATATCATTATGGATGATGTGATCGGGCTCGGAATTGATATCAATATGGAAGTTGTTGAAAAATACGCCTTGCCATAGCCCTCGGCTCATGAATGGAGAAATGGGGTGCCAAGTATAAAAAAGGATCTAACACGCTAACCGACGGTGAGTTGGGTAATCAGACGATAGGAACATATTGTATCATTGCGGAATTCAGTATCACGTCACCTGGGTTCATGTGCATCACACTGACCGCTGCGATCTACCTCGTAAAGATTTGTCACCCTCTCGCTGAGAACTGAGAGATCCCAGCAGAAGAAATTATCACAAACCAATCGAGTAGGCGTTTGGTTTCATACGCAAATAGGGAGAATGGTAATGTCCAGTTACGACGAGCCACTTAAGGAACTTCAAAAACGTAGGGAATTCGCCCTAGCAATGGGTAAGCCAGAAGCTCTCAAGAAGATGAAGAATGAAGGCTTGTTGAATGCCCGGGAGCGTTTAGACTACATACTAGATAAAGACACGTTTGTTGAAATTGGCCAACTTGCGCTAGGCGCTCGCGAGGAGCATCGCCATCGGACGCCAGCTGATGGCAAAGTAGGAGGCTTTGGAAAGATAGATGGGCGCATGGTTGGTATTGTCTCAAATGATTTTGCTACCATGGGAGCATCCAGTGCTCTGAATAATCTTAAAAAGATGAAATACGTAAAAGACCAGGGAACAAAACGTGGCTTTCCACTCTTATTTGTTGGCTCCTCATCCGGTTCACGCATGCCGGATCGCATGGGTGCGCCAGGCAGACTGATAATTGCGCAAGACCCTGCAGAGTATAGACGTTTGCGGAAGAGCCCGTGGGGGGTTGCGCAACTTGGGAGTTGTTATGGCTCGTCTACTTGGTATGCTTGCATGGCAGATTATGTTGTCATGCGTAAAGGGGCAACAATGGCCGTTGCATCAAGTCGAGTAACATCGCTCGCAATCAACCAGCCGGTTACTGACGAAGACCTTGGCGGTTGGCGCATGCATACTCGAGTAAGTGGTCTTGTAGATGAGGCTTTTAATACTGACGAAGAATGCCTCGATGCACTTAAACGCTATTTGTCTTTTATGCCAAGTCACAGTGAGGAAGCACCACCCATTTTCCCAGTACCTAAAGGATCAGATGATCCAGTAGAGGGGATAATGGATATTGTTCCGAGCGATCGCAAAAAAGTCTACAATATGCGGCATGTTATAGAGGTTTTAGCGGACAAAAATAGCCTTTTCGAAACAAAGCCATCTTGGGGCAAATCAGTTATTACTGCGCTCGGACGTCTGAATGGCCAAACCGTAGGGTTTTTAGGCAATAATCCCATGTACAAAGGCGGAGCTGCAGATCCAGATGGTTGTGCAAAGGCTACGGGTTTTTTGGTGCATTGTGACAGCTTTAATATCCCTATTGTGATGTTGGTTGATGTTCCGGGTTTTTTAATTGGCGTTGAGGGCGAAAGAAAGGCGGCGCCTGGAAAAATCATTAATTGGATGAATGCAATTTCGTTAACAACCGTCCCAAAGCTCACTGTCGTGCTTCGGAAAAGTTATGGGCAAGCATATATAAATATGGGGGGGAATAAAAACTCCGATGTTTTCGCGATGTGGCCAACAGCCGATGTAGGTTTTATGGATCCTGAGACCGGCGTAAACGTGGTTTTTGGGATTCGCAAAGAAGATGACCCAGAAGAATTTGAGCGTTGCGTAGCAAAGTTATCGGAGGATGCTGCTCCATGGGAAGTCGCTGCTATGTTTGAAGCGCAGGATATTATTGATCCCCGCGAAACACGTAGATTTTTAATCAACATGCTTGAGGTGCAGCAACTCCGAATGACTAATGGGGTCGGAGAGCATCTTATGGCAACTTGGCCAACGAGTATTGTTTGATGTCTGAGCAGCGGGCTTTTCCAGAATTTTTCTCGGTTGCCCGTTCTCAGAAACGACTTGCACTAAGTGAGCACGCCGCGAAACTGTGCCTAAAATCATACGGGGTCACGGTGCCAAATTCGGTGGTTGTTTCAACTGCCGATGAGGGTATGCGAGCATGTAATAAGCTGACCGCGCCTTTTGCTGTGAAAGGCATGTCGCAGGATATTTTGCACAAATCGGATGTAGGTGCCGTTAAGATTCATTTGAATGATGCTGCTGCAGTGGCTCAAGGGATAACAGAAATTTCGACAATGCTTGTTCGGCATACCGATAAGATTGATGGATACTTAGTCGAGGAGATGGCGCCGCCCGGGCATGAAATAATCATTGGTGGCATTCACGATCCCCATTTTGGGCCTCTCGTGATGGTTGGGATGGGTGGTGTTTTCGTGGAAATTTTTAAAGACATTGCTTTTGGTATTTGCCCGATCAATTTTGATGATGCTTCACAAATGCTCGACATGCTCCAGTCCTCGCCCATCCTTGCCGGAGCTCGTGGTGCTGATGATGTTGGCCTGGAATCAATCATCTCTGTAATGCTAGCTATCGGTGGAGAGAATGGACTGATGGTAAATCATGCAAACGAAATCTCTGAGATTGATATTAATCCGTTAATTGTTTCTACAGTTGGTGCGGTTGCAGCGGATGCTAGAGTGATTCTCCATCGGGAGAGTACAAGGTTACAGAAAGAAATAGTTTTAATGCCAAAAGAGGAAGTGGCAGCAAAATTCAAGCCTTTGTTCGAACCACAAACGATTGCTGTTGTGGGTGCTTCATCGAGTAAGCCTAACCGGCTTAACAACTATATGAAATGGGTGCGCGATTTCGGGTTTCAGGGTCAAATTTATCCTATACATCCTTCAGCAACCTATATTGATGGTGCTCCAGCATACAAATCACTTAGTGATACGCCAAATCCGGTCGATTACGCTATGGTGGGTGTCCCTGCGGAAAAAGTTATTGAAGTGATTGAAAGAGGTGCTGGTAACTGTAAGTTTGCGCATGTAATAGCTGCGGGGTTCGGAGAAAAAGGAACGTCTGAGGGTGACAGGTTGCATTGTGGGCTTGTTGCAGCTGCAAAGAGAGCGAATACGCACATACTCGGACCAAATTGCAATGGTGGTCATTCACCGCGTGCTCCTTTTACCTATGTAAGCGGCATGACCTCAGAGCTTGGAACAGTTGGCTGCATTTCCCAGAGCGGGGGCCTAGGAATTGATGTTCTTAGGCAGGGAGAGACAAAGGGCATACGCTTTAGTGGACTAATGACTGTTGGCAATGCTGTAGACATAGGTCCAACTGATCTACTCGAGTTTTATCTTTGCGACCCATTTACTAAAGTTATCGGCATGTACATTGAGGGTCTATCGCAGGGGGGGAAATTCTTCGACTTACTGCGGCGAAATAATGGTGAGAAGCCTGTTGTGTTGCTAAAGGGTGGACGTACGCATCTTGGTCAGCAAGCCGCAGAGTCACACACAGGTGCTCTTGCGGGAGATACAAAAGTTTGGAGTGCGCTAGAGCGGCAAACTGGTGCTATTATGGTAGACACACTTGAGGAATATCTTGATGTTTTGCTAGCATTTCAGATGATATCAATAAGACCCAAAAAGCCCACCACCACTGCTGCAATTTTTGGGAATGGTGGAGGCACTAGCGTTTTGGCTGTTGATCACTTCGCAAACAAAGGAATTAGTGTCGACAGGTTCCACAAAAAAACTCAGAACGAGTTAGCTTCCCTCGCCCTGCCGCCGGGATGTGCCCTCAATAATCCTATTGATACCCCTGGCGGTAGCATTCGGGTTGATAATGGAGCCATGGCTGAACGTATAATGGAGATCGTCTATGCTAACGAAGAAATCCATGCATTTGTTATGCATCTCAATATTCCTGTTTTGATGCGGCAGGTTGTTTCCGGACAGGATTTACTCAAAAACTTGATGGATGGGGCGGATAGAGTAGAGAGCAGGTACCCAGGGAAAACTCACTTTTTACTTGTTCTAAGATCTGATGGCAGAGCAGAAATAGATGATAAGAAACGTAGTGCGCGCGAATGGGCTTTATCCAAAGGTTATCCGGTTTTTGATGAACTAACGAATGCGGGTAATGCCCTCGCAGCGATAAGTAAGCACGAGTTATTCTGCGCATATCGACGAAAACGAGAGTAAGATGATGCAATCCCTGTAATTCGAACAAAATGTAAATGAGGCAAAAGTTCTCTTGATATTAAAATGAGTAATTCGAATTCATCGCAAAGTATTGAGGCTCCTTCTTTACGGGAGTTTTATAGCGACGTTGAGGCGAATCCCGACGTCGATATGGACTCATTGCACGTCTTACCCCTTTCAATCGTGCCGTTTGCAACATCTGGATTGAAACGAGCCCGAATGATCAAAAATGTACAGCTTGATAGTGTAATAGAACTATTTAAAGACAATTCATCCGGAAGTGGGCAAATAGAAGTAAGTAAAATTAGTACAGTATTTGATTTAAGTGAAGAAAAAGGATCTATAGACAATAATATTATCGAACAATTGTCAAAAATTAATAGTTACGATATTTACACACTAAGAATAAACTTGAGAAAACTTTCCATACCAGTTGATGAAACTGAAAAATTACAGCTTTCGGAAAGTAAAAGTAAAGAATTAGTAAAATATATGACAGAATTCACAAAACCCTTAATTAAAAATATTTACGGTTCTCAAGAAAAAGAAATAAATAGTGTAAACCAAATTATCGAAATGTTTAAGAATCCTGATCAAGAACTTGCATTGAAAAACTTGCGAGAACTTGCCGATGGTCTCCAGATGGATCTTATTGAAATTCCAAACTTTCTCGAAGACTATGGTGACATTTTTCTCTCTTTAGCTTACTTCAAAGAATGCGCAGAGAAAATAATACCGAATGTAGAAGTATTCATTAATGAAATTGTACAATTGAAAACAAATGAACAATTAAAGTTTGATAGAAATATGGTAAAAGCTTGTGAATACATGGATGTCAACTTAAACTATATTACGAGTAATTTGCAAAATCGCTTCGATAATTTTCAAAAACAATCAGAAGTAATGTGGAACGATATTACCCCAGATTCTTTCCGACGTGTAAAGGACATGATTGCAAGCCACCATGCTACTTTAGGAGGAGTTCTCTGTGGCTTGGCTGTTAAAATGGCCCGTTGGCAGGAAAAATTCGCCGATGGTCGTGGTGGACCCATGCAGAGAGCGGAATTTTTAATGTCCGAAATGAGACAGGGTATCGAAAAAATAACAAATATTGAAAAATCGGCACCAGATTTTTCTCAGATACGTCCCTAGGCCTTTAAATTTTTACGCGGTGGCAAACCAATGAGTGGTCTCGGGAAATGAATTTGGGGCGTCGGCGATTAAAATGTTCGTATTTGTATCCGAAAAGGGTAACGTGACTCAGCAATTTTCTAGGACGGTATAGTGCGCATTTTCTTAAAATTCTGTGCAATGATTTTTCTTTTGTGGGTAGGCGGCTGTCAGTCGTCAACAGATATGCCCATATCATCACTTAGCAAAGAAGCAGCATCCCCATCTAAATCTATAGTTCCTTCATCACGGTTTCAGAAAAAACGTGATGGTGCTCCTATTCCACTTACCAAAGCAAACAAAGAGCGTGAGCAATTGGCGATGCACTCGCCGGTTCTAAAAAATGTCGAGGCGTCTTTGGTAGATAGACAGGCTAATGTTCCATCAAATTTTAGGTTATATGAACCATGTGATGATATTTCTTCAAAAGGTAATCCAGGCCATTTCTTTGCAGATTCGACCTCTAGTACTGTTGATAATACTGCAAGTCCTGGTAAAGAATTTCCTGCGGTTCCCCCAGAAGAGGCTGATAAAAAGCAGAAGGTTGAGGTTTACTCTCCAAGTTTAAATAAATTAATTCGGCAGTATTCGGGTGTGCCAGTTGAGGCTCAATCAGCTAGTGATTTAGAGGCCGCGGAAATTGCTACTTCGGCCGGTTTAATGTCATTTGAGCAGTTACGTAATCTGTATTTGAAGTTTTCATTTGAACCGGCAGAAATAGAGGCGCCTTTGAGTGATGCGTTAGAGGAAAATTCGCCGCGTCGACGTGCATTATTATATCGAGCTGCCGCGGCGCAAGAGGTGCCAACAGCTATTGCTGAAGTAATAAAGGTTGCTTTTAAATTAGCTCGTCCAGCTGGGCTATATGAAATGACGCTTGGCCTGTATGCCCCATTCATCAATAAACTTGATGCATCTTTTGCTCTACGTTGGATTGGATACGAAGTCAGTCAGGCCCAATTTTATTTGGGCCAGCCATGCAAGGCAAAGAATTGGCGTCGCTATCTTGAAAATATAACAGCAAATGACCCGGGTGCGCGCCAAGTGATGAGAAGGTTTTGGTTATGGGAAGTTCTTTCAGGTGTTACCCCCATTGGTAGTATAGAAACAGATGATGTCAGAAAGTGGTTCCAGACTGCACGTGCGGATGAATTGAGTCGACGGAAAATTCAGCTTACCTATGCAATGCTTGATGCTCTAAATGTCAGGTTACAGGTGCAAGATTGGGGAAAAGTTTTGGATGAGATTCGTTCAGATGGTGTTACAGATGCTTTAAAAAACCTTGAAGAGGCAGCCCAGGAATATCAGCGTGACGAGACAGTGAAGCAAGCCGCAGATATATTGGGGTCTCGTAGGCTCACTCAAATTCCACCTGGTGAGGTTGCAGCTATTATTGCTTCTTTAATCAAGATAGGCTTTGTGGATTATGCTCGCAAATTTGCTGTTGAGGTTGCAGTTGCAAACCAGCTTTGAAAAAGAATTTGAATTATGCGCTGGAATTGATTGAAGAGTTTTTTTTAGTCTCTAACTTTGATACACGCAGAATGTTTTGAGGATTTTGTGGAAATAATACTTTTTAGGCGTTCCTATGTAGATTTTGAATAATCAAGGAAATGTATTATCTCCCAACAATTTTTTAAGCTTCTAAATCCCCACATGCTCGTCGCGTTTGTTGTAGGTTGAACACGCTCGATACATTCCCCATTCGTGGATGCAGTGAGATAAATGTCAATAAATTTAAAATAATTTGAGGAGGTATTTTATGAAGACCGGACTTAGGGGGCGAACAGTAATAATAACCGGTGCTAGCCGTAATATCGGTGCCAGGGCAGCTGAGCTTTTCGCCGAAGAGGGCTGCAACCTAGCAATTTGTACAAGTTCAAAAATGAGAGAGCTGGCTGATGTAGCATCGAGATGTGAAGAAAGAGGAGCTGAGGTCTTTACCATGAAGGTTGATGTTTCTTGTGAGGATCAATGTAATAATTTTATTTCTGCGGTATTAGAGAAATTTGGGAGGTTGGATGTTCTTGTCAATAACGCAGTTTTTAGATCTGAGGGCGACTTGCTTACAATGGAGGTAGAAAACTGGCAACGTAATATTGAGGTAAATATCAACGGGCCATTTTTTATGTGCCGTGCTGCTGTGCCTCACATGATTGAAAAACAATGGGGGCGTATCATAAATTTCTCTGGGCATTCCCCATACATTGGTCATTACCCTGGTAAAAGTATGGCCAAAATTGCAATCGTTGGTTTTACTCGTGGGTGTGCAAACGAGTTAGGCAGACACAATATAACAGCGAATTGTATTGCGCCCGGCCATATAGACGTCGAACGCGACGATTTTCAGGTTGCCGGAAAAAAAGTATTACCAAGTCAGCCAATTCAAACCGCCGGTGGTTGCGATACTATTGCTAACTTAATGCTCCTTTTAGCATCAGAAAGTTCATTCTACATCACCGGACAGTGTTATCATGCTAATGGTGGGTCTTATTACCAATAGCCTTTACGCAAATTAAATCAAATTTTGTAAGGAAGTGGAACGCAGGAATTTGTTATTGAGATTTCAGTTTACCTCAAATGTTTACGTCAGTACTGGACGCAGCACTCTGATGATGTTTGAATCCGAATTATCAGCATCGCCCAGAGTGGCGCATGTAACTACCCGACAGAGGAAATTACGGCATGTATGAGAAACTTGAACTATTTATTGACGGTGAGTGGCGACAAGGCAGTGAAGGGAAAAGCGAAGATGTTCTAAACCCTGCAACGGAAGAGGTGCTAGGACAATGCCCTCATGCATCAATCGCTGATCTTGATCAAGCACTAGATAGCGCTGAGCGCGCATTCGAGGAATGGAAGGCCAAGTCGTCTTGGGATCGGGCAGTAATTCTTAAGGAAGCAGCGCGGTTGATCAACGAACGTAAGCAAGAGATCGGCCAGATAATGACACAGGAGCAGGGGAAGCCGATTGGCGATTCTATCGGTGAAGTAAAAAGCGCTTCTGAAACCACCGAATGGTTCGCGGAAGAGGGAAAGCGTGCATACGGAAGGTTAATACCTTCTAGAATTCCAGGGCAACGCAGTATGGTTATGCCGGAGCCGGTAGGAATTTCTTTGGCTCTTACTCCATGGAATTTTCCGGCCCTTTTACCCGTGCGAAAGATTGCTGCCGGTCTTGCTGCCGGATGCCCGGTGATTATCAAACCTTCCGAAGAGACCCCTGGCTCAGGTGTTGCCATAGTGCGGTGCTTCGTTGATGCGGGGGTGCCGGCGGGAGTATTAAATTTAGTGTTTGGTGTTCCTGATGATGTATCTCGCCATCTTATTAGCTCGGGTCGGATAAGAAAAATGAGCTTTACAGGCTCAATACCCGTAGGAAAGCACCTCGCAAAGGTTGCGGCCGATCATCTGGTGCGTTGCACATTTGAACTTGGTGGGCATTCGCCTGTACTAGTTTTTGATGATGCAAATATAGACACGGTTATTAAGCACATGGTCCCCTTTAAATACCGTAATAGTGGCCAAGTTTGCATTTCACCTACTCGCTTTTACGTGCATGAAAAAGTGTATGATGATTTTGTGAGCCGTTTTACAGAGGCGGCAAATGCAATGCAGGTGGGAAATGGTATGGACGCAAAAACGCAGATGGGACCAATGGCTAATGGTCGTCGAATAGTTGCGATGGAAGAGTTTATGCAAGATGCCCGCGACCATAATGTGGAAATAACAACAGGCGGCAATCGAATTGGCAATCAAGGCTACTTTTGGGAACCTACAGTGCTAGCCAATGTACCTGAAGAAGCCATGATAATGTCAAAAGAGCCATTTGGGCCTTTGGCACCGATAGCTAGGTTCGAGGATTTTGATGATGTTGTGGCACGTGCCAATCGACTTCCCTATGGACTTGCATCATATTGCTACACATCTGATCAAAAACGCGCTGATCAGTTAGCAGAGGCGCTTGATACCGGAATGGTTGGGGTCAACAATTTCATGATCTCGATGCCGGAGACCCCTTTTAGTGGTGTGAAGGAAAGTGGTTATGGCTATGAGAGTGGGGCAGAGGGACTCGAAGTATATCTTCATCATAAATTTGTTTCGCAAACCGGTATGTAGCGAATTACTGCTAAGGTCTTAAGAATGAGGTTCTCATTATCCGATCATCAAAAAGCAATAAAGGAGAATGTCGCTAAGCTTTGTAGCGATTTTAGTGACGACTACTGGCTGCGCCTTGATGAAAGCGGAAAGTTTCCAGACCGATTTTTCAGAGAAATGGCCAAAGCGGGCTGGCTTGGTATTGCAATGCCAGAGGAGTTTGGGGGGGCTGGGCTGGGTGTAACTGAGGCCGCATTATTAATGCACGAAGTGGCATATTCAGGTGCGATGAGCGCAGCCTCAGCGATCCACATAAATATCTTTGGTCCCCACGCGATAGTTGTCCATGGCAGTGCTGAGCAAAAGGCGCGTTGGTTGCCCGGATTAATAAGAGGTGATTGGATCTCATGCTTTGGTGTTACTGAACCTGATGTTGGGCTCGATACTAAACGTATTACAACACGAGCCGAAAAAGATGGTGACAGCTATATCATTAGTGGTCGGAAAATATGGACATCGACCGCACAAGATGCGTCAAAAATTCTTCTCATAGCAAGAACAACCCCCATAGAAGACTGTGCAAACCCTATTGATGGGCTCAGTCTTTTTTATACAGATTTGGATCGCGATTATTGCGAGGTAAGAGAAATACCGAAAATGGGGCGTAAAGCCGTTGATTCTAATACTGTTTTTATAGATGCTCTTAGGGTGCCCGAGATTGACCGGATCGGGGAAGAAGGCAAAGGGTTCCGATATTTGCTTGATAGCCTCAACCCGGAACGTATTTTAATCGCTGCGGAGGGCATAGGCATTGGTCGCTCTGCTCTTGCTCGGGCAGCAAAATATGCAGGGGAACGCACTGTTTTTGGCCGCCCAATAGGGCAGAATCAAGCGATACAGCACCCACTTGCGGAGAGTTGGTGCGAATTGGAAGCGGCTTGGCTTGTTACAATGCAGGCAGCATGGCTTTATGACAACGGGCATGACTGCGGTGCACAGGCGAACGCAGCCAAATACTTAGCCGGTGAAGCAGGTTTTCGCGCTTGTGAACGCTCAGTAATGAGCCATGGCGGAATGGGCTATGCTAAAGAGTTCCACGTTGAGCGTTTGCTACGCGAAGTTCTTATTTGTCGTATAGCGCCTGTTACGCCGCACCTTATTTTGAGCCATATCGCAGAACGAGTGCTCGATTTACCAAAGAGTTATTAATCCGGTGCCGACGGATATTGAGAAACTTATTCAACCGTCCTCAATCGCGGTTATAGGCGCATCTGCTGATTTCAACAAACTCAATGGTCGGGTTATGAAGTTTCTGATCGACCATGGCTTCTCAGGAGAAATCTATCCGGTAAATCCAAAGTATGACCTTATCGAGGGCTTGAAGTGTTATTCGAACATTGACGATTTACCCAAGCCTGCCGACCTTGCAGTCATCACGGTGCCGGCTCACTCTGTAGTGAAAGTAGTTGAAGCTTGCGGACGTAAGGGTATTAAAGCGGCAGTTTTATTTAGCTCAGGTTTCAAAGAGATCGGTGGAAAGGGTGAAGCACTTGAGGCAACATTGGTTGCTACTGCCAAAAAAGCAGGCGTGCGTATTTGCGGTCCAAACACCATCGGATTGATAAATTGTTTTGACAATGCTTTTGCTAGTTTTTCTCAGTATGGATATGGTGAAAATATTGTTGGATCGATTTCTTTTATCAGCCAGTCCGGCGCTTTTGGGACCGCGATTGCAGCTCTCGCGAGAGCTCGCGGCATTGGTCTTGGATATTTCATATCGACAGGTAATGAGTGCGACCTATCTGTTCCGGAGATTGCCTACGCTACTTTGAAAGATCCTCGTATTAATGTCATTACGTGTTATGTGGAAGGCTTAAAACATGGCGAAAACTGGATTTCACTAGCAGAATTAGCACTAGCTTCCTCCAAACCAGTTATTGTTACGAAGGTTGGTCGATCAGCAGCAGGAAAGCGGGCCGCCGCCTCACATACTGGTTCTCTCGCCGGTGCTGATGAAGTGTTTGACGGGTTCTCCAAGCAGTATGGTCTGATTCGCGCGCGTAACGAAGAGCATATGTTGGATTTGGCTGATGCCTTTATGCTGTGTGGTCTTCCTGAGGGCCCAGGGGTCGGAATTATTACTCAATCGGGTGGCGCAGGTGTAATGATGACTGATCGTGCTGTAGAGCTTGGGCTAAATGTTCCAAAGCCATGCCGAAAAGTCATGTCAGCCATCAACGAAATTATCCCATCATTTGGAAGTGCAAATAATCCAATCGATGTTACAGCTCAATTTTTAATGAATCCCGAGGTACTTCGAGACAGTATTATTCGTTTATTCGACGATCCAGACATTCACATAGGTGTAGTTTGGTTGCAACTTATGCATGACCACGTTGATTTGTTAACAAAGATATTCAAACAAACAAAATTTAGAGTAAAGAAGCCATTTTTAGTGGCCTGGGTAGGTGCAAGCGAAGAGACCATTCAGAAAATGAGAGCGATTGGTGTTTGTTGTTTGCGTGGTGGGGATCCAGCCATAGATGCTGCGGCTGCTTTAGTGCAGTTTAGTGAAGCAAAATGTCGTTACACGGTACCTTTTACAAAAAATCGAGGAAGAAAAATTACCAGCGTGTCCCTCATGGGTCATAGCGGCATTGTCTCCAGTAATGATGCGGGTGATTTGCTAGTTAAAGCTGGGGTCTCTATTCCAAAACATAAACTTTGTAAAAGTTCTGCGGCAGCTGTCGCAGCCGCTAAATTGTTTGGATCTGACGTTGCCTTAAAAATAGAGTCACCGGATATTCAACACAAGACTGATGTTGGTGGAGTGAAATTAGCATTAAACGGCAGCGATGCGATAGAAGAGGGCTATGCAGAAATTTTATCTGCGGTCGCAGCCAATGCACCAAATGCAAGGATTGACGGCATCCTAGTTGAAGAAATGGTGGAGCCGGCTACGGAATTAGTTATCGGGTTAAAGCGTGATCCTACTTTTGGGTGTATTATAATGGTCGGTTTAGGAGGAATATTTGTCGAAATAATCAGGGATGTGGCTATTCGTCTTTGCCCTGTCACTATCGTTGATGCACATCATATGCTGGATAACTTAAAATGCTCTGGAATTCTTGATGGAACTAGGGGTTCTCGGGGGGCAAATAGAGAGCTGATAGCGCGAATGATTGTCGATGTTTCAGAACTCGGCATTGCTCTTAAAGACAGCTTGGTCGAACTGGATCTTAATCCCGTTTTTGTCTCAGTAAACTCTGCTATTGCAGTGGATTGGCTGATGGTGGCGGAAAAGTGACTTGGCAGAGACGAAGTTTTCTGCTGAGTAGTGTTTCGGCGCTTGCTTGCCCTAATATTTTGCGAGCAAGACCCTTATTCAGATTCCCTGATTATCCTTTTAGACTTGGCGTCGCTTCAGGAGATCCATCGCCGGACGGGGTTGTTCTTTGGACACGTCTTATACCTTCCCCTTTTGATGAGTTCTACGGGATGAAAAATGAAGCTGTTGAGGTCGAGTGGCAAATCGCATCCGATGAAGCTATGACGAAGATCATCGCAGCAGGTTCTCAGTTGGCGGAACCGGTTAAAGCGCATTCTGTACATGTTGAGGTATTCGGCCTTCGACCTCATACATTTTATTGGTATCGTTTCAGGGTGGGTTCCGAAATAAGCCCAAAAGGGCGCACGCGAACGCTTCCTTTGCCAGAAATGTCCGTTGATACCGTACGTTTAGGGGTAGTGTCATGTCAAAAATATGAAGATGGTTTTTTCACAGGCTTCCGTCACTTAGCAGATGAAGATATGGATCTCATTCTTCATCTTGGTGATTACATTTATGAGAAGGGTGGTAAATTTAATAAACCACGCACCCACCGTGGCAAAACGTGCCGCACTATCGAAGATTACCGGAACCGTTACACACAGTATAAGATGGATGATGACTTGCAGGCCGCGCATGCAAGCCACCCTTGGGCAGTTTCATTTGATGATCACGAATTTGTAAATGATTATGCCGGTGCAGATGAAGGCAACGGAGATCCGCAGGATAAATTAACGGCTAGACGTAGTGCCGCCTATCAGGCGTATTATGAACATATGCCGCTGCGACGGTTTTGTATCCCGGTACGCCACTCAATGCGGCTTTACAGGCGATTTAGATTTGGTAACTTACTTTCGGTCAATGTCCTCGATACTCGCCAATATCGCACGGAGCAACCATGTTACAACGGCAAGCAGACGGCACGTTGCGAAGAAGTTTTTAATAAGGAAGCGACAATACTTGGAAAAAATCAAGAACGCTGGCTGTTTAAAAATTTAACTGAGGACAAAGTTCGCTGGAATGCTATTGCACAGCAAGTAATTGTGGCTCCGCGTCAATTGCGTGAAAATATGTATAGTATGGACAAGTGGGACGGGTACGAAGTTGCGCGACAACGACTTTTCCACACGCTTCGTGTTGGTAAGGTATTGAATCCAATAATTTTATCTGGAGATAACCACAGACATTCTGCGGCAGACATAAATATGCGGCCCGGCGATCCAGATACTCCTGTACTTGCTTCCGAATTTATAGGAGGCTCAATTACTTCGCGTGGTGACGGATTTTCGATGACTGAATATGGGCAGCGAATTCTTAATCTGAATCCACATTTCAAATATTTTTGCGACCAAAGAGGATATATGCGGTGCATTATTACTGCCAAGAAATGGCAGACCGATTATCGTATAATGGACTATGTCGAGAGAGCAGGTTCACCAATAGAAACTCGTGTAAGTTATGCCATAGAGCATGGCCATGCAGGTTTGACAAAGTTATAAAAAGATTTTGCCATTATTTGTTTGTCGATAGACAGCATGATTTCATAGCTGTTACGTTGTCTTCACAACGATGACATAGTCTTGAAGTGAGAATAGGCTAATGATTAAAATTAAACGAAGGTACCTTCTGATTGTTTTTGAAGATGGGTTAAATGCTTTATAGTCTAATAGTTTTTATGCGACATCTCACCTCTTGCACGGTTAGGGTAGTTCGATCAATAATGTAAATACGTTATAGTGAAGAGTAATAAGTTTCATCAGGAGAACTACGGTGCGCATAGCGCGCCGTTGACATTTTCGGGGAGGGCGTATCGTTGGTCGTGGATGCAAGCAAAGATAATTTATTAATTGGCGTATGTGGTGCGGGGGCTATGGGACGTGGGATTGTCCAGGTGGCCAGCGTCGGCGGCGTTCGGGTCAAAGTATTTGATATAAATAATGAGCAGCTCGAAGAAGCATTACAGTTTATCGATAATATGCTTGGTAGAGCAGTTGAAAAAGGCCGTATGCAGGAAGTAGCCCGACAGGATGCGGTGTCTCGTATAGAGTTAGTCGGAGCTATATCGGATTTGAGTGACTGCGAGATAGTTATTGAGGCAGCAACTGAGAATTTAGAAATCAAAAAGAAAATATTTGCCGAAATAGAGGATGTCGTATCAGACAATACTATCATAGCAACAAATACATCTTCATTGTCAGTGACGACTATTGCCTCAGCGTGCAAGAGGCCAGAACGAATTGCCGGTTTTCATTTTTTCAACCCCGTTCCTTTAATGAAGCTAGTAGAGGTGATCGACGGTGTTTTAACAGAACCTTATGTTGGTGACCAATTAATGATTCTCGGATCGAGAATGACCAGGGAGCCGGTTCGCCTCAAAGATGCGCCTGGTTTTCTCGTGAATCAGGTAGGTAGAGGCTACAACGTTGAGACCCAGCATTTGCAGGCAGAATGCGTAGGTGAGTTTGTTGACCTCGATCGAATTCTACGTGATGGCGCTGGTTTTCGGATGGGGCCATTTGAATTAATGGATCTGACCGGCCTTGATGTCACTCATCCGGCTTCAGAATTGATATATCGTCAATTTTTCGATGAACCAAGGTATAGGCCATCACCGGTCATGCAATCCCGAATGGAGGCTGGCATCCTTGGACGGAAGACAAATCGTGGGTACTATGTTTACGAAAATGGGAAAAAGTTGGAGCCTGAAAGGGAGGCTCTCCCGGAGTACGATGGTGGCCCGGTTTGGATCAGCAAAGCTGAGCCAGATGGGCATGCTGCATTGGTTGATGTTGTAAGCAAGTGCGGTGCGAAAATAGTCACTGGCGATACACCACCTGACGGAGCCCTAATTCTTGTCACGCCTATTGGACAAGAGGTCACTCAGACAGCGGTAGAGCAGGGGTTAGATGCTACTAGAACACTTGGTGTTGACTATCTTGTGGGGCTCGGGACACACCGCACAGTCGTTAGTAATCCAGCAACAAGTGTTGAATATCGTGATAGAGCCCTTGGATTGCTGAATAATGATGGTGTTGGTGCCACGGCAGTAAGAGATTGTCCGGCTTTCGTTTGTCAACGTGTGCTAGCCACTATTTGTAATATCGGCTGCCAAATCGCCCAACTAGGCACAGCAGAGCCAGAGGATATCGACAAAGCAGTAGTGCTGGGATTGAATTATCCATCCGGACCACTGTCATTCGGTGAAGCATTAGGACCAAAGAATGTTTTAAAAATTCTTGAAGGTCTGTACACCTCGTATGGCGATCCGCGCTATCGGCCAAGCCCCTGGCTTCGGCGTCGCGCCATGCTCGGGCTATCGCTGTTTGATAAAGAAATTTAATTTTTTGAAATACCTACAGAGAGAGGAAAAATAATATGCTGGATGCTTACATTTATGACGGTAAACGAACTCCCTTTGGCCGTTATAGTGGTTCGCTCTCGAGCGTGCGCCCCGATGATCTACTTGGGAGTGTTATAAAAACCATTGTTGATGAAAACCCGGTCAATCCAGATGATATCGATGATGTTTACGTAGGTTGTGGTAATCAAGGTGGAGAAGACTCTAGGTGTGTAGCTCGTCATGCTGCTTTATCAGCAGGGCTGCCTACTACAACGCCAGGTGTTGTCTTTCAACGAAATTGCGCAAGTGGGCTTACTGCCATTTCTACAGCAGCCCAATCCATAACAGCTGGTGAAGGCGATTTCTTTATTGCCGGTGGTGTGGAGAGTATGAGCCGAGCTCCTTTTGTCGTTGGGAAAGCAGATTCGGCCTTCAATCGCCAGTTTAACGTTTTTGATAGCACTATAGGATCGCGCTTCCCCAATCAGAAAATAGTCGATCAGTATGGGGATGATAGTATGCCTCAGACCGCAGATAACTTGGCTGAGGAATTTCAAATCACTAGGGAGGACGCTGACTCATTTGCTCTTGCCTCTCAAAATAAATATGAGGCTGCTGAAAAGGATGGTTTTTTTGCAGATGAAATTAACTCGGTTACATATGATGGCGGGCGAAAAATTGGTGAAGTAACAATAAGTGATGATGAACATCCGCGCCGTGGTTCGACTATGGATGGGCTGGCAAGATTGCGAGAGCTTAATAAGGGAGGAGTTACGACCGCTGGCAATGCGTCTGGCGTGAATGATGGTGCTGTTGCTATGATTGTTGGATCTCAAAAGTTAGGGGAACAAACTGGCATGAAACCCATCGCCCGCATAATCGCGAGTGCTTCAGCTGGCGTTGAACCTCGAATAATGGGCTTTGGGCCCGTGCCTGCTTCCCAAAAGGCTCTCCAGCGGGCTGGCCTCGAATTGAAAGATATGGACATAATTGAGATTAATGAGGCTTTCGCTGCTCAAGTTCTGGCCTGTTTGCGTGGCTTTAATATTGCTCTTGATGATAGTCGGGTGAACCCAAATGGTGGAGCAATAGCGCTCGGTCATCCTTTGGGTGCCTCTGGCCCTCGCATCGCTCTTACGGCAGCAAGAGAGTTACATCGTCGGGGTGGAAAATATGCGCTAGTGAGCCTTTGTGTTGGGGTTGGTCAGGGCGCGGCCATGATCATGGAGCGGTGTGATTAATAAATTTTGCAGGTCGTCTTTAACAAGCCGATTTTAAAGTCAATAAGGGGGTCGACCTTCGATTTTAGTTGGGCACGGCCCCTTTTTGGTTGAGGAATTAAGGTAATATGGTACAGAAATTTGCATGGGATGATGCGCTTCTTTTGGATGATCAATTATCGGAAGAGGAACGCCAAATTCGCGACTCTACAGCTAATTTTGCACAAGCTGAATTAATGCCCCGTATTCTAAAGTGGAATAGAGAGGAAACTTTTGACCCCGATATAATGAAAGAATTTGGATCGCTAGGAATACTCGGCGCGACTATACCTGACTACGGCTGTGCTGGTATTGGGCGTGTCGCATACGGCTTGGCGTGTCGGGAGCTTGAAAGAGTAGACACTGCTTTCCGATCCGCTGTAGGAGTGCAAACCGGGCTAGCGATGTCTGCTATATACGATTTTGGGTCTGCCGAGCAAAAAGACCGGTTCCTACCAGGTATGCGAGAGGGGAGCCTGATAGGTTGTTTTGGTCTGACCGAACCTGATCATGGGTCTGATGCTGGAGCACTGCAAACCCGCGCAAAGAGTTGCGATGGTGGTTATAAATTGAATGGCACAAAGGTTTGGATAACTCATTCACCTGTCGCTGATATTTTGATTGTTTGGGCTCGGGATGATAGCGGCAGTATCGGTGGATTCCTTCTAGAACGGGGCATGGAGGGATTAGAAACTCCAAAGATCGAGGGTAAGTTTGGCGTTAGAGCCTCTCCAACTGGCTTTATCATGATGGACGATGTTTTTGTGCCTGAGGAAAATCGTATGCCAAATGCGAATGGACTTGGTGCCCCCCTGACTTGTTTAAATAACGCACGGTTTGGTATTTGTTGGGGTGCCCTTGGGGCGGCTGAATTTTGTTGGCAGGCAACGCGCCAATACGTCATTGATCGCAAACAATTCGGCAGACCGCTTGCTGCAAATCAGATGATCCAAAGAAAACTTGCGGATATGCAAACTGAAATTTCTATCGGTCTTCAGGCAGTTCTTCGGGTTAGCCGACTGGCGGATGAGAGTAAAGCGTCTCCGGAAATGATTAGTCTTGTAAAACGCAACTCGACTGGGAAAGCGTTAGAGGTGGTTCGGCATTGTCGAGATATGCATGGTGGGAACGGTATCATTGATGAATATCATATTATTCGTCACTTAGGAAATATGGAAGCCATCAATACCTTAGAGGGAACCGCAGATATTCATGCGTTAATTCTTGGTCGTGCGCAAACTGGCATTCAAGCGTTCACTGGTTGAGGTGTTGATTATTTTTTAGGGTAACTTGGAGATACCGTAAAGTACATGTTTAGGGGGCCGGTAGACCTTCAATCATTACATTAAGGCAGCCTGGCATGCCACTTGTTAGGGCATTTCCTAGTTCATGTTTAAGTTCGGTAGGATTTTTGATAAGTGCACCGTGACAACCAAGGCCTATAGCTGCTTGGTCGTAAGGTGTTGGTCTTAGGTCGCAGCCATAGGCTCTTTGACTGCCGTAATCGCGAAGCTGTATTTGGTATTCCGCATTCCAACGCGCATCATTTCCAATAACAGCTATAAAATTTGCGCCGTAACGAGAGGCGGTTTCGAATTCTGCAAAATGAAATCCGACCGTGCCATCGCCCATTAGGGCAATCACAGTTGACTCAGGTCGCGCGATTTTTGCCGCAAAGGCATAACAGAGGCCCCCGCCAATAGCCCCGGACAGCCCGTTGATTATTCGCGTTGGGGAATGGATTGTAGCTTGCGCCCACTGGCCAAATTCGCCGCCATCAACAATGAGTATCGGATCATTTGCGCCGTCGATAATTGTCTGGATTGCTTCCCCTACCATTGCGGGATGGATGCCTTCAGTAGTGCTCGTGGCGGTGGGGCGATATTCAATAGCGGTATTAACTTCCTTGCGCCAGGTGTTACGATTTGTCGAAGCCTTTGTCTGGCACAAAGCGCTTGCAAGGGTAGTGCTATTTGTAACGAATGCGGCATTTATCTTGTTCCCCAATATTTTCTCTGCTTGATCCAATTCTTCTTTGTCAGGGTCCGTGATAATAAATTGGCACCTCGGAGAAAAAATCGGCGGTTGGCCGTTGCCCAATGTGAAATCGAGACGTTTACCAATTGAAAGCACCAAATCTGATTTCACTAGCATAGAAGCAAATTTTCCAAGAGACGGATCTTTGACCCCCCGAGGGCTCTCCATGTTGATAGTGGGAGCATCTAATGCGTCGGACAACATATCTTGCAAGTTACCAGTGCGACTGTGATTGAGCATAGGTCCGGTAAGTATTATGGGGGTAACGGCGTTTTCGAAAGCGCGTACAATTGTATTTATTATTTCAAGGGAGGGATTTTTGCGTTTAGGTTTAAAGACCCTTTGGCTAGCTTTTTCAGGTTTGGTCGCTAAATTAGTCAAATTGTCAAAGGGAAGAGCCAAATGTACTGGACCAGGTCTTTCCGATTTCGCAATTCGAATACAATTGGCTATTTCTGTGCTGATTGTATTGACATTTTTAGATCGACAAGAATATTTTGTAATAGGGGATGATGCACTGACTTGATCTAGCTCCTGGAAAGCATTTTTGCCGTCGGCAGCTCTTGGGGAGTCCCCACTTAGAAGCAAAACCGGGCTCTCTGCTAACTTGGCTGAGTAAAGGGGAGATAAAGAATTGGCAAATCCCGGCCCAGCTGTTACCAGGGCTACGCCAATTTCGCCGGTTAGTTGCGCATAGGCATCTGCCATATAGGCAGCCGCCGCCTCGTGACGAACATGGTAGATCTCTATTCCAGCATCGATGCATGCATCGAAGATTGGCATGATTTGATTGCCTGATAGAGCAAATATATGTTTGACATTAGCATTGCGTAGCGTATTTACAACCACTTCGGCTCCTCGCATCCGACCACTCCATAAGCTCAAATTATTAATGCAAAGTCATGCTACTTGTGTTGTGGTCAAATTTCTTAAAAAGCAGACAAGCGATCAAAGAAGGGCCACAGGGAAAGCAATATAATATGGTAAAAATAATGGGAAGAACTTTTTTAAATCGAGATAGGACGCTAAATGTCTGACGATAATCCAACTGAAATACCCGCGGAAAATTATCCGAAAATTGGAAATTATACCTTCGATCTGGAAGCAAAGCTGACGAGCATCTTGGCCCTTCGGTCTCAAATGAGTTCCGATGCTTTTACTGCTGGGCACCTAGGCACCGAACGTGAGGGACACGGAGTTCTAATAAGTGAGAATGGTTTAGTGCTTACAATTGGCTATCTTATTACCGAAGCTGAAACCATATGGCTAGTTGATGCTACAGGTGTTGCAACTCCAGCTCACACGGTTGGCTACGACCAAGAAACCGGCTTCGGCCTCGTGCAGGCGCTCGGAAAACTAACTGTGCCTCATTTAGCTCTTGGGGAGTCAAGCGCGTTGCAGGTTGGTGATCCAATTATTATCGGGGGAAGTGGTGGAATAGAAAAATCTGTAGCTGCAAGTGTTGTCTCTAAACGCGAGTTTGCAGGTTACTGGGAATATGTTTTAGATGAGGGCATATTTACTGCGCCCGCTCATCCTTTCTGGGGTGGTTCTGGCGCAATTGATCGAGCAGGAAACTTAGTGGGCATAACTTCGCTTTTCGTGCAGCAAGCGACAGCAGAGGATACGCCTTTTCACGGGAACCTCATCGTGCCAATCGACTTATTCAAACCAATAATGAATGATCTCGTGCGGTACGGGCGCGTGCAGAAACCACCGAGGCCTTGGCTCGGCATCATTATGAGCGAAATTCAAAATGCATTGGTTATTGCTAGTATGAATGAGAGGGGGCCAGCCAAAACTGCTGGTTTGGAAATAGGCGATGTTATTTTGGGTGTTAATGGAAATCAAGTTGACGATTTGACATCCCTTTTCCGCGGGATTTGGCGTGTCGGTCAGGCTGGTGTCAAGGTTCCATTGATTATTGTGCGTGATGGTGAGGTTATGGAGATAGGCGTACCATCTGTGGACCGCAATTCAATATTAAAGTCTCCCAAAATACATTGATCAATGGGCAAATAAAAATAAGGAATTCCTAACGGTCAGTGCTTCTGATTTTTTCGGCGATCTGCTCCCCAAAAGCATCAGTAGATAACGGTCCTCCGAGGTCTGGTGTACGGGTATCTATGTTCGAGAGCTGCTCGTTAACAACCTTATCAATGCGGGTCGATGCTTCTAAAAATTCAGGCCTATTCTGACGAATCCCGAGCGTTTCAAAAAGCATTGCCGCTGACAGTATCATCGCTGTTGGATTGGCAATATTTTTTCCGGCTATGTCGGGAGCCGCTCCATGTGCCGCCTGTGCCATAGCATGCCTTTGGCCTGCATTAACAGAAGGCCCTAAACCCAATCCACCTGTTAGTTCTGCTGCAAGATCAGAAAGAATATCTCCAAATAAATTTGTTGTGACTATAACATCAAAATGTGAAGGTTTTCGTACCAATAGGGCTGCCATAGCATCAACAAAATAATCCTCGATTTCAACTTTGTAATCGGATGCCACTTCCCTGCATACCTCTACAAAAAACCCATCTGACATTGTTAGAACATTTGATTTGTGAACGATGGAAAGCCGACCACGACGTTTGATTGCTAATTCGCATGCTTGACGTGCTATTCGTTCAGAGCACTCCCGGGTTATGCGCCTTATAGATATAGCCATGTCCTCCGACGGCATGAATTCTCCGCTGCCTTTATGCATATTGCGAACTGCATAGAAACCTTCTGTGTTCTCTCGGAATATTACTAGATCCATTTCTTTCACAGCTGCAGGTACGCCCGGGCGAGTTTTAGATGGACGAATATTGGCGTATAAGTCTAAATCGCCCCGAAGTTTCGCTGATGGATTAATACCACCGTCAGCTGGATCAGGATAAATGGCGGTATCTGCAGGCCCGAGGATAATACCGTCGGCTTCTACAGCTTTTTTCCAAGTTGAATCTGGAATAGTCGACCCATTTTTGTCTAAACTTGCCAATCCGCTGTCTGCAGTTTCAATTTCAAGCCCCAAGTTAAACCGGTGGCTAGCGGCGTTTATAATTTTTCTTGTGGCCGAGACAATTTCTGGTCCTATCCCGTCCCCATCTAAACAAATAATTTTCATGATCTACCAACGATTGATGTCAATTTACCTAGTTTGAGATGAGAGAGACCCTAAGCGGGCAGCAATGTCCTCATCCCAGGTAATGTACCAGCCTTCTCCCTCGTCGCACAGAATTAAGTCCTCATGGGGGTGGCTCTTTCGTCCTTTTTGATAATGCTGATGAGCAGTGTATCCGTATTTCTTTGATGTATATTCACTTCGTACCCATTGGCATTTTCCGTTAAGTGTATTCACCTCTGGGCTCATTAAAGTGAGCTTGCCGGTATTCTTAGTATTGGGATTAATCCAAGTCATTACCTTTCCAACAGGACCAGATAGGATTTTTTTTAGGGCTAGGTCTATTTGTTTTGAATCTTGTTGTGCTGCATAATCAACAACAAGAAATCCGGCGCCCAAGCCGGCTAATCCCATGCCGACTGCACCCGCTGCTCCTCCAACAGAATAACCGTTGGTGGCTCCTACAATGCCAAACGCTCCTTTCGCTGCCAAACTCTGAGTTTGTTGTGTTGAGTCAGTATATGAAGATTGGCAACCTGCTAAAGAAATTATTAGCACGAGGATAACTATAATATGCAGACTGATCCGGTGAACAAAGGGTTGTTCGTGATAAACGTTCGAAGGAAGCAATCTACGCAAAGGCTTCTGCCAATAATTCATAAGAGCGTTTCCTCGACTCAAAATCCGGGCATGCAGTGAGAACAAGAAATTCGTTGTTCTTGTATAAGTCACTCAATTCATTGATTTTCTTTTGAACGGTTTTTGGTGCACCATAAATTGTTCTGGCACGGCTTTGTAACACATGTTCGCGCTCTGCATCCGTATAGGGATAAGATAAAGACTCCTCTACAGTTGGTATTGGCGCAAGATGCCCTCTATCTGCACGTAACCGGAATAAGTCCCTAGTAGACATAAGCTTATCAGCTTCTGCATCAGTTTCTGCACATATAACAAAAACTCCAATATTTGTTTCGGGCTCTTCAAGTGATCCTATGCATTGGAATTGATCTTGGTACGCGCGAGTAACTACTTCTCCACCATAAGGTGTAATAAAATGTGCAAACGAGAAAGAGAGACCAAAATGAGCGGCGTAAGCAGCGCTGTAATCACTTGAGCCTAATAACCAAATTGGGGGTGATGATGGCGTATAAGGCCGTACTTTTACTGTTTCAAATGGGTGTTCTTTCGGTAGTGAGTCTGTGAGAAAGCCATAAAGATCTGAGACCATAGTCGGGAAATGCTCAGCTCCAAAACCACCACCATACGCAAGCGCTCGTGCCGTTGGGTGATCACTCCCAGGGGCACGACCAATTCCCAAGTCAATCCTACCCGGGAACATTGCTTCTAGTGTACGAAAGTTTTCCGCTACCTTATACGGACTGTAATGACTAAGCATCACACCACCGGAACCCACGCGTATAGTATTAGTTTCTGACGCAATACGAGTAATCAATACCTCAGGAGATGCCGAGGCAAGACCGTCACTGCCGTGATGCTCGGCTAACCAATATCTATGATAGCCAAGTTCTTCGGCAATTTTTGCTAATGCTATAGTTTCTTCTAAAGCGCCAGTAGCAGTTGTGTCGGGCCGCAATGGCGATTGGTCCAGGACACTCAACCTTATCTTTTCTTTCATGATCCCATCAGCCTATACCAATTGGTATGTTTGTAATGCCTGGAAGTCCAAATATATACTGGATACAGAAAGAATTATAACCTTTTAAAACAATTTATTTCGAAGCGAAATATGCAAGGTGGAAGCGAATGCGCGTTATCATGAATTTACGAGGGATGCTATACTGTCTGCGATGTAGTTGAGCTCTCCTTTAAAGAAGCAAAGAGACATAACATTTCAGACTGAGAATACGGTATTGCAGCATAGAGTGATGTAACGGGATTTTTTGGCCTTAAAGCCACTGGGGTTACGCAAAATTTTGACGAAGAAAAAATTCACCCAAAGCGATTATTTAGAGTCTGCAAGGAACGCCTTCAGGCAGAATGAACTGGGGCGGGCTGAGGATCTCATAAAGGCTTCTATCGAAGCAAACTCGGGCAACCCGATAGCGCATGCCTATTATGGGGAAATTCTCCTAGCCCTTGGTCGTCCGAAGGAGGCAGGAGATTCCTATCAAACAGCTACCGATATTTGCCCAGAAGAGGGTACATTTTGGCATGGATTGGGGTTAGCTAAATTTAGGGCGGGTTCCCTAGGCGCTGGGATAAATGCTTTGAGCTGTGCAATAGAGTTAATGCCCGACAATCCAGAAGCACATAATAATCTTGGTAATTTACAAAAAGAAGCAGGTAACCTCAGGGATGCGGTTTTTAGTTATACAAGGGCTTTAGAGTTGAAACCGGACTTTGGTGAGGCGTTTGGAAACTTAGGAGTCGTATTTTTAGGTCTTGGAGAGTTGCTCGATGCAGAAAAAGCTTTATCTGCAGCAGCACAAATAAGGCCAATGGATCCAGTTATTCTGACCAATCTCGGGTGTGCTTTTGCGGCCTTGGGCCGTATGACTGAAGCCACGCAATGGCATAGGAAGGCACTTAAGTTAGATGCCAGAAATACTGCAGCTTTAAATAATCTAGCAGTCTCTTTAAAAGATCAGGGACAAATCAATGATGCCCTCAAGGTGTATGATAGGCTTATAGAGTTGGCTCCCGAGGACTACTCTGCCAGATCAAACCAATTAATGTGTTTGAACTATAGGGAGGCATGCGATGGCGTTACAATATTTCGGAGTCACCGAGAATGGGAAAAAAATCTTAAAAAACCGATTGAGTCATTTACGCCCGTAAATAAAACCTCTCGACGCCCCTTAAAAGTCGGAATCGTCTCGCCGGATCTGTGGACACATTCCGTTGCTAATTTTTTAATTCCCCTTTTACAGCACTACGACAGGGAGGAATTTCACATTACATGTTACAGCGATACTCAGGTGCCGGACGAGACAACTGAAATGCTGAAGAGATTCAGTAACTCCTGGCGTGAAATAAGAAATTTGAGCGATGAATCTGTCTCAAAGAGAATCAGATCGGATAACATAAACATTCTTATCGACCTGGCAGGCCATACTGGAAACAACCGATTGACGGTATTTGCGCAGCGGGTTGCGCCTATACAGATAACCTGGCTTGGTTATCCAACGACAACCGGACTAAGCCAGATGGATTTTCGCTTGACTGATGTTGTTGCAGATCCCCCTAGCTCGACAGAAGTATTTCATAGTGAAGTATTAGTTCATCTTCAGCCTTGTTTTTTATGTTATTCCCCACCGAAAAAAATACCTTTATTAAAAGTCAAACATAGACCCGTCACTTTTGGATCGTTTAACAATTTCGCTAAGTTGACCGAGAAATCTGTTCACTTGTGGGCTCAATTGATGAACAAGGTTCCCGCATCGCGGTTGGTGCTTAAGTCGCGGCAATTCGCTGATCCTGTGATAGCAAAGATGATTTCCGATTTGTTTGAGGGAAGGGGTGTTGAGCAAACAAGAGTTGAATTGGTGGGTAGGGTTCGAAGCCGACAAGCACACCTGGAATATTATAATGAGATTGATATTGCGTTGGATACTTTTCCATATAACGGCACTACCACAACGTGCGAGGCCCTTCTTATGGGAGTGCCAGTGGTTAGCAGGGCCGGGGGCCTGCACGCGGGGCGAGTTGGCGCAAGCTTGCTTTCCGCTATGGGGTGCATGCACTGGGTTGCTTCTCATGAAAATGAGTTCTTAGATATTGCTGTCAGCTTGGTAAATGATCGTCCGTCTAAAGATGCTTTACGTGCCGATTTTCTCGGATCAAAACTATGTGATGGCCAGGGTTTTGCACACTCTTTTCAGGCGACTTTGCAAAAATTATGGCATCAGCGCCATATTTCAAAAGCTTAGTTAGAGGCAAAACTAGCGGTTGCTAGCAGAATTATTATATTCATGTGAGGCATGAATTTTAATCAGCTTGTTGTGAAAGAAAATGTAACTGTGGTAGATCGTTCACAAAAGTTTCAATCAGATGCCGATATTAAATTTTTTCTTAACGAATTATTTAATACGGCAATAGAAGCTGTAGATCCGGTGCTATACCTGCCGGATCATCTTCCGAGAGCACCTACGGGCCGCACCATTGTTGTCGGTGCGGGTAAGGCGGCCTCCAAAATGCTTGCTTGCATTGAGGGCCGATGGCAGGGAGCATTGGAAGGTCTCGTTATTGTTCCATATGGATACGGGCAAAAATGCGACGGTGTGAGGATAATAGAAGCTGGGCATCCAATCCCTGACTTAGCGGGAAATATTGCATCTCAACAGATTCTTGAGTTAGTTACCGGCGCCGGTAGGCACGACCTCGTTATCTTTTTGATATCAGGTGGCACCTCGTCTTTATTGAGTCTGCCGTTGCCGGGTTTGACTGCGGATGACAAGGCTCAAATACATAATAAACTTTTGAAGTGTGGTGCCGACATCGCCGAAATCAATTGTGTGCGTAAGCATTTATCTGCTGTGAAAGGCGGAAGGCTTGCAATGGCGGCGGCACCCGCTCGTGTTGTTACATTTTTGATTTCCGACGTGCCAGGTGATGACCCTTCTATCATAGGCTCAGGTCCTACTATTGCAAATAACTCAAGTTGCCATGATGCTGCAGAAATTTTGGCAAAATATAATATAAATGAACCAGAGGTTGCGATTAAATTGCTCAAGGAGGGTAAAAATCTAGAGCCCAGCCCCACGTCGTCCGTCTTTACTGATCAGTCATATCAGGTGATAGCGTCGCCTCAGCTTGCTCTAGAGGCGGCAGCTAATTTAGCGAAAAGACGAGGAATTGAGCCTATAATCCTTGGAGATTCGATCGAGGGAGAAGCAAAAGAAGTTGCAAAAGCAATGGCGGGAATCGCTCAACAAGTCAGGAACTATGGCCAGCCGCATTCTCCTCCGGCAGTGTTGTTATCTGGAGGAGAAACAACTGTTACCGTCAATGGTAAAGGTGTGGGTGGTCGAAACAGTGAATTCCAATTAGCGCTTGCACTTAAGCTTGGTGGTGCCAGGGGTATTTTTTCTCTTGCTGCAGATACTGATGGTATTGATGGCAATGGAGAGAATGCAGGCGCATTTATAACACCTGATACTCTTAAAAATGCGGCGTTAAATTCAATCGATGCTTTACATTACTTGAGGCACAACAATTCGGCAGCATTTTTTAAAAAACTTAATGACCTGTTTATAACTGGCCCAACCCACACCAATGTGAATGATTTTCGCGCTATTCTAATTCTCCCTCAAACATAGCTGTAATTAAGTCCATAAGCAAAATCCCATAAAAAATTTGATAAAATATTTCTCTAGTTGGGTGCTTATAATTTTTTTAATTAGACAGCCTGGTTGTTTGATCTCAACCATGAAAACTTTGTTTATTTGCTTTTACGTTCCTGTGTCTGAAACCAAACTATTGCCCACTTTTAATTCATAAATAAACTGGTTGTCCTCCTCTGTTACATTCAAGAGTTTATGCCCACTGGTCTCGCAATAATGACGAACATCCAAATAGCTCATGGGATCTGTCGCTACCAGCGTTATCCGGGTTCCAGGGACAAGACCGCGTAGTGATTTTTGAAGTTTCAACACAGGCATGGGGCATAGCAAGCCTGTTGCATCAATATTTATAGAATCGGAGGTCAATTTACTTTCAACATAATTTTGCCGAGGTGAGTTGCGCTTTCCATAAGTGAATGAGCTTCAGCGGCTTTTTCTAGGGGCAAAATTTGCCTCACCATTGGTTTGATTGAGCCATCATTAATTTTTGGCCAAACTTTTTTGAGAAGCTGTTTGGCAATCTCCGCTTTGAATGCTTCGGGCCTACTTCTCAGTGTAGAGCCCGTATATATTAGTCGCTTTAACATTATTGGCATGAGGTTAATTTCTATCTTTGAGCCAAGATTAAATGCCAATTGGACAATCGCCCCCTCATGTTTTGAAGCTTTAATATTTCGTTCAATATAGGGTCCACCGACGGTATCAAGGATTACATCTGCCCCGCCAGCTTCGCGAACTATCTCAACAAAATCTTGGTTCTTGTAGTCAATGACTTTGTCGGCCCCAAATTCCGCAGCAAAGGAACACCGGTCATCTGGGCTATCAGTCGTGTATACTGTCGCGCCAAATGCTTTTCCAAGTTGGACTGCCGTGGCGCCAATTCCGCCCGATCCACCATGCACTAGGAATAGATCATTTGGTTTGAGGTCAACAAAGCCCATGAAAATATTGCTCCACACTGTGAAGAAGGTTTCAGGCAAGCTGGCAGCTTCAACAAGGTCTAATTGTTGTGGGACGGGTAAGAAGTGTGTTGCGTCAGCCGCTACGTATTGAGCATAACCACCACCATTTGTAAGGCCACATACTTGGTCGCCGATGACCCATTCCGTGACATTTTCTCCAGCGGCCACAACTTCCCCGGCAACCTCTAGACCAAGTAAGTCGGTTGCACCTTTTGGTGGAGGGTAGTGGCCTCGGCGTTGAACAAGGTCAGGTCCGTTTACGCCTGCGGCTGCAACTTTAATCAGAATTTCATGTTTTTTGGGTTCCGGCACTTTGCGAGTGGAAGGCTTTAATACGTCGGGTTTCCCTGGTTCAGAAATTTCAATGGCAGTCATTGATGAAGGAATATCAGCAGTCATGGATTATACCTTTTAATTTATCTGTAATTGAATTTAGTTAAAGTTCGGTTGCAGCAGGCTTAACCAATTCTTCTCGTGAAAACTTGTCACTTCAATCATGCATTACCGGATTTCCGGATGCATACCAATCTTCTATGCCACCCTGAAGGCGGTAAATCGTACCGGAATATCCTGATTGTATTATTTTTTCGGCTGCTAAGCCGCATCGGATCCCGCTTGCGCAATGGAGAATAATTTTTTTTCCGTCATGATTTGGCAAAGCATCAGGAACGAAACATGAAAGAGGTAAAGCGTGCGATCTATCAATTCGTGCAATGGCACGTTCCTCCGGTTCTCGCACATCGACTAGTATTGCTTCGTCATCATCTAACCATTGAAGGACAGTCTCTGAAGTAATAAATTGTTGCTGCATGTTCAATTCAACCCGTTTTTGGCATTTAATAGCACAAAGGCTTGGCTCGAGGACCGCTAATGTGCTTACCTACGATCTATAACTCTTAGCACATTTGGGAGAGGCATAAATGGGGGAATATTCTACTGTCGCACGTGAAGGTCATATTTTAACTGTCACAGTTAATCGTCCGGAACGTATGAACGCACTGCATTCCATGGCACATTTTGAAATGGCTGAGATATTTGATGAATTCGAAGCGGATGATGATCTTTGGATTGCCATCCTAACGGGTGCCGGAGAACGTGCATTTAGCGCGGGTAACGATTTAAAATTCCAAGCTGAAGGCGGCAGACGCGACAAACCCGATAGTGGATTCGGCGGTATGGTAAAGCGTTTCAATCGTAACAAGCCAATTATTGCGGCAGTAAATGGAGTTGCGATGGGTGGTGGCTTTGAGCTTGCACTCGCTTGCGACATAATAATTGCCGCAGAAAACGCAAAATTTGCTCTTCCAGAACCGCGAGTTGGCTTGGCTGCGATGTCAGGCGGGCTACATCGTTTACCTCGTGCTATACCGAGGCACCAAGCTTTGGGAATGATTCTAACGGGTCGCCATGTGTCCGCCGATGAAGGATATCGTTTGGGTTTTGTAACTGAGGTAGTGGCAGTGGGTGAGGCGCTTAAATCGGCTGAGGCATGGGCGGCAGAAATTTTAAAATGTTCTCCAGTATCGATCAGAACATCGATGGAAGTTATGCGCCTAGGTTTAGAAAAAGCGTCTATTGCGGAAGCCCTTTCTATTGAGTACCAAGCTGAGGAGGTTCTGCGGAATAGTGAAGATTATATTGAAGGCCCTAAGGCATTTTCGGAAAAGCGCGCTCCCGATTGGAAAGGGCGGTAAAACGACTTTAAAAAAGCCCCATGCCCGCAACACCGGTTTCTAAATCCATTCTTTCTACAAGTTCCCGGCCAACGAAATTGCGTAGCGTTTCAGTAGTTCCCCCACCAAGGGTTCCGTAACGTACTCCTCGATAATTGCGTGAAACGGCAAAGTCATCAAGAAAACCGTAACCGCCATGCAATTGAACACCCTCACTGCAAACCCTTATCGACATTTCGTTTACATAGATTTTGGCCATTGCAGCTAGCGTTGGATTGGGGAAAGGCTCAGCGGTTGCTGCAGCTCTATACAAAATAGACCTGCCAGCCTCAATTTCAGTGAGCATGCTTGCTACCTTCCAGCGCATACCTTGAAAGTCACCAATTGAATTACCGAAGGCTTTTCGATCCCTCATGAAGCGAATGGATTCCTCAAGAGAGGCTTCCGCCATGCCCAAACAAATTGCCGGATTGAGGCACCTTTGGGTATTAAATGCTCCGAGTAACTTCCTTAACGATCCCTCACCTAAGCCTAAATTTTCTATGGGCACCTCTACATTTTCAAATCTTACGTCGGCCAAATTTTCGCCACCCATGGTATGATAACAGGCATCAGCAGTCAGTCCTTTAGTGCCTTTTTCTACAAAAACACAACCGATTCCTTTCGTTCCGGGCGCGTTGTTGACCCGAGTAAAAATTACAAAAAGGTCGGCTTCTTCTGCCCGACTGATCATAGTTTTTGCGCCATTTAAAACCACTCGATCATTCATTACAGATGCATTGGTTTTCATGCTACCTAGGTCTGTGCCACAATCAGGTTCTGTCATACAGATAGCTAGGATACATTTTCCTTTGAGCAACTTGGGCAAGTACTTTTCTCGAAGTTCGTCGGAACCATAATGAGAAAGAATCCTGCATTGAGTGCCAACCTCTCCCAAGACAGCCATTGCAGTGACATAACAGCCTTTAGCAATTTCCTCGAGTACCAGCACTGTGTCGAGGACACTGGCTCCGATGCCGCCATATTCCTCCGGTACGGCCATGCCAAGGATCCCAATCTCTGCTAAAGCATCCATATTTTCATATGGGAATTCTCCATCGAGCCACCTTTTAGCGTTGGGTTCGATTACATTTTTACGAACTCGCTTTACTGTGTCCAACATCATCCGTTGGTCTTCGGTAAGTTCAAATTGCAACATGGTAAGCTCCCTGGAAAATAAGAGAATAATCTAATTAACTAAGCTTTTATCGGATTTTTTTTCATAGGCTACAAGTTCTGAATCCAGCCAGCACATCGCGCCGTTCTGGCGTATAAAAATTTCGGTAACGAGCTGTGATCATTCGACTGCGAGTGGCCCAAGCACCACCACGCAGTACTTTTGTCTCGTAAAATACTGGTTGGGAGTAGTCTTTGTAGGCATCTGGTGAGAAGCCATCGAAGGGTGTAAAAGTACTTGCGGTCCACTCCCAAACATTTCCTATCATTTGACGGCACCCAAATGCGCTGTCGCTTTTTGGCAGCGCGCCGACGTCTATCGGGCTCAGAGCGTAGCCATCAAGATTAGCTAGGCTTGCATCGCACGGAGCATCTCCCCAGGGAAATTTTCGTTTTGATTTAGTAAGCACGTTACCATCTGGGCTGACCTCGCCAAGCGCAGCAGCTTCCCACTCTGCTTCTGAAGGTAAGCGACGTTTAGCCCACAAGCAATATGCATTCGCCTCATACCAGTTGACATGGATGATGGGCTGGTTCAGGTGTAGGTCTTTAATCGTGTCAAAGTGACGTACAATCCAGTCGCCTTCGCCGGAACGTTGCCAATAAATGGGACACTCTGCTTTCTCAGTTTGGCGCCAATTCCAACCTTCATTACTCCAAAATTCACGTGTAAGATATCCTCCATCAATAACAAATTCCCTGTAATCTCTGTTTGTTACCGGTGTCTTGCATATGTTAAATGGCTCCAAAAGAACGGGATGCGCCCATTTTTCATTATCAAAAACGAACCGTTCATTTTTTGTTGCGCCTAATTCGAAATATCCCCCTGGCACCAAACTATCACTGGGAACCATGTCGGCATTTAAAAATGCTTTTGATTTACTAAAAATAGGCTTGGGGTATGCAAGATTTTGGCGGCTGTAGGTATAAGCTTCGGTGTGCATATCTTCGTGGAACGTAGCAAACTGATAAATATAGCTGTCAATTTCACTAGCGGTACCATGTCCCAAACGAGAAAGGCACCGGTCGAGAATACATTCTATGTACTCCATGATCTTATTCATCGGCAGAAGTGGCAAATCCCACCTTACTTCGTGAGGAATTTCAATTGAATCATAGATATTGTCAAATTCTGCGTTGTATGGGGTGTAACCGTAAAGGTCGCGAAGAATAAATTTTTCATAAAACCAAGCCACGTGCCCGATTTCCCAACGAAGTGGATTAACAGTCCGAAGTTTAGGCCCCATAAGTTGACTTGCGTCCAAACCCGATATTAATTCGGTGGATCGCTTGTGAGCATCTTGAATGATAGTAGAGAGAAAAGAAACGGGAACTGGTTGTGTCATACTGCAGGCTCTTATTAATATAAGTATATGAATATTACTCTTATCACACCGGCTGGTCATCTTGCCAAAAATGGTAATCGAACCACAGCGTTACGTTGGGCAAAAATATTAACTATGCTCGGCCACAAAGTACAAGTTAACACGTCATGGGATAGAAGACCCGCTGATTTGATGGTTGCAATCCATGCTTGGCGTAGTGCTAAGTCGGCTAGGTTGTTTCGGAAAGAGTTTCCTGAAAGCCCCCTGATCATTCTATTATCAGGCACCGACATTTACAAATTCCAATATACCCACCCAAAGGTAACTCTGTATTCAATGAAAATCGCTAATGCTTTAGCTTGTTTGCATGATGAGGTGTGTCATTCTATACCTTCTCAGTACCGGCATAAATTACATACTATCCACCAGTCAGCATTACCATTAGCCAAAGCCCGCCGGCCATCTAAGCGAAATTTTGACATTTGTGTTGTGGGAAATCTTCGTGAAGAGAAAGACCCACTCCGTGCTGCATATGCGGTGCGTAACCTGAACAACACTTCTCGTCTCCGGGTAATTCATCTTGGTAAAGCACACACGCCCGATTGGGCTACGAAAGCTAGGACTGAGATGGCGCGAAACAATCGCTACCGATGGCGTGGAGAGGTAAAGGCTTGGGAGGTCCGGCGCGAATTTGCAAAGACACGGTTAATGGTTTTAAGCTCAATAATGGAAGGAGGTGCAAATGTTATCTCCGAAGCAATTGCGGCGGGGGTGCCTGTAATAGCATCAAAAATTGAAGGATCGGTTGGGCTTCTCGGGTCAGATTATGCTGGCTATTATGAGGCTGGAAGTACTGAAGATTTGCGCCGCGCACTATTGCGCGTTGAAAATGAGCCAAAATTTCTTGCCCATTTGTCATACCAGTGTGAAGCTAGAAGGTATCTTTTCACCATTGAAAGGGAGAAAGAGGAATGGTCCTCCCTTTTGAGTGCTATAAGTCTAAAAAATAAATCTTGATGAGCTTCCACAACGGTTATGCTGTTAATGTGATGGGTTCCAAAGTCCCCGTATTCTCGGTCACTGTTCCAATCACTGATGTCTCACGATAACCGGCTATTTTTAACTCGTCGACACAGGCGCCAGCATTCTCTGCTGGCAAACTCGCTAATAGGCCTCCCGAAGTTTGAGGGTCGAAGATAATTGGATAAAGGGGTTCCTGAGCGGCCCTGTCCACATTCCTTATAGCGCGTCGGAGACGCACATTCTGAGGTTGAAGAGAGCTAAAGATTCCATCTTTGATTAAATCAATGGCTCCGTCCAATACGGGAATCTTACCTAACTCAAGAGTTACGTCTACCTGTGAGGGCTTTGCCATTTCGACTAAATGCCCCAGAAGGCCAAACCCAGTCACATCAGTGCAAGCATTTGTTTTATGCTTGAATAAAATATCAGCGCCTGCCTTGTTAGACTGAAGCATTGATGACAGAGCAGCATGCACCCAGTTACCGCGAGCTTTGTGTCGCATATCAGCAGCAAAAAGAGTTCCAGTCCCGACCGGCTTGGTAAGCACTATTTTGTCGCCAACTTTCATGCCGGCCTTTCGCAGAATGCGATCCTTGTCGATTAGCCCGTTAATAGCAAAGCCAAGCGACATTTCTGCGCCCTCGCTAGTGTGTCCACCAACTAGCGCGGTGCCGGTTTCCTGCAAAACCTTCATGGCTCCAGCCATCAGCTGTTTTAAATCATCTTCAACCTTATCCTCAAGTCCAAAGGGCAGAGTGACTATCGAAAGTGCAGTCTGCGGTTCTCCACCCATAGCGAAAATATCTCCCATTGAGTGATTGGCAGCAATCTGGCCAAAGACATAAGGATCATCTATGAATGCACGGAACGCATCTACTGTATGTACCATTACTTTATTTCTCGGCACCTCTACCACGGCGGCATCATCTGGCTCGTGAAGGCCAACTAATACATCAGAGCGTTCCACGGGGTTTAGTTGTTGAAGTGCTCGTTCTAAAACCGTAGCTCCAACCTTGGCACCGCAGCCACCGCAGCGCATAGCTATAGCCGAAATTTCTTTTATTACATTTTGATCAGCTAATCCCTTTGACACATTTGGAGATTTTTCTTCGTCCATATCACGAAGTTCATTAAACTTTTTTACAAACCGTCGATCAATCCAATTTTTCCAATGCCAAATTAACTTGCCTTCGGCAGCCCAATTTGATCGTGAGGCAACCGCATATTTATCTCCGGTGGTAATGAGGCTTAGAAATTGATGCTGAGGGTTATAAGGTTTTAGAGGTTTTCCGAGAAGTGCGCGCTTGAGATTTCTAGTAAGTGGGGGTCCTTGTCTTACTGCAAATACGCCTGATTTAGGACGAGGGTGATTTACCACATCGGCAATATCCCCAACTGCGAATATGCCGGGATGAGAAATTGACTCCAGTGTGTCATGGACTTTTACAAAGCCTTTAGGAGAAACCGCTAAGCCACTCTCTTTCAACCAATTTTGGGCGCTCGCCATAGTGACCCAAAGAATCTCTTCCAGCTCATGAGTAGTGCCGTTACTGCATGTGATGATATTCGGCTCGACTTCTACTATTTTATGATCTGCATGAAGGATGATCCCACGCTCGGTTAAAATACGTCGGTATTTTTCTCTGACTTTACTATTATGAGTGGGCAAAATATCATTTGCAGTAAACAAGTGAAATTCTACATCGTGCATCTGGTCTTTCTGTGCACGCAGAAGCTGTTTCAATCGGAATTGAATTGCCAGTGCGATTTCTACACCTCCGGCGCCACCCCCGACTATGCCTACTCTGGTTTTGCTGCATGCTGCTAACACACGTTCGCGAATCTGATTCCAATGGTCAACAAACCCGTTGATTGGTTTGACTGGCATGACATTATTTTCAGCTCCCAAAACGGACGTAGTGTTGGGAGCTGAGCCGATATTGATTGAAAGAAGGTCGTACTTTACAGGCGGGCGGTCTTTACAAAAAATTTGGTTTGATTTGGGATCAACCATCGTTACTTCGTTGCAGAAGAATCTCGCTTTTGCAAAGCGTGCTAAGGGAGCTAGGTCTATGTGAGACTCATCAAATGAGTAATGCCCCGCTATAAAGCCCGGGAGCATACTTGAGTATGGCGCCTGCAAGTCACGGCAAATCAAAGTTAGGCGAACGCCCGGAATGGGCTTCATCCCAAATTTTTTAAGGACCGTGATGTGACTGTGACCGCCACCAATTAGGACAAGATCTTTGAGTATTGGGGTTTCAGCACTTTCCATGATTAATGAGTATCCAATGAGGTTTGTAAACGTAATCTACTGCGGATCGACCGCGACAGAATATCAATAAATATATTTAATAGGGCAGTTATAATAATTAACACGATAGCACGGTCGAAGCGAATGTCTGCAAAGGCGGAGTCAACGAAAAACCCAAGTGTTTTCACTCCCAGTATTCCAAGGATTGCTGTTTCACGAAAAATGACTTCCCAGCGGTAAAATAAAAAAGCTAAAAACTGCGGGTAAATTCGAGGAAGTGTTTCATACGAATAGAGATTTATGCCTTTGGAGCGGTCGGGCCGCAGCCGAAGGTGATTGCTAAAGTTACCGATGAGATGCCCAATTATCGCAGCATTGTGGAAAGAGAGGGCTACGACGGCAGGGAACATAGACGGTCCTAATAACTGTAACAAGACGAATGCGATTACATATTCTGGTGTCGAACGGATAACGACTAAAATAGTGTGTCCCGCTAGCCGACTTTTTGGGCCAAAAAAGAGTGATGAAATGAGCGGGAAGAACAGTAATGATAAGATCCCTGTTGCCGCCAAAGCTATCATCGTCAGCACAATTGTGTTGAGTATCCCAGGCAATGCTTCATTAAGAATAAGAGTCTGAAACCAAAACCAAGTTTCAAGCATAATCGGTATTGTTATGGTTTCTACATTCCGAATAGGAGTTGGCATGATGTCATGTGCAAAAAAACGCCAAGCGTTTGACCATGTCATCGCGCCGCTCTCTGGTAATACAACGCACGCCGCTATTAAAAGCACTGGAATTGTTTCTCGCCTCATCCACTTCCGCACTGTCGAAATTAGAACATAAAAAACGATCAGGAGTGCTGATAGGTCAGAATAGAGACCTTCTTTGTAGGCAGTTTCTAAATAAAACCCCAGCGTAGGAAGGCCAACAAACCCTAGCACAGCACTCGAACGAAGGCCGCACTCTAGTCGATAGAAAGAATATGTTTTCACGTTTGACCAGACACCTGGTAATTTAGCATAAAAAAACAATGAGACAATTGATGTGCCATTGGGAATAGCTTGCATAGGGGCTGGGTCAGCCTCTTCTAAAAGCTCAGCGTAAACCTTCGCACATATACCGCTGTAAGGGATTGCAATAGCAAGTACACCCGTCAATGCAGTAAGCCCGAAAATTTGCAGGAAGATTAATGCCCAGAATAATTCGTGCACAGCACGAACAAAGGCACAAGCGACCCGCACTGCACGGTAATGAAAAATGACCGCAAGCAAAAAACCTGTAAAATTTGCTAGCGCTACACCTAGAATGGCAAATGCTAACGTCATCATTAAGGCCTCAAATATTTGCTTCCATTTGGCGAAGTTTGGTTGGATCAAACCCATGCCCAGTCTTTTCATTTCTGGCCATGGATCTTGAGTGGTTATCTCGATATCGGCAACGAGAAGGCAGCCAAACGCCACCAAAAGAAACCAAAGGCTGGTTCGCACTAGCGGAGATTTTGGAATTAGGGGTGTTGACACATCAATTGCCGTAAAGTTCAGCAAGGTCTGAGGAACTCATACCGTCTGATTGGCGATCTAGGATGATTTTACCGGACGAGAGCCCAATGATCCTGCTGCAGAAACTTAATGCAAGCTGCACGTCGTGCATAGCTAGCACAACTGTTTCATGATTAGTGGTAATAGTTTCCATCACGTTTCGTGCCTGGTGTTCATCGACTGCAGAAACTGGTTCATCTCCAAGAAATATATTACAACCCTGATACAATGCTCTGGCTATACCCGCACGTTGCTGTTGACCTCCTGACAATTCTCCGACGGGAGAATTAATTTTGTCAGTAAGCTCCAGTTGTTTGAGGACTTTGAGCACAGCATTTCGTTCATTAGACAAAGGGCGTATAAGGTTAGTCAGATTGTAAAGAGTTGAGTTCTGATGGAGTCTTCCGATGAATGTGTTATGGAAAACAGAGAGATTAGGTACTAATCCGAGGTTCTGGGGTAAAAACGCACATTCCTCAACCTGAGTATCATAAAGTAAGCGAAGCAGTGTCGATTTTCCGGCACCGCTTCGACCTACCAATGCAATTTTCTCGCCTTGTTCGACTTCCAGCGAGACTTTATCGAGAACTCGCTTACCCTTATATGAGGCACAAGCCTTATTAAGTTTGAACAACACCACAGTTGCATCAATCGATCAGACCAATTTCTCTCGCCGTGTCTAAGATTGGTTTAAAATCTTTATTAACAGCTTTGATGAAACTTTTTCGGGGAAATGAACGAAGAAGAACAGGGTCTTTCATGCCGATTAATGCCTTCTGAACTCTATTGGTGAATCCTTTACCAAATTTTTTGTCAGTATCCCCACGGATGGACCAATTATAGTCTGGATATCCAGGCGTTTTCCAAATGATAGATACCTTCTTTTGATCGATCTTACCCGCATTAAGCTCTTTTTTGTAAACCTTAAAATTAACAGCACCTACTTCGTAGGCGCCGCTATTCACCAGTGCAACCGTGCGCGAGTGACTGCCACTGAAGCCTACTCTTTTAAATACTTTATCAGGAGTTTTGCCAAATGCTTTTCTGATGTGGAACTCTGGCATCAATCGGCCTGAAGTGGACCCCTTGGAACCAAAAGTAAACGTCTTTCCAGCCATCCCCTTCGGAAAACTTAAACTTGGTTTAAGGCCACTTGATTTGTGTGCGATGAAATAAGTTTCGAAGAACGGGTCCTCAAATCCCTGAGCAATTGCTTTTGATCCCTTTACAAGCTGTCTGGCCCTGACTCCAGAAAGGCCTCCGAACCAAGCAAGTTGTACTTGGTTATTCCGAAAGGCGGTAACCGCTGCAGCATATGATTTAACAGGTATATATTTCGTTTTAACAGAAAGCTCTTTCTCTAGGTAAACAGCAATTTTATTAAAACGTTTTTTCAGCGCGCTTTCGTCTTGGTCTGGTATGGCTGTAAAGACAAATTCTGTAGCTTGTATCTGGCTCGTGAATCCAAGTATTAAGGCCGCTAACATTATAAATTTTTTCATGGTTCTATCTCTTTGGTGTAAAAAAAATTACAGCTTTTATATTGCCGGTTCATATAACCGGTTCATATAAAACGTAGGCAGGTTTTTCAAGTGTTCATGCCAAAAAATGCGATCATGAAAGATATGTTTGAACAAGATAGTCAAAACTCCAAGATGATCAGGTGCAAAAATTTTATTGCGGCACCTTTCTTTTTAATAAGCAATTTTGCATTAGTCCTAACGGTTACGATTTCCAAAATTTTTATAAAAAGTGCAAATAATTTGAAGAGTAAATTGTCAAATGTCAGCTGAAACGACACTGAATATAACCTGCCACTTTTGTTTCAACCAGATCGATGTGGACCTTGAAATAGATCAGTCCTTCGAAGGTTCTGATATGGAAATTTATGATTGTAATATTTGTTGCAACCCGAATAAGCTGAAGTACACTGTTACTCATGGATCCATAATTAATGTCCATGTCAGTGACGGCAATGAGTAAATGTAAAGGCTTACGCTCCATTATTCATTGAGGGTCGACAGAGCCTGAATCGATATTGATGCACACAACATCGACGGCCTGGATGTAAAATATCTTTTGATTTTAAAGTAGATTTGGTTTGGATTTCTTGATGCGACAGAATTATGAGTAAATTCAATACTGTTTGGGTGACTGGAACTCCTCGCACTGGTTCCATGTGGACAACAAACGTTATTAGAGAAATATATTCAACAAAGCAATTTGCTCTACACCCCCAAGAGCAACTGCAAAACAACAGTGACTGGTTAAACCTGTTTAAGGACTGTGCTATTGCTGACACTGATGCAAATAACAGATATATTTTGAAAATCCATACACTGTTAAACCCAAATTTGCCGAAGTCTAGATTTGTTGTTAATACCCGCAATCCATATGACATATGCGCATCATTTTTTGACTTTATGAAGTGTGATTTAGATCGTGCCATAGAAGTGGCATTGAACCATCGAGCAGTTATGGAACATTATAAGTCCTTCAAAACAGGATTGCTATTTGTCGTTAAATATGAAGATTTAGAATTGGATGCCATTAATTCAATTCTGGCACTGAGCGAATTTGTTGAATGTAAAATTAGCAAAGACACGGCCAGGAAAATTTCTGCTAAATACGATAAAAGATCAGTTAAAAAATTGATCGAAAGGACCGAAAGCGAAATTCAACGCAAAATAATCCAAAAAGAACATGTCCATGACAAAATGGTCGTTGAGCGTGCTGACGGTTCATTTCGTTCTTTTGATTTGGATACTGGTTTTCAATCCGGTCACATTTCGAGAAGAAAGTGCGGTGAGTGGAGAAATACTTTTTCTCAAAAACAAATCACTACGGTCATAAATGCGCTAGATGATTTCGCCGCTGGCATGGGATACATGTCAGAGCGGTGATGAAACCCAGCAAATAATGGCTTTAAATGGTGCCGCCGCACGGATTTGAACCGCGGACCTGAGGTTTACAAAACCCCTGCTCTACCAACTGAGCTACGGCGGCACAGGAAAATAAAAATTACCTTTTGGTATGTATGTATACCTTTTTACATTGGGTTGCGTCACGCGTGAATTATAACTTTAATATGTTTAATTGAATCAAGCTAAAATCGTCATCCTTGTTGCTATCATGAAATTTTCATTCGGCCAGATCAGGAACTGGGAATTCTAGGATTTTAGTGTTATTAATGATTACCGCTTGATCCCGTTTGGAAATGTGGCCTTCCGCAAGTATTTTTTTGTACGCTGCCAGGCATAAAGCCCCTTCGAGGCCTAAGTTAATGCCTTCAGTAATTGCTATGTCCTTCAGAATATTGCGAGCTTCATCATCAGAGATCATGACGCCGCACCCGCCAGAGTCTTGGATTACCTGAAGACAAAGAAAATCTCCAAAGGGCTTGGGCACTCTTAGATTTTGAATGTCGGTGGTAACTGGCGTCCAAGGTTGCTCAACGAATACTTTTTGTTCTTCAAACGCTTTAACTATTGGAGCACAGCCGGCCGGCTGTACTGCTATCATGCGAGGCCGTTTCGCGCCTATCCAACCAATTTCCTCAAGTTCGTGGAAGGCTTTCCAGATCGCAATAAGGCCAGCTCCATTACCGGTTGGAAAAAATATAACATCTGGTAGTTCCCAATCCAACTGCTCCGCCAGTTCAAACCCAATAGTTTTTCTGCCCTCCAACCGGTAGGGTTCCCTTAATAATGAGATATCAAACCAACCGTGCTCCCTGATACCTTTCACCATAATTTTTTTCCGTTGATCGCTCGGTCCAGCAACTAGGCGAATTTTGGCACCGTAGAAAGCCATTTCACGTATAGCAGTATCTGAAGTATCCTCCGAGCACAATATGGTTGCATTCAACCCCGCGCGACTGCAATAGGCTGCTAATGTTGGCCCCTCATTACCAAAATGTTGCATAGATAAATGCTCAACACCCAGCGCTTTTGCCATTGTGACTGCCACGGCTAAATCTCGTGCTGATGCGGTGCCATTTGGCATACGGCTCTCATCTTTGAGGAGGAGCTCTGAGGTGTCAGTCTTCGCTGCGAAACGCGATAGTGGTATCAAAGGAGTAGAATTTTCACCTAAACTAACTATTTCTGTACCGGGTGGTACTGGTAATAATTCTTCGAACCGCCATATATCTCGGGGTCGTTGCGCTAAATCCGTGACTGCTATCGCCCTTTTTAGGGATTGCAGGTCATAGCGCACTAACAACGGTCTCCCAGCATCAGAAATCTTGTAAAGATATCCGGGGTCGTAATGCTTGCTGGAAAAACTGCATTCTAGATGGCTCACAAACGAGTGGAGCAGTTGCATAGGCATCTATGGCTTCAGCATTGAGATGCGGCCTGATTCGGTCAGGTGTTTACGAATTTGTGTTGAATAGAAAACTTCTGAATCGTCTTGCGGGTTATAATCTATCACTGCACGTGCATTCGCTATGCTCCAAAATGCACGGGTGTTGTTGGATATGCCGTAGAATATTTGAAATGGCACGCCGTCCTCATTTAAAACCTCTTTCGCTTCAATAGACCTTATATAAATCTGCTGTAGATCTCTGTCGCTGATCCACGCGCCTAGGTCCCGTCGGAGGCTCGTTTGATTGTCTGCAAGTTTCGCAATATCTAATATTCGTGGTCCACCGATACGGATGTTAATGCTTTCAATTTTCTGACCGAAACGCCCAGTGGCAAAAGCAAAGCCCATTGCTTCGTATGCAATCTTACACCAACCATAAAAATTATCTGACTTTGGATATGTTGTATGATCAACAATATCCATCTCGCCAAAATGAATTTTTGTTTCGTACCAGTCGGCTGCATGGTTAGAGCTGGCTATAACCACACGCTTTATATTTTTTTGCAGCGCCAGTTTGTAAATATTGTAGGCCATGTCAAGGTTTTGACGTTCTGCGAGATAGCCGTCGACCGAGTGCTTCGGCCGGTCTTTTTTCCATTGGTGGTTTGGGCCCGTCGCAAACTTTGGATTATCCCTCTGGTCATAGCGCGAATTATGAACAATCACATCAGCACCCGTGAAATGTTCTCCATAAAGATCGACGTTTGGATTAGTCAGATCAACTTCAATGATATCATCGTTCCATCCATTCTTTGTTTCTTTGGATATGTCGAGTAATGTTAGGTCATATCGTTCGCTAAATGCTGGAAGTAAAGCATTCGATATATAGCCGCCTGCGCCCGTCACTACGACTTTCAATGGAGACATCTTTATGTACCTTTCAAGTGTTGGCGAGAAAATTCATACATAGCCACAGCAGCTGCATTAGAAATATTTAGGCTGTCTGTATTGCTGGAAATTGGAATTCGAACTGCTTTATCGCAAGCCTTAAGGGTAAGGCGGCGCAGGCCACTGTCCTCTGCTCCTAAAACCAAGCAACATCTCTTGGGAAGTTCGGTTTCGTTTAGGAAATTTGTTGCATTACTGTCTAAGCCAATGATCCAAAATCCGTTTGTCTTTAATTTTTCAATTGCTCGGTTAATGTTTGGCACGTTTATCAAGTCAATATGCTCAAGTCCGCCACTCGCGGCCTTTGCCATTAATTGGTCAGCTGGTGGTGAGTTGCGTTCCTGTTGAATAAGCGCGTCTGCTTTAAAAGCTGCGGCTGAACGCAATATAGCTCCGACATTGCGAGGGTCGGTTACTTGGTCGAGGATTACCAAAAGTGCCTGCTCTTTGTCTTCAACCAAAGTCGAGATATCAGCCAATGATCTTTTGTTCAAGTGCATGACCTCTGCTGCGATGCCTTGATGAACAGCGTTTGCACCAGTCAGCTGTTCAATTTCTTTTGGGGTTACAAACTCAAGCACCCTTGTTTCAATTTGGCAACTGAGTTTGCCTGCTGCCCGTGTTGTAACGAGTACTCTTCGAACATCACGCTTGGGATTATTTAGCGCCGCTAAGACTGTATGATGGCCGTAAATCCAGTGTCCAGTATTGGATGGCGTTGCCCCCAAATTCCTTTTATTGCGGTTTTCATCACGCAGACCGGATTTTGGAGACTTGCGGCTACCTCTATTTTTTGCATTTGGCATTTGAAATCTTGCTTTTGAATTTTTGAGACTCTAATATGATAGCTGAAAACAGAGTTCGCAACACATCCTTCTTTTAGGAAAGCTGCTTTGCTGCTTGGAGGAAGGGTTGCGGAATTTGTGCTGCGTGGATTCGGATTTGCGTTGACAATGGGTGTTAAATCACCATAGTGCCCAATCCGCTGCGATCGCGATTGAGCTGGCGTATTGGAGGGGTGCCTGAGTGGTTAAAAGGGACGGGCTGTAAACCCGTTGGCTATGCCTACGTTGGTTCAAATCCAACCCCCTCCACCAGTATTGTTGTTAGGTGTGTTGATTATTAAGAGGCTGATATAGAACGAATGTTTATGATATAGGTTGGAGGGAAATTACGCGCGCGGGCGTCGTATAAAGGCCATTACCCCAGCCTTCCAAGCTGGTGATGTGGGTTCGATTCCCACCGTCCGCTCCAGTAGATGAATTAAGCAGTGGTTGTTGGTTGTTTAGTTAAAATACGATTGGTTCAAAAGATCATTATAAAAAACGGGACTCTGAAAAGTTATGGCGAAAGAAAAATTTGAACGCACAAAGCCGCATTGTAACATTGGAACAATTGGACACGTTGACCATGGTAAGACAACGTTGACAGCAGCGATCACTAAGGTATTGGCTGAGACGGGGGGTGCTACGTTTACAGATTATGGGGACATTGATAAGGCGCCTGAAGAGAAAGAGCGTGGCATCACTATCAATACAGCTCATGTTGAGTATGAGACGGAAAACCGGCACTACGCGCACGTAGATTGTCCTGGGCACGCTGACTACGTGAAAAACATGATTACAGGTGCGGCGCAAATGGATGGCGCTATTTTGGTTGTTAATGCTGCGGATGGCCCGATGCCTCAGACGCGAGAGCATATTTTGTTGGCGCGCCAAGTTGGTGTGCCGGCCATTGTGGTGTTTTTGAATAAGGTTGATCAGGTAGATGATGAGGAGCTGTTAGAGTTAGTTGAGCTTGAAGTGCGTGAGCTTTTATCGAGTTATGATTTCCCGGGCGACGATATTCCGATTGTGGCTGGGACAGCTTTAGGCGCATTGGAGGGCGGCGATCCGGATACGGGTGCTAATAAAATTCTTGAGTTGATGAAGTGTGTTGACGATTATGTGCCGCAACCTGATCGTCCTAAAGATCTGCCCTTCTTGATGCCGATTGAAGACGTATTTTCAATTTCTGGTCGTGGCACGGTTGTGACGGGGCGTGTAGAGCGCGGAGTGGTGAATGTTGGTGACGAAATAGAAATAGTTGGCATTCGCGACACAGGGAAGACCGTTTGTACTGGTGTTGAGATGTTTCGGAAGCTATTGGATCAGGGTGAGGCAGGAGATAATATTGGTGCTTTGCTTCGTGGTATTGAGCGTGAAGGGGTGGAGCGTGGCCAAGTGTTAGCGCAGCCAGGATCGATTACGCCGCATACAAAATTCCAATGCGAGTGCTACATTTTGACCAAGGATGAGGGTGGTCGGCATACGCCATTTTTCTCAAATTATAGGCCGCAATTCTATTTCCGAACTACAGATGTCACTGGTACGGTGGAGCTTCCAGAAGGGACAGAAATGGTAATGCCTGGGGACAGCATTTCTATGGGTGTAAACTTGATCGCGCCAATTGCTATGGATGAGGGTTTGCGTTTTGCAATTCGCGAGGGCGGCAAAACTGTTGGCGCTGGTGTTGTAACCAGTATTACTGAATAGAAAAGATATTTTAGGCGACAAACCTTGCAGGGTTTAGGAGTGTAGCTCAATTGGTAGAGCACCGGTCTCCAAAACCGGGGGTTGAGGGTTCGATTCCTTCCACTCCTGCCAGCGTGGTGGACAGCGAAGTAAATGTGTTTTTTAAAAGATTGAGTTTTAGCGACAACAAATTGATAAGGGTCTGGAAATCATAAAATGGCGAAGACGTCACCAGCACAATTTATTCGCGAGGTTCGTCAGGAGGCTAACAAAGTTACATGGCCGACGAAGAAAGAAACCGGCGTGACCACTGTGATGGTCTTCGTTATGGTGTTTATTGCAGCCATATTTTTTCTTTTGACGGACCAAGTCATTGCTTGGCTTGTTAAGCTCGTTTTAGGATTGGGAGGTTAATGATGGCCCATCGTTGGTATGTAGTGCACGTCTACTCCGGTTTCGAAAACAAAGTTGCTCAATCCATTGAGGAGCAAGCTGCATTTAAAGGGTTGAGTGAAGCATTTGAACAAGTTTTGGTTCCGACGGAAGAAGTTGTTGAAATGCGTCGTGGCAGCAAAGTTAATTCTGAGCGCAAGTTTTTCCCAGGCTATGTTTTAGTAAAAATGGAACTTACTGATGAATCGTGGCATCTCGTTAAAGATACTGCTAAAGTCACCGGTTTTTTGGGGGCGCAAGGTAAGCCTAGTCCGATAAGTGCCTCAGAGGCCGAGCGGCTCTTGCATCAAATCAAAGAGGGGGTTGAACGTCCGAAGCCGTCTGTCACCTTTGAGATTGGCGAGCAGGTGCGTGTATGTGATGGGCCATTCGCATCATTTAACGGTGATGTAGAGCAAGTTGATGAGGAGAGAGCACGCCTTAAAGTTTCTGTTTCAATATTCGGCCGATCAACGCCCGTGGAATTAGAATATGGTCAGGTTGAGAAGTTGTAACAACAATAAGCTGTAACAATAAAAAATAAGCTGCTAAAAACCGCCGGGCAACTGGCATTTGTGGAAGGCCAAGGTAGAAGTCCAGACTAGGCCGTACCACGAACCCTAAGAAAGGGACATAATATGGCGAAAAAAATTGATGGATACATCAAGCTTGAAATCCCAGCGGGGCAGGCAAATCCCTCCCCGCCCGTTGGGCCAGCCTTAGGGCAACGTGGCCTCAATATTATGGAATTTTGTAAGGCTTTCAACGCAGCTACGCAGCAGCTTGAACAGGGTATGCCAGTTCCAGTTACTATAACATGCTTTTCAGATCGTAGTTTTAGTTTTGAGACTCGAACAGCTCCGGCTAGCTATTTTCTCAAGAAGGCTGCTGGGTTGAGCAAAGGAGGTGGCGAGCCCGGCCGCAGTGACCCAGTGGGTAATGTCACGAAAAAACAGGTTCGTGAGATTGCGGAGGCTAAAATGGGTGACTTGAATGCGAATGATATTGAGGCCGCAATGTTGATCATTGAGGGCTCTGCTCGTTCGATGGGGATAGAGGTGGTTGGTTAATTATGGCAAAAAATAGTAAGCGCTTGAAAAAAGCTGTCGAAGGCATTGACCGCGATGCATCATACGTTGTTGATGAGGCCGTCAAGTTACTCAAAGGTTGCGCATCTGCAAGATTTGATGAGACGGTTGAAATATCAATGAATTTGAACATCGACTCACGGCACGCAGATCAACAGGTCCGTGGCGTTGTTCAACTGCCTAATGGCACGGGAAAAGCCGTTCGTGTCGCTGTCTTTGCAAAAGATGCGAAAGCGGAGGAGGCTCAAGACGCCGGCGCTGATTTGGTCGGAGGGGATGAGCTCGCTGAAAAGGTTCAAAGCGGGGAAATAAATTTTGATCGTGTTATTGCGACACCTGATATGATGGCTGTTGTAGGCAAACTGGGAAAAGTGCTGGGCCCGAAGGGTTTAATGCCTAATCCAAAATTAGGCACAGTTACTCAAAATGTTGGAGACGCTGTGAAAGCGGCAAAATCGGGAGAGGTACAGTTTCGCGCGGAAAAAGCTGGAATAATTCATGCAGGTATCGGTAAAGCGAGTTTTAGTGAGGCTAAGCTTGCGCAAAATGTTAATGCTTTCATCGATGCTATCACAAAAGCGAAACCAAGCGGTGTAAAGGGTTCTTACATCAAAAAGGTGTCTATAAGTTCGACGATGGGGCCTGGTTTAAAGCTCGATATGAGCGGAGATCCGGGGTCTGCATAGATTTAGAATTTTGCTGTGCGTTTCTAGATAGACTAAGAAGCGTGCGGCAAATAGAGGGTGTTGTGTTTATGCACCCTTGACCTGTCCAAGATTGTGGGTGTGTTTCCTTTCTTTTTAGGAACGCTTAAACGGGTAACCGGCCAACATGAGGCAGCGGTAAAAGACAGCCAGGCCGGATTGGGCCGTTGGATTGGCTTGAGCCACTGGGGCAGGGTCCGTCGGGTGGAGTGCTAAACGGTTTTTTAGCGCACCATCTTAATGTAGCAGACTAATGTTTGTGTAAGAGCATTAGTCAAATAGTATCGGAGACTAACAGTGGACCGAGCAAAAAAAGAAGCCCTAGTCGCCGAACTGCATGAGGCATTCAGCGTCAACAATCTTCTCGTACTGACACACCAGACGGGATTGAGCGTTGGAGAAGTCTCGGAGCTCCGTCAGCAAATGCGGGAAGCTGGTGCATCGTTTAAGGTGACAAAAAACCGGCTAGCCAAAATTGCTTTGAAGGGAACTAAGTTCGAAGGTCTTGCCGATGAATTTACTGGTCCAACAGCTATTGCTGTTTCCGAGGATCCAGTGGCGGCAGCCAAAGTGGTGGTTGACTTTGCAGAAAAGAATGACAGGTTAAGTGTGATTTGTGGGGTGTTGGGTGAAGAGGCACTCGATGCGTCGCAAGTAGTATCGCTTGCTAAATTGCCATCCTTAGATGAATTGCGTGGCAAGGTCATTGGACTTGTTCAAGCTCCGGCCCAAAATATTACCAGCTTAATGCAGGCACCTAGTGGGCAGCTTGCCCGTGTTTTTGGCGCCTTCGGTAGTTCTGGCTCATAAGGCGGCGGACTTGTAATCAAATAGTATTGTTCAAGCCAAGGAGAAATAATTATGGCAGATTTAGAAAAGATTGCTGAAGAGCTTTCGGGGTTAACGGTTATAGAAGCAGCGGATTTATCAAAGCTACTCGAAGAAAAGTGGGGGGTTTCAGCAGCTGCCCCAGTTGCCGTTGCTGGCGTTGCGCCTGCAGCGGGAGACGCTGGTGCGGCTGAAGAAAAAACCGAATTTGATGTCGTGCTTACCGCAATGGGCGACAAGAAAATAAACGTTATAAAAGAGGTTAGAGGCATTACAGGGCTTGGCCTCAAGGAAGCTAAAGAGCTTGTCGAAAGTGCACCAAAGGCTGTTAAGGAAGGTGTAGCTAAAGACGAGGCAGATGAAATCAAGAAGAAGCTCGAAGAAGCAGGGGCAACTGTTGAGCTAAATTAATGCGGTTTTTTACCGTGCGAACCGAGAGAGGGCCGTGCATGTAGCGCGGTTCTCACTCCTTTTTTTATTATCGAGTTTAGCCGCCTTTTATAAAAAAGAGTGGATAGTCGAGGAACAAAAATGCCGCAGTCCTTTACCCAACTAAAACGCATTCGGAAATCTTTCGGTCGCTTGCCCGAGGTGGCGCCGATGCCGAATTTGATCGAAGTTCAGAAACAGTCTTACGATCGTTTCTTAGAGCCGGTAGAATCAAACGGTACAATGTTGCCGTCTGGACTCGAAGAGGCATTTCAGACGGTTTTTCCGATTAAAGATTTTTCAGGCCGAGCGCAGCTGGAATTTGTAAGCTATGAATTAGAAGATCCGAAATATGACGTTGAAGAGTGTCAGCAGCGTGATATGACCTTTGCAGCACCGCTGAAGGTGACTTTGCGACTGGTTGTCTGGGATGTGGACGAAGAAACCGGTGCACGTTCTATCCGAGATATCAAAGAACAAGATGTGTATATGGGTGACATGCCGTTAATGACGCCGAATGGAACCTTCGTCGTTAATGGTACGGAGCGGGTAATAGTCAGCCAGATGCATCGTTCTCCAGGTGTATTCTTTGATCATGACAAAGGCAAAACACACTCCTCAGGGAAATATTTATTCGCGGCACGTGTGATACCCTATCGCGGCTCGTGGCTCGATTTCGAGTTTGATGCCAAAGATAACCTGTATGTGCGTATTGATCGTCGTCGCAAATTGCCAGCAACCACACTAATGTTAGCGCTGGATGGGGACTCTACAGAAGCTTTGCGTGTCGAGCGTAGTCGCGAGGGTCTTAATCTTGAGCCTTGGGAGGCCCAAGGCATGACGAAAGAGGATATTCTTAACTTCTTTTTTGACACAATTGAATACACCGAAATTGATGGTGGATGGAAAACAAAGTTTGAACCTAGCCGTTTTGAAGGCGCGAAGTTAGACTATGACCTCATAGATGCAAAAACTAAAAAAGTCGTGGTTGAAAGTGGTCGAAAATTAACTCCGAGAGTGTTGCGGTCGCTAGAGGATGGGAAGCTCAAAGATATATTGCTGCCTTCGGAGGGAATTCTCGGGCGTTTCGTTGCCAATGATTTGGTCAATTCTAAGACAGGTGAAATCTATGTCGAGGCTGGAGAAGAGGTCACAGAAGAGCTACTTGAAAGCTTGAAAGAAGTAGGTTTCCGGCAGCTTCCTATTCTGGCGATTGATTACAGCTCCGTCGGACCATACGTTCGTAACACTTTGGAAATAGAAAAAAATAATAACCGAGAAGACGCGTTGATTGATATTTATCGAGTGATGCGTCCCGGTGAACCTCCTACCCTGGAGACTGCGGAGGCATTATTTAAGAGCTTGTTCTTTGACTCAGAGCGCTACGATTTATCCTCTGTAGGGAGAGTTAAAATGAACTCTCGGCTTAATCTAGAAACAGATGATCAGATGCGAGTGCTTCGTAAGGAAGATATTTTGGCAATCCTGAAGGTGCTCGTCGGATTAAAGGATGGTCGTGGGGATATTGATGATATTGATCATTTGGGTAATCGGCGGGTCCGTTCCGTTGGGGAACTGCTTGAAAATCAGTATCGGGTAGGGTTATTGCGTATGGAGCGCGCAATTCGTGAGCGGATGAGCACAGTCGAGATCGATAGTGTAATGCCGCACGATCTCATAAATGCCAAGCCGGCAGCAGCCGCTGTCAGAGAATTTTTTGGTTCGTCACAGCTTTCTCAATTTATGGATCAAACAAATCCGTTATCTGAAATCACTCACAAGCGGCGCTTATCTGCTCTAGGCCCTGGCGGTTTAACTCGAGAACGAGCGGGCTTTGAAGTTCGAGATGTTCATCCCACTCATTATGGACGCATTTGTCCAATCGAAACTCCGGAGGGTCCGAATATTGGTTTGATAAACTCGTTGGCTACTTTTGCACGGGTAAATCAATATGGCTTCATCGAAACTCCGTATCGGGCAGTTAAGGCTGGTAAGGTGACAGACGAAGTGATTTATATGTCTGCCATGGATGAGGGGCGCTACACGGTGGCGCAGGCTAACGCAGCTTTAGACGCGCGTGGTAGGTTTGTAGAGGAGCTTGTTAGCTGTCGTGAAGGTGGCGAATACATTATGGCAATGCGGGAAGAGATTGATTTTATCGACGTTTCGCCAAAACAAATCGTCTCGGTGGCTGCCGCTTTAATTCCATTTCTCGAAAATGACGATGCAAACCGTGCTCTTATGGGTTCGAATATGCAACGACAGGCTGTTCCTCTACTAAAGGCTGACGCTCCTTTGGTTGGCACGGGTATGGAGGAGATAGTTGCGCGCGATTCTGGCGCTGCAATAGTAGCAGATCGCTCGGGGGTTGTAGATCAGGTTGATGCTACACGAATCGTTGTGCAAGCCACAGAAGAGACTGCTGCCGATGTGCCTGGTGTTGACATTTATAACCTTGCGAAGTTTCAGCGCTCTAACCAAAACACTTGTATCAACCAGCGTCCGTTAGTGAAAGTTGGAGACATAGTTGCAAAAGGCGATATTGTTGCAGATGGTCCCTCAACTGAACTTGGAGAGTTAGCGTTGGGGCGCAATGTGCTGGTCGCGTTTATGCCCTGGAATGGATATAATTTTGAGGATTCTATCCTGATATCAGAACGAATTGTTCGAGATGACGTTTTTACTTCTATTCATATCGAAGAATTCGAAATCATGGCCCGAGACACCAAGCTTGGCCAAGAGGAGATTACCCGCGATATCCCAAACGTTGGTGAGGAGGCGCTAAAGGATCTTGATGAGGCTGGGATAGTTTGTATCGGAGCTGAGGTAAATTCAGGGGATATACTTGTTGGTAAAGTTACCCCAAAGGGCGAATCTCCTATGACGCCGGAAGAAAAGCTACTGCGTGCAATTTTTGGTGAGAAAGCATCCGATGTACGAGACACATCATTAAAGTTACCGCCCGGCGGCCAAGGCACAGTAGTAGAAGTTAGGGTGTTTTCACGACGTGGTGTTGATAAAGACGAGCGCGCTTTGGCGATTGAGCGTCAGGAAATTGAGCGGCTGGCTAAAGATCGGGACGATGAGAAAGCAATACTGGAACGTTCCTTCTTTAATTCCCTGAAAGATAAATTAATTAATCAGACGACTGTTTCTAGCCCTAAGGGAATGGAAAATAACAAAAAAATAACGGAGGCCTTTCTGTCTGACTTTACGCCCGGGCAGTGGCGACAAATCGTCGTTAAGAATAATACTGTCAACGATGAACTAGAGGCAATGAAGAAGACTTTTGATGCATCTGTCGGGGTTTTGCAGAGCCGGTTTGAAGATAAAGTAGACAAGCTTCAGCGTGGCGATGAATTGCCTCCAGGTGTGATGAAGATGGTAAAAGTTTTTGTGGCGGTAAAGCGCAAATTACAGCCCGGTGACAAGATGGCTGGCCGGCACGGCAATAAGGGTGTGATTTCCAAAATAATGCCAGTGGAAGACATGCCGTATCTTGAGGATGGTACATCGGTTGATGTAGTGCTTAATCCGCTTGGGGTGCCAAGTAGAATGAACGTGGGTCAAATATTAGAAACGCACCTTGGATGGGCCGCTGCAGGTTTAGGACAACAGATAGGAGACGCGTTAGCCGCGTATAAAGGTGGTAATAGTGATAAATCAACCTCAGATTTGCGTAAAACGCTTGAATCGGCTTACGGAAAAGAAATCTATCAGGAATCCATCGAAGAGATGGATGATGAGGCAGCGCTTGAGTTGGCAGACAATGTCGTAAAGGGCGTTCCATTTGCAACTCCGGTTTTTGACGGTGCAGTGGAAGCGGATATAGTCGAAGCTCTAAAAGATGCTGGCTTTGCCGAATCAGGCCAATCGACGCTCATCGACGGTCGGACTGGAGAAATATTTTCACGAGATGTTACCGTTGGCTATATTTACATGTTGAAATTGCATCATTTAGTTGATGATAAAATTCACGCTCGTTCAATCGGTCCTTACAGCCTTGTTACGCAGCAACCTCTCGGCGGGAAAGCACAGTTTGGAGGCCAAAGATTTGGTGAAATGGAGGTGTGGGCCCTTGAAGCGTATGGCGCCGCCTACACGCTTCAAGAAATGTTAACAGTTAAATCTGATGACGTGTCAGGCCGGACGAAGGTGTATGAGGCAATTGTTCGTGGCGATGACACGTTTGAGGCTGGAATCCCTGAGTCTTTCAACGTCTTAGTGAAGGAACTTCGGTCTTTAGGGCTTAACGTTGAATTGATCCAAGAAAACTTTTAATCGGATGTGTGCAGCGTCAATAACACGCAACCACTGTTTGAAGTGATTTAGTTGGGAGATTGAGTAAATGAGTGAGTTGATGAATTTTTTTGGTCAGCCTACAGGTGCGCAAGGGTTTGATCACATACGTATCTCAATTGCAAGCCCAGATCGCATTCGTTCCTGGTCGTTTGGTGAGATAAAAAAACCTGAGACCATTAATTATAGGACATTCAAGCCAGAGCGTGACGGTCTGTTTTGCGCTCGTATTTTTGGTCCGATAAAAGACTATGAGTGTTTGTGTGGCAAGTACAAGCGGATGAAATATCGCGGCATCATTTGCGAAAAGTGCGGCGTTGAAGTGACTTTATCTAAGGTTCGGCGTGAAAGGATGGGTCACATTGAGTTGGCCTCACCCGTTGCTCATATTTGGTTCATGAAATCTTTGCCTAGCAGGATAGGCCTTCTGCTCGATATGACCTTAAAAGAATTAGAGCGTGTTCTTTACTTCGAGAATCACCTAGTCCTCGATCCGGGGATGACGACACTTAATGAAAAGCAACTCCTTAATGAGGAGGAATATATTGATGCCATAGATGAATATGGGGTTGATGGGTTTGAAGCAAAAATAGGTGCCGAAGCACTCCTTGATATGTTGTTAGAAATTGATCTCGAAGCAGAGCGAGAACAGGTTCGGATTGACCTCAAAGAGACAGGGTCGGAAGCGAAACGTAAAAAATATGTTAAACGATTGAAACTCATTGAGGCGTTCATTCAGTCTGGTGCTCGCCCTGAATGGATGATTTTGAATGTTGTGCCGGTGATTCCGCCAGAACTCAGGCCATTAGTGCCTTTGGATGGTGGGCGTTTCGCAACATCTGATCTTAATGACTTATATCGTAGAGTAATAAATCGGAATAACCGTCTCAAACGTCTCATGGACCTTAGGGCGCCCGAGATAATTGTCCGCAATGAAAAACGCATGCTTCAAGAGTCGGTTGATGCGCTTTTCGATAATGGGCGGCGTGGTCGCGTTATTACCGGCGCAAATAAGCGCCCATTAAAATCATTGTCTGACATGCTAAAGGGTAAACAGGGTCGCTTCCGGCAGAATTTGTTAGGAAAACGCGTGGATTATTCCGGAAGATCAGTGATTGTTGTTGGCCCTGAATTATTACTCCATCAATGTGGCTTGCCAAAAAAGATGGCGCTTGAGCTATTTAAGCCGTTTATTTACTCCAAGTTAGAGCTCTATGGTATGGCGTCAACGATCAAAGCTGCAAAGCGCATGGTCGAAAAAGAACGTCCAGAGGTCTGGGATATATTGGAAGAGGTTATCCGTGAGCATCCCGTCCTGCTTAATCGGGCGCCTACGCTTCACCGTCTCGGCATTCAGGCATTTGAGCCGGTACTCATAGAAGGCAAGGCTATCCAATTGCATCCTCTCGTCTGCGCTGCTTTCAACGCAGACTTTGACGGGGACCAAATGGCGGTGCACGTTCCCCTCTCGATGGAAGCTCAGCTTGAGTCACGTGTCCTGATGATGTCGACAAATAACATTCTGTCGCCAGCAAATGGAAAACCAATTATCGTACCGTCGCAAGATATTGTTCTCGGTTTATATTACATGAGCCATGAGCGCCCTTGGGAAGTAGGCGCTAAAATGGAATTTGCCCAAGAGTCTGATTTTGTGGCTGCAATTGAAACCGATGATGTAATTGTGCTTGATCCAGATAAGCCCCGTCAAACAGTCGATATCGGCGTTGATGGAGCTTCCAATATCTTTAAAGCGATAAAGGCCGGTAAGTTGAGTGCGCACTTAGTACCGCGTTTTGGAAATGTTGGTGAAATCGAACATGCGTTAGCTACTAACGCAGTTCATCTCAACAGCACTATCAAGGCTAGACACACCATAGTAGATGAAGATGGCGAGGAAAGACAGGTTGTGGTCAAGGCAACGCCAGGGAGGATGTTGCTTGCAAATATATTGCCCAAAAACCGTAAAACTCCTTTTGCTTTGGTCAATCAACTTTTGACAAAAAAAGAAATCTCATTTGTTCTCGACGAGGTCTATCGTCATTGCGGTCAGAAAGAGACCTGTATTTTTGCGGATCGGCTAATGGGCATGGGCTTTCGCCAAGCCTGCGTGGCGGGCCTTTCATTTGGAAAGGACGATCTTGTTATCCCCGAACAGAAGGGTGAGTTGATAAACGATGCCAAAGAGCAGATTAAGCAATACGAGCAGCAATACCTTGATGGCTTAATAACACGAGGTGAAAAATACAATAAAGTCGTCGATGTCTGGTCGGATTGCAGTGACAAAGTTGCTGATCAAATGATGGGCGCTATGAAGGCTGGTTCCGGGGGTGATATAAACTCTGTTTATATGATGGCTGATTCGGGTGCTCGTGGCTCCGCAGCGCAAATAAAGCAACTTGCAGGGATGAGAGGTTTGATGGCTAAGCCATCCGGTGAAATTATTGAAACGCCGATTATCTCGAACTTCAAAGAGGGGTTGACCGTGTTGGAGTACTTCAACTCTACCCACGGTGCCCGTAAGGGACTTGCTGATACTGCGCTGAAGACCGCTAACTCTGGCTACTTGACCCGACGTCTTGTTGACGTTGCCCAAGATTGTATTGTTGTAGAAGAGGATTGTGGAACCAAGAAGGGTTTAACTCTTCGTGCTGTAATAGAGGGTGGTGATGTTATCGAAGAACTGCCGGAGCGTATCGTCGGTCGTTATGCATCAGTCAATATAAAAGATCCGACCAGCGGTAAGGTCCTTGTTAAGGCTGGTGAAATGATCACAGAAAGCGATGCCGAAGTGGTTGATGAGTGCGGTGTTGATAGTGTCATGTTGCGTTCGGTCTTAACGTGTGAGACCTCCGGTGGTGTGTGCGCCAAATGCTATGGCCGTGATTTGGCCCGTGGAACTGAAGTTAATATTGGTGAGGCAGTAGGAGTTATTGCTGCTCAATCAATTGGTGAGCCGGGCACCCAATTGACGATGCGGACATTCCACATAGGCGGTGCAGCGCAGGTTGCTGAACAGGCAACTCATGAAGCCTCCATTGACGGCACAATAAGGGTAGAAAATAAAAATATTGTCGTTGACTCCGGTGGTAAGCCCGTTGTGATGAACCGCAATACCGATGTCTGTGTGTTGGATGCGCAAGGTCGTGAGCGAGCGCGACACCGTATTCCTTACGGGGCTCGACTTCTTATTGAGGATGGTGGTGAAGTAAGTAAAGGTGCTCTTTTGGCTGAATGGGATCCATACACTATACCAATTATTACTGAAAAAGATGGAATTGCTAACTTTGTGGATTTGGTTGAAGGCGTGTCAATGCGTGAAGTCACAGACGAGACTACGGGAATAGCGAGTAAAGTCGTGATTGATTGGAAACAACAACCACAAGGTGCAGAGCTTAGGCCACGAGTAACGCTTCGTAATAAGCGTGGTCAGGTAGTTAAGCTATCTAATGATCTTGAGGCGCGTTATTTTCTCTCAGTCGATGCAATTCTTTCTGTCGAGAACGGGCAGGATATTAAGGCGGGTGATGTAATTGCTCGCATTCCACGTGAAGCCTCGAAGACGCGTGACATTACGGGCGGATTACCACGTGTGGCTGAATTATTTGAGGCGCGTCGTCCAAAGGAATACGCAATTATTGCGGGCACTGATGGACGGGTAGAGTTTGGTAAAGATTACAAAACAAAACGCCGAATCTTGGTAGTTCCCGATGATGATTCCCAGGAGCCAAGCGAATATATGATTCCCAAGGGCAAGCACATTACTGTTCAGGAGGGGGATCGCGTGGAGAAGGGGGACTTACTTATGGACGGCAACCCCGTTCCACATGATATTCTCGAAGTTTTGGGTGTGGAGGCATTGGCAGATTATCTTATAAAAGAAGTTCAAGATGTATATAGGCTTCAGGGTGTGAAGATCAGCGACAAGCATATTGAGGTTATTTGTCGGCAAATGTTGCAAAAGGTAGAGGTTGGTGACCCTGGAGACACAATATTTTTAAATGGAGAGCAAGTTGATCAGGACGAGTTTGAAGAAGTAAATAAGCGCACCAAAGATGACGGAGGAAAGCAAGCAAATTGTATTCCTGTACTCCAAGGGATAACTAAAGCATCTCTTCAAACAAAATCGTTTATCTCTGCGGCCTCATTCCAGGAAACCACGAGAGTACTCACAGAAGCTGCTGTTAATGGTAAAATAGATCCGCTAGATGGATTGAAAGAAAATGTGATTGTTGGCCGTTTGATACCGGCTGGTACCGGTAGTGTGATGAATCGCTTGAAAAGTATTGCTGCTGAACGGGATCGCGAATTAGCAGCGGTTCAAGCGGATGATCCGCTGTTAGCGCCCGTTGAAGTAGCGGTTGATGAACCGACAGAAGATCAACCCGAGGTGGCATAAGCAGTAATTGGATTTGTCATCGGCACTGATAAGTCGCTGGGAAATAGTGAAAACTTCACATAAAGGCATGACTTAAGCTCCAAATAATTCTTTTATCTTTTACTTGACCTAAGGGTGTGGCGTAACTAGTATCCGCCGCACTTTCCAAGGGGATTTGGTTGTAGCTAATTATTTGTTTGTTGACAGTGAGGCGCTAGACACAATCCTCGGATTTTCGACGTTATTGACATAAGCCGTTAAGTCGGCTGATTTTTTTAGCCATATGGGGGGCCATGTGCGGCTTTTATTCGGCCGTTTCGATAATGGGTTCTGGTATGAAAATCAGTGGCTTGCATAACTGAAGGCAGAGATTGAAATTGGTAGGTATAGATGCCGACAATTAATCAGTTGATCCGAAAGGGTCGTAAAGAAAAGCCGGTTCGCAACAAAGTACCAGCTCTAGAGGCGTGTCCACAGAAACGCGGTGTGTGCACTCGTGTTTATACGACGACGCCTAAAAAACCTAATTCAGCTTTGCGGAAAGTGGCTCGCGTGCGGCTTACGAATGGGTTTGAGGTTACAAGTTATATCCCAGGGGAAGGACATAACCTTCAAGAGCACTCTGTCGTCATGATTCGTGGTGGACGTGTGAAGGATTTGCCCGGTGTGCGTTACCACATAGTCCGTGGAACTTTGGATACTCAAGGTGTGGATGATCGCCGTCAGCGGAGATCCAAGTATGGCGCAAAACGGCCAAAATAAAAGGGTTTAGGGGAGAATTTTCGATGTCCAGACGTCGCCGCGCAGAAAAAAGAGAAATCTTGCCTGATGCCAAATTCGGAGATGTAGTGGTTAGTAAATTTATTAACAGCGTTATGCTTCATGGGAAGAAGTCAACTGCTGAACGAATTGTCTATGGGGCATTAGATCTCATGGAATCTCGCGCTGGCAACGACCCGGTTCGGTCTTTCCACGAGGCGTTGGATAACGTTAAGCCACATCTAGAAGTACGGTCTCGGCGTGTAGGGGGAGCGACTTATCAAGTGCCAATGGATGTGCGTGCTGATCGAGCCCAAGCGCTCGCATTCAGATGGCTAATACAGAATGCGCGCGGACGCAGTGAAAACACAATGGTTGAGCGTTTGTCGGGAGAACTCCTCGATGCAGCTAATAACCGCGGTGGTGCTGTGAAAAAGCGGGAAGATACGCATAGGATGGCTGATGCCAACCGGGCGTTTTCTCACTATCGTTGGTAATGAGTTTTTATCGGAGATAAAGAATATGTCAGCCCGCACAACCCCTATAGAAAAATATCGCAATATTGGGATTATGGCCCATATCGACGCTGGAAAAACAACTACGACTGAGCGAATACTCTATTACACCGGACGTTCACATAAGATTGGTGAAGTTCATGATGGCAACGCTACGATGGACTGGATGGAGCAGGAGCAGGAGCGAGGGATAACTATCACATCTGCCGCAACCACTTGCCAGTGGCGGGATTGTCGTGTGAATATAATTGATACGCCCGGGCATGTTGATTTCACCATTGAAGTAGAGCGGAGTTTGCGTGTTTTAGATGGCGCGGTGGCAGTGTTTGATAGCGTCGCGGGTGTTGAGCCTCAATCTGAAACCGTATGGAGGCAGGCCGACAAGTACGAGGTGCCTCGTATCTGTTTTGTGAATAAGATGGATAGAACCGGTGCGGATTTCTTTCGCACTGTTGATATGATTATAGATCGTTTAGGTGCGTCTCCGCTGGTGACACAGCTACCAGTAGGTTCTGAAGATAGCTTCGTCGGTGTCATCGACTTAGTCAAAATGCGCGCTGTTATTTGGAAAGATGAGTCCCTCGGGGCTGAGTTCGAATACACGGATATTCCAGCTGAACTTGCGGATCAAGCATCTGAGTATCGGGAAAAGCTTGTTGAGATGGCCGTTGAGCAGGATGATGGGGCTATGGAGGCCTATCTCGAGGGTCATGAGCCAAGCGAGGAAAAGTTGATAGACTGTATTCGCAAGGGCACTGTCGAGGGGGCATTTGTTCCAGTATTATTGGGTTCGGCGTTCAAAAACAAAGGTGTGCAGCCACTTCTTGATGCGGTGGTTGATTTTCTTCCGTCGCCTGTTGATGTGCCTGCTGTTAAGGGTCTGCTAGACAACGATGAGCCTTCTACACGGCAGTCTTCAGACGATGAGCCCTTTGCCGCTCTGGCATTCAAGATTATGACCGATGAGCATGTGGGTTCGTTGACGTTCGTGCGCATTTATTCTGGAACACTTTCCAAGGGTGCTGGAGTCATAAATTCAGTCAAGCGCCAGAAGGAGCGCGTTGGTCGCATGCTCATGATGCACGCCAACAACCGTGAAATGATAGATGAGGCAAGTGCCGGAGATATAGTGGCAGTGGTGGGGCTCAAATCTGTTACTACAGGTGATACGATATGTGATTCCAACAAGCCCATAATTCTAGAGAAGATGGAATTTCCGGACCCTGTTATCGAGATTGCGGTCGAGCCTAAAACTAAGGGCGACCATGATAAGATGTCGACTGCGCTTGGGCGGTTAGCGCAAGAAGATCCATCGTTCAGGGTTACCTCTGACGAAGAGACGGGTCAGACCGTGATAAAAGGAATGGGCGAGCTCCACCTAGAAATCATTATTGACCGTTTGCTGAGAGAATTTAAAGTTGGTGCTAATATAGGCGCACCACAGGTGGCCTATAGGGAGACTATCACAAAGCCTTATACTTGTGATTATACTCACAAGAAACAAACCGGTGGGTCGGGACAGTTCGCCCGTATCATTATTGAGTTTGAACCATGCGAGCCTGGGGATGGTTACGAATTCGAGAGTAAGGTTGTCGGTGGATCAGTTCCTAAAGATTATATCCCGGGCGTAGAGAAGGGCCTAAATAGTGAACGCGAAAATGGGGTTTTGGCGGGCTTTCCTGTTATTGACTTCAGGGCAACATTGGTCGATGGGGCATCTCATGATGTTGACTCATCTGTTATGGCGTTTGAAATTGCAGCTCGGGCTGCATTTCGGGAGGCGGTTCAGAGTGCTGGGCCGAAATTGCTAGAGCCTATTATGAAAGTCGAAGTAATTACGCCTGAGGAATATATGGGAGATATAATTGGTGATTTAAACAGCCGGCGTGGACAGGTAGGGGGTATGGATCAGCGTGGAAATGCACGCGTCATTGATGCTATGGTGCCTCTTGCCAACATGTTCGGTTACATCAACACTTTGAGATCATCCAGTCAGGGGCGTGCTCAGTTTACTATGCAATTCGATCATTATGAAAAAGTACCGCAAGCGGTTGCGGAAGAAGTTCGAGCTAACCTCGCTTAAACTGGATTTTAATAGACGGAGGCCAAGATGGCGAAAGAAAAATTTGAACGCACAAAGCCGCATTGTAACATTGGAACAATTGGACACGTTGACCATGGTAAGACAACGTTGACAGCAGCGATCACTAAGGTATTGGCTGAGACGGGGGGTGCTACGTTTACAGATTATGGGGACATTGATAAGGCGCCTGAAGAGAAAGAGCGTGGCATCACTATCAATACAGCTCATGTTGAGTATGAGACGGAAAACCGGCACTACGCGCACGTAGATTGTCCTGGGCACGCTGACTACGTGAAAAACATGATTACAGGTGCGGCGCAAATGGATGGCGCTATTTTGGTTGTTAATGCTGCGGATGGCCCGATGCCTCAGACGCGAGAGCATATTTTGTTGGCGCGCCAAGTTGGTGTGCCGGCCATTGTGGTGTTTTTGAATAAGGTTGATCAGGTAGATGATGAGGAGCTGTTAGAGTTAGTTGAGCTTGAAGTGCGTGAGCTTTTATCGAGTTATGATTTCCCGGGCGACGATATTCCGATTGTGGCTGGGACAGCTTTAGGCGCATTGGAGGGCGGCGATCCGGATACGGGTGCTAATAAAATTCTTGAGTTGATGAAGTGTGTTGACGATTATGTGCCGCAACCTGATCGTCCTAAAGATCTGCCCTTCTTGATGCCGATTGAAGACGTATTTTCAATTTCTGGTCGTGGCACGGTTGTGACGGGGCGTGTAGAGCGCGGAGTGGTGAATGTTGGTGACGAAATAGAAATAGTTGGCATTCGCGACACAGGGAAGACCGTTTGTACTGGTGTTGAGATGTTTCGGAAGCTATTGGATCAGGGTGAGGCAGGAGATAATATTGGTGCTTTGCTTCGTGGTATTGAGCGTGAAGGGGTGGAGCGTGGCCAAGTGTTAGCGCAGCCAGGATCGATTACGCCGCATACAAAATTCCAATGCGAGTGCTACATTTTGACCAAGGATGAGGGTGGTCGGCATACGCCATTTTTCTCAAATTATAGGCCGCAATTCTATTTCCGAACTACAGATGTCACTGGTACGGTGGAGCTTCCAGAAGGGACAGAAATGGTAATGCCTGGGGACAGCATTTCTATGGGTGTAAACTTGATCGCGCCAATTGCTATGGATGAGGGTTTGCGTTTTGCAATTCGCGAGGGCGGCAAAACTGTTGGCGCTGGTGTTGTAACCAGTATTACTGAATAGCTGCTTTAAAGAGCAGTGAGGGCGAATTTATGGACAGTCAAAATATCCGTATCCGATTAAAAGCTTTCGACCATCGAGTTCTCGATCAGTCGACGCAGGAGATCGTGAATACTGCCAAGCGAACTGGGGCGGGAGTGCGAGGCCCTATACCGTTGCCTACACGCATAGAAAAATTAACAGTGTTGCGTTCGCCTCATATTGATAAGAAAAGTAGGGAGCAGTTCGAGGTGCGGACTCATAAACGGCTTCTTGATATTGTCGACCCGACACCGCAAACAGTTGATGCCCTAATGAAACTCGATTTAGCATCAGGTGTTGATGTGCAGATCAAGCTCTAATGCAAGTTTGATCGCGAGGGAGAAAAAAAATGCGTACTGGATTATTGGCAAGAAAACTGGGTATGTCCAGAGTGTTCACGGACAATGGCACCCATGTGCCCGTTACTGTTTTGAGGGTAGATGATTGTCGTGTTGTTGCGACCCGGAGGGCTGAAGTAGAAGGCTACGATGCGATTCAATTGGGGAGTGGTGCGGCGAAATCAAAGAACACAACGAATGCATTGCGAGGGCATTTTGCGAAGGCAAAGGTAGAGCCTAAGCAGAAATTGACTGAGTTTCGGGTTAGTAGCGATGCAATGCTCGACGTGGGGGTTGAAGTGACTGCTTCTCATTTTGTGAGTGGCCAGTATGTGGACGTAGTTGGCGAAAGTATTGGTAAAGGGTTTGCTGGCGCCATGAAGCGGCATGGGTTTGGTGGTCTGCGCGCCAGTCATGGAGTTTCAATTTCGCATCGCTCGCACGGCTCAACTGGGCAATGCCAAGATCCGGGGAAGGTTTTTAAAGGTAAGAAAATGGCCGGTCATATGGGGGCGGCACAGGTTACAAGCCAAAACCTGAAAGTTGTAGAGACGGATGCTGAGAACGGATTGATAATGGTTAAAGGAGCCGTGCCTGGTGCAAAAGGTACATGGGTGAAAGTGCAGGATGCAGTAAAAAAAATCTTGCCGGAAGAGGCCCCGTTCCCTGCTGGTTTAAGAGATCCGGGATTGTCTTTGGATGATAATAAGACAAGTGATGTGTCGAACGTAGTTCAGTCTTCTGGTGCTGACAATATCCCAGCTGATAAGGCTACCAGCGCGGACAGCCAAGAACTTGGAAAGGGCTGACGGTCTATGAAAGCGAAGATCATAACCTTAGAAAATAAAAGCGTGGGGGACATCGAGCTCAAAGATTCAATTTTTGGTGCGGATGTGCGACAAGACATACTCTCGCGGATGGTAAATTACCAGCGCGCTAAAAAGCGGGCGGGTACACATAAGGTAAAGACCCGGGGAGAAATACGAGGAACAACGGCAAAGCCTTTCAATCAGAAGGGTAGTGGGCGAGCCCGTCAAGGTTCGGTAAAGGTCACCCAAATGCGCAGCGGTGCGACAGTATTTGGTCCGGTTGTCCGCTCTCATAGCCATAAGCTGACCAAAAAAGTGCGCAAGTTAGCGCTGCGCTCTGCATTGTCAGCCAAGCAGGCCACAGGTGCGCTCGTGATACTCGACAATGCTGAGCTTAAGCAGGGTAAAACAAAAGAACTTGTGGGTAGGTTCGAAAAACTTGGATGGGGGCGCGTGCTGATCGTTGGCGGCTCGTCGGTAAATGAGAAGTTTTGCCTTGCTGCTCGTAACATACCAAATGTTGATGTTGTGCCGAGCGAAGGTGCTAATGTTTATGATATATTACGGCGGGATACCTTGGTGTTAACTAAGGATGCGGTGAAAATGCTGGAGGCGCGGTTGTCATGAGCTGGAAGCATTATATTGGTGAAAAGAGGGTGACCAAAGAGCGGCAATATGAGCTTATCCGCACCCCTGTGATCACGGAAAAGGCGACTTTAGGTGGCGAACACGGACAAGTCACTTTTAAGGTGCCAATGAGTGCCACGAAGCCTGAAATTAAGGCTGCGGTGGAAGCTCTGTTCAATGTAAAGGTTAAGGCCGTTAATACATTGCGCCAAAAGGGTAAAATAAAGCTTTTCCGAGGTCGGGCTGGGCGGCGTAACGACACCAAGAAAGCCATTATTTGCCTTGAAGAAGGTCACTCAATAGATGTGACTACAGGGGTTTGAGAAAATGGCATTGAAAAGTTTTAATCCCATAACGCCGGGCATGCGGGAATTAGTTCTTGTTAATCGTTCTGATCTGTACAGGGGTCAGCCGGTCAAAGAGCTAACGCAAGGTCTGCCGAAAAAAGGTGGGCGTAATAATAAAGGCCGGGTAACGGCGAGGCGTCGTGGTGGTGGGCACAAGAGAAGATATAGAGTTATAGATTTTAAGCGCAATAAGCTTGATGTTTTAGCAACGGTAGAGCGTATTGAATACGATCCAAACCGCACTGCATTCATAGCGTTGATTAAATATAATGATGGAGAAAAAGCATATATTTTAGCTCCGCAACGCATTACTCCGGGAGACAAGGTGATGTCTGGTGCTGGGGCAGATATAAAGCCTGGGAATGCGTTACCCTTAAATTCAATTCCTGTCGGAACTATAATTCATAATGTGGAAATGAAGCCTGGCAAGGGCGGGCAGATTGCCCGGTCTGCTGGTACATACGTACAGCTGGTAGGGCGTGATCAAGGTTACGCTCAAATCAAGCTGAGTTCTGGTGAATTACGGATGGTTCGTGGCGAGTGTATGGCCACCGTCGGTGCGGTGTCAAACCCTGATCAAGCCAATATTTCGCTTGGAAAAGCAGGTCGCAAGCGTTGGCTTGGGAAGCGCCCGCAAGTGCGCGGTGTTGCGATGAACCCGGTAGATCACCCTCATGGAGGTGGTGAAGGGCGAACATCAGGTGGCCGCCACCCTGTCACGCCTTGGGGTAAGCCGACTAAGGGTAAGAGAACAAGGGATAAGAAAAAGCCAAGTGGTAAACTTATAATTCGACGTCGCGGCCAAAAGCGATAGGTAGGGGAGTTTAGAAAGTGGCACGTTCAGTTTGGAAAGGACCGTTTGTTGATGGCTATTTACTGAAAAAAGCCGAAGTTGTCCGGGGGTCAGGACGTAATGATGTAATTAAGACATGGTCTAGGCGCTCGACTATACTGCCCCAATTTGTCGGTCTTACTTTTGGTGTTCACAATGGTACAAAGTTTATTCCGGTCTTGGTGACGGAAAATATGATTGGGCATAAATTCGGTGAGTTTTCTCCGACCCGGACGTATTTTGGTCATACGGCTGATAAAAAAGCAAAACGAGCTTAAGTGTAGCAGGCAATAATTATGGGTAAATCGAAGTCAAAACGACGGCAAGCGGATGATGAAGCTAGGGCTTATGGCAAGTTGCTGCGCGGTAGTCCGCAAAAGTTGAACTTGGTCGCTCAAACAATACGTGGTAAAGCGGCAAATAAAGCACTTGCTGAATTGACGTTTTCACGAAGGCGCATTGCTTGTGAAGTAAAAAAAGTACTGGAATCTGCTATTGCTAACGCAGAAAATAATCATCAATTAGATGTCGATAGGCTATACATAAAAGAGGCAACGGTTGGTAAATCCCTTGTTATGAAACGATTTCGTCCTCGTGCCCGAGGTCGGGTTGGTCGCATACGCAAACCTTTCAGTAATCTTACGGTCATTGTTAAAGAGCGCGAGGAGTCGGAGTAATGGGTCAGAAAGTAAACCCAATTGGGCTAAGGCTCGGTATAAATAGGACGTGGGACTCCAGGTGGTACGCAGATGGTGAATATGGAGAATTACTCCATCAGGATCTTGAGTTACGTAAGTATCTTTTCAAAAGGCTTAACCAAGCCGGTGTTTCCAAGGTGGTTATCGAACGTCCGGCGAAGAAAGCGCGGATCACAATTCATACGGCAAGGCCTGGGGTGGTGATAGGTAAAAAGGGTGCTGATATTGAGGTATTGCGTCAAGATATCGCAAAAATGACTAAAGGGGATGTGGCCTTAAACATTATAGAAATTAGGAAGCCGGAAATTGATGCCAAGCTTGTGGCCGATAATATAGCCCAGCAATTAGTGCGGCGGGTTGCCTTTCGCCGCGCTATGAAGCGTGCGGTTCAGTCAGCTATGCGTCTCGGTGCTGAAGGCATCCGCATAAATTGTGCTGGCCGGCTAGGCGGAGCAGAGATTGCGCGGACTGAATGGTACCGGGAGGGTAGGGTTCCATTACACACTCTTCGCGCCGATGTAGATTATGGAACGTCAACTGCGCAGACAACCTACGGGGCCTGCGGTGTCAAGGTCTGGGTTTTTAAGGGCGAGATTTTAGCTCATGACCCCATGGCACAAGATAAGCTTTTACAGGAACAGCAGGTTCGATAGAGCCTTTGTTCAGGAGATAAAGTAATGCTCAGCCCAAAACGGACAAAATTCCGTAAACAACAAAAAGGTCGGCTAAAGGGATTAGCTAAGGGGGGTTTTAGCCTAAATTTTGGTAGCTATGGCTTAAAAGCTACTACCCCCGGTCGTGTGACAGCTCGCCAAATAGAGGCTGCACGGCGTACAATCACAAGGCACATTAAACGTGCCGGTCGAGTTTGGATACGGGTATTCCCAGACGTCCCTGTTAGTCAGAAGCCTGCTGAAGTCCGTATGGGTAAAGGTAAGGGGACGCCGGAGTATTGGATGTGTCGAGTGAAGCCGGGCCGGGTGATGTTTGAGCTAGATGGTGTTGAACTAGATATAGCGCGAAGAGCCTTTGAATTAGCGGCCGCCAAACTGCCGGTTAAAACTCGGTTTGTTTCGCGTCTTGGTAGTTAAGGAGCGGTGCAATGAAGGCAGCTGATGTGAAGCAAAAATCCGATGACGAATTAGCGGAACAGTTGATAGATTTGCGCAAGGAATCTTTTAATCTTAGGTTTCAGCGGGCGAGTGGGCAATTAGAAAATACCGGCCGTGTTCGGCAAGTCCGGCGAGATATTGCTCGTATAAAGACCGTGATGAAAGAGCGGTCAAAGAGTGGTAAGGGAGAGTAGGTGATGTCAAAACGGATTTTACAGGGACGAGTTCTGAAAGATGCTAAAGATAAGTCCGTAATGGTTCGAGTTGAGCGGAAAGTGAAACACCCGCTCTACCAAAAATTTATCCGACGGTCGAAAAAATATATGGCGCATGACGAAGGAAATCTTTGTAAAGCCGGTGACTTTGTGCGCATCCAAGAGTGTCGGCCAATTTCTAAGCGGAAATGTTGGGAAATATTGACCGAATCCGCATAAATTATTGAGTAGGGGGAGCGCTGGACCATGATCCAGATGCAAACAAATCTTGACGTAGCCGATAATTCAGGCGCTCGGCGTGTCCAATGCATTAAAGTGCTTGGAGGATCAAAGCGCAAGACAGCCGGCGTTGGCGATGTGATAGTGGTATCTGTTAAGGAGGCCATTCCGCGTGGTCGTGTCAAAAAGGGTGAGGTTTTAAAGGCAGTGGTTGTGCGTACCGCCAAAGAGGTTCGAAGAGATGATGGGAGCGCTATAAGATTCGACCGCAATGCTGCAGTGTTGATCAATAATCAAAATGAACCAATCGGCACTCGTATATTTGGTCCCGTAACAAGGGAATTGCGCGCACGTCAGTTTATGAAGATTATATCATTGGCGCCGGAGGTTTTGTGATGGCAGCGAAGATTAGAAAAGGTGATAAAGTCATCGTTCTCTCAGGTCGCGATAAGGGAAAGTCTGGGGAAGTAGTTAAACTGGTGTTAAAAGAAAAACGAGCTTTCGTGCAAGGAATCAATGTTGTCAAGCGTCACACAAAACCAAGCCAGACCAATCCAGGCGGCATTGTAGACAAAGAGCTTCCAATCCATTTGTCCAATTTGGCAATCATTGATCCAAAAGATGACAAGCCAACCCGTGTGGGTTTTAAAACGCTAGAAGGTGGTCGTAAAGTTCGGTTTGCCAAACGTTCCGGCGAAGTGATTGATAGTTAAGGTGTTGTGATGGCTGAAAAAAATTATATACCCCGTTTAAAAAAGCTTTATCGGGAAGAATTGCGTCAACAGATGACGACTGCTTTCGGCTATGCGAATCCTATGGAAATTCCAAAGCTTGAGAAGATAGTTGTAAACATGGGCGTTGGTAGTGCAGCCTCAGACTCAAAAAAAATCGGTGCTGCGTGTGATGATTTGGCAGCAATTACGGGTCAGAAACCACAAATAACGAAGGCAAAACAGTCAATTGCAAACTTCAAGTTGCGTGAAGGGGTTTCGATAGGAGCAAAGGTTACATTGCGTCGCGACCGGATGTATGAGTTTTTAGACCGGCTGGTGAACGTGGCGTTGCCGAGAGTTCGAGATTTTCGTGGTTTGTCAGCAAAAAGCTTCGATGGCAACGGCAACTACTCGATGGGGCTTAAAGAGCAAATTGTTTTTCCAGAAATTGACTATGATAGGGTAGATACAATTCGTGGAATGAATGTTGTGATTTGTACTACTGCGAATACAGATAATGAGGCCCGTGAATTGTTACGCGGTTTTAATTTACCATTTCCAAAAAATGATAAACAGCAAGCTGCCAGTAATGTTGGCACAGATAAGGTATAGGCTAAGCTATGGCAAAAAAAAGTGCGGTTGAAAAAAATAAGCGCCGGCGTCGAATGGTCGCTAAGTTTTTGGCGAAAAGAAATACTCTGCGCGCTATCGCTAATGATCAAAAATTGCCCGCTGAAGAGCGGTTTGAAGCTCGGTTAAAGCTCTCCCAGTTGCCCAGAAATTCTGCACCAACCCGAATTCGGAATAGGTGCGAAATGACAGGTCGGCCGAGAGGGGTGTACCGGAAATATAAAATGTCCCGTATTTCATTACGGGATCTCGCGTCTACCGGGCGTATTCCCGGTATGGTCAAGTCAAGCTGGTAGGAGACACGCATCAATGACGATGAGCGATCCCTTAGGTGATATGCTTACGCGTATCCGAAACGGACAGCGTAACAGTGCTGCAACTGTTATTTGTCCCGCATCGAAACTTCGAGCTAATGTCCTAGACGCGCTAAAGCGCGAAGGATATATCCGTGGTTTTAGTTGGGCTGAATTGAGAGCTGGTATTCAGGAGCTTACAATCGAACTAAAATACCATGAAGGTGAGCCAGTAATAAAAGAAATCTCTAGAATCTCAACCCCAGGCCGACGCATTTATTCTAGGATCAAGGATTTACGTCGGGTTTACAATGGGCTCGGAATTTCCATTTTATCCACGCCTTATGGTGTTTTGTCAGATGCGGAAGCGCGCGCAAAAAACGTGGGTGGTGAAGTGTTGTGTCAGGTCTTTTAAGTGCGGCGGTGGTAGGAGTGAGTTATGTCTCGTGTAGGTAAAAACCCAGTTGCAGTGCCAGAAGGCGTTGACGTGTCCGTTTCTGGTGCCTTGCTTGTGGCCAAGGGTAAGCTGGGTGAGGTAACAGTGCCTTTGCATGAAGCTGTAGATCTAAAAGTTGAAAAAGACGTTGTTACAGTGGTGCCGCTGGACCAGTCAAAGTTAGCGCGTTCATTATGGGGAACTATTCGTAGCTTGGTTAATAGTGCTGTGACTGGCGTTTCGGTTGGTTTTACCAAAAAGCTAGAAATCAATGGTGTTGGTTATCGGGCCCAATTAAAGGGCAAGGTGTTAAACTTGCAGCTGGGGCATAGTCACGACATTAACTTTCCCATTCCAGAAGGTATTGATATTAAGCTCGAGGGAGATCGTCAAAACGTCGTAGCTGTAAGTGGTGTGGATAAGCAAAAAGTAGGACAGGTAGCGAGCAAAATTCGAGGGTTTCGCAAGCCTGAGCCCTACAAAGGTAAAGGAATAAAATACGTTGACGAATACATATTGCGTAAAGAAGGTAAGAAAAAATAGAAGGCGGTTTATATGTTGAGTTCTAGGAAACTATTTGAAAGACGAAGAGGACGGAACCGCTATAACCTGAAGCGCAGTGCTAGAGGTAAGGTCCGGTTGTCGGTTTTTCGGTCGAAAATGCATATTTATGCTCAAGTTATCGACGACAGTACAGGCTGCACACTTGCTGCGGCGTCTAGTGCGGAGAAAGAGTTCCGTTCTCAGGTGAAGAATGGCGGCAACAAGAAAGCCGCAGGTGAAGTCGGTTCGCTGATTGCGCAAAGAGCGAAAGATGCGGGTATACTGAATGTGGTTTTTGATAGGGGTGGTTATGCCTATCACGGACGAGTTGAAGCATTAGCTAAGGCAGCCCGTGACGGCGGGCTAGCCTTTTAGGGGGATAAGAGTATGGCGCGGGAACCGCAAGGCAAAGGTCGTGGTCGTGGTCGTGGTCGTGGTCGGGATGAACAACGTGATCAGCCAGACCTTATTGAAAAGTTAGTTGGCATCAATCGAGTTGCAAAGGTGGTAAAAGGTGGCCGGAGATTTGGTTTCTCTGCGGTTGTAGTGGTTGGTGATGGCAAAGGGCGGGTTGGCCATGGCGTTGGAAAGGCTCGTGAAGTTCCCGAGGCCATCCGAAAAGCTACAGAAAGTGCGCGTAAGCGCCTAATTAGAGTTCTCCTCCGTGAAGGTAGAACCTTACACCATGATGTGCGTGGGCGTTTTGGGGCAGGTAAGGTGGTTTTGCGTAATGCTCCTCCTGGAACGGGAATCATTGCTGGGGGCCCAATGCGAGCAGTGTTTGAAGCCCTCGGTATGCAAGATGTAGTTGCGAAATCGGTTGGTACTTCAAACAATCAAAATATGATTAAGGCGACTTTTGATGCTTTGTCAAAGTGTACCTCTCCTCGTCTTGTTGCCGGTAAACGTGGGAAAAAGGTAGGAGAGATTGTTGGACGGCGTAGTGATAGAGATATGGTGAAGGATATGAGCAATGGCTAGCAAGACTGTTCGTATTACTCAAGTCGGGAGCCCTATAAGGCGCAAGGCAGATCAACGGCAAACCCTTAGAGGGCTCGGGCTTAATAAGATGCATAAGACCAGAGAGCTTGAGGATACTCCAGCGGTGCGCGGCATGATCGCGAAAGTAAAACATCTAGTACGGGTTGATGACGCTGGCTAATTTCTGCCAGCTTGTTGATCTAAAGAGAGGTCGGTGCAATGCGACTTAATAAAATTTCTGACAATCGCGGTGCTAAGCATAATCGCAAACGCGTGGGTAGAGGTGAAGGGTCTGGCACAGGTAAGACGTCAGGGAAGGGGCAAAAGGGGCAAAAGTCTCGGAGTGGTGTATCCATCAAAGGTTTTGAGGGAGGCCAAATGCCATTATACCGAAGGCTGCCAAAGCGTGGGTTTACCAATATTTTTCGAAAACAATTCGTTGAGTTGAACATTGGTCGTCTTCAAGACGCGATAGACTCAGGAAAGCTAGCAGCTGATGAAATTATTGATGGAAAGGCGTTATTATCGGCTGGGGTTGTACGTCGACTAAAAGATGGGGTGCGATTGCTAGGAAACGGTAAACTCAGCGCAAAATTAAAGTTAAATGTTGCTGGTGCATCGCGGTCAGCGATAGCAGCTGTTGAAGAGAGCGGGGGTGAAATTACGTTCACGGTTGACGCGGTAGTGAAAGATCCTTCGCCAAGTAACGGAAAAAAAAGTAGCGATGCAGAGGAAAAAGCTGTCAAACAAGAAAAGCTGAACGATCAGAATTCTGTATCCGACAAAAACTAACGGACATATATTTGATTTGTGGGTCAGCTTCATAGACTGAAAGAACAGATATGGCATCAGCCGCGGAACAACTAGCTTCGAATTTCAACTTTGGCGCCTTTAATAAGGCAACAGAGCTTAAAAAGCGTATATGGTTCACGCTTGGTGCGTTAGTTATCTATAGGCTCGGTACGTATATTCCTTTGCCTGGAATTGACCCACAGGTCATCCGAGATATTTTTGATCAGGGCGCTGGAGGCATCACAGACATGATGGACCTCTTTACCGGCGGTGCGCTCGGTCGTATGAGTATTTTTGCCCTAAACATTATGCCCTATATTTCCGCTGCGATTATCATGCAGCTGTTACAATCAACGGTGCCGAAATTTGAAGCCATGAAAAAAGAAGGTGAGCCTGGTCGTAAAAAGCTTAACCAATACACCCGTTATGGCACAGTTTTTTTGGCTACTTTTCAAGCGTATGGCCTTTCTGTAGGTGTTGAGGGGATCGCTTCCGCGTCTGGCGCCGCAGTGCTTACACCAGGATTCTTCTTTCGGGCTACAACCGTAATATCCTTAGTCGGTGGTACAATTTTTTTAATGTGGCTCGGGGAACAGGTTACTCAGCGTGGCGTGGGTAACGGTATTTCGTTAATCATCTTTGCAGGCATTGTTGCTGAGCTGCCATCTGCTCTTGTTGCCACGATGGATCTCGGGCGAAGGGGAGTGCTATCGGCTCCAATTATCATTGGTATTCTAGTTCTCGCTGTGGTGGTCATCACGGTAATAGTATTTATCGAGAGGGCACAACGTCGCATAGTTGTTCAATACCCGAAGCGTCAAGTCGGCCAGAGAATGTTTGGAGGTGAATCGTCCCATATCCCTCTCAAAGTTAATACTCCAGGCGTTATACCCCCTATTTTTGCCAGCTCTATTTTACTGCTTCCTTTGTCTATATTCCAGTTCGCAGGAAATTCAGGTCCAGACTGGCTGAATACCATGATTGCGTGGCTAGGGCGCGGGCAGCCTGGTTTCATCGGTTTGTATATCCTATTTATAGTTTTCTTTACGTTTTTTTATACTGCAATCGTTTTTAACCCGCAGGAGACTGCTGATAATTTACGTCAACATGGTGGGTTTGTCCCAGGAATACGGCCTGGTAAAAATACTGCTGAATATCTCGATCACGTACTTACCCGGTTGACTGTTTTGGGTGCTATATACCTTGTAATTGTCTGTATAATTCCAGAATGGTTGATCTCACAATTCAATGTTCCGTTTTACTTCGGCGGAACAAGCCTGTTAATAGTTGTTAGCGTTACAATGGATACTGTAGGGCAGGTACATTCACATATGTTAGCTCACCAGTACGAAGGTTTAATCAAAAAGTCGCGATTGCGAGGGCGGCGAGGATGAACATAATACTGCTTGGTCCGCCCGGTTCTGGCAAGGGTACCCAAGCAAAGCGATTAGAGGCTCGCTTTGGGCTCTTACAGATTTCTACTGGTGAAATCTTAAGAGAGGCGGTTATCGCTGATAATGAGTTGGGTAAAAAAATTAAGAGCACCATGGATGCGGGGGAATTAATTTCTGACAAACTCGTCCTGGAGGTTATAAGGAGCAGACTAGAAGAGCCAGATTGCAAGAGAGGAGTTGTCTTCGATGGGTTTCCTCGCACGGTCGCGCAAGCAAAGGCTTTGGAAGAAATTAAGAGAGCTAAAAATGAAAAGGTGGATGTCGTGATTATGTTGGATGTTGATGATGAGGCTCTGATAACACGCATTGAAGAAAGGGCAACTAGTGCCGGGGTACATGGGGCACGTTCTGATGATACGGTTGAGGTACTTAAACATCGATTGCAAGCATATCGTATTTGGACGGCGCCAATTATACCATTTTATGAGGATCGCGGTATTTTGGAACGCGTTGATGGGATGAAGGATATAAAACAAGTCAGTAGTGCGGTGAATAAAATAGTGGATACGATTAAGAATAATTGAGAGCGATTGACATGAAAGGATCAATCTCTATAATCCCGCGGCTTTGGGTTTTGTAAAGAAGTACGAGTGTATTTTGTGATAAGTATAATTTTTTCAGAGAATTAGGGGTATAAGCGTTAATTCTTGTATCTTGTGACTTATAAGTAGGTATGCGTACTTAAATCAGTTTCTGTGACAGTATTTTAGATGAGTTGTATGAGGATCAGATAGTGGCGCGAATAGCAGGTGTAAATATACCGACTCAAAAACGAGTTGAAGTAGCTTTGACGTATATCTTCGGTATCGGCCGCCGGAAGGCCGGAGAAATTTGTGCAAAGTGTAATATTAATTTTGAAACACGGGTAAATGAGTTAAGTGAACAAGAAGTGATAAGTATAAGAGAGGTAATCGACAAAGATTACGTGGTTGAGGGAGACCTCAGGCGAGAAACAGCAATGAACATCAAACGGTTAATGGACTTGGGTACTTTTCGTGGCTTACGTCATCGCAAAGGTCTACCAGTTCGTGGCCAACGTACTCACACCAATGCAAGGACACGAAAAGGTCCTGCCCGCGCAATAGCGGGTAAAAAGAAGGCGTAGTTAAATATGGCGAAAGCAGCAGCAGCACAACGGGTTCGAAAACGCGAACGCAAAAATATAACGTCGGGCATTGCTCACGTTAACGCCACGTTCAACAATACCATGATCACCATTGCTGATGTTCAAGGCAATACAATAGCGTGGTCTTCAGCTGGGGGCATGGGTTTTCGTGGCTCACGGAAATCAACTCCGTATGCCGCCCAAGTAGCAGCTGAAGATTGTGGGAAGAAGGCTATAGATCACGGCATGAAAACATTGGAAGTTCGTGTCAAGGGTCCCGGATCAGGACGAGAGTCCGCCCTACGCGCACTACAAACTGTTGGATTTAATATCACAGCTATAAAGGATGTTACACCGGTGCCGCATAATGGCTGTCGACCACCTAAGCGCAGACGAGTATAGCTAGTTGATAGATTAACTGATTACCAGACTTAGGCATTTCATGTCCGGGCTGGTGTTTATTTTATTTGAATAAATTACGAGACTTGAGAGGGTACCAACGTGATCCAGAAGAATTGGCAAGCACTGATTAAACCGAACAAGCTCAATATAGAGGCTGGCGCTGACACGCCCCGCGCAGCAACTGTTGAGGCAGAGCCCCTAGAGCGTGGTTTTGGCTTAACTCTTGGAAATGCGTTGCGGAGGGTGCTCCTGTCATCGCTACAGGGCGCAGCGGTTACATCGATTCAAATTGAGGGTGTTCTGCATGAATTTTCATCAATCCAAGGTGTTCAAGAGGACGTCACTGACATAGTCTTAAATGTAAAGGCATTGGCACTTCAGCTTCATAGCGAGGGGCCGAAAAGAATGACCCTCTCTGCCAAAGGCCCTGGTCCAGTGACAGCTGCGCAAATAGATACCGGGCACGATATAGAGGTTATGAATTCTGACCTAGTAATTTGTACGCTTGATCGCGACGCGAGTATAAATATGGAGCTTGTTGTTGAGACCGGCAAAGGCTACGTCGCGGCAGCAATGAATAGGCCTGCTGATGCGCCCATTGGGCTAATACCTGTGGATTCAATTTTTAGTCCAGTAAGGAAAGTGTCCTACAAAGTTGAAAATAGTCGTGTTGGGCAAGTTACGGACTATGATAAGCTTCTGATGCAGTTGGAAACAAATGGAACTGTTACGCCAGATGATGCTGTGGCGCTCGCAGCCAGAATATTGCAAGACCAGTTGCAACTCTTCATTAACTTTGAAGAGCCAGCTGCTAAAGTGGAAGAAGAAGCGCCTTCCGAGCTTCCATACAATAAACACCTTCTTCGAAAAGTGGATGAGCTTGAGTTGTCAGTACGGTCAGCCAATTGTCTGAAAAATGATAATATCGTTTACATCGGCGATCTCGTTCAGAAGTCTGAAGCTGAAATGCTTCGCACACCGAACTTTGGGCGTAAGTCACTTAATGAGATTAAAGAGGTGCTTACGCAAATGGGATTGCATCTTGGGATGGAAGTGGTTAATTGGCCACCAGATGATATAGAAGATATGGCGAAAAAACTCGAGGAACCCTTTTAATCAGTTTGGTTTTGCGAGGGATATAGGAGACATCCAATGCGACATCGTATGAAAGGGCGTAAGCTCAATCGTAAATCACAGCATCGCCGTGCGCTTTTTGCTAATCTGGCTGTTGCTCTTTTAAAGCATGAACAAATTAAGACTACTCTGCCCAAAGCGAGAGAACTTAGTCCCTTAGTGGATAAGTTGATTACGCTTGGGAAAAAGGGGCGATTGCATGATAGAAGACGTGCTTTTGCGATGCTCGGTGATGATACGACTACTGCTAAACTTTTTGAGACCCTGGCTCCTCGTTACAAGGAACGTTTTGGGGGCTACACACGGGTGCTAAAGGCTGGATTTCGTTATGGGGACTCCGCAGCAATGGCAGTGATAGAGCTGGTTGACCGCGATCCTGAGGTAAAAGGGGTGGACTCCGGACCGCTACCTGATGACCAGTCGGAGGTCAGTGAGGAGGTTTAAAATAATTCATGTCACCTGCTCACAATGTAAAAGCCGACTATTGCGTAGTCGGTTTTTTTATATTTTGTTCTGGATTAAAAAGGGTTCTGCATAATTTAATGGCTCGATCACCAGTAAAATATTATTTTTTTTTACTATCAGTAATGATTGGAGGTGTTATCTCTGAGTCATTAGCCAAAACTATATCTCTGCCTCCTTCTAGGAAGCAAATCTCGATTTCTTTTGCCCCAGTAGTACGCGAGGTTGCTCCTGCAGTTGTAAACATCTATGCAAAGGTAATGCGCAAACAGCGGACAAGGTCGTTGTTTGATGACCCTTTTTTCAGACGTTTTTTCGGTGAGGGCGTCCCTTTCGGGCAAAATCGGAAAAGGCTAGAGAGGTCACTCGGTTCTGGTGTAATTGTTAGTAATGATGGGATTGTCGTAACGAACTATCATGTAATAAAGAATGCGCAAGAAATTAAAATAATTCTATCTGACCGACGCGAATTTGATGCAAAAGTAATACTCAAAGATAGCAAGACAGATCTTGCAGTTCTTAGTATTGAAATTGAAAATGAAGATCTTCCAACTGTCTCATTCGGCGATGCTGATGCCTTGCAAGTCGGTGATTTAGTAATAGCGATTGGTAATCCTTTTGGTGTTGGGCAAACCGTTACGAGTGGTATTGTATCCGCCTTGGCAAGGACTAACGTCGGCATTTCCGACTTTCGCTCTTTTATACAAACAGATGCTGCTATTAACCCGGGAAATTCGGGTGGCGCGTTAGTGGATTTAAACGGGCAATTAATTGGTATTAACACAGCAATTTTTTCTCGTGGAGGTGGCGGATCAGTAGGAATAGGATTTGCTGTGCCCAGCAATATGGTTCGTGCTGTTGTTGAAACCGCGATGTCCGGAAAGCCTTTAGTCAGACCCTGGTTATCTCTCTCCGGTACTGCTGTTACGGCTGATATGGCTGAGGGCTTAGGTCTTTCTAGGCCAACGGGTGTTCTTGTGGAATCGATCTACCCAAAAGGACCTGCGGAACGCGCAGGAATTGAACGCGGAGATGTTATCACCCATATTGAAGATTATGGAGTCGAGGACGAATTTGCATTACGATTTAGGCTTGCTGCTCGGCCAATTGGGAAATCCGCAGAACTTCGCTTTCTGCGACAGGGAAAAGTCAGAAAAACAGAATTTAAATTAATAGCTCCACCGGAGATTCCTCCCCGGAATACAACCATAGTTCAGGGCCGAAATCCCTTCGCTGGTTTGAAAGTAGTGAACTTATCACCTGCGGTAACAGAAAAACTCGGCATCAGAACGACTTCCCAAGGGGTAATGATAAGTGCAATCTTGCGCGGATCCCCGGCCATTGAGGTTGGGTTTTTAGCAGGTGATATTATTCTCAAAGTGAATGGACAGGTCATTAAACGCGTCCAGGATTTAGAGAGGATCCTTAAAGCATCGGACTCACCGTGGAATATAAGCATAAAGCGTGGAAAAAAGATCCACCGTATTCGTCTGAGATAACGGTTTAGGTTTTCATGAGCAAGACAATCAATGCTGCCGAGAGCATTAAAATTCTAAACACCTTAAACATGACCCGCAGAGTCTTATCTGCGAGGTACTAGCTTGCTTGCTGGTCTGCACGATACCCTATCAACCGATCTGTTTTCAGGGCCATTACTTCGCAAAGATGTGACCATCTGTTGGGTTAAGGCTCTGGGGTTATTATCTCTGATGTTATCGCATGTAAAATCCGTCTTACGTATTGAGTTCTAGTTTTTGGTCGAGCTAAGATTGTGCTAGGAAGTAGTAACCAGATTATTATAAAACGGAGGGCGTGTATGTCCCGAGAAATAACAAGACACGGTATTATTTCATTTTGTATCATTGTCATCGGTCTGACGGTGCCAAGCATTGCAGTGGCGGCGGAAACACAAATTAATCAAGCAAATACTGCGTGGATTTTAATTGCTAGTGCATTGGTGCTTTTCATGACCCTTCCTGGACTTGCACTTTTTTATGGTGGGCTTGTTCGTGCGAATAATATTCTATCGGTCTTAATGCATTGTTTTGCGATATCGTGCTTGATGTCAGTAATGTGGTTAGTGTGCGTTTATAGTTTGGCTTTCACATCAGGCGGTGCATTTAACTCTTACATAGGTGGTTTTGAAAAAGCATTTTTGCTTAATTTGGCACCATCAACACTTGTTGGAGATATTCCAGAAACAATATTTTTTGTATTCCAGATGACTTTTGCAATTATAACTCCAGCACTTATTGTGGGCGCTTTTGTGGAGCGAATTAAATTCAGCGCAGTATTAATATTTTCAGCAATATGGATTGTTTTAGTCTATGCACCAGTTTGCCATTGGGTTTGGGGTGGTGGTTGGCTGTACGAGAAAAACATAATGGATTTTGCCGGAGGATTAGTTGTGCATGCTACTGCTGGTGTGTCAGCGTTAGTTATAGCAGCAATGTTAGGACCTCGACTAGGCTATCCAAGGGATTTGAGCCCACCCCATCGTCCGGGTCTAACAATGATTGGCGCAAGTATGCTATGGGTTGGCTGGTTTGGGTTTAATGGAGGTTCTGCATTGTCTGCAAATGGTGTGGCTGGGATGGCCGTACTCGTCACTCATATTTCTGCTGCAACCGCATCGCTCACTTGGATGGCTATAGAGTGGATGAAATTCGGCAAACCAAGCCTTGTGGGTATTGTTACTGGCATGGTTGCAGGGCTTGCAGCTATAACCCCGGGTTCTGGCTTTGTCGGTCCAATTGGGGGTGTTGTTTATGGGCTGTTAGCAGGTGGTGTTTGTTATTACTGTGTTAATTTTATAAAAAATATTCTCAAAATTGATGACTCGTTGGATGTCTTCGCAGTCCACGGAGTCGGCGGCATACTTGGTGTTATTCTTGTATCAATCTTTGCGTCAACCTCTCTCGGAGGAATGGGGTATGCTGACGGTATGACAATGGGCCGCCAATTATCGGTGCAGGTGATTGGAACAGTAACAATAATTGCATGGAGCGGAATTTTGACTTTTTTAATTATCAAATTTACGAGTGCATTAGTCGGGCTCAGGGCTGGAAACGAGGCTGAGATGGAAGGACTTGATCTCGCCGAGCATGGTGAGCGCGGCTACAATTAGGCAAAAGGAAAAACAGATGAAACATGTAATGGCGATCATCAAGCCTTTCAAACTTGATGCCGTACGCGAGGCTTTGTCGGCTTTAGGAATCGAGGGCATGACAGTATCTGAGGTAAAGGGATTTGGAAGACAAAAAGGACAAACAGAAATATATCGCGGTGCAGAGTATGCTGTAAACTTTGTCCCAAAGGTTAAGCTTGAGATCGCGGTAGAGGACAGTCTTGCTGATCAACTAATTGATACAATCCGTGAAACCGCACAAACTGGTAATATAGGCGATGGAAAGATTTTTGTCTCCGACGTATCTAGTGCTGTTCGTATACGTACTGGCGAAACTGGCGCAGACGCCTTGTAAGCGCCTAATATGAGAGGAGTTCATCGGACCGAGTTCTCGCTAAATCTCGCACTTGCTGCGGCTGTCGGTGGTGCGTTGGGCGCAGTGGTCAGGCATTTAGTTGTTCAACAAACTGCAAATATTTTTGGCACAGACCTTCCTTGGGGCACCTTTATAGTGAACACTATAGGTTCATTTATTCTTGGTATCGCCGTTGAGATATTCGCACTGATATGGACACCTGGGCAAGCATTTCAGATAATGCTCACCGCAGGTCTCTGTGGCTCCTTAACTACATTTTCTGCATTCTCAATGGACTTAGTGACACTCTTTGAACAGGGTTTTTTAACCAAAGCAGGCATCTATTTGGTAGTGTCAATTTTATCGGGTGTCATGGCTCTTCTCGCTGGTATGGCTCTGATCCGAGCTATTAATACGTGATTAAATGGTGACTAAAGTCAATCATCGAGCAGTATTAGAAGCCGATAATGGGATAAGGCTCGATCGCTGGTTTCTTCGTCACTATCCCAATTTATCTCACGGAAAGTTGCAGAAGTTGCTCAGAACTGGCCAGGTACGCTTGGACAGCAAAAGAGCAAAAAGCGGTCAGCGTCTACAGACGGGGCAGATCGTTCGTGTACCACCTATTCATGCATCAGCCGTACTGATTGGCGAAACAGAAAATAGTATTAGCTCTTCTGATCGGGCATTCATAAGAGGTTTGGTTATAGCCGAGGATCCGTTATTTTTTGCTCTTAATAAGCCCGCTGGGATTGCAGTTCAGGGTGGTAAAGGGAATAGGCGTAACCTCGATGTATTGCTGCCCGGCTTAGTTACATCCCATGAGGAACGCCCACGTCTCGTTCATAGGCTGGATAAAGATACCAGTGGTGTATTGTTAGTGGCTCGCTCTGCGATGGCGGCAGAGACAATCAGTAAGTGTTTTCGTCATCGGGAAGCAAAGAAGCAATATTGGGCACTTGTCGCAGGTGTCCCGAACCCACTTCGAGGAGAGATTAATTTATCTATTCGCAAGGTAAGTAACGGGAAAATTCAACGCGTTCAGCCTGTTAAAGAGTCCGGCCAAATGGCATTGACTCATTATCAAACTATTGAGACTGTGGGAAGTCTTGCCTCATGGGTGATACTTCACCCCATAACTGGACGCACCCACCAGTTACGTGTTCACATGGCAGAAATAGGAAACCCTATATTGGGAGATGGAAAATACGGTGGGAAGAGGGCATTCCTAGACGCTATTTCACCTCAGATGAATTTACATGCTAAACAAATTACGATACCACATCCTGGTAGAGACGGTATTATAACAATTCAAGCCCCGCTGCCTCCTCACATGATCCGGTGCTGGAACTTCTTTGGATTAGATGCTGACACTGTATTGGAGACGTAATTTTTTGGAATTAAAAATTTGTTCATGCCGCACAACAATTTAATAGTTTTCGATTGCGATGGTACCCTTATCGACAGTGGGCACAATATAGTTACTGCCATGCGCGAGGCATGGCTTTCAAATGGGTTAAAGCCACCGCCAACAAATGCAATTCGTCGAATTGTCGGTTTAAAATTAGGTGAGGCAATTTATCAACTAATGCCGCAAGAATGTGACATTGAGCTCGCTATTCTGGAAGAAGCTTATATTGAAGCTTTCACTAAAGTTCGCAATCGATCTGATTACACAGAACCATTATATCCCGGCATCCGTCGTTGTTTGGAGTCTCTGAGAGGCTTGGGTTTTCAACTTGGAATAGCTACTGGCAAATCTCGACGCGGTTTGCTCCGAACACTAAAGCAACATTCTTTAGGTGTTTTCTTTCAAGTTTTAAAAACTGCTGATGATGGGCCAGGAAAACCCTGTCCAGATATACTTCTAGATGCTATGGCTGAGATCGGTGTAGAGCCGGAAAATACGGCAATGGTCGGTGATACGACTTACGATATTAAAATGGCGATGAATGCTGCAGTGAAACCGATTGGTGTAGATTGGGGTTACCATGACCCTATTGAACTTAAAAAAGCTGGTGCGAAAATTATTATTGACGAGTGTAGTAGCTTGCCTGCCACTTTGAAGGGGATTTGGGATAGCAAATAATATTATTTAAAGGTTGCTACTCTGGGCAGTAAAAGACTGATCTAGCTGGTAGGATACTTTGAAAAGATTTTTTAAAAATACGATGGTTGTACGCCTTAATGGTCAGTTTGCTGTAACCTTGGATGACTCAGCGCTGATCACACCTGAGAAGAATAAACTTATTTTGCCAACTAAAAAGTTAGCTTCAGAGATTGCGAAGGAATGGGATCAGCAGGGAAAAGAAATTGACACCTCGTTAATGCCAAACACGCGTATGGCTTGTACAGCCATTGATAGAATTTCAGACGATAAAGAGCCCATAGTAACTAAGTTGCTCGAATACGCTAGCACCGATTTGCTCTGTTACCGCGCATCTAGTCCAAATGCTCTACGGTCAAGGCAAGAAGAACTCTGGCAGCCACTTTTGCATTGGGTTGAGAATTCTTTTGCAGCTCCGCTGATTGTGACAGAAGGCGTTATGCCTGTGGCACAGCCTCCGAATAGCTTGATCAGACTCACGCATGTGCTTTTGAAATATAATGCTTTTGAATTGGTAGGCCTCGTCGGTTTAACTCAAGCGAGTGGTTCTTTGGTTCTCGCATTGGGAATGTTAGAGTGCGAGATAGGGGCTAAATTTTGTATAAAAGCATGCCAAATTGACGATAAATACCAGGTTGACTCCTGGGGAGAAGAGAGTGAATTAATGGATCGACTTGATCATCAGGCAAGAGATATCAGGACTACGGCAAGATTCCTTTCACTTTTAAAAAGTAATAGTTGTGGCGATGCAGAGGTTCCACGATGAATGACGTAAGCAAACGTATTGAGAAAAGACGCGATTCTTCAATGTTAGGTGGCGGCCAAAAGCGTGTGGACGCTCAACATTCGAAAGGAAAGCTTACTGCACGTGAGCGAATTGATGCACTGCTTGACGAAGAAAGTTTCGAAGAATGGGATATGTTCGTTGAGCACAATTGCCGTGATTTTGGCATGGACAGCAATCGGGTGCCCGGCGATGGAGTGATCACCGGTCATGGGAAAATCAATGGGCGGCCGGTCTTTGTTTACAGTCAGGACTTTACGGTTTTTGGCGGCTCATTATCTAGTGCTCATGCTAGAAAAATTTGCAAGGTAATGGATCAAGCTATGAAAGTAGGCGCTCCAGTGATTGGCATCAATGACTCTGGCGGAGCTCGCATTCAAGAGGGTGTCGCTTCGTTGGCAGGGTATGCGGATGTTTTTCAACGAAATGTCTTAGCGTCTGGTGTAATTCCGCAAATTTCCATGATTATGGGGCCGTGTGCGGGTGGTGCAGTTTATTCTCCAGCGATAACTGACTTTATTTTTATGATCAGGAATAGTTCATACATGTTTGTTACCGGTCCCGATGTTGTCAAAACGGTTACCCATGAAGAAGTTTCAGCTGAAAAATTAGGAGGGGCATTGACACATACCTCTACGTCAGGTGTTGCTGATCTTGCGTTTGAGAATGATATTGAAGCATTGGTTCAGGTTCGCCGATTTTTCGATTTCATTCCCCTTTCAAATCGAGAAAGGCCACCAGTTCAACCAACGAATGACCCCGTTGATCGTTTAGAAAGCTCATTGGACACATTGGTTCCGCACGACCCTAATCGGCCGTACGACATGTTTGAATTGATTTATAAGACTGTGGATGAGCATGATTTTTTCGAGATTCAACCCGATTATGCCGGTAATATCATCATAGGTTTTGGTCGTTTGGGTGGTATGCCCGTAGGTGTTGTAGCGAACCAGCCCATGGTATTAGCTGGTTGTCTTGATATTGATTCTTCAAGGAAAGCAGCTCGCTTCGTGCGATTTTGTGATTGCTTTGGAATACCAATTATAACACTTGTTGATGTTCCTGGTTTTCTTCCGGGAACATCACAGGAATACGGAGGTATCATAAAACATGGCGCTAAACTCTTATTTGCGTATGCTGAGGCCACTGTCCCCAAGCTCACGGTAATAACACGTAAAGCTTATGGCGGAGCGTATGATGTGATGAGTTCTAAGCATTTACGTGGCGACCTAAATTACTCATGGCCTAGTGCAGAAATAGCCGTAATGGGGCCAAAGGGAGCAGTAGAAATTATTTTCCGTGAAGAGATAGATGATCCTGATAAAATAGCACAAAGGACACGTGATTATCGTGAGAAATTTGCAAACCCACTCGTTGCTAGTCAGCACGGTTTCATTGATGACATCATTCCACCGCATAGCACTCGTGCCCGGCTTTGCCGTGGCTTAGAATTACTCGTTAATAAAAAGTTGGATAATCCTTCAAAAAAACATGACAACATACCGCTTTAGTCTCGATATATCTGTTTGGGTTTGAGGTTTGGAAAGGCACGCTGAAATACCTAGCCTCTGAGGTATCATATTTTTACGAGATCTTTTTAGGAAACAGCTTGGAGGAAACATGGAAGAAATTAACGTAGATTTGCACAGCGACACCCAAACTCGGCCCTCGCCCGGCATGAGGGAGGCTATGGCACAAGCACCGGTGGGGGATGAACAACGCGGAGAAGACCCTAGCGTCAACAAACTGTGCGAAATGGCCGCTGAGCTAACGGGCAAAGAATCCGCGGTATTTATGCCATCGGGTACGATGTGCAACCAAACGTCAGTATTGGTTCATTGTCAACCGGGAGACGAAATCATCGCTGATAAGACCTCTCATCTTATCAACTCCGAGTCGGGCGGAGCAGCTGCACTTGCTGGTGTTCAAATTAAGTCTATCAATGGTAAACGAGGTATATTCACTGCTGAGCAGGCCGAAAACGCGGTTAATATGAAGAAACGAAATATTCCCCGTACCCGTATGATAGAGATTGAGCAGACGTCAAATGCTGGTGGTGGTTCGATTTGGCCGTTAGAGCGAATTCGGGAGGTTGCCGAGATTGCAGAGAAATTTGGCTTGATAATGCATATGGATGGTGCGCGAATGCTTAATGCCGCAGTCGCTAGTAATATTACGGCCGCCGATTTTGCAGAGTCTTTTGACTCTCTTTGGGTTGATTTAAGTAAAGGTTTAGGTTGTCCGGTCGGAGCTGTGCTGTGCGGCTCTAGTGATTTTATAGAAAAGGTTTGGAGTTGGAAGATGCGCCTCGGTGGAGCGATGCGGCAATCGGGCATAGTAGCCGCAGCAGGGGTTTATGCGCTTGAAAATAATGTGGATCGGCTCGCTGATGATCACACGCTTGCTAAACGGTTTGCCGATAACATATCTGGCATCACGGGAATTGAGTTATGGCCTGTAGAAACCAATCTCGTCTTTTTTGATGTGAAAGAAACCGGGCTGACTGCAAAAATATTTCATGAGAGACTGCTGGAGAGAGGTGTACGCATAGGCATAAAGGACGAATATGAAATGCGAGCCGTGACACACCTCGATGTTGACTCAGCGGAAATAGCTCAGGCAGCCGATGCTGTAGCTCAGGTTGCAGCGGCAGCTTAAAAAAGTGTTTAATAAAATACTTATTGCTAATCGGGGTGAGATTGCTTGTCGCGTCATTAAAACGGCCAAGACTATGGGAATCTCAACGGTTGCTATTTTTTCTGAACAAGATGCGATGGCACTACACGTAGCTATGGCTGATGAGGCTGTGTGTATTGGTCCGGCTCCTGCAAGTGAAAGTTACTTAAATACGGACAATATAGTTGCCATAGCAAAGCAAACTGGCTCTGACGCGGTTCATCCCGGATATGGGTTTCTATCGGAAAAGTCAGAATTCGCTGCTGCCATTGAGAGCGCAGGTATTATTTTCATAGGTCCATCCAAAGATGCTATCAGCGCGATGGGTGATAAGATCCGATCTAAAAAAATAGCTGAAGATGCCGGTGTTTCTACCGTACCCGGTTACCTCGGAGTTGTTGAGGGCATTACCGAGGCAATAAAAATAGCGGAAGATATAGGATACCCTCTTATGATAAAGGCATCGGCGGGTGGCGGAGGCAAAGGGATGCGCATTGCCCACAATTCTGCTGAATTGAGTGAGGGGTTTCAACTGGCAGCCAATGAAGCGCTTGCGAGTTTTGGAGACGGCCGGATTTTCCTGGAAAAATATATTGAAAAACCAAGGCATATCGAAATACAGATCTTAGGTGATAAATACGGTAACGTTATTCATCTCGGAGAACGTGAATGTTCAATCCAACGGAGGCACCAAAAAATTATCGAAGAGGCGCCGTCTGCCTTTTTAGATTCCGATACTCGAGGTGAGATGGGCGCGCAAGCCGTAGCGCTTGCTAAGGCAGTCAAATACTCATCCGCTGGAACAGTTGAGTTTATAGTTGATGAAAAAAGTAATTTTTATTTTCTCGAGATGAATACCCGGCTGCAAGTGGAACATCCTGTAACTGAATTTGTTACCGGAATTGATTTGGTAGAGCAGATGATCAGGATTGCCTCTGGGGAGAAAATCTCATTGGGCCAGGAGGATGTTCGATGTGACGGTTGGGCAATAGAAGCTCGCGTATATGCAGAGGATCCTAGCCGTAATTTCTTACCTTCGACTGGTCGACTAAATCAATACAAGGAACCTGTGACTTCGGACTCTATTAGAATTGATAGCGGTGTTATAGAGGGTAGTGAGATTTCTATTTTTTATGACCCTCTTATATCAAAATTAATAGCCTTTGGTAGCAGTCGAGAAGTGGCATTAGAAAAATTGAAAAAGGCTCTTTCAGTTTATTTAATACGGGGAATTGCCCACAACATTCCTTTTTTGACGGCTGTAATTTCAAATAAACGTTTTGCGGAAGCAGATTTCTCAACTGACTTTCTGGCCGAGGAATTTCTCGAAGGTTTTGCGCCTGAAAAGGCTATTGGATCGCGAATGGGTATATTTATTGCGGCAGCTGCTTTTGTTAGGGCAAAGATAGATAGTCGCGTGAATCCCGTGGCGTCAAATTCCTATATTATTCAAAGCGCCGATCTTGAAAGTGAAAAAATACCCGTAGAAGTGGAAGTGTCCTGGGATAGCTGCAACGCTATTGTCAACGTAGGAGGGAGCTTCCTGCCCTTAGAATCCGATTGGAGCCCAGGATCAGCGATTCTTCAAGCCAATATTAATGGTGTTGATCATAATTTTGTCCTTAAAGAAAATGAAATCGGATTGAGCCTCACATCGGGTATCTATCGCGCTGATCTTATTATTTTGACGCCAAGTCAATCTCGACTTTATGGCTACATGCCGGCGAATGAGGAACCCGATCTAACAAGGTATCTCTTAGCACCAATGCCAGGTCTACTTGTAAGGCTTTCAGTTGATGTTGGTGACGTTGTAAAGGATGGGGATGAATTGGCAGTAGTAGAAGCCATGAAAATGGAAAATGTTTTACGTTCCGAGCGCGATGGAACAATTGCAAAAGTAAATTTTTTGCCCGGAGATCATCTTGAGGTGGATCAAGTAATTTTGGAATATGATGAATGAGGGTATGCCCAAATCTTCATCGTATAAACGAGAGCTAGTTGGGCAATATGGATCTAATCAGCTATGGACACTAAGGGCCAAAAAATTCCCTTGTGTGATGTGCAATACTCATTTTGAAGGAATTCTGTTGAGTAAAATACTGGCAGCAGTACTGGCCATTCCCCTATTCGAGTGACCCACCCCAGGTACTGTCTTCAGTTTCCAGTTGAATTGGAGGTTGCGTCTTATGGCCTCTTCTTGGCCCACCTGGAAGTAAGTTTTACCTCGGGCTAAGCGGTGAAGGCCTTGATCTTTGGCTGCTTGTGTTTGGCGAAGATTTCTTGTTTGGCGCGTATCACGATTGCCAAGAAGAATAGTTAAGTCTGTCGCAAAAAGTTTCTTTAAATTACCGGTGTTTGCCGGGCTGTTCCCCATCCCGTATGGAAAATCTATGGTGAATAGGGGTAACGTATACCATCCAGCATTTGCCGTGACGGCCCGCGCTACATTGAAACCGCTGGTGAATGTTAAGTAACGGTGGACAAACTGTCCGCCAGCAGAGTGGCCGTAGAGAAAGAATTTTTTCTGTATTGAACCCGTTAACAATTTAGCACGATCAAAAATGCGGTCGATAATACTGAATGTCCATTTTTTTTCGGGTTTTTCGTCGCCAGTGCCGATATCGTATATTCCTCCAGAATGATATGAAAGGCTTCCGGGGAAGTCGAATTTGTCGAATTCTGGTGCAAGTATGAGGGCATTGTATTGTTCAGCATAAGGTTTCCATGGACGCCAGAAACGCAGTACCTTCCGGTTATTGCCATGCATTATGATTAGGATGGGATCGACTTTTGTAAAGGATGTCGGGCAATGATAGTAAACAGAAATATCTCGTTTCCCATCGTTTCCATCACGGTCTTCATATACGAAATATCCGGATCCCGGCTTGATTTCGCCAGCCAAGGACGAAGCGCATAGAAAAAGTAAATACAACCCCGACGATAGTATGATGAAGCGATATTTAAACAAATACATCTTCAAAACACTTAATTAACGCCATATCAAGATCTTCTAACGTTACTGGTAGTCCAAGCTCGACCAAGGAAGTAACTCCATATTCCTGATGCTCAATACCGCAGGGGCGTATGACCGAAAAGTGATCTAAATCGGGATCAACATTTATCGCTATTCCATGAAAACTTATCCATTTACGGATCCGGATACCTATTGAAGCTATTTTATTCTCACTATTCCCGGACCCGCGCACCCAAATGCCGATACGATCCGTTCGGCGTTCAGCGTTGATGTTAAACTGGGACAAGGCAAGAATTATCCACTCTTCTAGATCACGAATAAACTTGCGAATATCTGCACCACGAACACGCAAATCCAACATAGCATAAATCACACGCTGACCGGGTCCGTGATAAGTGTATTGTCCGCCCCGACCGGTTTCGAAGACCGGGAATCGTTTTTTGTCAAACAGGTCATCTGACTTTGCACTTGTGCCCGCAGTGATTAAGGGGGGGTGTTCTAAAAGCCAAATCAATTCAGGTTTCTTTCCTTCCTGAATATTAGCAACGCGGTTTTCCATGAAAGCTATAGCCTCAGGGTAATTTATCGGATGGTCACTTATCTTCCATTCAACGTTTTTCAAAATTATTTTCCCGACTTTATGCGTAAAACTACTTTTTCTTATCCCACCAATAATATAATACTACGACATATGCGGTCGTGGCGGAACTGGTAGACGCGCAGCGTTGAGGTCGCTGTGGGAGCAATCCCGTGGAAGTTCGAGTCTTCTCGACCGCACCAACACTTCGGAGTAGATAAACTCCCCTAGCTGCCGTGTTACTTTATGCTCTTCTTCTAAAAACCTTGCAGCGATTACAATGCTAGAACTATGGGAGTGTTTGCGTTCAATGTTTGAGTATTCTAGTTTGTAGGATATGCGTCTCATATGCCATATTCTCGAGCTGTAGATGGGCTGGCTAAACATATAAATAAAATGTAGGCTTTGAGGTCGTAAAATATACGGTTTCAGACTACTTAAGATCTAAGACTAGTGTGGTATGGAGCTAAGAATGCTTTTACTGCAAATGGAGCTTCTATGGGTATAGTCGGAACTACTGACCTTAAAACATCCGGTGCTCCTATTCCGCTCTACGGCGTTGATGACAAACTGGTCCGTGAACTTTCAACTGCATTGGGTAACGGGCAGGCGGCAACTGCTACAAATTTAATTGCTGAAATACATGGAGCAGATCAAGCTGATATATTTGAGCGCTTATCACCATCATTAAGGCGGCGTTTTAAGGATCTTTTACTTGATCAAGTTCAGCCGGAATTTTGGGTAAATATAGATGAAGGACTCCGGGTAGCCTTGTTTTGTGACATGGAGAGTTACAAAATTTCTACCTTAGTTCAAAAACTCGAGACTGATGACGCGGTTCGACTTTTAGGAGATTTAAGGGCTCGAGATAGGAGTGAAATTCTTAAATGTGTTTCCGAGCCGACCCGAGCGCTTTTTGAGGAGGCACTTTGCTATCCAGAGGATACTGCTGGTCGATTGATGCGGCGAGAAAAGGTTACAGTGCCAGAACATTGGAAAGTTGGTGATGTGATAGACTTTTTAACCGATGTGGATGAGCTTCCCGAAGCCCTTCACAACCTTTTTGTGGTTGACCCACTTCACAGTCCAGTCGGTTACATTCCTGTCTATAAACTACTGGGTGTCAGTCGAGAGGAACCAATATCTCCGCTAATTGTAAGAGATATAAAGGTTCTTCCTGTCATGACAGACAAAGAGGAAGTCGGTCTTTTCTTTAGACAATACGGTTATGTATCCGCGTCGGTTGTAGATGCGGATGGAGTCATGTTGGGTGTCATAACCATAGATGATGTGGTCACAGTAATTGACGAGGAGGCTGAAGAGGATATTTTGAAATTAGCTGGTGTGCAGGGTGATGATTTTTATGATGCGGTGATTGCCACCACACGCGCTAGGATTTCATGGTTGTTAGTAAATTTACTGACTGTAACGCTTTCAGCTCTGGTGATCGGTTTTTTTGATACAGAAATCGAAAAACTAGTGGCGTTGGCAATCTTAATGCCAATCGTAACTGCATTGGGTGGCAATGCAGGTACTCAAGCACTAACGGTAGCTGTCCGTGCCATTGCAACCAAAGAGTTGACAGTAAATAATACGGCTAGAACAATTGGAAAGGAAATATTGGTTGGTGGCATAAACGGCCTTATCCTAGCAACGATACTATTGTTTATCGTTGGGTTTTGGTTCTCTGATGTGGGTTTGGGTGCAGTATTCGCGATGGCAATAATCATCAACATGGTTGTTGCCGGATTCATCGGTGTTGCAGTGCCCATGGCACTTTACCGGTCAGGTATTGATCCAGCGGTGGCATCATCCGTTCTAGTAACAGCAGTTACAGATATTGTTGGGTTTTTCTGCTTCCTAGGTCTTGCTGCTTGGCTAATATTTTAAGTGCTTTGAATAGCTTATGGCGTCAACTAACCTGTATATTTACCTGCTTAAAGAAGAAAAATATGTATTTGTCGGTGCTGCTGAATGGCATCATTCAAACGCTAAATAATGAAGGTAAAATCGGCAAATATACATATTTCAAAAAATAAAAATTTGAGGATATAAAATGCCAACAGTTATGATAACGGGTGCTAGTAGAGGTATTGGCCGTGAATTTGTAAGACAGTACCTTGACGCTGGTTGGGATGTAATAGCTACGTGTCGCAACCCTGAGGGTGCGGGCTACGGGGATGGAGAAGCCCTGCAGCTGGACATTGCTGACCCAATAAATGTCAAAAATCTTTCGGAGCAGCTGTCGGGAAAAGCAATAGACCTCTTGATAAACAACGCTGGCGTTAACCTCGCAAAAAATACAAATATTGGCACTTTTGACTATGAATCTTGGGATGAGATTTTTTGGGTAAACGTTTTAGCACCACTCCGGATCGCAGAGCTTTTTATACCGAACATCAAAATTTCGGAACGGAAACAGATCGTATTTCTTTCTAGTATAATGGCAAGCCTCGAACAAAATACTGGTGGAATGCCGGTCTATCGTTCTTCTAAGGCAGCCCTTAACCAGGCTGTACTGAGTATAACTCCTCATCTTCGTCTTAAAGGTATCACTACATTACTAATCCATCCGGGTTGGGTTAAAACTGATATGGGAGGGCCGAACGCAGCTATCGATGTTCAAACAAGCGTTTCCGGTATGCGGGAAACTTTCGAATCGTTGACGCTCGACCGTTCAGGCTCGTATGTCAATTACGACGGGAAAACAATTCCGTGGTAATTTTTGCAGATGAACTGAGTCACCTTAATGGGTAGGAATAGATGCGAGAATTACAACCAATTGAATTTTATTTCGAGTTTGCCAGTCCATACGGTTACTTTGCTAGTGTTAGAGTAGATCGCATTGCTAAAAAACATGGGCGTACTGTCTTATGGCGGCCAATTATGTTAGGCGTAGCGTTGAATGCCACCGGCAGCAAGCCAAATGTCTTGGTGCCTATGAAGGGTGAGTATTTTAAACGCGATATTGCACGATGCGCTAAGGTAATGAACTTGCCTTTTACTTTGCCGAAAAAAATGCCGATGAATTCCCTCTCGGCTAGTCGTGCCTTTTACTGGGTAAACGAACAAGACACCTGCAAAGCTAAGGAATTTGCGGCAGCTATCTATCATGAACATTGGGGCTTGGGTAATGACATGAGCGATATTGACGACGTGGCGAGGGTTGCTGGAGCGATTGAGATAGACGGTGAGAAACTAAAAGCAGGTTGCCAAAGCCAGATGATAAAAGACAAACTGAGAGATATTACTATGGCTTCCGTTGACGCCGGTGTATTCGGATCACCCTTCATCATTGCTGATGAAGAACAATTTTGGGGGCACGACCGACTCAGTTTACTGGATCAATGGCTCGATGCTGGTCACTGGTAGGCACGGATGTCGAATAACAGTAAGGATCCTATTGGTGTTTCTTTTATAATTCCCGTGTACAATAAGGCGAAGCATCTTCCTAGTGTCATCAAACAAATAAAACTACAACAGGGTGATTTTCCAAAACAATATATCTTCTTGGATGACGGTTCCACCGATGGTTCCCTAGATATTGTCAGGTCGAAAACGGCAAATTGGGAAAATGTGATAATCAGCAGCCAACCCAACTCGGGCTCGGCGGCTGCGACCAATACTGCGATTTCATTCGCCAACCAGCCTTTTCTTAAATTTGTAGATGCAGACGATCTTTTAACTGAACGTGCCACAGTAGTTCTTCTGAATGCTTTGATGGCCAGTGATGCTTGTTTAATCTTTGGCGACGAAAGAAGGTTTACATCGACACGCCAATTAAATTTACTGGGTCCGTCAGATGATGCAACTATAGATAGGATAGAATCACCTCTTAGATTGGCACTTAAAAACTCCTTATTCAATCCGTCACAATTTCTCGTTCGAACAGATGCTGTTCGTGCAGTAGGAGGATGTGACGAACGGGTAATTCATTCACAAGAGTACGGGTTAACGCTGAGGTTGGCCCGGCGGTGGCCATTTCTCAGGCTTAACGACGTTGTAACCTGGTTGCCGACACAATCTGAAGGGCGCTTGTCTACAAATGAAGGTCGACAATTGCAGCGTGTGACAAGAGCAGTTGCGCATTTCCTTTACGAAAACCCCGATCTGCCTTTCTCTGTAAAAAGTTTTGCTTGTAAGCGCCTTGCTGGTCGGTCTTTAAAGTATGTCAGGCGCCGTGGTAGAGGAACTAGGGTAGGCCGATGGTATTTTAGATATCTTGCAGCCCAACTTAATTTGGTTAATGATCATGCTGGGTTTGCTGCCGAGTGTGTGGCGGCCTTTAAGGGTGCTGAAAAATCGCCGGTTGGCGAACAAGCTCCCAATTATTGAAAAGTATGATGAAAACATGTGTGGCTTTGCTGGTGTAATTGACATAAAGCATGCGTTGGAAGCGCCGATATTAGAAGATTGCGCCCGCAATATGGCGTCTCGTATCTCAGCTCGGGGCCCCGATGATGACGGGTTCTTTCTTGATAAGAAAGCTGGATTCGCAGTTGGCTTTCGCCGTTTATCGATTGTGGATCTGAGCGATTACGGGCATCAGCCGATGATGTCGCAAGACGGGCGCTACGTTGTGGCCTTCAACGGTGAAATTTATAATTTCAGAGAGATACGTCAAACTCTTGAAGATGAGGGTCTCACAAGTTGGCGTGGAAGTTCAGACACCGAAGTACTACTTGCTGCAATTTGCTCTTATGGATTAGACAAAGCGATCCGTCTTTTTGATGGCATGTTTGCTTTCGCACTTTGGGATATCAAGACAAGTTGTTTGCATCTTGTGCGTGATCGTTTAGGCGAAAAGCCTTTGTATTACGGCTGGTGTGGCAGTCACTTCCTATTTGGTTCGGAGTTGAAGGCTTTTACGGCGCACGACGCGTGGCAGCCAGAGATTGAGGAACGAGCTCTTACCGCGTTCTTACGTTATTCGTATGTTCCTGAGCCATTCTCAATATATCGTGGCATATTGAAGCTGCGGCCAGGTCACCATGTACGGTTTGATGTAGCAGACATGGTGCCCACTATTTTACCAAAACCACATCCATATTGGTGCCCCAAAAAAGGTTTTGAGGCGAGCCAGGTACGCAATCAGTGTATTGATGAGAGTGAAGCTTTAGGGCAATTAGAACATTTGTTATCCGGTTCGATAAAACGTCGACTTATTGCTGATGTTCCTCTCGGGGTTTTCCTTTCCGGTGGGATTGATTCATCTATTATAACAGCGATAGCGCAAAAAGAGACACCTGGCATAATAAAAACATTCACTCTTGGTTTTGAAGACTCATCCTTCAGTGAAGTAACGCATGCCGACAACATAGCCAAAGTGCTTGGCACGGATCATACAAGTTTGATTTCTAATGAAAGCTCCATTTTACAAATGGTTGGAAGGGTGTCTGAATGTTATGATGAGCCTTTTGGTGACATAAGCCAAATACCAACGATGCTTTTGGCGGATATGACCCGGCCCCATGTCACAGCCGTATTATCCGGAGATGGCGGTGATGAGTTATTCGCAGGTTACCCAAGATATGGAGCGATATTAGACCGGTATCGAAGAAATAACCGTGGAAGACGCATGAGTTTCTCGTTGGCGTCATCGATTCTGCCCGCAGGCCTACTTAATAGGGTAAAAAGTTTTGCCGGGCGCCCGTCGCGGTTAGGAGATAAAATTTTTAAGATGATAGAGGAAAGTGCCGCAGACACGCCCGAGACAATGCAGGCGCTTTTTATGTCTCGCTGGAGAATGGTTAATTCAATAGGTAAATTAGATGAGCTTGGTTATTTCGGTGACTCAGACTATTGGCCAGCTGCTGGAGATGATTTGAGCCGATTAACATATGCTGATTCTCAAACTTATCTACCAGGAGATTTATTGGTCAAGATCGATCGAGCAAGCATGTTCGTAGGACTTGAAGTACGTTCTCCGTTCCTGAACCATGACCTTGTGAGCTTTGCATGGTCGTTACCATCAGACTTCAAAAGGCGGCATGGGTCGGGGAAATACCTCCTTCGGCGATTGCTGAGTAAGTACGTCCCACCCGAGCTGTACGAGAGGCCAAAACAAGGTTTTGAGCCTCCGATGGCTGGTTGGCTTCGCGGACCATTACGTGAGTGGGCAGATGCGCTTTTGAATGAGCAGAGCCTCGCCCAAGATGGGTGGCTGGAGCCGGAACCGATAAGAAATATCTGGACAGAGCATTTGGCAGGGTTTCGCGACTGGCATTTTGAGCTTTGGAATGTTCTGATGTTCCAGGCTTGGCGTGGCACTTGGCATGTGTAGTCTGGCTGGTTTGAGGGCTAAGTGGTGTAAATAAATTCTGATAAGGGCTAGGAGCTTAAAAATTAATGCCTGCTATTCAAAGTAAGATAAATACTAATAGTGAAGAATTCATCGCAAATGAGAAAGCGATGCGTTTGTTGGTTGATGAACTAAAATTGGAATATGATAAGATTATCAACGGTGCCAATGAACAATCACGGAAACGTCACACTCAGCGCGGTAAAATGTTGGTACGTGATCGTATCAAAAACCTAATTGACGTTGGCAGTGAATTTTTTGATTTGTCACCTTTCGCTGCTCACAATGTATATAGCGATTTCACTCCTGCCTCGGGCATCATAACTGGGGTAGGTAGAATACATGGGATCGACTGTATGATAGTTGCAAATGATGCCACTGTAAAAGGTGGCACTTACTACCCCATCACAGTTAAAAAACACCTTCGCGCTCAAACGATTGCGATTGAAAATCTCTTACCTTGTATTTATCTTGTGGATTCCGGCGGGGCTTATCTTCCTTATCAAGCTGAGATTTTCCCCGACCGTGAACATTTCGGGCGTATTTTTTTTAACCAAGCTAGAATGTCCAGAGCAGGGATACCGCAAATCGCGGTTGTAATGGGGTCGTGCACGGCTGGTGGTGCTTATATTCCGGCCTTGGCTGACGAGACTATTATTGTAAAAAACCAAGGGACAATATTTCTAGCTGGCCCACCTTTAGTTAAAGCAGCAACTGGTGAGAATATAACTGCAGAGGCGCTTGGTGGGGGTGATATGCACACGCGTATTTCGGGAGTAGCAGATCATTTAGCAAAGAATGATGAAGATGCCTTAGAGCAATGTCGCGGCATCATGGGGCGTCTTAATAAAAAAACCGGTGAAATTTCCTTAGTTCGTCGGAAGTCTGTGGCTCCAGCCTATGCGGGTGAGGAAATTTATGGAATTGTGCCCGATAACTTGCGTCGTCAGTATGATGTTACAGAGGTTATCGCTAGGATAGTTGACAACAGTGAATTTGATACATTTAAGGAGCGTTACGGTCGAACATTGACTTGCGGTTTCGCGCATATCGAGGGTTGGCCGGTTGGCATTATTGCGAATAACGGCATTCTGTTTTCAGATTCATCATTAAAAGGGGCGCATTTTGTTGAACTTTGTTGTCAACGTAAAATACCATTGATTTTCCTACAAAACATTATGGGTTTTATGGTTGGGGAAAAAGCTGAAACTGGGGGAATTGCTAAGGACGGAGCAAAGCTTGTAACCGCTGTGGCATGTGCAGAGGTGCCTAAATTTACGATTATTATTGGAGGTTCTTTTGGCGCTGGTAATTACGGCATGTGTGGTCGAGCATATGACCCGCGATTTTTATGGACTTGGCCAAATGCACGGATTTCAGTGATGGGTGGCGAGCAGGCCGCGAAGGTGTTGGCGTCGGTCCGGCGATATGAGTCGGAAGAGGATGAAGAAGCTTATAAGGACCGCATTCAACGAAACTACGACGAAGCTGGCCGCCCTGTTTACGGTAGTGCTCGGCTTTGGGATGATGGTGTAATTGATCCTGCTCAAACTCGCCAGGTTTTAGCGCGTGGGATTGAAGTTTCTCTAAATGCACCAATCCCAGATACTAAGTTCGGGATTTTTAGGATGTAGAGATGAGTGATCAAGCGGTATTGTTCGAACGGAAAACAGCTGGCATCGCGGTCGTTACTTTGAATCGACCGAATGTTCATAATGCATTCAACGATGTCATGATTGCCCAGCTAACAAATTGCTTAAATGAAATTGCCACTGATGAAAAAATTCGGGTGATGCTACTTCAGAGTAAAGGCAAAAGTTTCTCTTCCGGTGCGGACCTGAATTGGATGAGGGCTGCAGTGGATAATTCTGCCGATCAAAATGTAGAAGATGCAAAAAAATTGGCGGGTCTTTTTCACCGATTAGACACTATGCCAATTCCGACGGTAGTCCGGGTTCAAGGTCCCGCATTTGCCGGTGGCTTAGGTCTCGTTGCTTGTTGCGATATAGCACTTGGCGCTAAAGGAGCAAAGTTTGCAGTTGCAGAGGTTAAACTCGGCTTAATACCTGCCGTTATCAGCCCGTATTTAGCGCAAGCTATTGGGGCCAGTGCCGCCAGGCAATTTTTTCAAACAGCAGAGGTGTTTGGGGCCAACAAGGCTAAGCAGATTGGTCTACTGCATGAAGCAGTTGATAGCGCCCATTTAGATTCTACGGTCACGAAAGTCATAAAATCGATACTAGGTAATGCGCAAGGAGCAAATCGGGCTTGTAAAAAATTAATATATGAAATCGGATCGCAAGTGTCTGAGGAATTTCGTGCAGATACCGCCCGGCAAATTGCAAGTATCCGTTCAACAGTTGAAGCTCAGGAAGGAATGAGTGCATTTTTCGAGAGACGACACCCACAATGGGTAGAGGAAAAATAATAATGGCAGAGCAGGAAGTCCTCCTTTCGATAGATGCGAGGGGTATTGGCACAATTACCATCAATAGGCCTCAAGTCTACAATGCCTACAATGCCGATTTATTGGAAGCGTTGGGCCAAGCAATAGAGGCCTTCGTTGATGATAAGCACGTTCGGATTATTCAAATACGGAGTAATGGAAAATTATTTCAGGCGGGTGCAGATATTAATTGGTTAAAAGCAAATTCATCGAACAGTCTGGAGGTAAACCGCTCAATTTCAGAATTAACAACAAATACTTTTAAAACACTCAACGAATGTTCAAAACCCCTTGTTGTGCTGGTGCAAGGAGGCTGTTTTGGGGGGGGTGTTGGTATTGTTGCAGCCGCTGATATTGTAATTTCTGAAGAGGGCGTCGAATTTGCTATAACCGAAGTTCGCTGGGGTCTGGTCGCTGGTCCAATACTTACACAACTGGTTTCTGCCATAGGCCTTCAAAATACACGTCGCTTTTCTTTAACTGCAGAGCTTTTCGATGCAAATCGGGCTCTAGAAATTGGTTTGATTCATCATGTTTGTCCAGTTGGTGGACTTGATAAAGCTGTGTTGCCTGTCTTCGAGTTATTATTAAGAGCAGGGCCAAATGCATTGAATGCTACTAAGCAGTTGATTTTCGATGCGACAGGAACTTCGCTTGACGATAAAACTGCGCACTGGATCATTAATCAGAACGCATCACAGAGACAAAGCTCTGAGGCATCAGAGGGACTAGCGAGTTTCGTGGAAAGACGAAAGCCAAGCTGGTATCCGCGAGGGAAGGAAAATGACCAAAACTATTGATATTGAGCAAGATAGACGCGGTATAGCAACGCTTACTATTAACCGCAGAGGTAAGCTTAACTCATTCGATGAAGCGCAAGTGAATCTATTTAACGACAAGTTAGCTACTCTTCATTCCCAAGACGGGTTGCGTGCACTCGTGCTGCAAGGTGCGGGTAAGCTCTTTTGTGCCGGAGCTGATCTGATTTATTTGAGAGATAAAGGCGCAGAACCTTGGGAAAAAAACTTAGCCGATGCCAAGAAGTACGCAGCTATGATGACGCAGTTGCGGAAACTTAAAGTGCCAGTGATTGCTAAAGTGCACGGCGGTGCCTACGGAGGGGGGGTCGGTATGGTTGCTGCGTCCGACATTGTAATTTCCGAAAGCACTTCAAGTTTTGCAATAACTGAAGGAAGATATGGTTTTACTGCATCGATCATGATGCCTTACCTATTACCTAGAATAGGCACACGTCAGGCACGACGATGGTGCCTTACTTCAGAGCAAATGTCTGCTAAAAGGGCCTTCTCAATCGGACTTGTAGATTTAGTTGTTGATGTTGGTTGTTTAGATGTTGCTTTGGAGAAGTTGCTGGACGGCTTGCTACATAATGGACCAACTAGTGTTATGGAAACAAAATTAGCAATGAATTATCTAAGCTACTCAATTCATAATCATACCGCTGTGAAAAAATCAGTAATCGCATTTGCAAAAGGACGAGCAATGAAAAGCGCTGCTGAGGGTGCTGCGTCGTTTATAGAAAGCAGAAAACCCAGATGGGCATTGCCGGCAATTTCATTGAAAGAAATTTGATGGCATTTCCGGGAAAGGTCAAAATCGTTGAAGTAGGTCCGCGTGATGGGTTGCAGAATGAGAAAAGGATCGTGCCTCTCGAGGTGAGGGTAGAATTAATAGAACGTTTGGGGGAAGCGGGAATTAGGGCTATAGAAGCAGGGAGCTTCGTTTCGCCAAAATGGATTCCCCAAATGGCGAACACTAAAGATGTATTTGCTCGTCTATTGAGAGGACCGGATGTCCAATATTCAGCCCTGGTACCCAATATGAAGGGGTTTGAGCAAGCGTTAGCAGCTAAGGCTGATGAAGTTGCAATCTTTGCTGCTGCTACCGAGAGCTTCTCACAAAAAAATATTAATTGTTCTATTGCAGAAAGCTTGAACAGGTTTAAGCCTGTGGCGTCGGCGGCAATGTCGGCGGACATCCCATTACGTGGTTATATATCTTGTGGCCTCGGATGTCCCTACGAAGGGGAGGTTTCGGCAAAAGCAGTTGCTAACGTAGCGGCTATCTTAGAAGACATGGGTTGTTATGAAATTTCATTAAGCGATACCATGGGCAAGGGCACCCCTTTCAAAGCACAAGCGATGGTTGAGGCAACTTTAGAGCGGGTTTCTTTGAGTAAAATCGCAATTCATTTTCACGATACATATGGCCAGGCTCTGGCAAACATCCTTGCCTGCCTTGAAATAGGTGTGTCGGTGATCGACAGCTCTATAGCGGGGCTTGGTGGTTGCCCCTACGCGAAAGGGGCTAGTGGGAATGTAGCAACCGAGGACGTCATTTACATGTTAGAGGGTATGGGTATTGAGACCGGGGTGGACTTTAACAAGCTTCTTGCAGTGGGACAGTTTATCAGTGAATATCTTGAGCGTCCCACTGCTTCAAAGGTCTCGACAGTTTTTGGTCAGAATAGGCAGGCCAGCAGGTGAGTATTTTGCACCTCAAAAAGCTTTGCGTGGGCATCCGTGATATTGAACATTTACAGACTACACAGCTGGCTCGATTGAAAAAAGGGCAAGATGATGGATCCAAGCTATGGCACCGGACAAGGAATACGCCACGGCGCATAAGCGAATTACTTGATGGAGGTTCACTTTATTGGGTGATAGGTGGTTTTATTTGTGCTCGCCAGCTTCTTAAGGGAAATGATTCATACGTAGATGAAAATGGTATCCGACAATGCTTGCTGTTGTTAGATGGAGACGTTATTCCGACAGTGCCGAGGAGGCATCGGCCCTTTCAAGGTTGGCGTTATTTGAATGCGAAGGATGCACCGCCAGACTTAAATGAAGAGGGGCAATCAGATAATATACCCCCCGAGATGGCCCGGGAGCTGAGAGAGTTGGGTTTGCTGTAGACATGCAGTGAAGGAGAGCATTTCCGTAAGCTAACTTCATTGTCATTCAATTTAAATATCTAAGTGCGCAAGCACTTCATCAAAATGAAATTGCTATGCAATATACATATCACATTTATTTCGTCGTAATAGAACTCTACAACTTAGTTGGGTTTGGGGCGTCGCCGTAGACGTCCTGGGGGTCAAAGACTTTATTTGACTCTTCGAAGTTGAGTGTGATTGGAGAATCGGGAATAGCCCCAGTAGGAACTGAACGATAAAAGCATGAACGGTAACCGACATGACAGCTTGCTCCATTCCCTGCAACTTCAACCCGAAGCCATATGGCATCCTGATCATCGTCAATACGCATTTCTACTACTTTTTGCACTAATCCGCTGGTTGCACCTTTATGCCACAGCACCTGCCTGCTTCGGCTCCAATAGAAAGCTTCACCAGTTTTTATGGTATTGGTAAGGGCTTCAGCATTCATATATCCGTGCATGAGTAGTTCGCCACTTTCTGCATCCGTGGTAACAACCGGGATGACGCCGTTATCGTCAAATTTGGGCGCTAAACGTCCTCCCTCCTCGACTTGCTCAACTGAGACTCGGGTTGCAAAATGTTTGTATGTAATATCGTTTGCCATAGTTTTATTGTCCTAAATACTCATTAGTGTTTGAGTGTGCTGTGATATATAACCGCTTGTTCGCTACGGCAAGCAATCAATCTTTTAGGGTATTTTACTCAGATGTCTTTAACTATCTACAATTCCTTTTCTGGCGACCGCGAACCTTTCTCTCCGCATGATCCAAGACGTGTGACGGTTTATGTTTGCGGGCCAACTGTTTATAATAACGCTCACATTGGCAATGCTCGTCCCGCAGTGGTTTTTGATGTGTTAGTGCGTTTGCTGCGACACCTCTACGGCAGTAAACACGTAATCTATGCACGGAACATCACAGATGTAGATGATAAAATCAATGCTGCGGCAATAAGTGAAGGGGTGCCAATCAGCACAATCACCGGACGATATATCGAGATATATCACCGGGATATCGCAGCTCTCGGAGTTCTGCCACCAGATATAGAACCTCGAGCAACAGACCACATAGAAGAGATGAAGCTTATGATTGAAAGGCTGATTGCGAAAGGGCATGCCTATGCAAGAGATGGACATGTTCTCTTTGATGTGTCCTCGTATTCGAAATATGGTGCGTTGTCTAAATGCAATCAGGACGAGATCCTTGCTGGTGCAAGGGTGGAGGTTGCGCCATATAAGAAAAATCCGTCTGATTTTGTCCTTTGGAAACCGTCGGTAGATGGGCAGCCGGGCTGGGATAGTATTTGGGGATTCGGGCGTCCCGGCTGGCATCTAGAATGCTCTGCAATGATCGAAAGTCATCTTGGGGAAACCATTGACATCCACGCAGGAGGTCGAGACCTTTTATTCCCACATCATGAGAATGAAATTGCGCAAAGTGTCTGTGCGCATGATGGGAAAACATTTGCACGTTATTGGATGCATAATGGCTTCGTTAATATTGACCATGAAAAGATGTCAAAGTCTTTTGGTAATGTTACATTGGTATCTGAACTTCTTGATGAGGCGCCCGGCGAAGCAATTCGATACGCGCTGCTCTCTGCTCATTATCGACAACCGCTGGGTTGGTCGAGTGCTAGTCTTGTCCTGGCGAAGCGCAATTTAGACAGAATGTATGAAGCATTGAGGTTACTCGAAGATGTGCGGCTCGAGGCGCCTCCCATTCCAGCACCTACGGTAATCGCAGCTCTCGAGGATGATTTAAATACTCCCAAAGCCATGGTGGAAATGGCAGCGCTGGTGCGTTTCGCAAATACTGCACAGGATGAGAGGACACGTAGAGAGGCAAAATCCAGCCTGATTGGATCGGGAGTATTGTTGGGTATATTAGAGCACGATCCGACTAAATGGTTTGCTCAGGGACTTAAGGTAGACTCAAATGAGATCGATGAATTGATTGAGGCTCGTAACGCTGCGCGTAAAGCTAAGAATTTTGAGAAAGCCGATCAAATTCGCGATGATTTAAATGCGCGCGGTGTTGTAATTGAGGATAGCAATCTGGGCACTACATGGCGGATAGCGAAATAATTGGCATCTAAATACCAGGCGCGCCTATTGTCATCCCCCCGCATACGTGAATCGTCTGTCCTGTAATATAACCAGCCTCATCAGCCACAAGGAATTTCACTGCATGGGCTATATCCTCCGGTATTCCGAGTCGTCCCACTGGCATCGACTCAACTAAGTCTTGGTATTTTTTGGTTCCCGGCGGATGGTTTCGTAGGAAGAGTTCTGTTTGAATAGGGCCGGGGGAAACCGTGTTAACAGTTATTCCTGCTGGCCCGAGTTCCAAAGCCCAACCTCTACTGAAGCTTACCAATCCCGCTTTTGCAGCTCCATAGGCCGTGCGGTCTTCTTTGCCCATCATGGCGCGTGAGGCCATGTGTACGATACGCCCAAACTTTCGGCTTCGCATGCCGGGTATAACGGCCTGGCTGCATAAGAGTGCGCCTCTCAGATTTACACTTATCTGTTTGTCAAAATCCTTAAGAGTAGTGTCTTGAGCACTAGCGGGTAGTGAATATCCTGCATTGTTAACTAATATATCTACTTGATGCTTTGCGACTATATCCGCCAAGGCTTCAACAGCAGCCGTGTCATTCTCTAAATCGATCTTGTAGTATAATCCCGGAAAATCCTGCTCCGGATCACTTCGGGCGATTCCAATGACAGTCTTGCCATCAAGACTTAGGTTGTTGGCTATTGAAAGCCCTATTCCTTTACTGGCACCTGTGACTATAGCAGTACGTCCCATCTTTCCCTCGATTATATATTATGGCATTAGCTATCCGGGTTGAGGTATATTTAAAATGCTCAAGGATAGCATTATCACAAAAGGGTAACTCGGTGGAAATTGAAAAGAATAGATTCAAACGGGCGATACAAAACGGCGAATTACAAATAGGACTTTGGACAGGCCTCGCAAACCACATGTCAATTGAAATCCTGAAAGACTCGGGATTCGAGTGGATCCTTATCGATATGGAGCATTATCCAAATGAAATTCCATTGCTCGCAGGACAACTGCAAGCACTCGATGGTGGCAGTGCCACACCAATTGTAAGACCCCCCTGGAATGATCCAGTGTGGGTTAAAAGAATATTGGACCAAGGTGTTTTCAGTTTGCTCTTTCCCATGATCCAGACAGCAGAGGAAGCTGAATTAGCTGTATCAGCAACTAGATATCCACCAAAAGGTATTCGTGGTGTTTCTTATAATCACCGAGGCAACCGGTTTGGGCGTGTGAGTAATTACCTCGAAAAAATTGAAGATGAGCTATGCATTCTTGTTCAAATTGAGACTCAAAAGGCATTAACGAACGTAGAAGATATCGCTTCCGTCGATGGTGTTGACGGTGTTTTCTTTGGTCCGGCCGATTTGTCGTGTGATATGGGATTTCCGGGGCAACTTGGTCATCCGGATGTCTCAAAAGCTATTCTGGACGGGCATGAAGTGGTTAAGAAAATCGGGAAACCTACGGGAATTCTCACCGGTATCGAGAACGATGCCAAAATGTTTATAGATGCTGGCATGAACTTTGTTGCGGTCGGTTCTGATTTGGCATTATTGGCGCGTGGCTCTGAATCGCTGCGCCGAAAGTTTAAGTGAGGCGAGTGTTGCCGTGAAAAAAGTACTTGTATTGGGGAAAATACACGATAGTGGAATTGCATTGCTTCGTGACACGGGTGAGATAGTAGTTAAGGAGCTAGCTGAACACTCGGAGGATATATTTAACGAACTGTCAGACACAGACGCGATTATTGTGCGCATGACAAAAATTACTCGTGAGATTATAGAAGCTGCACCACATCTGAAAATAGTCGCTCGGCATGGTGTTGGTTATGAGGCGGTAGATATAACTGCGCTCTCAGAGTTTGGTGTGCCGTTGACTATCACTGGTGATGTAAATTCGGTGGCAGTCTCTGAACATACATTGGCGCTTATGCTATCACTAGCGAAACAAACAGTGGTTTACGATCAGGCCGTTCGTATGGGGAACTTCGGTATACGTGATGGTTTTGATAGTACCGAGCTTTCGGCGAAAACTATTTTATTAATAGGCTTCGGGCGTATTGGAAAAGCAACTGCGGTCCGGGCCCAAGGCTTTGGTATGCGTGTTATGGTGGCTGATCCATTTGTCAGTCGTCAGAATGTAGAGGCAGAGGGTTACAATTATGTAACTGACTTCCGCTACGCCTTGGAAGAGGCGGATTATGTTTGTATTCATGTACCGAAAAGACCTGAGACAGAAAATTTGATTTCTGCTGAGGAGTTAAAACTGATGAAAGAAAGCGCATATGTCATTAATGTTTCGCGTGGTGGTATTGTAAATGAGGCTGCACTTTTTATCGCTTTAAATGAAGGCTGGATAGCAGGTGCAGCATTGGATGTATTTGAGCTCGAACCACCAAACCTAGATAATCCACTTCTTAAGCTTAAAAATATTGTTGTCAGCCCACATTGTGGCGCATTTACGGAGGAATGCGCACAGAGAATGGCGATGGCATGTGCACAGGCAGTTGTCAGTGCTTTTGAGGGTAACTTTGATCCTCAATTGGTTGTAAATAAGGAGACTTTGCCGGACAAAAGTGCAAGAGGCTGAAAAATATGTGCCTCAACTGTTACGTTTGAAGCATTGCGAAAACCTACAAACCATCTAATCAAAATCGATAATTTTTCCAGTGGTGGCAGCTTTCACAGTGTTTTCAAGAATTTCTACCCCGTGTATAACGTCTTTTATAGATACTGGAAAATCCGTATCCATTTGCACCAAGTCTGCAAATGCTTCAAGCTCAGCCTTTTCAATATCAACATAGTCAAATTCCGTTATTTCTGGGTTTTCCCTTAATCTACAGGTTGCCAAGGTACTCTCCCCGCGCATTTCTGCCCAACCTTTAGAGCCGGCAACGTGGAATCTCCAATAGTTGGCAGTTACGGCAATGCAGGAAAGGTTTCCGGTCGCGCCACTTTTAAAACGCAAATTGATGCTTGTACAGTCGTCTCTGTCACTATCAAGGATGCGAGTTTCAGAAGAGGCACGTAAGGTTTTAACATGTCCCGCCGCCATCAACATTAGATCAAGTACGTGTACACCTTTGCCGCACATGACCCCAGCTGGATTTTCTTCTCTGGTAGATCTCCACCCTTCTCTTTGATCATAGCCGGCATGACCGGAATGAGCTCCCTCTACATGCAGTATGGTTCCTAGTTCGCCCTTATCAATCAACTCTCTAATTTTAAGAAGAGCGGGCTGGAAGCGCCGATTAAAAGCAACAGCTAATTTGACCCCTGCCTTTTCGCAAGCTTCGGTGGCAGACAGGGCACTTTTTTTTGTCAGAGTAAAGGGTTTTTCGCAGAAAATATGTTTGCCTGCAGAGGCAGCCTGTTCCACGTGTTGACCGTGTGCGGAATGCCCGGTTGCAATAATGACAGCTTCAATAGCGTCATTTTGTAACGTTGCTTCGTAATTATCGGAAATAGGGATCCCAGTTTTCTCTGTAAATTCGGTATATTTTGACGGGTCACGGGTTATCATTTGAACAATTTGGATCTTATCGCTTTTATTATGAACCGAATTGATTAATGTCTGTCCCCAATTTCCAAGTCCATAAATGGCTGTTTTCAGCATTGTAGCCCTCTACCTGTTGTTCTAAGAAGCCTCTTTTGCATAAGGTATTATCCTAAGCACCCTTGCCCTCTAATGAAGCGATGGTGTACTAGGTAAACCAAACCAGTTTAAATAAGACTGTGTCAACAGATAAAAATAGTTGGGGGAGAAGGGTCTCATGGCAAGTGAAACTAAAACTGAAGGTGCTCAAAAGGCAGGCCTTGGGGTTGTAGCTTGGAAAATGGATGAAGTGGAAAAGGTTGCTGCGGGTACGGGTTATTCAACGTCTCATGGCGGAGTTATAGAAGGCGAGCGGATGCTTGTTGGATACATTCACAAGCCTCGAGGAACTGGTTCTCGCATGCATAGTCACCCTAATGAGCAATTCAATTTTGTTTTACAGGGGACGCTCATGGGAGAGATTGACGGTATTCCCTTCAAAGCACCAAAAGGTACATTGGTGCATGTTCCGGCCGATGCCGCACACCAGATGATAGCAGACCCCGAAGATGAGGATGTTATTTTTCTAGCGTTGAAGGACCTATCACATGGAATAATCGGTATGGCTGTCGATGGGAAAATGAGTGGCCCTCATTTTGAAAAGGGGTTTGAGTGAGAAAAAAGCAGCTCAGGTAAAATAAAAATAAATACGGCAGTCGTACTCGCCGAAAAGTGCACATTAACATTTATGAGATTTCAAAAGGGAGGAAATCGATGAGTATTAAGAAACTTTTAAAAGGTCTATCGGTGACTATGGGGCTTGCGGTAGCCAGCATGATTGCCGGTCCAGCGTTTGCAGATAAATATCCATCAAAACCAGTGGAACTCATCTGTACAACTTCGCCGGGCTCTGGTGCAGCAGTCTGGTGTCACATGGTTGCGAAGCACCTACAGCAGAAAGATTTCCTGGGAGTTCCTGTCAAAGTGCTATTCAAGAGTGGTGGATCAAATCACGAACCGGTTGTTTATGTCCAAGGAAAACCGGCAGATGGGTACACAATAATGCATTTTTCCGCAAGTTTTACAGGGTATTTTAATTTGCCGCATTTCAAATATGGCTTTAAGGATTTCGATATTGTGGCGCGGATGGAGCAACACCTCTATGCTATCGGGGTTCGGTCTGATAGCCCATTCAAGACTTATAAGGATGTTGTTGCGTACGCGAAAAAAAATCCCGGGCGTTTGGCGATGGGTAGCAATAAGATTGGGTCAGTACACCATCGCCATCAAGAATTATTGCACCAAACACAAGGTATAAAAATTCGCTTTGTTCCCTACAAAGGTACGGGTGACGTAGTAAAAGACGTCATGGGTGGACATCTTAAAATCGGTATTGCACAGCCTGGTAAATGGAATAGGCATTTGAAAGCTGGCAAGGCGCGTTCATTATTACTACTGAATGAAAAACGTCTTCCTGGCAAAACGTGGGAGAACGTGCCCGTGCCATCAGACTTGGGGATAAGCTATAAAATTCCACATCAATTCCAAGGCTTTATGGTCAAAAAAGGCACACCAAAGGACCGCATAGCTATTTTGCAAAAAGCATTGTCTAAAATTGATAATACAAAGGCTTACAAAAAGCATGTGAAAAAGCAGCCTCATGTGATCCCGGCTTTTGCCGGCAACACTGCGGAACTCAACAAAGATTTTTCAGCAGGTGTGGCGGCGACGCGAAAATTGATGGTCCAACTTGGCATCTTGAAAAACTGACGAGTGTTAACTGATCCGATTGAGTCTCCGGGAGCTACTCTCGGAGACTCGTCAGCTAGAAAAAAACCACCCGATTTTCCCTAGGGGGGGTAATGCAGAATTCAATAAGCCAACTCTTTGCTACGATCGCGGTTACGTTAGCGACTTCTTTGTTCTTTGTTATTTTGCTTTGGAGAACATTCGGATTTGCTCCGTCTATGCTTCCTGGTTACCCCGGTGACGCTTTTTTTCCTCGATTGATAATTGGGTTCGGCTTAATTTGGTGTGGTGTTCTGTTATTCAGACTTTTTAAAGGTTCCGATATAATCGTTACAGATGATCATTCGGAAGTATTGGTGCCGCTGCGATCATTTTCTCTGATATGCTGCTACGTGTTGGGCTATGTTCTCTTGCTTGATATTATTGGCTTTGAAATAACGACATTTTTATTTGTAAGTGCTCTTTTTGCTACAAGGTTGCACGGCAACCGAAGTCAAAGACTTTTTCGAAGTTCATTGATCTCATTTTTTACTACCATTTTTTGTTGGGCAATTTTTGCGATCGTGCTTAACGTAAACTTCCCAGTTAAATTTTTACCGAACTACATCGAATTTTAGGTGGGTATAGTGGACTTTTCGGCAAACATAATTCCAGCATTAGGCCTCGTTTTCGGTCCAATATCATTGTTTTACATATTTATTGGTGTGATTCTAGGTTTGGTATTGGGCGCGCTGCCCGGCTTTGGTAGTTCACAGGCATTGGCATTATTATTTCCCATAACTTTTGTAATGAATGCGCCAGACGCAATTTTGTTCTGTTGTGCGGTTTATTCTGCTGCTGAATATGGTGGCTCGATACCTGCGATTTTAATTCGCACGCCAGGAACTCCGGGGAGTGCAATAACCGCTCTCGATGGATACGAAATGACAAAAAAAGGCATGCCTTATAGAGCTTTGAAAATTTCACTCTATGCGGGAATTTTTGGCGGAGTTACTAGTACTCTTATTTTTCTTGTTGCCGGCACAAGCCTAGCATTGTTAGCTCTTGAATTTGGACCGGGTGAAATGTTTGCCTTGGGTATCTTTGGTTTATCCATCATTGGTGGATTTTTTGGAAAGGATCCGGCCCGCGGATTTCTGGCTACAGCCATTGGTTTGATTTTAGCTACTATCGGTAGCTCACGGTTCGGAGGGTTAAGGTTTACATTCGATTACGGACCTTTGATGGATGGTATACCCCTTGTTGTAATTGTCATCGGAATTTTAGCCGCACCTGAGGCATTCCGTCTTTTGATCGAGTATGAAAGGGATGACGCAGTTTCTAATGCAGCTGAAAATATCCGTAACATTGATAAAGAAAAGAATCGAGTGACACTAGGCGACTTGCTTTATCTGTGGCCCACCTTAGTTCGAAATGCACTTATCGGTACGGGTATAGGCGCTATACCCGGTGCAGGTGCTTCAGTCGCTGCGTTAATAGCTTATAATGAAGAGCGACGATGGAACCGGCACAGAAAAGATGAGGAATTTGGAACCGGCATCGAAGAGGGCATAGCCTCTCCCGAATGTGCTAACAATGCTGTAGTTGCGGGCACTTTAGTTCCTTCTTTGGCACTTGGAATTCCGGGGTCTGGAACTGCTGCAATTTTGATTGGTGTATTAGTAGTTAAGGGCGTTGTCCCTGGCCCAGGGTTGTTTGAAGAGCAAACCGCGATGATAATTGCCATTTTTATCGGGTTATTAGTTGCTAACGCGGGGCAATTAATCGTTGGTTTGGCCGGGGTAAAGCTATGGGGGCAAGTAGCTCGCGTGCCGCGTCGTATCCTTGGCCCTTTTGTAATTCTCATGATTATTATCGGCACATATGCCTATAAAAACTATGCACCCCATGTGGTGATGGTTCTAATCCTAGGTGGGGGTGCATATTTTCTTGAAAAAATTGATATTCCCTCGGTTCCGATTATGCTGTCATTTGTCATGGGGCCGATTATTGAAAGTAATATGAATCTGGCATTCACGATCCATCAGGGTGACCTGATGGTTGTGTTAACGCGCCCGATCACCATGATCATCTTACTACTCGCTTTGGTGACGGCGGTTTACGGGTTTATCCGAGCGCAACAGAAAATAAGCGTATCAGATGAGCTTTGACTCTATTAAGAAAATTTTAACAACTGAGGTTATTAGGGAGGGAATCATGAGAGCAAACGCAGAAATGAACGCGATAAAACTGATGGGGGTGGCGGCGATCTGCCTGTCGCTTTCCGCGCCAGTCTCGGCTGGAGAGACGCAACTTTCCATTGCATTCAATGCACCAAAAAAGTCTGCAATGGATAAGGCAATCAAAGGTTTTATAAAAGAAGCGAATGCGGTTCTTGCCGGGAAAGCAAAAATAGTTCGTTTTAAAGGCAAGAAGGGTGGTAAAAACGATAAGAAAATCACCAAAAATATCAAAAAAGGAAAAATTGATATTGGTGTTGTATCGATAAATTCTGCCAAAGCTGTTCGTAAACCCTTTGGTGTCTTTGAACTGCCGTGGCTAATAACCGATCCGTCACAAGCGAAAGCAGTTTTAGCTTCCAAAAGTGGCGGGATCGGAAAAAAAATTAAGAGATGGAGTGGTCGATCCAAGTACGTATTGATTGGCAAGGTCAACCGTGGTTTTAACTATCTTGCTACTTATAACAAAAAATTTATCAAACCGAATGATTTAAAAGGATTATGGATAAATTCACAAAATCGTGGTTTCACCGAACAGGCTTTAAAGGTCTATGGCGCAAAGCCAGGAAACAGTGATGGGTTCATTGCCTCGCTTCAGGATATTGCGAAAAAACGTAAATCTTATCAGACGCCGCCGAAATATGTATCTCATAAGCCAATAACATATACGGCTGCATTTATTGTTTTCAGCAAAAAAAATAAGAGCCTACGTGGCCTATTAATGACAAAATACCAGAATAAAAAAGGTAAAACCAAGTGGAAGTGGAATGAGACCGGCAAGGGTGTTGCTAGTGCCGCGAAGAAGGCTGCCAACAGCAGTTGGGAGTTAGCCGCTGCGGAAGATCAAAAGGCTCTAAGTAAAATTAATAAGAATGATAAGTTATCTATAACTAATATTGATCTTGATGCTTTTCGCGACGCCAGTGTTCCCCTTTACCAAAAGTATGAGGGTTTTGTTAACGGTGGTTTTGGTACGCTTAATCAAATACGAGCGCTTACAGGAGTAAAGAACGGTACGTAAAAGCTGTTAGAAACCTGCCATATAGTAGATAGCCGTCCCATTTCTGTGGGACGGCATTTTTTTTGCGCGTACTGGTATGAACATGGATAAACTAGCCAGTCTTATTGTGAAAGCCGGTAAAACCAAGTGCGGTGCTTATATCATTGGCAAAACTAATTACCGAAGGCGCTAATTTCTTCATTTTTGACACGCTCATGCGAACCTCCGGGCCGCGTACTGTTAACGCGGCAACAATTTGCATATCGGCTCCAAATACAGGTGCCGCTAGGGCACACGCTCCGACTGTAACATCGTTAATTGAATAATCGAAACCGCGCTTACGGACTAGCTCTAAGTGGCTTTGAAGGCCTGCGCTATCTGATATGCCCACGCTCGTCACGGGTTTTAACCCAGTTGTATTAATTATCCGTTCGATTTCATTTTGTGATTGGTAGGCCATCAATACTTTACCCGAGGCACCTGCATATATTGGGTTTGCGGTTCCAATATGGGGAACGACAGTAAGCTCCTGATTCTGAGGGGACAAGGAGTCAATGCAAATACGTTCCAAGTCGCGTGGACAATTTAGACAAACAGTTTCGTTGGCCACTTGCGATAGAGCACGAAGGTAAGGACCGCAAACTCTGCGAATGTCATTACGCCATGAAACAGAAAGTTGAGATAAATTAGCCCCGCCGGTATAAGTCTTCGTGATTGGATCTTTTTGGACTAATTTAGATTCCTCAAGAGTTGCTAAGAGACGTAGAACAGTTGCCTTATCAAGTTTGATCTGCCTGGAAATCCCTGAAAGTCCGATTGGTTTTTTGCTTTGTGTGACTGCGAAGAGAACGGAGATCGCACGTTGCACAGACTTAACACTTTTCATAGGCTCATCCAAACTGGGAAAAAATTTTTTCCATCAAAAAATAATTCACCCATGCCTTCCAAGAAAAAGAACACCCCACTTATTAGATATAGGAGGAATTTTGATATATCTCAATGTTAACTGTTCAAGCCTTCAAAAGCGATTATATGTATTTTCACGCATTAAGCGATCTGAGAATTTGGATTATCGATGAGATTTTCAAGTAAAGAGTTAGATCTGACAGCCGCAAAACGAACCGGGTCTTCGCGGGTTGTTGTAAATTTGTAAGGTGATCCCTTTGGGATTTCTATAATATCGCCCGCGGTGACATCCTTAGAACTATTTCCAACAGTGAAATCAATTGATCCTTGGAGAACATAATAAAATTGTTCGTTTTCACTAGATTTGCAGTTTTCTTCGTATCCATTCGGAAGTTCATAGAGGCCAAAGGCTGATCGCATGCCTTCAATCCATGTAATCGACGTGCCGGCTTTGAAGGGTGTGTCGAGAGACGCTAGAAGCTTGTAATAACAATCAGGAATACCTTCAATAATAGCTTGTGAGTCGCCTTCTTTTTTCTTCTCATGTTTACCTGTATCAACAATTTGTTGGGAATACTCCATGGTGGGGGCTTCATCTGGTAAGGCCTCGTCTTCAGCAACCCCGACCACTCCCCAAGTTTGATCTTTCACATACAAATAAGCTAGAGGTCCATCCTCTGTTGCTTTCATAGAGTGTCGGGCATTCGGTGGTACAAGAACGAAGGTGCCTTGTTCGACAACTCTTCGATCTTTGCCAACGACAGCATTGATTTTTCCAAGTACAGGAAAAATCAAGAGTTCGTTAGGATGGTAGTGCAACTCGGACCCTGTTCCTGCACGTTTTTGATTCAGACAATAATAGAGGTATTGCCCCTCAATAATAGGCGCCTCCGCCGTTGAGAGATGCGGTGTCAATAAAACATTCTCGTACTCTTCAAAGCGATGAAACGGCATTTTATTTTCTCCCTTGCCCAGTCGTTTAAACATGCTGGGGTGTTTATAAAAAAATTCATCAGGTGCACCAGTAATTGTTATAGATTTTAGTAAGGCGTTACTCTTGGGTCAATCGAAAGCGACTAACCGTCTGCATAAAATGGGATATTTTCTTGACTATCAAGCTGTGGAGGGTCACTGTAATACCTTATCAGCGGATCACCCTGTGAAATTGCTGTAACGTGACAAAGCGCGAAGACGCTGAGCGGGAGGATATTTATTGACACAGCTATTTTTCTGCACTGTTCGTTGTTAGTCGTGGTTTGTTTGGTTCAAATTGCTACTAGGGAGGAATGCAATGTTTAAGATGTCCCAAAAAACTATTGTTTGCGGTGCTGCAAGTCTTGCGGTATTTGCGTTCGCATCGGCTCCAGCCTTGGCGTGGAAGCCATCCAAAGAAGTCGAATTGATAGCTCATGTCAAAACCTCATCCTCAACCTACGCCTTTGCATCGGCTGTTTTGGCTGCGATAAAAGATGAAAAATTGTTACCAAAAGGCGTCAGCTTGCGTTCCATTCGTGGGGCACGCGGAGGAAAGGCTCGCGCTTTTGTTGGGGTAAAAAACAAAGGAAACCCCCACATGATGCAAGCGCTTACACCATCGCAAATTAATAATCCGATCTTATCAAAATCAAAGATCGATTATAAATTATTTCGAGGTGTCGCGATGATGGTAGTTACGCCGCTGAATATTACCGTTCCTGGTAAATCGCCATACAAAACAATGAACGACATTGTTGCAGATGCGAAAAAACGCCCGGGGAAAGTGATTCATGGAGGCGGCGCCTACGGAAACGTGGCTTCGTTGGTGGGTGAACTGTGGGCGCGTGAGGCAGGATTCAAACAAACATATGTAGCCTATGAAAAGCAGGGGATGCTTGAATTACTGGGTGGGCACATCGCTTACGGTATGCATAACCCAGCTCAAATTGACAAATATGTTAAAGCTGGAAAACTACGCATCATTGCTGCATCCGAAAAGCTGGGCGCGTATCCGAAAGTTCCTACTTTCAAGGAAAGTGGTTACAATTTTCCGGTTTTGAAACAGTACCGTGGCTGGTGGTTGTCGAGAGATGTTTCGGATGACGTAATCAACTTTTACGTCGGTATTATGGATAAAGTTCGAAAGTCCGCTAGCTTCAAAAAGTATGAGAAGAAGTACAACATGACATCAACCTGGGTGACCGGGAAGGCACTGGATAAAATGTTGGCTGAGGAATACAAAAATTACTATAAATTAGACACCGAGCTTGACTTGATAGGTAAGAAAAAGAAGAAAAAGAAATAGTAATTAAGTATTGAATTGAAATAAATGACGTCGCCGGGTTTTCTGGTGACGTCATTTATCAGTCAAAATAAAATCAATATATATAAATAATTCAAAAAAGTATAATAAATGAGAGAAATTGTCTCAATTTTTACTTATGGCGATCGTCTATTAGTCACTGTTTTTGCCGTATTACTTATTCTCTACGGACTTGAAACATACAGTTTTTTGCAAGCTTCGGGTGGTGAAGGGTTAGTCGGATCTGCTTCGTTTCCTAGGGTCATAACCGTATTTGGTTTAATATTGGTAGTGATATTTTTCATTTCAAAAGGTCGGGTTAGTAAAGATAAAGTTGACGTAAAACAGCGTGTTGTTTCTGAATTAATAGATTTGGTGCCTCTCTGGCTTGCCATAGCTTATGTCGCGTGTTTTGAAGTCTTAGGCTACATCATAGCATCTTTTTTATACGTAACTGCGAACATGAAATATCTAGGGCAGAAAAGCTGGGGTGGCTCCGCAGTGTATGGGCTCTCGCTTACAGTCACATTATTTACCATTTTTTACTACGGTTTGCTGGGTGAATTACCGCGCGGTGATCTTCTAAATATTCATGATATTTTGCCTTTTCTTGATGATATTCGTAGGTGGATAAAGGGTTAGATTAATGGGAGACACATGGGGTTTACTGATGGATGGTTTTGCCATTGCTCTTCAATGGCAATACATTGTCTATGCTGTGACTGGTTGTTTCCTCGGTACCGTAATAGGCGTCTTGCCAGGGGTTGGGTCCGCTGGTGCTCTGGCCATGATGCTTCCGATAATTTTTAAGCTTGATCCTACCGGAGCAGTTATGATGTTGGCGGCCACTTACACCGGGGTGATGTATGGTGGGTCTACTGCATCTATCCTTTTAAGGGTTCCGGGTGACACTTCCGCAGTTGTGGCGTGCCTTGATGGTCATGAGATGGCAAAAAAAGGCCGCGCCGGCCCCGCTCTTTGCATAGCAGCAATAGGATCATATATCGCTGGTACTATTGCAGTGGTTGGCATGATGCTGTTGGCGCCGCCTCTTGCTGATATAGCCCTGCAGTTTACTGCGCCTGAATATTTTATGCTTTACGTTTTTGGTCTAACGGCAGTGGCATCTTTCGCGAGTGATTCTCTAGTAAAAGCGCTTATGTCTATGGTTCTGGGACTAATGATTGCTACTATTGGTGAAGATATTATGACCGGGAGTCGTCGCTACACATTCGGTCACGAGGCACTATGGGACGGTATTAATTTTCTTGCTGTAACGCTTGGGTTGTTTGCAATATCGGAAGTACTTGTAAATACAAAAAAGCTACGAGAAGACTCTCTTGGGATGATCCTTGAACACCGTATTTACATCAAATTTTCTGAATTTGTTGAGAGTATTGGTTCCATTTTTCGCGGGGGAACAATTGGTTTCCTGATTGGTGTTCTGCCGGGGGCTGGAGCTGGGATAGCCTCTTTTGTCTCATATTCAATAGAACGTCAAATTCACCGAACCCCGGATAAATTTGGCTCAGGTATTATTCAAGGTGTTGCTGGGCCCGAAAGTGCAAATAATGCAGCAAGCGCTGGATCGTTTGTGCCCATGCTTGCTCTCGGGGTGCCAGGGTCGGCTACTACGGCAGTTATGCTAGGTGCCTTCTTAATATTAGATATTGATGCTGGACCTTTAATGTTCCAAGAACGGCCAGACATTATCTGGTCTCTTATCGCGGCGCTTTATATCGGTAACATCATTCTTTTGGTTTTGAACCTGCCAATGATTGGTGTGTTTGTGCAAATTTTGAAAATGCCAATGCGGGTTTTATTGCCACTGATTATGGTAATTTCAATTACCGGCGTTTACCTAAATGATGGTTTAGTGTGGTCAATCTCATTTCTTCTTTTATTTGGGTTTATCGGCTACTACATGAGAATATATGGATTTCCTCTTGCGCCAGTTATACTAGGTCGCGTTCTCGGCCTAAAAATGGAGCTAAGCTTCAGACAATCTATGGTGATGACTCAAGGTGATATTTGGCTGTTGCTGGAGAGACCTATTGTATGTTTATTCCTCTTTTTGTCGGTGGGTTCATTATTTCTACCGCAAATACTAGCGAGGATTACAGGTAATAAAAAAGTAGTTCTAGATGACGACGACTAAATCTTTTGCATTGGTTATGCTGTAGGTATTAATCTTAGGGGTCCATTGATATGGCAAAGAATGTTCTATTTATTATTTCAGACCAGCACCAAAAGAAAGCGCTTGGCTGTTATGGCCATGATTTCGTGAAAACTCCAAATATCGATAAGCTCGCTAAGCGTGGCACACGCTTCTCAGCTGCTTACACGAGTTCGCCGGTTTGTGTCCCCGCGCGCGCAGTAATAGCGACTGGAAAATATATCTTTGAAACTGGCTATTGGGATAATTGTTTTGCATACGATGGATCTGTACGGAGCTGGCATCACATGCTGAGCGAGAACGGAATGGAAGTTATTTCGATTGGAAAACTTCATTTCACTCGAGAGGAGGATCCATTCGGATTAACCCGGCAAATAAACCCCATGCACATACACGACGGGGTTGGTGACCTACGAGGATCAGTTAAGCGCCCAATGGCGCCCTCTTACACAAAATGGCGCGGAATTGAACGCCTTGGGCCGGGCGAAAGCGCTTATACAAAATATGACGCGGATATCACTGCCACTACTTGCGGTCTGATTCGTGAAAAGGCAGCCAATCCCGATGATAAGCCGTGGGCTATATTTTCATCATTGGTCTGCCCGCATCCGCCATATTGCTCACCTCAGGAATTTTACGACCTCTATCCTCTTGAAATGATGCCCAAGCCCAAACTAATTGAAGCCGATGTTTCATTACATCCGTGGATGCAAAACTTGCAACGTAACCGCAATTTCAATGATTTTGTCGATGAGAATACTCGTCGTCGGATTATCGCCAACTATTACGGGTGTGTTAGTTATGTCGATTCCAATGTAGGTAAAATTATTGACTGCCTTGATGATTCGGGGATTCTTGAAGATACAATCATCGTTTACACCTCTGACCATGGCGAAAATCTTGGAACTCGTCAAATTTGGGGTAAATTGAACATGTACGAGGAATCTGCCGCCATTCCTCTTTTAATCTCTGGCGCAGGCATTCCATCTGGCAAGGTATGCAACACACCAGTGTCTCTGTTAGATATCGCGCCAACGATCGTTGATGCGGTCGGCTTGAGTTCGATCATTGAAACGGAGGGTTTACAAGGAAAATCATTGTTAAAAATCGCAAAAGAGCCTGATCAGGTTGGTAGAATAGCATTCAGCGAATACTATGGCCCAGGTGCTGATCGTGCGGCGTTCATGATCCGTCAAGGAAACTACAAATATATATATTATGTGAATTTTGAACCTGAACTTTTCGATCTCGATGCTGATCCCGATGAGTTGAATAATCTATACAAGGATCTCAGGTATGAGGGTGTTGTCAAAATATGTGATACGGCTTTGCGTCGCATTGTCGACCCGGATGATGCGGATAATCGTGCTTATTTAGCTCAATCCGCTTTAATCGAAAAACATGGGGGGCGGGAGAAAATTATTGATAAGGGAGCTTTTCAAGGAAGCCCCGTCCCGGGTGAGAAGCCAGTTTTTGTAAGCTAGAACATGTAATGTTTAGCTCAAAAACAAAAATAGCCTATTGCACCTTTTAAAAAACTGAAATGTAATAACATTGTTTTTATGTGAAAGCAGGTTTATTATGTAAACCAATGGTTCATTTATGCAGCAAAAACAAGGCTATTGATATTCGGTGTTTTAAAAAAATTGATGGCGAATTGGCCAAATTTAAAGAGCAATCAAAGAAAGCTTTTACAAGTTTTTTTGAACTCAACAGATTGGCAATATAAAACGCAGGGTATTTTTTGCCACAGTATAAGTTTTTTAAAAAACAGGATAAAAATCCAATCAAAAAAGTGGAGGAATTTATTTATGTCCGTTAAGGCAATCAAGGCTGGCCGTATTATCGATTGCACCGGGGCCAATCCAATTGAGAATGGTGTTATTGTCATTGATGATAAGCAAATCAAAACCGTGGGGTCTGAAAAAAGTGTTCAAATTCCCGCGGGCGCTGAGATTATTGATGCCTCCGGCAAAACCGTTATGCCCGGTATGATGGATATTCACCTTCATGTGGGAATGTTCAACAACCGTACATTTAAAAACTACCGCGTTGCCCAGTGGGAGGTAACGCCGCAACAACAGCAAATGTACATGCTGTTTCACGCCCAGCTCTGCTTCGAAATGGGTTTCACCACGCTGCGCGATATGGGGCTGATATCTTCACGCGGATTGATGACACAAGAAACTTGTGCCGTTCGTGACATAATTAATGCGGGTTGTTTGGACGGTCCGCGCATGAAGGTCTCCGGATTTACTATTATGACGTGTTCACATTTGGAATTAATTCTTCCCAAGGCAGCTTTGCGTCATGATGCCTCCACCGGTGATGGTCCGTGGGAGCTTCGTCGCCAGGCCCGTCTAGCCGTCCGTCAGGGCGCTGACGTTATTAAAGCGTGTCACTCCGGTGGCGGCGGTACGGACGATGAGGAGCCCGATGTGCGTAATATGACATATGAAGAGCTTGAGGCCATAGTTGATGAGGCTCATGCACTTCTTAAACCGTGTGCGTGTCATTGTTTTACACCCGAAAGCCAGAAAAATGCAGTAAAAGCTGGCGTCGACACCATAGAGCATATGGTGTTTCACACTGATGAAACACTTGAAATGATTAAAAGCGCTGGAAAGCCAATGGTGCCAACACTTCTTCACCGTACGGATCACGCTATTGATATCCGTCGTGATATCGGCACCCCACAGTTTACTCTCGACAAGATGCAGCAAATTCAGCCGTACTGTTACGAGACGTTCCAAAAGGCGCATAAGCTTGGAATAGATATAGCTATGGGTACCGATATGGGTTTCGAGCCGGGATTTGGAACCAACGCTCAAGAGTTAGAAGTTTATGTAGACCTTGGGATGAGCCCGATGGATGCATTACTTACTGCTACTCGTAATGCAGCAAATGCCATTGGAGTTGGCAAACAACTTGGCACGCTAGAAGAGGGCAAGCTGGCCGACGTGCTAGTCGTCGATGGAAACCCTCTTGAAAATATCAAAGTATTGCAAGACCGCGAGAAGATGCAGATGGTGATGAAAGAAGGTACCATCTATATCGACCGTCGCCCTGGTTCCCCACGTAAGGAGATTATGACAGCTGAACCAGATAGCTGGGCAAAAATTGATGCATAGTAACAGGGATACACAGATAATGTGTCTCGATTGAAGTTACTTCGATCTATTGTTTGGTCATCGCCAATTCTATTTTAAAAATTTTGATTCAATAATACCTCAATTTTATTTATATCGTTTGGTTAGGCATTGATTGGATAATATTCTTCTAAACACTAACGGATATCGACATGTCAGGATTGACGGCAGAACAGATTAGTCAGTTTCGTGCAGATGGATTTTACTATCCACTGGATGGTTTAAGTGAGACGGAGGTCGGTCAGTTTCGCGAAGGGCTGTTGATGACTGAGAAGCACATTGGAGTTCCTCTCGCAGATGCAGAGGGCAAGTTCCGGCATAATCTGCACACTTTATGCCGTTGGACTGACGAATTGATAAGGCATTCTGCAATTTTGGATGTGATAGAAAGTTTAATGGGGCCAAACATCATCCTTTATACCTGCCGTGCATTCATAAAGCCGCCTAAGTCGCTTGGCATTACAGCATGGCATCAGGATTCTACTTATTTTGGGCTTAGACCTTATGATCACGTGACTGCATGGGTAGCCCTTTCGGATGTGGACTCAGAGAGTGGGCCAGCAGAATTTGCTCGCGGTAGTCATATTCGGGGACAGTTGTTGCAGGAAAGCAACGTAGTAGAGAATAGCGTTAATACTGCGGGTCAAATGACTGTGGAATGGTTTGATAAATCTGATACTGATTGTGCCATCTTGAAGCCGGGGCAATTTTCCTTGCATCATACTTGCACGTTGCACCAATCGGCACCAAACAAGTCCAATCGTCCACGCATTGGCTTGGCGCTAAGCTATATTTCTACGCGAACGCGTAATACTGGGTCGGTCCGAATGCCAGCAACTCTTGTTCGTGGTTCAGACGAATACGGAAACTTTGACTTGCAGCCTCGTCCCTTAGAAGATTTTGGCCCTGAGGAAACGCGTCGCCATGCCGCATCTCATGCGGTCTTCCTTGAAAATTTTCATGAGCAACGCAAGCTTCATGAAGCAGGCTTGCCAGCTTAAAAGTTATAGCAAAAATCCAGAGAAACTAGATTTTAATGTCCATTGAATAATTGCTGGTAAATCTAGCACACAAAAACCCTGATATGGGCACTCATCAAGCTGAACTGCATCGTTGTAAACGTCATTCCGCTACAGATAAAGGGGGGCTATATGTAGGATGAAGTTAAGCCTTTTTTTCAGGATAAAAAATCTCAAGATTGATATTGTTATTCGTTACAATGAAATATTTCAGGTAAGGACCCATATTATCCTTTCGATAGTCCCGAGCGCATAATTTTATTTTGGCAGAGGCAACGTTGCTTCAACCTTATATCCGCAGTCGCAGTCCAGTTACTCACGATATCGAGGTAAAGGAATATAAAATGCAATCAGCGAATAAAAAAAGTACAAATTTTCAAATTCGGACAAATGCTAATAGCTTCGTTCATGAAGTTCTAGAATTGGACGTTAAGGAAATATCGGACATTCAATTTGACCAGCTTGAGAGATCATTTGACCACGGGGGCGTATTATTCATGCGGAATCAGGATTTGCAAACAGCCGACCTCGTAGCTTTCTCGAGGCGGTTTGGCGAATTAGAGGGTCATGTTCGTCATGAATACGCAATGCCTGGTTATCCAGAGGTCCATGTATTATCCAATATAAAAAAAGGTAATAAAACTATTGGTTCTGCCTATGCCGGCGATGATTGGCACTTAGACCTTTGCTTTATGCGGGAGCCGGCAAGAATGGCTATTTTATACGCGATAGAAATTCCGCATGATGATGATGGTAATGCATTAGGTGACACTCTCTTCGCTAGCGGTTCCGATGCCTATGATACCTTAGATAATGATTTGCGAGATAGGTTGGAAAACAAAAAATGCTTGATGCAATATAACCGGCGCCAGGAAGAAAAACGTCTCCAACGTCTACACGATCATCCCCGGCCGCCTATGACAGATGAGCAAAAGGCTAAGACGCCGGATATTTGGCAGCCGATTTTCAGAACACACCCAAATACCGGTCGGAAAGCAATCTATGCTAATAAAGTAAATACATTCCGGATTGAAGGCATGTCAGAAGAAGAGTCCCTTCCCATCATACGAAGTCTTCAAAAGCATGTCACCAAACCGGAAAATGTATACCGCCATAAATGGCAAGTCGGTGATCTCTTAATGTGGGATAACGCAAGTGCTCATCACATGGCAATTGGTGATTACAAATTACCACAGCGTCGCAAACTAATTCGGACTTCGATCAAGGGTGGTCCAGTTTTTTAGGGTATGAAAAAAAAGAAAGGATTGGGATGGGGGATATCAAAAAAGTTGGTTTTGTTGGCATCGGTAATATGGGCAATGCAATGGCGCGTCATCTAGTGAATGCTGGGTTTGACCTTACTGTCATGGATAAGCGAGCGGATGTAGTAGAGGCTTTTGTAAAGGCACATCATTGCAATTGCACTGCTAATCTGGTGGAGCTTGGCCAGTCCGTTGACGCTGTAATTACTATGTTGCCGACAAGTGAGATCGTGCGTGCCGTTATTCTTGGTGATAATAATGAAAAAGGCATTGCCGATGGCATGAGTGAAGGGAAACTTGTCATCGATATGAGCACTTCAAACCCGGCTGATACACTGGCATTAAATAAGGTATTGATTACACGGGGTATTGGATTAATCGATGCCCCCGTCGCTGGAGGTGTTGTTTTTGCAAATAACGGTTCTTTGCTCATTACCGTAGGTGGATCGCAAAAAAATAAAAATCGTGCTATGGCGCTTTTCGAAGCGATGGGCTCGGAGATTAGTGATTGTGGAATATTAGGTGGCGCACATACTATGAAAGCTCTGAATAATTTTGTGAATGCTGCAGCATTGATAACAGGCATTGAGGCGATGTCAGTAGCGCTTAAGTTTGGATTAGAGCCTGAGGTTGCAATTGGTGCACTGAAAAGTGCGTGTACCGGACGAAATAATCCGATTGAGAAAAAGATTGAAGGTCATATTTTGAGTGGGAAGTATGCAACAGGGATGCCTATCGGGCTAATTGCTAAAGATATAAAGATTGCCGTCGAAAGCGCCGAAGCACTCGGTGCTTTTGCACCAATTGCAAAGGAAACACTCCGGCTTTGGGAGCAGGCAAGAGATCAATTCGGTTTCGATCCTGATCAATCGGAAGTGGGAAGGTTATGGGAGTCCAAAACTGGAATTAGATTCTAAAATGGGTGGGGCTTAAAAGTGCCCGTGTTTTTTAAAAAACCAACTAATATATTAGTTACTGTAGCACTAGCCGTTGCAGCGTATATCGTCTACTGGCCCTACGCAATTGATGATGACCCCTCGCGGTACCATGCAGCTGCACTTTTGGTTATTGCGGTTACCTTTTGGAGTACACATAAACTACCGGAACATGTGACTGCTCTTATTTTGATGTTAGGTGCGGTTCTCATGTCAGTTGCGCCCGCGTCTACGGCATTTTCTGGTTTCGGATCAGGTGGCACTTGGTTGATATTTGGAGGCCTTATCATCGGAGCAGCTATTTCCGGTGCTGAGCTGGATAAGCGAATCGTGGACACTATTCTTCAGCGGATTACGCTTAGTTATGGCGGAACAATTACAGCTCTAATGTTATTAAGTTTTGTACTTGCAATCATTATACCTTCGACAATTCCACGTATACTTTTGCTGATGCCTATTGCATTGACGATAGCTGACCGGATGGGATTCGAGATGGGTAGTCGAGGGGCAAACGGTATTGCAATGACAGTGGGAGTTGGTAGTTTTTTCCCAAGTTGGAGTTTGCTACCCGCCAATCTTCCTGTTGTTGTACATACTGCTGCTATTGAGACGATATACGGGGTAGCACCCAATTATGGTGAGCATTTTACAATCCATTTTCCTGTGATGGGTCTTTTGAGAGGCGCGGTGTGCGGAACTGTCCTGTACTTTCTATTCAGGTCAGATGCCAAGATTGTACAACATCGAGCATCACTAAAACCACTGAATGCGCAGGGCCGGCGGCTTTTAGTGTTGTTGGCAATTACATTGGGGTTTTGGGTAACTGATTTTTTGCACGGTGTAGCGCCAGGTTGGGTAGCATTAGCTGCCGCGATCATTATTCTTATGCCGTGTTCTGGTATGCTTGCTGAGGACGCATTTCGAAATAAGATAAATTTTAGTCCTGTATTCTACATCGCCGGCATCTTGAGCATCGGTGCAATATTATCTAATTCTGGCCTTGATTTGTGGCTTGCTAGCTATGTGATTGACCTGCTTCAGTTTGAAAAAAACCAGAATGCCATCAATTTCGCGCTTATCTTAGGGATAGGACTTTGCTCCTCTCTGGCAATGACAGCACCGGGTGCACCGGCACTTACAGTCCCACTGGCCGAAGCTCTCGCAGATGCCACAGGAATACCTCTCCTTACTGTGCTTATGGCAGAATTAACTGGACAGTCCTTAGTGTTGCTTCCGTACGCTGCCCCCCCCGCAGCAGTTGCAATAATCGTTGGTGGTGTACGAGTAATTGATGCCGTTAAAAGCATGTTTTTTACAACAATGGCTACAGTAATTTTGCTTGCACCCATTCAATATCTGTATTGGACTATCATTGGCTTGTTTGAGTAGGTCAGTTGATATCATTGTCTACTCTTCTGCTGTCAATGCATACAAACCAATAAGACACTCAGTGTTGTTAATTTGAACTATTATTAAAAAGTTTAAAACTGCGGTTAACATCTCTCCATGTGGGGACACACTTGCTACGTCTAATTGTTTTGCAATGAAGGGGAGTAATATAGCCTTCTTCAAACCCTCTGCTTAAAGTTACAGAAAAAATAATGATGTAAAGCGCAGGTAAATTATTAACTCATGAACCGGTTAGAGGTCGTGGAAAAATAATAAAAAATAATATTCAAGGCGGATTAATTGGAAAGTGTTTGAAAAAACTTAATCAACAGGGTAACAGAGAATGTTGAAAATAATGAAGAAGCAGCCTTGATCCATTCAATATTTTGGCAATTATAAGGCTGATAGAGGGGGGGCCATGCAACGATATTGAGCTCATCAGAGAGAAATCAATTAATACCTATTGCTACACTTTTACTTTTATCGTTAAGCTTAAAGCTTAAGCCAATCGAGCTCTTCACAAAAGTTGACGGTTTCACCGACAACAACAAGAGCAGGGGTAGGGATCTCTTTGCTGTCGCGTGCAGCATTTTGTAGAGTTGTTATTACTACTTGTTGGTCTGGGAGGGTGGCCCTGCTGACAAACGCCACTGGCTCTTTTTGAGAGCGGCCAGCGTTCATGAGCAATTTCGAAATCTCGGCTATATTTCTCAGTGTCATATAAAATACTAAAATCTGCGACCCTTTTGCGACTGCTCGCCAATCTACAGAGGTTGAGGTGACTGTATTTGCATTGTGACCGGTCAAGAATGTAACTACTCGGCTTGTAGCGCGATGAGTGAGTGGTATTCCAGCATAGGCCAATCCCCCAATACCCGAGCTGATGCCAGGAACAATACGAAATGGTATCTTTGCTCTTACTAAAGCTTGCGCTTCCTCTCCACCTCGACCGAATACAAATGGATCTCCCCCTTTCAGCCGCAAAACACGCTTTCCTTCACCCGCTAATTGTACGAGTCGATTTGATATATCCTCTTGGTTATGAGACGGTTTACCTCCGCGTTTACCTGCGTAAATTAATTCAGCATTATTAGGTGCACCTTTTAGTATAACCTTGGTAACAAGAGCATCGTAAACAATTGTATCTGCATTACAAAGAGCGTGCCATGCCAGAACGCTTATAAGCCCGGGATCTCCAGGGCCGGCCCCCGCCAGCCAAACGGTGCCAGGGTCGAATGGTGGAAGTTTGAAGGGAAAGTCGGTCATAGCTCTGAACAAGATTCGTTAGGGTTTCGATTGTAGGGAAAATATATGGAAGACATTTTGATAAAAAATAAAAAAACCTTGAAAAGGGGTTGGACCACGGGAGCATGCGCATTGGCGGCTACACAGGCGGCTTATACAGCACTTCTGACTGGTACGTTTCCAGATCCTGTAAAAATTTCGTTGCCTCAAGGAGAAACTCCATCATTCCCACTTGCACTCGAAAACCTTCTTGGCGGAGTAGCAAAAGTGGGTATTATTAAGGATGCAGGTGATGATCCGGATGTAACTCATGGTGTTCTAGTGATCGCAACTGTGCGCTTAATTAAAGAAAATGAAGTAAAGTTTGTAGGTGGACAAGGTATTGGCAGAATAAGTTTACCAGGATTACCATTACCTGTCGGAGAGCCTGCTATCAACCCTAAACCGCGCGAAATGATTTGCTCTGCGATACGCAAACTTGCGGATCATTATTCTCATGCTGGTGGAGTAGAGGTTGAAATCGCGATTCCAGGTGGAGAAGTGCTGGCCGAAAAAACCTGGAATTCCAGACTTGGCATTACGGGGGGCTTGTCCATTCTAGGGACTACTGGAGTGGTAAGACCATTTTCTTGTGCAGCTTGGATACACTCTATTCATCGAGGGATTGATGTTGCTCGTGCTAACGGGCTGCAACATATAGCTGGATCTACCGGTAAGACCTCAGAAACCGCTGTTAAGGAAATATATGACCTTCCAGTACACGCTCTTGTGGATATGGGTGATTTTGCGGGTGGCATGCTAAAATATCTTCGCCGCAATCCAGTATCTCGAGTAACAATTGCTGGTGGATTTGCTAAGTTAACAAAGCTTGCACAAGGATTTTTGGACTTACATTCTGGCCGTAGCCAAGTGGATTTCGAGTGGCTAGCGAGTTCGGTTGATACATTAGGGGCTAATCCTGATCTAACTGATAATGTCCGTAATGCAAAAAGCGCTGGACATGTGTTGCAGCTATCACAACGCCATGACATTGCGATTGGTAACTGGGTTGCTACTCATGCCGCGGAGACTGCCTTGCGCGTACTAGCCGACAGTCCTATTAATTTAGACGTCCGCGTCTTCGATCGGAGGGGAGCCTTAGTTGGGCGGTCTAATGTGTAGTGTATAAAGTATTAATTTTAGGTGGTACGTCGGAAGGGGTCGCATTAGCTAATAAACTAAGTGCAGACCCAATTATAATTCCGATTACTTCGCTTGCAGGACGCACTCGTGAGCCAAAAGATGTGCAAGGATTTCTCCGGCAAGGAGGGTTTGGTGGCGTTGAAGGGTTGGTTCACTATCTGAAATCAGAAGAAGTTTTTGCGGTGTTCGATGCGACCCACCCGTTTGCCATTCAAATAACCAAAAATGCTTTTTCTGCATGTAAAAGTGCAAAAATACCCTTAGCGAGGCTTACCCGAGAGCCGTGGGCGGCTGAAACTGGTGATGATTGGCATAACGTTGAAAATATCGCGGAAGCCGTAGAGTCTATACCGGTTGGTGCACGAGCATTTGTCACCACTGGTCGACAAGAGCTTGAGCCATATTTTGAACGTAGGGATATCTGGACATTAGTGAGGGTCATCGATATGCCAGCAAAACAACTTGAGCTAGGTAGAGGAAAGTTTATAGCAGGGCGAGGGCCATTTTCGGTAGAGGACGAAGTTGATTTGATGCGCGGCTATGGGGTTGATCTGTTGGTATCAAAAAATAGCGGCGGACAATCTAGCTACGGAAAAATCATAGCTGCTCGCCAGCTTGGCTTGCCAGTGGTAATGGTTAGGCCACCAGAATTAACATTAGAAACCGTTATTTGCTATTCGCTCAATGAAGCCTCTGAATGGCTAAAAGGGTGTCTCAATTAAGATTTTTTCGGACGCAGTATATGAACATGATGAGGGTTATAAAGCGCGCTGTCATTGAAAGCTTTAGCACCAAGTACAGGACCAATAAGGATTAAGGCTGTGCGGGTGATTTTGGCGGCTCGTGCTTGTTCGGCGATTGTAGCAAGTGTACCGCGTAGTACCTTTTGGTCTGGCCAACTCGCTTGGTAGACAATCGCAGCCGGGCAGTCAGCCCCATAGAAAGGTTCGAGTTCAGTTCGAATTTTTTTTATGTTTCTAATTGAAAGGTGTATTGCTAACGTAGCTCCGGTTCGGCCGAAATTTGCTAGTGTTTCATTTGACGGCATTTCGCTGGATTGCATTGCAGTTCGCGTCAAAATAAGTGTCTGGCTTACCCCGGGAAGTGTGAGCTCTGTTTCCAAAGCTGCAGCTGCAGCCGCATATGCCGGAACTCCAGGTGTTACATCAAACGGTATACCACGCTTATTTAATTGTCGCATTTGTTCTCCGATCGCCCCATACAATGCGGGGTCTCCAGAGTGGACGCGGGCAACGCTGAGGTCGCGGTCGTAGGCGTTAGCCATTATTTCTATAATTTCATCTAACGTCATTGAGGCAGTATCAAACACCTCAGCATTAGCTGGTGCATCGGCTATCAAAGCTTTTGGCACTAAGGACCCCGCATATAAGCATATAGGTGACTGCGTAATATATTTCTTTCCGCGCACCGTTATAAGGTCTGGGTCGCCAGGTCCGGCGCCTATAAAATGAACTTTCATGATTTTGATGGAGTTTCCTTAAATTTTGTTGCGTAACCACGAGGTGTATAAACCCGTTCTAGACCGCATCCACTGTCCAGTTTACGAGTTTGACTAGACCCTACCAGTAGGACCGTGAACATATCTATTTTACTAGGATCAATCATTTTGAGCGTTGAGATATTGATCGTTTCCTCAGGTCGACCCAATTGCCGTGCGATAATTAGCGGAGTATCTAAAGGTCTATATTTTGACAGTATCTTCAGTGCACTTATCAAAAGAGATCTACGTTTATTTGAAGCTGGATTGTAAAGTGCAACGACAAAGTCGGATGCTGCTGCTGCTTTTAACCGTTTTTTAATCTGGCAACTTGGTGTGAGTAAGTCAGAAAGCGAAATAGCGCAAAAGTCATGCCCAAGCGGTGCTCCGATGCGGGCTGCCGCTGCTTGCAAAGCCGAAATTCCTGGTGAAATATTTATATCCACCCATCGCCACTCGGGCTTCGCAATTTTGTGTAATGTCTCAAAAACTAATGCGCCCATCGCATAAATACCAGGATCACCAGATGAAACTAGCGAGACGATCTTTCCCTCAGCTGCGAGATCGAGAGATGCACTGACACGTTCTATCTCTTTCCCCAGCGGAAACCCATGAAGAGTTTTAGTTTTGAGGGAAGGACCTAATTGATCTAAATACCCACCATAACCTACAATGTCAGTTGATTGAGCCAGCAGTGTTTGTGCCTCTAATGTTCGCCAACCTGTGCTACCAGGTCCCAAACCAACAATCGCAAGTTGACCCCTCGCTCTGCCTAGACCTTTGGTATCAATAGGTTCGAGCGACCTTGCTATTGCACATGTAGCCCGATCAGATTTTTGCTTTTCTATTAATAGGTCGCTCGCCGAGCCAGCAGCTGCTAGCGCTGCTGGTTCGGCAACTCCATGGCAACCTACCGCTTGGAAGACTGTTTCTGAAGGATTACGGATACGTCCTTTTTCAGATTCAAGTCGCGTGGCGTTAAAGAAACGAACTGGGCGATTTAAAGCGGTGCCAAGTTTTAAAATAGCCGGTTCATTACATTTTAAATCCAAGGATACTATTACGGCAATCGCACTTAAGGAAATATTGGCTTCATTAAATGTCGTTTCTATTAGAGATTGAAGCTCCTCAGGATCGCAATTACGTTCGCACCCAACGCCAAGTGCTAATACTTCCTCCGTGAAAATCAGTTGATTGGGGCCGCCGGACTTTTTTTCGATACCTGAAATAATTTGCAATGTTCCAGATTTCGATAGAGGAGGGTTACCTGCCGTAATCCAGCGTGGCAAGTTTGCTGCGTGGATTCTGGATCCAGATAGCAATTGTGCGGTAAAATGCTTTAAATCTTGGGTGTTCTGAAGATGGTAGCCGGACGGTGGGTCGTCCAGAGCAATTCCGAACTGAGTTTCGCTAGCTGTCGTAATCGCAATCGTAGAATTGAGAATTTTAGATATTTTTTTTGCTATTCGGTTTCCCCCGCGATGACTACCAAGTAGTGGAATTGCAATACTTCCATCTTGTGCTACTGCGATCACCGGCGGTTCAAATAACTTTTGCACTAATAAGGGTGCTAAAGCACGTATGAGTATTCCGCTCCCGCATAAACCGATGATTGGCTGGGCCCTTTGGAATAGTACTTGCACATGAGAACTGGTGTTTTCGAAAAGGATGTCGGCCTCCTCAATACGCCCCGTTAATCCGTGTACTTCACTATTAGGTAAGGAGTCAGCTAACTTACGAGCGACTGGTAGGGCTGAGGTACTTAACACTACAATGGCTGGTACCTTTTCTAGCTGGCACGTCATATTTTTCCTCGCCTTTGAACGAGTATCATTGAAAAGTAGGGTACTTCTTCTGGATTAACATTGTCCAATACCTGTATTTTTTCATTCGGTAGTGTTGACCGTTCGATATAATATGATTCCTGTTTTAGATTCATTATCCCAAGTAATTCTCTAATTCGGGAAAAGTGTCGCCCTATTTTTATAATGGCGGCGGTATCCGCGACCTGTAGGCATGCTTTTAAGTCTGCGTCTGGCAAAGGAGCTGGTAGAATGCTAAGGACGTCATTTCGCGCCGAAAGAGGCCGGCTCAATGATGCAGAACAGGACATCAATGAAGAAACCCCAGGGACCACTTTGATAGGGCATTGTTTGGCAAGGCGAAAAAATAAATATTGAAATGAGCCATAGAAAAATGGATCTCCTTCACATAGGACTGCTACATTTTTACCCTTTTGCAAACGTTCAAGTAGCGTTTGAGCGGCGCGGTCATAAGCTTGCTGGGCCGGTTCGGGTTCTTGTAGCATCGGAATAGCTATAGCAATTTCCTCTTGTGATTCTTTGATATAATCAGACACTATACTTCTGGCGAAACTCGGTGTGCCTTCAAGGCATGGGTAAGCAATAACAGAAGACAGTTCTATGCAGCGAATTGCGCTGATGGTTAACAAATCCGGATCGCCTGGGCCGACTCCTACACCGTACAAGATACCCGTCATTGCGTGATAGCCATGTAACCTTTAGTCACGCGCCATTGCAATGTCGGCATGAAGGTTTTCCAACCAGTATGTTTGCCCAATGGATGGGTTTTCGAAATCGCAATACGTGTCAGGTCACCGCCGAAGTTTTGATTTAGGTTGATTAATATTGCCTCACTTTCGGTAGTAATAGCGTTAACCACTAATCGACCTCCGACCCTGAGCGCTTGCCAACAAGCCTCAAATACTCCCACGTTGGATAAGCCGCCACCAATAAAAATTGCGTCCGGTGTTTCTAGCCTTTTCAAGGCTTGAGGTGCTCGGCCATTTATTATTTTCAGATTTGGTGTGCCAAGCGCGATGGCATTCTTAGCTATAAACCGTAGGCGATTTTCTTGGTATTCTATTGCGACAGCGCGTAACCGCTTATCGCGCCGCATCCATTCAATGCCAATGGAACCACAACCAGCCCCTACATCCCAAAGAATCTGGCCCGGCGTGGGCATTAAAGCATTGATGGAAATCGAACGAATATCCTCTTTCGTAATTTTACCGTCATGAGAAAAAAAGTTGTCAGCAAGGCATGAGAGGCGCGGTTGTTGGGTGTGCAAAGGTTCCGCAATACACTCGACCGCAATTGTATGTAATGGATCAAATTCACACTCCACCCAATCACAAGCTTTCCCGTAGACACTGCGTTCCGCAGGATTTCCCATGCACTCAAAGACCGTTATGGTGCTCTCTCCGTAGCCCCTTTTCACAAGCTTTTTGGCGACCATAGAGGGTGTCGACCCGTTATGAGCGAGAATCAAAAGTTTGGCCTGTGGCTGTATTACAACCTCAAGCAACGCATCGTTACGTCCATGTAGGGTAATAAAGTCAATCTCTTCAAACCCCCAACCAGTACGGGCGGTCGCCAGACTAAATGCTGAAGGTGCAGGTATTACATTTATTTCCTCAATCGGTACCCGTTTTTTTATCAGGTTGCCTACACCATAACAAAATGGGTCTCCGGTTGCCAGAACACACACCTCTCGGCCACGGTATTCAACAAGGTCGTCTATTGAAGAATGTATAGGTCTTTTCCACGGTAGGAGTGTTTTTTTTCCTCTAGGGACCATTGCAAGGTGTCTATGACCTCCAACGATTATGTCAGCATTATCGACAATTAGGCGTGCAGCAGATGAAAGGGACTGATAACCCTCCTCTCCAATCCCTATGAGGGATAACCATCGTTTCATCATTGTGTGTCCAAGATTATTGCATTTACAGCGGCGGCTGCCATAGCGCTTCCTCCTCGCCGGCCCTTTAGTGTCATAAATGGAATGCCATGTTTAATAGTAGCAAGTGCCTCTTTTGCCTCAGCGGCCCCCACAAACCCAACTGGAAACCCGAATATAGCAGCTGGTCGGGGTCCCCCGTCTTGCAGAATTTCTAATAATCTAAATAAGGCCGTTGGAGCATTCCCAATTGCAATCACCGAGCCATGAAGGTCGGGTTTCCATGCGTCAACGGCGGCTGCAGATCTAGTCATGTTTTTTTTTGGCAAGGTGGATGGTAAAGTGCAAATAACTTTATTCTTATGAGTTAGTCTATCAGTCATTATCCCACTCTTAACCATCCTGCAATCAGCAAAAATAGGTCTCCCTGAGGCAAGTGCTAAGCTAGCTGCTTGTGCTACGTTTGCTGTAGCTCTCAGATCGTCGGTGATTTCGGGCATACCGCAAGCATGAACGAGCCGCTGCGCTATACGGATTGAGCCCTGAGGAAGACCTGAAAAATTGGTTTCCGCGGTAAGAATATCAAAAGAGCGCCGATATATCTCTTGAGGGTCACGTAAATAATGCATCCTGTAGTGTAGCTGCCTAAGCAAATGCAATCAATTATCGTGCATATGTTTTGAGCACAGTTTTTGGAAGAGTGAAAACCTTGCGCTGGCCGAGAAGAAAAATCATATAATTACCACTAAACAACGCCTCAATTGTTGGGTGAGAGATATCAAGTCCTCCTGTATACGTTCCAAAAGCGGGCAATATAAGCCTATCGGTGCCATCTGAGATGAAACAGCGTGCGCTCAATTTTTTTCCTTTTATTTTCAATCTTGCTTTTGGATGGAAGTGGCCAGATATTTCGCCATTGGTCACCCCGCCGATGGTGATATGGCGGAACATTAAATTAGCAATGCCTATATGCGAGGCAATCTTACCGCCAAGAGTGGGTGTTGGGGTAGGATCGTGATTACCGGTAATCCAAATCCAATCATATAACTGGGTGAATTGGCGAATAATATCTTTTTCTTCAGGCCTCAACCGCTTTGGTGCGTCATTATCATGAAAGCTATCGCCTAAGCAAATAACCCGATTAGGGGAATAATGTGTTAAAACGCCATTTAGTACCGAGAGCGTTTCAATGCTGTCGTAAGGAGGTAAGAAAACCCCCCTGCTAGCGTATGAAGTTCCCTTCGCAAGATGCAAATCGGATACGACGACAGTGTTCTTTTCAGGCCATATTAATGCGCCGGAAAGATCAGCTAGCATTCGCTCTCCATTAAATTCGAATTCAGTACTGGTCATAAGATGTTTTCTGTGGCAAAGGCCTCTGATATCAAAACAGTCTCTGCCTCATCTAAGAGCATATCTTTATGGGTGCCGCCAACTGTTTCTTTCCCAATTTCTAGTAAGATAGGCACTGATAATGGTGATGCACGTGAGAGTTCCTTATGTATAATTTTACCTTTAACCCTCCTAAGCATGTCAGCTAAGCGCTTGATGTCCGTGAGCCCGCGAGCGGCATCACGTCGTGTCACACGTAGCATGATATGCTCCGGATCATAGCGGCGAAGTGTGTCGTATATTAAATCTGAACTCACCGTCATTTGCCTGCCAGTTTTGGATATTCCCGGATGATTGCGTTCTATTAAGCCTGAGATTGTTGCTACTTCACGGAAAGTTCGACGCAGAAGTGAAGACTCAGCCAACCATTCTTCGAGGTCGTCACCTAGCATATCTTCGTCAAATAGCTCATTAATATCTGTTACTGGATGTATGCTCCATATCGCAATATTATAATCTGTGCCAACAAATCCTATTGGTCCAAGCCCCGCACGTTCCATTCTTTTTGTTAAAAGAATACCAAGTGTTTGGTGTGCATTACGGCCTTCAAAACAGTACGCTACTAAAAACGCTCTGCCAGATCGTTTGAAGGTTTCAACAAGTAGACCGTCACTTTTTGGCATAACTGACACCCGGGATTGAATGCCGAGCCAATCACGAATTTGATTAGGAAGTTCTGGCCACTTTTGGGGGGTTGCTAAGATGGATCGTACCCGATCAGCAAGATGTGTTGAGAGTGGCAGTCGTCCACCCTGGTACGATGGGACCTTCGGCTCACTTCCAGCAGCAAGGGTTGTAGCTACGGCCATATTGCGGATTCCTTGGAATCTCAATACGTGTCCGCCAAACATAAAAGTATCACCAGGCAACAGACCAAGAATGAAATTTTCTTCAATTTTGCCAAGTATTTTTTGTCTGCCAAGTCGAACTTGCAACATTTGTGATTCCACAATTGTTCCAATGTTCATTCGTACTCGTCTTGCTACTTTTTGCGAAGCAATTTTATACGTCTTGTTTTCGATGTTTTCTAAGCGACGCCATTGCTCGTATGTCCGGAGTGCATAACCTCCGTGATCTATGAAATCTAATACATCGTTAAAAATAACACGTGGTAAGCTAACGTAAGGTGCAGCGGCAGTGATTTCGGTGTACATCTTGTCCGCTTCGAAACTATGAGAGCATGCCATTGCTAGCATATGTTGGGCCAACACATCATAGCCACCCGGCCGAGGGGTTTCATCGTCTAACGTCCCTTCAACCGCGGCTTCCAAAGCCGCCTTACATTCAAGAACTTCAAATCGATTTGTTGGTACCAATAAAGCGCGGCTTGGAGTATCAAGGTTATGACCTGCTCGACCGATACGTTGTATTAAGCGGCTAACACCCTTTGGTGCACCAATTTGAATCATAAGATCGACAGCTGCCCAATCAACTCCAAGGTCTAATGACGATGTTGCCACCACTGCTTTTAGACTGCCCGACGCCATCTCCTCTTCGACTCGTAGTCTTAAAATTTTTGCCAAGCTTCCATGATGCAGCGCTATAGGGAGCCCCTTTTTATTTAACTTCCATAATGCTTGAAATGTAATTTCAGCTTGGGCTCTGGTATTGACGAAAATGAGAGTGGTTTGCGCTTTCTCGACCTCTTGGTATATCTCTTCCATAGTGTGGAGTGCAGAATGACTATACCAAGGTATTTTTTGTTTAGTCTTAAGAAGATTTATTTTAAATTTCTTGCCAGACGAACCTTCTATGCGGGTAACTAAATTGGCCTGCCCTTTTGGTGCCAACCATGCTGATAATGCAATAGGATGAGCAATTGTAGCAGACAGCCCAATTCTGTGACATTTAGGTGCTAGCTGTTGGATTCTAGAAAGGGCGAGCGCTAATTGGTCGCCCCTTTTCGTTCCTGCCAACACATGAATTTCATCAATTACAACTCTTTTTAGAGTTTTGAATATAATTGAAGCGTCATGATACGAGAGAAGTAATGTCAGGCTTTCCGGAGTGGTGAGGAGTATATTTGGCGGTTTTTTCCGTTGATGTTGTCGAACACTCTGTTTGGTGTCTCCTGTTCTTATCGATACCGAAATAGGAAGTTGCATTTCCGATATGGGGACTTCTAAGTTCCTGCGGATATCGCTTGTCAGAGATTTTAACGGCGATATATAGAGAGTATGCAAACTACCCTGTGGGTTATTTGCTAACTCTATTAACGTAGGCAAAAAACCCGCAAGCGTTTTGCCGCCCCCGGTTGGTGCAGTAATCAATGCATGGGATTGTTGCTCAGCGATTTCGAGTATTTTTAGTTGGTGAGTGTGGGGGCGCCAACCATTGGATACAAACCAATTCTCGAAAATAGCCGGCAATGGAGCAGGTTTCTTTTTACGATAATATTTCGTTTTCTGGTGGTTGGAAGAAAGCTGGGCCATCTGCTAATGTTGTATGTAACGGTCAGATTTTTCAAGTCGGGAGCCAAATATAGTTGGAAACACGAATTACAAAACTTTTGGATATTGCTGTGCCAATAGTACAAGCGCCAATGGCTGGAACTTCTACTCCAGCTTTAGCAGCAGCAGTTTCCAACTCAGGCGGGTTGGGTTCGTTAGGTTTGGGGGCATGTAGTCCAGATGAGGCAGCAAAAATGATTGCGGAAACGAGGCAACTTACAAACCAGCCCTTTAATCTAAATTTTTTCGTGCACGAACGTCCGATACGGGATATCGCTAAAGAGGTCGCTTGGCTGGATACTATTAGACCCTTTTTTGATGAATACGAAACTGAACAGCCTACGGCGCTTAGTGAAAATCTTACGTCGTTTAATATTGATGACGATATGTTTGAAGTCGTAATGGAGTTGAAGCCGGCTGTAGTGAGTTTCCACTTTGGGCTGCCTAGCTCGAGCCGGGCCAGTGCACTAAAAGAATATGGGGCATTCTTGATTTCGACCGTTACGAATAGAGACGAAGCTTTGAAGGCTGTCCAATCCGGGATGGATGCGGTTGTGGCGCAGGGTTTTGAGGCTGGTGGACATCGAGGTACATTTAGCACTCCCTTCGAGGATGGTTATATAACAACGATGGCATTAATACCGCTGATTGTCGAAACAATCGATCTGCCCGTGATAGCCGCTGGAGGAATAATGAATGGCAATGGGATTGCTGCCTCATTGGCTTTAGGGGCATCAGCCGTTCAAATGGGTACTGCATTTGTATCAACACATGAAAGTGCTGCTAATAAAGCCTACCGGGACTTTCTTTTGAGTGATCGAGCATTCAAAACAGAAATTACTAACGTAATATCAGGCCGCCCAGCGCGCGCTTTGATTAATCGTTTTACCGATGAATTGAGGATACATGATCGTAATACACCCGGCTATCCAATGACTTATGAAGCCAGCAAGGCACTAAATACTGCTGCAAGTGCAAAGGGTTCACATGAGTTTATGCCCATGTGGGCAGGGCAAGGGGCAGGTCTTTCTAGGCCAATGGCTGCAAGTGATTTAATGAAAAGATTGCTACAGGAAACCAATGAAGTCATTGGGCAGCTAAAAAATATATATTAATTATTGGAGAGTTGGTATGCGTGTGATGGCACTTTTGCCTCAACATAATTTGAGTGCCGCTAGAGCGTATGCACTTCATTATGAGGAACTAGGCGTAGATGGACTGAAAACCTCTGAGTTATCACACGATCCTTTTTTACCCTTAGCAGCTGTAGCAAATGGAACCAAACGTGTAGAGTTGGCGACTGGTATAGCCATAGCGTTTGCAAGAAGCCCGATGGTTGTAGCAATGATGGCAAATGATCTTCAATCCAGCTCGAATGGGCGTTTTGTCCTTGGACTCGGTAGCCAAGTCAAAGGGCACAATGAACGCCGATTTAGTGTGCCTTGGAGTGCTCCAGCCCCCCGAATGAGAGAATATGTTGCATCACTGCGCGCTATTTGGCGTTGTTGGGAGAAAGGCGAGAAGCTTAATTTTCAAGGTGATCATTATCAGTTTGATCTGATGACCCCTGTTTTCTCACCAAACCCTTCTGGCAAATCTATGGTTCCTGTTACATTGGCGGCGGTAGGACCGGCGATGATTCGGCTTGCCGCCGCCATTGCTGATGGCGTGCGCCTGCACTCCTTTTGTACGGGTAAATACATGCGAGACGTTTTGTTGCCAGAACTTGAGAAGGGCTGGAAAGCAAGCGGAATGGCTCGAGAGAACTTTGAAGTAGTTGGAGGGGGGTATGTTATTACGGGCCCGGACGAAGAAACGGTTGCGCAGCAGTTTGAATGGGTGCGTGAGCGCTTAGCGTTTTATGGATCGACTAGAACATATCTACCAGTTTGGGCAGCCCATGGTGAACAAGAATTAGGATTGAAACTGCATAGCATGTCAAAGGAGGGAAAATGGGGGGAAATGGCCCAACAACTCTCTGATGACCATGTAAATCTTTTTGTTGCTGCTGCAACACACAAGGACATCGTTAGATGTATTAGAGAGCGCTACAACGGCGTTTCGGATACTATATATCTTAATCAAATACCTGGGGTGGACCCAAAAATACCTGCAGACTTACTCCAAGAAATAAAGAATATTCCTACCGCGTTCAAAGGATTTAGAAACCGCTTCAACGACTAATTTAATGACCTTGTATGTCTAGAAACTTTCTTCTTTAGACAGCGTTAGAATCCCCGAGAATTACAGTGCATTGGCTTGACAAAACACCGCCATTGCCATGAGCAAGCGCGACATTGACGTCTTTGACTTGGCGTTCACCACACTGGCCCCTTACTTGGCGCGTTGCCTCTATAAGCAAAAACAATCCATACATACCTGGATGGCAATATGAAAGGCCACCGCCAGATGTATTAACAGGCAAATCTCCGCCAGGAGCAATTCGTCCATTCTCAACAAATGAACCACCCTCTCCCTTTTTGCAGAAGCCAAGGTCTTCTAGAAAAAGAAGGGTTGTAATAGTAAATGCATCATAAAGTGCTAACACATCTATGTCCCTTTGAGAGACACCTGCGGCTTCAAAAGCCTTTTTACCTGACTCAACCGCAGCAGTAGTTGTCATATCATCCATACTGCTAATGTTCGCATGCCCAATTTGTTCGCCAGTTCCCAAAACGAATACTGGAGGTTGTTTTAAGTCTTTTGCTCGGTCTGCAGACGTTAAAACAATTGCTCCGCCGCCGTCTGTAACGAGGCAGCAATCACGAATAGTGAATGGATAACTTATCATTGGGGCATTCAAAACATCTTCAATGGTAAGTGGGTCACGACTGTAGGCAACAGGATTCATCATAGCCCATTTCCGAGCAGCCACAGCGATCTCGGCTAGTTGCTCGCGAGTGGTGCCAAATTCATGCATGTGACGTGCTGCCGACATAGCATAGGCTGATGGCGGCATCATCGGCTTAAAAGGGTCTTCATACCACGCTAACTCTCGTTGGCTAGTCGCAGCCCTGCTCATGGAGCGTTGGGTAGAACCATAAACAATAAGAGCTACTTCACATTTTCCGGTTGTAATGGCGGCAACTGCATGGCTCACGTGAGACATAAACGATGAACCACCGATTTGGGTGGAATCAATGAAGTTAGGTTTGATGCCGAGGTATTCGCAAGTGCCTAAACCAACCATACGTGATTGACTGGTGGCTGCGAAGACCCCATCAACATCTTGCAATGTTAGGCCGGCGTCATCAAGGGCACGGATTGCCGCCTGTCCAATTAAGTCCAAGTGACTCGTGTTTGCCGCTACTTTGCCTAGGTCGGATTCAGCGGCTCCCACTACACAAACTTTTCCTTTTAAATCCATTTTCTACTTACTCCGCGGGCTGGAAAACTGGGTAGGGATCACTATCATTGTTATCTTGATGCACTTTAACTTTTACCCGCATGCCAATTTTGACATTCATAGGATCTATGGTTTCAATGCGGCTCATCAGTCGAAATCCTTCATCCATGTCTATCAGCGAAACGTCATAGGGCTCTTTGCCACGGGGACACACTGTTGTTGTTGAATAGACAGTTCCAAGGCCTTTACTCACTTTCCATTCCAGATCCGTATTGCCGCTGACCGGCGCAACAACGCGAGGATAAAAAACCACTTGACCATTTTCACTACAAACCTGATATGCAAGTTCGCCTTTTTTAAGATAGTCCAGATATTGTTGGCGAGGTGAAATGCCAGTTAAATCAACCATTGACAGGCTCCCGTTTATCTATGTACGGCCACTTTAGCTGCGGGTTTGCATTGAAGCAAGGCGATGTCATTGTTTAGAATATTGGAATATCGACAAAATTACCAAACTCCTACGTTGTCCATTGAGATCCACGGTTCTTTTTTCGGTAAACTTTCACCTTCCTGCAACAATTCAATAGAAATGCCATCTGGGGATCGGATGAAAGCCATTTTCCCATCTCTTGGTGGGCGATTGATTGTGATGCCATTGTCAAGTATCTTTTGGCAAGTCGAATAAATGTTATCAACTGAATATGCAAGGTGTCCAAAATTTCGACCACTTGTGTATTCCTCAGGTTCCCAATTCCAAGTGAGCTCGAGTATTGGAGATCCATTTTTTTTTGCATTTCCAAGATCCTCGGAAGCCGCTAAAAAAACTAGTGTGAATCGACCTGCCTCACTTTCAATACGGCGGGTTTCCGTCATACCCAAGTTGGAGGTAAAAAAATTTATGGAGTCCTCAAGATTTGTGACTCTTAGCATGGTGTGAAGATATTTCATTTACCATTCCCCAGAGTTTTTCATTGACGCCCAAGGTTCCTGTTTGGGTAATTTCTCCCCTTTTTGCAGCAATTCTATTGATACCCCGTCGGGAGTTCTAACGAAAGCCATATGACCGTCACGAGGTGGACGATTAATAACCACACCTATTTCTGTGAGTGTTTCACATATGGCGTAGATATCTTCAACCTCAAACGCAAGGTGTCCAAAATTTCGACCACCCTTGTATTCCTCGGGATCCCAATTATACGTTAGTTCCAAAGTTGGGGCTCGAACAGCCTTCGCTGATGCAATATCATCTTTTGCAGCTAAATGCACATTTGTGAATTTACCCTTCTCGCTATTCCGGCGCCTTATCTCCCTGAGTCCAAGTATCTGAAAAAAAATCAGTGACTTCTCAAGGTTCGAAACCCTTATCATTGTGTGCAAATAACGCAATTTTTCCTCACTGTTGTTAAAGACATTAATTTATTCAGGCTATGAACGAGTGACTATAATAAGGCACTGCTAGTGAATCGCACAGTAAAGGATGAGGTATGTGAAATCTTGTACAAATTAGCTATTTTGGACTAAGGAATTGTAAATGGTGATTTAAAGAACTTTTTTAGAACTTTCCCCCAGTAAATGGCTATACGAATTTGCCTGAATCAATCAGGCATGACAAGTTGATTGATCTAAAATATTGGAGCAAACATATGAGCGATTTTCAGGTTACCTTAGTCGCTGGAACGTATGATCGACCACACCCATTAAGAGATGGCTGTGCAAAACCAGATGGGTGTTCTCTAACCTATCTTGCAATGAAGCCCATGGGTTTATTTTTCTTATGAAAGTTTGCATCTTTGGAGCTGGCGCCATAGGGAGCCACTTTGCAGTACGACTTTCGGCAATTGGTGTCGATGTGTCTTGCATAGCACGTGGCAAACAACTCGATGCGATACGTGAAAACGGTATTACGTTGCATAGAGTTAATCAAGAAACGTTGCACGCAAAGGTACATGCAAGCGATGATCCGTTTTCACTTGGAGTGCAAGACCTCGTTATTGTCACGGTCAAAAGTTATTCGTTAAGTGACATTGTAGATCAAATGAAGGGGCTACTAGGCCCTGAGACACCGATTATTTATGCGCAAAACGGCATTCCGTGGTGGTATTTTTATGGCCTCGATCAACCTTCAAAGGAGAGAAGGATCGAAAGTTTAGATCCAGGAGGCCGCCTTTGGGACGATCTTGGTGTTCATCGCGCAATCGGCGGCGTGGTATATTCGGCCAACACTTTAGAAAGTCCAGGTGTTGTAAGAAATACAAGCCCGGGCCGCAATTGGCTACAAATTGGTGAGCCAACGGGATTTAAATCAGTTCGTATAAAAAAAATTCATGATGCCTTTGATGAGGCCGATATGGGGCCGCTTACTAACGATATTCGTTATACGGTATGGGACAAGTTGATGAGCAATATGGCTACTGGCTCCATTAGTTGTTTAACACATGGTACAGTTGATGAATTACAGCAAAACGATGGCACACATGCCCTTGCTATTGGAATAATGAAGGAGGCAATGGCAATAGCGAATAGCCTGGGTACATCAATTGCCATAGACCCAGTTGAACGTTTCAAGTTGACCAAGGGAGGGTCGCACAAGGTTTCAATGCTGCAGGATCTTGAACGGGTTCATCGCATGGAAATTGACTCAATGGTTGGTGTCCCTGTCGAACTAGCTCAAAAAGCTGGTATCAAAGTACCTATTTTGAAAGTAGTTGTGGCTCTTTTAAAGCAAAAGGCACATCTTTTAGGGCTCTATAACACCTGATAAAATCTATCAACACTCTCTATTTCCTTGCCCACATGGCACCCAGTTAGCTGCCCGTGATGATGCCTCGTCAATCTGTTTTTGTGTCATGTAAGACTGCAAATGAGTATCTGTGGCCTGTGCCTCGCTATTACCTCTGAAAGCGGACAGTGTATGCCATTTGTAGCTCTCAATGATGTCAAGCGTCACACCACGACCCTCGAAGTAAAGTTTTGCTAATCTGAGCTGTGCCTCCGCATGGCCAGATTCGGCCAATGCTTTTACTATTTGTGCGGCCTTTGTATCGTCACCCAATCCAGTCCGATTATCTGCAACTAGGTCAGCCAGTTTTAACCGAGCCTTCGCAACTTGAGGTGGGTCTAGTTGCCACCAGACTTTATCACGCTCTATTCCTGCCTTTTCACGACCATGCATCACAGCCAAGGATAGCCATATGTATGCGCGAATTAGGTCTTTATCAACGCCTTGCCCTTTTTGGTAGAGTATTCCAAAGACATGTTGAGCAGGTGCGTAACCGTTAATCGCTGCTTTCTCGATATAGTGAGCTCCAGAAGTTGGATCAGACCTAGTTCCCTGTCCATTAATGTGCATTATGCCTACGTAATACTGTGCCTTTGTCGTGCCATGGTTAGCGAGATCAACCCACGCAGTGAACGCATTTTCGTAATCACCCCTCTTGTACGCGGCAAGCGCTTCTAAGGGGCCTGCGGATACCGGCCCTAAGATGCCTAGGATCAGAGCCATGAACAGAAAGTATCGCATTATTTGCTCCTAGATACTGTAAGTTATAAGTTAACCATTTTCCTGTAGGTCCCAGTCCTCTTGCAACTTCATCCAAGTTTTTTCAGCTTTTTCAAGATCTTTTTCAATTCGTCCAAGTTGTTTTTGTAATTGAATTGATTGATCCGAAGCGCCATCATAAAGAGCAGGGTCAGCCATGCTTATCTGAAGTCTCTTTTTTTCACTATCTAAAGTTTCCACCATATTTTCTGCATGGGCCAGAGCTTTTTTGAGTGGTGCTAAATTAGCTCGCATTGAGGCAGCCGTGCGGCGTTGTTTTTTTCGAATATGACGGGGGCTCTCTGACTTCTTATTGGAAATTTTGTTGCGTTGACGGCTCAATAACAGTTTCCGGTAGTCTTTTACATCACCATTAAAACTATTCACGGTGCCATCTTGCACTATCCAGAAATGGTCTACCGTAAGCTCAATGACATGCGGATCGTGGCTGACAATAATTACAGCCCCCTCAAAGCAATTAATTGCTTGAATTAAAGCTTGACGGTAATCCACATCAAGATGGTTAGTCGGCTCATCTAGTAAAAGTATATGTGGGTTGTTGCAGCTCATGAGAGCGAAGAGAAGGCGCGCTTTTTCTCCACCAGACAGAGCTGCAACTTGTGTTTCCGCACGGTCTTGGTCAAAGCCAAAACTGCCAAGATGGCTTCGTACTTGGGTTTCGGTATCTCGAGGTCTACCACGGGTGATTTCAGATACAGGTGTTCCCTTCATATTGAGTTCATCGGTTTGATGTTGTGCAAAATATCCAATGCGAAGTTTGCTCGATTTAGTTTTTCTTCCGGCAGCGGGTTTGAGCCGCCCGGCCAGCAGTTTGATTAGTGTGGACTTGCCATTTCCATTGGCACCGAGAATTGCGATTCTGTCATCACTATCCAGTCGAATATTGATGTCACGCAAGACAGGCTCGCTGGTATAGCCGACATCGACTTTTTCCAAAGTCAATAATGGGGGCGAAAGAGGCGATGGTGTTGGGAATATAAATTTTCTGTTGTTATCAGGTTGTAGATCGGCAATTGGTTGCAATCGCTCTAATTTCTTCAATCGAGATTGTGCTTGTTTCGCCTTACTTGCCTTGTAACGGAATCGATCGACGAAATTTTGAATATGAGCACGCTCATTTTCCTGTTTTTTGCGTTGTTGAATATTCTGCTCCAAGCGCATGCGACGTGCATTTTCGAACTTGTCGTAGCCACCCGAATAAAGAGTCAATTTACCCTTTTCAAGGTGGAGAATTTCTTGAACTACCAGATTCAATAAATGACGATCGTGGCTCACAACTATTAATGTCCCGCGGTATTGCTTCAAAAAATCCTCTAACCATATCGAGGCCTCAAGATCTAAGTGGTTAGTTGGTTCGTCCAAGAGCAGCAAGTCAGGTTGAACAAATAGAAGAGAAGCGAGAGCAATGCGCATTCGCCAACCACCAGAAAATTCTTGGCATGGACGATGTTGAGCAGCATCATCAAAGCCAAGCCCCACTAAGATTCTTGCTGCCCTCGCTTCCGCACTATGGGCCTCTAGATCCCGCAGTCGATCATGGACTTGAGCGAGACGTTCAGGATTACTTATATCCTCAGCATCCTTTTTCAGCTTGGTTAGTTCTTTGTTTGCTGCGAGTACAGTATCTAGTAACGAAAGGCAGCCTTCAGGTGCATTTTGGGTTGTCATCCCCAATTCCCATTTTTGCGGGAAAACGATGTCACCCCCTGATGGGCTTAATTGGCGCATGATTAGCTTTAGCAACGTTGTTTTGCCAGTGCCATTTTGTCCAACAAAACCAACTTTATGGCCAGCGGGTATGCTTATATTAACGTTGTCAAGCAATACTCTGTCGCCTACGCGATACGTTAGATCTTTCAAATGTAACATGAAGTGTTATTTATCACGGTGAAGTGTGAACAGGAAAGAATGCATCTTTGCTTGTATACTCAAAATCTGTCATCCTTACTAAATGCCTGACAAACTGAACGATAGTATTAATGAGTTCCGTCTCGCAATTGAAATTGAGCTGACCGATCTTATTTCTCAAAGTAATCAATCCTCAGCAGAGCGTAAGCCTGTAAGGTTGGACCAACAAAGTGTAGGCAGACTTTCGCGTATGGATGCATTCCAAATACAAGAAATGGCCAAAGCTCTCGACACTAGGCGTCAAAAAAGATGTCGGGAATTAAATGCTGCGCTTAACCGGATTGAGCAAAGAGAGTATGGTATTTGCGAGGGTTGCGGCGATGATATCCCTGAAAAAAGACTCCAGATTAACCCTGCTGCAAGGAGATGTGTTGAGTGTGTAAAGTGAATGTTATAAAGGATAAGGTAGAGCTACCGAGAAGTCATTTGAGCGCACATACTATCGCAACGTAGATTTTTGTTTGGCTTTATTTAGTGTCTGGAGTTAATGCTTTTATCCAACGATCTTCAGCAATGAATTGAGGAAATTCGTCCCAATATCCATGGAACTGCTCAACCTGACCCTTTACAAAACGACCATTCTTTATCTGCACTAAAATATGGCATAATTGGTATGTTTCATCGTAACGATTACAAATATACCAAACGCCTATTCCCTCAAACTTAAAATTTACATCTATATCAAGCAAAACATGTTTGTCACTGCATTCATACGTTACAAAATCAATTGGTCCCTCGTTTGGTATGTGAGCATCATATAATGCAAAGATACAATTGTCGGCGCTTGCGGCTAAATGCTTAATTTCGTCTGCAAGCAATAGCTCCAAGGAACACTTTGTTTCCAAACTTTTTATAGGTAGAATTTGTTCGGAGACTTGTGAGGGGATTATTTGATGATTTGCGAGCATATAAAAACCAAGTGAGTAATAATTGAAATAATACACTATTATTCATTGAATATCAACAAAATTAATACAATTATTTAACAAAAGGCAAATAAAAATTAAAAATTACACATTAATTATTTAATACTTTATAATACAAGCTTTTTTACATTCAAAAAACTCCCGTTCTGGGAATTATTTTGCAATTTCTGAAGGATTTTGCGCCACTGATATAGAAAAACCATTCATTTAGGCGTTGTCTTTAGGTTTTCGGTTTTTCTTAAATGTCTGATCCAAAATAACTGTTTTCTCTTCATTATTTTGTTGTCGCTGCGTAGGAAATATATCCCTAACTCGGACGTCAAAATATACTAGGGCGCTGTCGCTATATAAACTGTTTGAGTTACAGTAGTGCCGGTCAGTGGATTTTCAAAAGTAATAGCTCTAGCATCAGCTTTACCAACTGCTAATGCGAGGCGTTCGGTAAAGGTTGTATCAGGTGCATCATTTGACCAGAGTCCAAATACGCCGCCCGGTAGGAGATGTTGAGTGATCGCTGAGAGACCCTTTTTCCTATAAAAAAAAGAGTTAGTCGATGCTAACCACTGGTTAGGTGAGTGATCAATATCCACTAAGATGGCGTGAAAACGCCGGTTTGCGTTATCAGGATCAAATCCGTCCTTTGATTGAACAAGGCTGAAAAAATCTCCTTCTACAAAGCGGCATCTTTTATCCAATTTTATGTGATTGTTCATCGGGATGATGTCGGCACGGTGCCATTTGATGACTGCGGGTAGTATTTCTATTACTATGAGGTCATGTATTTTTGGATTTTTTAGCGCGGTAGCTGCTGTATAGCCGAGGCCTAACCCTCCAATAACAACGTTGAGTTTGTCTGATTTAAGTTTTTGTAGGCCAAGATCCGCAAGCGCATCTTCTGATTTATGAAAAAGACTAGTCATTAAAAAGTCATCACCTAGTTTGATTTCATAAACATCTGTATTCAGACGTAATTCATGTCTTCGGCGCAGGCTTAAATCGCCAAATGGACTTTTGCTATGAGCTAATTCCTCAAAAAGAATAGTCATTACTCTCTCCGAAATACATTCAAGTGAAAATTTCACATCACAGAATGTGACTTTCAAGCGTTATTTAAACGGGGCAGTGGTCTTTCATCGATTGGTAAATGAATAATCGCACTTGCTACAGCCAAAGCAACGGCGATCCACCATACAATCGTATAGCTACCGGTGCTGTCAAAAATATAGCCGCCGAGCCATATCCCTACAAATGCACCTAATTGATGGCTCAAGAAAACAATCCCGTATAGCATCCCCATGTACCGTAGACCAAAAATCTGGCTTACTAAGCCAGATGTGGGTGGAACCGTACTTAACCAGAGAAGACCAATAAAGCAGGAAAAAACAATGACAGTTAATGGAGTTATTGGAAATAGAAGAAAACTACACATAACCAAAGCCCGGCCACTGTAGATAGCAGACAATAAATATTTTTTAGAGAATCGTCCTCCTAGCCAACCTGATGTTGCAGCTCCAATCATATTGCAAAATGCTATCAACATTAACGCCGTAGCACCGAGACCTGGTGCTGCGCAACGGTCATGGACAAAAGCTGGCAAATGAATAGCAACGAAAGCTACGTGGAAACCGCACACAAAAAATCCGGAGGTAAGCAAGCGATAGCCTCTATGATGGGATGCTTCCAGAAGTGCTTCGCGAACATTAATATTATTATCTTTTCCAGTATCCTTAGTAATTGCAGATGATGTGGCCAATGCTATTGGCACAATCAGTATTGCTATTAGAGACAGCATAAGCAAGCTAGTAGGCCAATCAAATTCGCCGATTGCTAATCTACTTGCTGGGACCAACAGTAGCTGTCCCCCAGTGCCACAAGTTGTGATGATACCTATCCAGAGGCTGCGTTTTTGTTCGGGGGCTACTTTGCTTACAGTTGCTAGCACTAGGGGCATTCCACAGGCACCGAGCCCGATACCCATCATAACGCCGGCGCTCATAAACATAGCGAAAGGGGTCGATGCAAGACTCATGAGCAGTAGCCCCAATGAGAACAACAACCCGCCAACTGCTAATGTTTTTGGCGGCCCCCAATGGTCTGCTAGTGCACCAAAAAATGGAGCGGCAAAACCTATGAGAAGGTTTTGTGTTGCAAGAGCAAGAGAGAGTATCTCGCGCCCCCATCCCAATCCTTCAGAGATGGGACGCATAAAAAGGCCCATACTTTGGCGAATGCCGAAGGCGGCAAAAATTATACATGCTGCTGCAACGAGTGCAAAACCGGGATGACGCATAATTTTTGATATGAACACTTGGGGTTCCTTCTCCTAGAACTCTTTCTGACGATTACACCGGTTGGGTTTTACTGGCAAGTCGTTACATTCTATTTGTGGAAGGTAAATGTTGTACTAACAAGCGGTTAGCCTGCTAGGATATGGCTATGACAAGAATACTTCACTGGACAGACATGCATATGCGCCGCCAATTACCTGGCACAGCAAAAGATCCGTCTCGGCTTTCGCGTAACGTACCGGCTCTTTTAGAGCGTCTGGAGGTTAAGATTTTATCACACTCGCCCGATGTTTTGGTGTTGTCTGGTGATTTACTCGATGTTCCAGCATCGGTAATTAATGGCAATTCACCAGATGAGCGGCCTCTTAGTGATTGGCTCAATGATGTGAGATCAGATCTTAATTTTATAAAAGAATGGTTGTCGGCAGTTGGGGTACCATTTGTTGTGGTGCCTGGAAATAATGATGATGAAAAATCTTTCGCTGAAGTTTTCAGCGGTTATAGGTTTTCCAATGATATTGCCGGATTACGTTTTTATTGTTTTTGGGACAGGTTATCTGCTGAACAACAACCAATACGGGATAAAGTCAATGCGGCTCTTTTCCAAGAAGCAATTTCAGGTGAAGAGCATGAGTGCGCACAAGTTCATGTGCAGCATTACATGATACATCCGCCGGTTTTCGCAAAGAACAAACACTATCAGTATACGACTGCTGTTGATTTAAAAAAATCAATACACCAATCGGGTAGGGTGCTTGCAGTGTTATCGGGACACTATCATCCTGGAACATTGGTTGAGGGAAGAGTTCTTCATTCTGGTGCCCCCGCATTTTGCGAGAAGCCTTTTTCATATCGCGTGTATGATCTGGATGAGCAATTACCTGCCAGGGTTAAAACCTGCATCTTGGATAACTGAGGTCTATGTAAGTGAGCTGTTATGTCTATGTTATCGGAACTTTAGAGTGCCGGGCTCGCAGTGCAAAAAGGGTATGCCGTACTTATGTCGGATGGACCAATAATATTGATGCACGATTGGCCGCCCACAATGCGGGAGTTGGTGCGCGCGCAACTCGAGGCCGTAAATGGAAACTACTCTACGCTGAGAGCTACCAAAATAGGAGCGAAGCAATGAGCCGAGAATGGCACTTGAAGCGCAACCGTAAACTTCGCCGCGACATCGCCAGTGTGATGACGCTGGAGGAGTGAAATATGTGTAAGTGCGATATTGTATTTCGTCGAGCCGTTGAGGCTGATCTTTGTGCAATTGTTAAAATGCTGGCAGACGATCCCATAGGTGCAGCACGTGAGGTGCCAGAAGAGCCTCTCGTTAATATTTATTGGGATGCATTCCGAGCTATTTCAGCTGATGCAAACCAGCTATTAATCGTTGCAGTGAATAGCAAGACTATCGTGGGGACTATGCAGCTAAGTTTTATTCCGGGCATAGCTCGCACTGGAATGTGGCGAGGTCAGATAGAGGCAGTACGAGTTTTGAAGGAATACAGAAATACCGGGCTTGGCCGCAGAATGCTCTGTTGGGGTGTAGAACGTTGCAAGGAAAGGGGTTGCGGTATAGTACAGTTAACCACTGACAAAAAGCGCACAAACGCTCATCAATTTTATAACAGTATAGGTTTCGTTGCGAGCCATGAGGGTTACAAATTACTTCTATGTTAGATGGAACAAGTAATGAAGAAACTTTTATGGAATCAAATAGTTTTAGTGCTCTCTGTTACGGTGAAAAGTTTACCGAAAAGGTAGTTGGTGCTAACGTTAGAATCTTTTGGAGAATAAAATGGATGCAATTTTTGCCTGTCATAGGATCGATTGTGTGCCAAGACGTTGGAAAGACGCTGCAGGGTCGATTATCACTGATGGTGTCGAAAGAATACAAAAAGCAGGAGGATCTATGTACGGCGTATGGCGTAGCCAGATTGGCTTGCCCCGCGACACGGTGATTGCTATCACAATGTGGCCTGATATCGAATCTGCATCTGAACATGCGAGCTTGCTTGACAGAGGATTGGCTACGGTGCGCGCGTCGGGGCATGAAATTTTACGTCCAACCTCTCGTCCAAAAACTGATGAACCACCTGAACGCCAAGGTAACTACGCGTTTCGCTGGTTTGAGACGCCGGCAGAAAAATATGAGGAATTTATGGAGCTTTGCATTGCGGCTTGGCCGGACTTTGAAAGTTCCTATGACTCGCAAGTTATTGGTTTGTGGAAGGTTAACGGAGAAGGACCAACGGTGCGTAGCTTACTTTTGACGCGCAGGCCCGATCTAGCGATGTGGGAACGTTCTAAGATACCTGCTAATGAGATTGAATTTGAAATGCGCGAAAAGCTTAACCGCCGTTATGATTTATGTGACTGGACAGTCGTAAACACAATGACATTAATTACCGCGGCGGATAGCCAGGATAAGGTGCGTTGGGCGTGAACGGACCATGTCTGAAAAAATAACAAGAAAAAGGCGGCTAAGGCTTTCAATCACCGTTAATCAGACAGCTAACCCTTAAGCCAAGTAACGCTGTTACGCTAACTCAGCGTAGAGCTGAAAAGAATATTGGACAACACTTGGTGTTGAGGTTGTAGAAATTTAGATCGGGCTCTGTACACACAGGAAAGTTTGCAAAATATAATAATCACGAAGCTTCATCCCACCTCGACGACAGCACAATGGAGCACGCAAAATTAAGTTAGATGGTTTGAGAAAAATTTATTAGGGGCGCTTAATATGATGATTTCAAGAAATGCATCCTCTTTGCAAGTTTCCTCAGACGGCCTTCGTGCTTTAGCTGAGACAATATTCCGAAAACGCGGTGTGCCAAAGAAAGACGCGGTTTTAGTTGCAGATATATTGATAGAGGCTAACTTACGTGGGCATGACTCTCATGGCGTTATTCGTATACCAAATTGGATCAAAGGATTAGACTGTGGTGCACTTAAATCAGTATGTCAGCCCTCAGTTGTCCGAGACAAAGGTGCAACCGCTCTGATACATGGTGATTATGGCCTTGGGCCTGTGGTTGCAAAAAAAGCTACAGATCTTGTGCTTCAAAAGGCGAAGAACTTTGGTGTTGGGGTGGTAAGTGTCCGCAAAGCATCGCATATCGGCATTTTGCAATATTACTCTCAGTGGCTCGCCGAAAAGGGCGTGATAGGCATAGTGGTAACAAACACGGAGCCTGGTGTGGCTCCATTTGGGAGTCGACAACAAATACTCGGCACCAACCCTCTAACTATTTCTGTACCCTCGGAAGGTGCTCCGTATTTGGTAGATATGTCAACAAGCGTCGCAGCTCGCGGCAAGATTGTTAACGCTCTTGAGCGTGGTGAGAGTATTCCAGAGGGGTGGGCTATTGATGGAGAGGGAAACCCAACCACAAATCCAACAGAAGCATTGAAAGGAGCTCTATTACCCGCAGGTGGGGCAAAAGGGTCGGCTTTAGCGATTATGATTGATTTTTTAGCAGGAGGTTTAGCTGGTGGCTCTGTAGGAACAAAAGTAAGCGGAACTATGAATACTGATCAAGAAATTACCAAAGGAGATATGTTTCTTGCTATCGATCCTGGCTCTATTGGTTCTAAACGTAGGTTTGTAGGTTGCGTGGAAGAATTAGCATCTGAAATACACAATAGTCAGCCTTTGCCAGGCACAGAAATGGTTTTAATGCCCGGTGAATTTGAACGAATACAAAAAAAGAAAAATTTAAAGAACGGGATCGACATTACAGAAAAACTGCTGACTGAAATACAAAAGCTTGCGGAGTAATACTTTTTTCTCTGACTCCGATAGCTTAAGTAATGCGAGAGCCTTCATTAACCTAACAGGGCCAACTGTTTATGTTTCTAATTGCGCGCCTCGACTTCAGTCATAAAACGATCGCGAATAGAAACGGGATGAGTCAGAATATTAGGAACGGGAACATTTCCACTCTCACATTTACAAACAATTATCGTCATCTGGTTTCCTTTAAGGGCCTTGCCAACCTCTTCGGCAGCTTCTTCTCCTTGGCATTCTATAACGTTAGCGCATCCGCAAGCTTTTGCGACCTTGGATAGAGAAGTCTTCTTTCCCGCATAGGTCGGTTGATCTCCCGTAGAGCCATAGGAGCCATTGTCTATAATCAGTAAAGTGAAGTTGTCTGCTGGGTTATTTGCTATCGTGGCTAGTGTGCCAAAATTTGTAAGTATGGAGCCATCCCCATCAATGGCTAGCACAGGCGCGTTTTGGTTAAGCGCCAGGCCAAGACCTATGGATGAGCATAGGCCCATGGTTCCAAGCATATAAAAATTAGACGGCTGGTCATCGTGCATGAATAATTCCTGAGAAGGTAGACCAATGTTGCATACAACAAGTTCGTCAGTAATAACCGGGATTATGGACTTGGTAACTTCGCTCCGTATCATTATGTTGCACTCCAAAAGCTTGCGTCGGCCAAAATCGCAGTGGGTTTACTAGCCATAAACGTGTGGTTCAGAATTGCGCTTAATTCTTCAATGTCATCAGCCTTATGAAGGTGATATGACGGAATATTCATTTGTTGAAGTATTGGTTTAGTATGCATTGCCATTTCTACTTGACATGCCACCTTTTCACCGACCTCTCCACGGTAGCTAATCAACATAGGCAGAGGCATCTGGTAATATTGTATTAGAGCGGCAAGTGAATTTACGGTAACCCCTAGGGCTGTGTTTTGCATAATTATGCATGGCCTGGTGCCTCCTAGAAAAGCTCCTGCACAAAGTCCCATCCCTTCTGCCTCATGGTTACATGGAACGTGATGAATTTGATCATGTTTCTCAACTGCATCGATCACGCCAGATAGTTGTTTGCATGGCACAGTCGTTACAAACCCAATCTCATTACGAATAAAATCATCAACGATACGTTCGTTTATATCCATTTTTGCCCAGCCAGTTTTTCTATTTTAATAAAAATTTGCCTCTATAAGCGTCTGTATACACGGGCAATGGCAAGCTCGCAAATATCGTTTCAAGGGTCATTTAAATGCTCAACACTTTTAAATGCAATTGAGGGTGCAAAAGCGCGATTGTTTGATTGTAGATTTGGGGTTTAATCTTTGTCGTGTAGCTGCGCGATCTTCTGTGATAAGGCAGCTGATATGAATGGTGAAATGTGTAAGTCATTTTTACAGAGAGTAAAAAGCTTAATGCTTTTGTTCAAACAAGCTAAAAATCCTTAAGGTAGAAAAAAACCCGCGAAATTTAAATTCCGCGGGTTTTCAATATTTTTTATTGTTCTGTATCGTGCAAAAAATTATCAAACACTGTAATACATTTCAAACTCGATTGGATGTGGAGCTTGTTCAAACGCTAAAATCTCTTCTTCTCTAAGACCAATATATGCATCAATTTGTTCGTTGGTCATTACATCACCAGATGTGAGGAAGCCACGATCGTTGTCCAACGCTGCTAATGCCTCTCTAAGTGAAGCGCACACAGTTGGTACACCCTCCAGTTCTTCGGGAGGCAAATCATAAAGATCTTTATCCATGGGCTCGCCGGGGTCGATCTTATTCTGAATGCCGTCAATCCCAGCCATAAGCATCGCGGAGAAGGCCAAATATGGGTTAGCAGAAGGGTCAGGAAAGCGCACTTCAATGCGTTTACCTTTTGGACTTTCAACGTAGGGAATGCGGCAAGACGCAGATCTGTTTCTCGATGAATATGCAAGCAGCACAGGCGCCTCGAAACCAGGAATTAATCTTTTATAACTGTTAGTTGTAGGGTTAGTGAAGGCATTGATAGCACGGGCGTGCTTTATAATGCCACCTATGTAGTGCAGTGCTGTTTCGGAAAGGTCTGCATAGCCTGTACCGGCGAAAGTTGTGTCCCCATCTTTCCAAATCGACTGATGGCAATGCATGCCAGAGCCGTTATCGTTGTATACTGGCTTTGGCATAAAGGTAGCGGTCTTACCAGATTCATGGGCTACCATGTGCACGCACCATTTATACAACTGCATATTATCTGCAGTACGTAGAAGCGTACCAAACATCATACCAAGCTCATGCTGTGAAGGAGCCACCTCATGGTGATGTTTCTCCATTGGCACTCCCATTTCATGGAGAGTTGACACCATTCGTGCACGTAGATCAGTATTATTATCGACCGGTGGTACCGGGAAATAACCACCTTTAGCCTTTGGACGGTGACCGATATTGCCTTCAAATATTTCTGTGCCGTTATTATAGGGCCCTTCATTCTCGTCTATCATGTAGAATGAATGATTTTGATCAGTTTGAAAGCGAACGTCATCGAAGCAAAAAAATTCTGCCTCTGGTCCAAAATAAGTTGTATCGCCAATTCCAGTGGATTTTAGATAAGCTTCTGCTTTCTCGGCTGTAGAGCGAGGACAGCGATCGTATGCTTGCCCGGTTGTAGGTTCTTTAACAGAGCAAAAGAGTATCAGCTGAGGTTGTTCCGTAAACGGATCCATGACTGCAGTTGATAGATCTGGCATTAAATTCATGTCTGATTCATTTATGGCTTTCCAACCAGCGATTGATGATCCGTCGAACATAATGCCCTCCGATAAAAGATCCCCATCAACTGTAGAAACATGCTGCGCGGTGTGCTGCCACTTTCCGCGCGGATCAGTGAATCGAAAATCAACATATTGGACATCATTTTCTTTGATCAATTTAAGTACATTTTCTATTTCAGACATGTTTTTATGAACTCTCTGTTTGTATTTTGGTTGTTACAGACCATCCTAGATATAGGTATGGACACTGCAAGAATGCTTAACACAATGGACGCGGGGCGCAGTTTGGCCTGAACGCAAAAGTCAGATCGCATCTGTTCCTATCTCACCTGTTCTTATTCTGATCACTTCGTCTACCGTAGAAATGAAAATCTTTCCGTCACCAATACGCCCAGTCTCAGCAGCAGTCTTAATTGCTTCGACCGCCCTTTCAACATCATTGTCTTCTAAAATTACTTCTAATTTCACCTTGGGTAGGAAATCAACTACATACTCAGCACCCCGGTACAATTCGGTATGCCCTTTTTGTCGGCCAAACCCTTTTGCTTCTAAAACCGTAATGCCTTGAATGCCGACCTCCTGAAGAGCTTCCTTAACTTCATCCAGCTTAAAAGGCTTTATGATTGCTTCAATCTTTTTCATGCGAAGCTTCTATCTCTTCCTTTTCATCCACGTAATAAATAGTTCTACTTAGAGTTTGCCACCCTCTCGTCTATTATAGCATCTTGTGTGCCAATTTATAAGGCGTTGTTTCTAAATAAAAAAAATTGGCACAAGAGATACAGCAAAAAAAAATTGACTAAAAATTATGCAATTGCCCATAAATTATACACCGGCTGGTCTTTTTAAGACCGTTACGCTAGGCATTGTACCGACAAATTTTTCTACCTGCACAAGCGTCGAATGGGCCGTAGGCCCTTGAGCGAGTTTCGATGTTCCGCGATCAGGCGTAAGCACATTGGGGTTCCCATGAACCTCTAGAGTGCCGGGCTGACCCGGTACTAGTGGGTCATACCATGCGCCAGTAGATAGCTCGATAACGCTGGGACGTATAGAAGCGCAAATAAGTGCTCCAGCAAGTATCGCGCCCCGATTATTGAATACTTTCACCACATCTCCAGTTTGTATAGCTCGAGATGCTGCATCTTCAGGATTGATACGTACGGGCTCACGGCCCGTAATTTTTGTTGCTTGGCTGATTTTCGAATAATCTAATTGTGCATGTAGCCTACTACGAGGTTGGTTGGAAACCATATGGAGTGGGAATTCTTCAGCCAATTTACTGCCTAGCCACTCCGTTGGCTCTAGCCACGTGGGGTGCCCTGGGCAATCATCATATCCAAAGCTATCTATGGTTTCAGAAAAGATTTCAATTTTGCCAGATGGCGTTTTGCGTTTAAATTTTGAGGGGTTTGAACGAAAATCCGCCATGGCCACAAATGGCCTATCTGGGGCCGGTATTTCCAAAAAACCTCGGGACCAAAAATCATCAAAGTTAGGAAAAGTAATACCTTGTTTAGCAGCCTTCTGGCAGGCAATGTCATATATTTTTTTTATCCAATCTTGCTCGTTCCTCCCCTCAGTGAAGTTATTTCTCAGCCCCAAGCCATCTGCAATATCAGAAAATATATCAAAATCATTCCGAGCTTGATGCAGAGGTTCAACTAGTTTTTGCATTGCTATCCAAAATCGATCACGGCCACTAGCGCCGATATCATTGCGCTCCATTGTAGAGGTCGCAGGAAGTATGATATCAGCGTGCCGCGCAGTCGAAGTCCACCAGGGTTCGTGAACGATTATCGTTTCGGGCTTGCGCCATGCTTGCAGTAAACGGTTGAGGTCTTGGTGATGATGGAAGGGATTGCCACCGCACCAATAAACTAAACGTACGTGAGGATATTTGCGTTGAGTTCCATTAAAATCATAGCGTGCGCCAGGATTGAGTAACATATCGGCGATCCTCGCGACCGGGATATAGCTTTTGGTTGGGTTATCTCCAATACTCATGGTTGGTGCTGGCAAGTTTAAATGGGGATTGCCATAGCCATTCATGCTCCCATACCCGCATCCGAATCCATTCCCTGGAAGTCCGATGCGACCTAACATAGCGGCCAAAGTAATTGTCATCCAATAAGCTTGTTCTCCGTGGTCTGCCCTTTGCAAGGCATAGGCACATCCGAGAACGGTATTTTTATTCGCCATTTCAATAGCTAATGCACGAATTTTAGGCGCGGGAATCTCTGAGATTTTGGCTGCCCATTCAGCAGTTTTAGGTACGTTATCTGTATGTCCCATAAGATAGGAGCTGAATTTATCAAAGCCGACGCAGTACTTGTTAAGGAACGCCCTGTTGTGAAGACGATTTTTAACCAATGTGTGTGCAAGCCCCAACATTATTGCTACGTCAGAGTTTGGGCGTGCCGGCCACCATTCGGCTTTTAAGTAATCTGCGGTGTCGTCTTGGCAAGGCGTTACACTTACAAAACGCACTCCATTTTTTCGGAGCATTGGGAGCCATTTATGTGTAGCATGTTCACCTGCGCCTCCGGGCTCAACCTGTGTGTTTTTCAGTCCAACACCCCCAAATGCAACAAAAAGTTCGCAATGCTGAGCAATTCCATCCCAAGAACTGAAAGGGCCGTAACCACCCTGACCAACAACGTGAGGTAAAATTGCATGACCCGCGGCATTCGAGTAGCTGTGCACTTGATCGGTGAATCCGCCAAAAACATTGAGGAACCGCTTTAGTTGCGTTTTCGCATGATGAAAACGGCCAGCGCTCGACCAGCCATATGACCCTCCAAAAATAGCTTCGTTCCCGTGGCATTTTTGCACACGGCTTAATTCTGCTACCACTAAGTTAATTGCTTGGTCCCACTCAATAGCAATAAATGGATCAGCGCCACGCTTTTCGGTATTAGCGCCATATCCGTTGTCAAACCAACTTTTACGAACCATAGGCTGATGTATTCGGCATTCAGAGTAAAGCGCGTCCTTTATTGATCCGATAATAGGAGAGGGGTACTCATCTTTACAGAACGGTTGGACGTCGACTAGTTTTCCGTCTTGCGTAGTTCCTTGAAAAGCTCCCCAATGGGAAGAATGCATTCTTGTGCCATTTTTCAAGCCAGTGAACTCCTTAACCCTAGTTTCATGTCCGTAGAAAATCAAAAACCGATCTTTGCCTTTGCCGCAACATAGGACGACCTAGATGATTATACGGAATTTTCGGTTCACTGTGTGATCAAAAAACTCTTCTAAATTTCTTATTTTGGCGGAGATTTATTTGCGAAACTTTTTTATTTTGTGGGAACGTTAAACGTAATCGAACCTAAATATAGGGCGGCATGGACCAGCCCTTTGGACTTTCAGTAAAAATCTCGTATCCTCTCGACGTCACTGCAACGGTATGTTCGAATTGTGCTGAAAGTTGTCGATCTTTGGTGACTGCAGTCCAACCATCTTGCAATATTTTCACGTGAAATTTTCCTGCATTTACCATTGGCTCGATCGTGAAAAACATGCCTTCCTTTAGAATTACGCCAGTGCCGGACTGGCCGTAGTGTAAAATGCTGGGCGGTGCGTGAAATGTTCTTCCAATACCGTGACCGCAGAAGTCACGGACCAGAGAAAATCGATGGTCTTCCCCATGTTTTTGAATAGCTCGACCAACATCTCCTAATGTGGCTCCTGGTCTCACAACGTGAATGCCTTTCATCATTGCTTCATAAGTCACTTGGATTAACTTCTTAGCGCGCACACCAACTTTCTCGCCGACGCAAAACATACGGCTGGTATCCCCATGCCATCCATCGAGAATCACAGTTACGTCGATATTAAGGGTATCGCCATCTTTTAGGATCTTCTGAGGGTCAGGAATTCCATGACAGACAACGTGGTTGACGGATGTGCAAATTGATTTTGGAAAACCTTTGTAATTAAGAGGGGCAGGAATTGCACCATGATCGACGATAAAATTATGACACAAGGTGTCAAGTTCCTCAGTGGAAACGCCAGGTGAAACGTGTGGAGTGATAAAGTCGAGCACTTCTGCGGCTAGTTTACCCGCCTTACGCATGGCCCCATAATCCTCTGAATTATGGAATGGTACTCCAATGGATTCTGGCTCTATTTTAGTATCCATCATGGTCATTTGATTTTATGTAACCTCATTGGTAATTCCTTTCAAAATTCCCCGATGTACAAACAAAGACTCAACAATCAATGGGTATTTGACGGATAATTTTAATATTGCTAGGTGAGACATCGCAGGCATAGCATACGGCTTCGACGCCAGCGTCTCGTGCTTCAAAAAAGGTCTTTGCGTAGGTGGGGTCTATATCAGCAGCAAGCCTAAAAGAATTACAATCACTCCGTTGCACCAAGTAAAACATCAATGCGCGACTTCCATCAGCTCGCATGCATGCCAATTCACGAAGATGCTTCTCTCCGCGTTTTGTTACTGCATCAGGAAATTCTGCATAATTTTCACGTTTTAATGTGACATTTTTTACTTCGACGAAGCATGGTTCTTTGTCTGGATCTTCAAGAAGAAGATCTATTCGACTATTAACGCCATACTTGACCTCACGACGTATGTTTTCATAGCCCTTTAATTCAGCAATCTCGCCCTCCTCAATTGCGGCTTCTACTATGCGGTTGGGGTGAGCAGTGTTTATACCGACAAGATTTCCATCAGTTCGGACAAGTTCCCAGCGCCAATCGAGTTTAGCTTTTGGATTGGTGTTAGGTGACAGCCATACTTCACTACCAGGTTCCGTGAGGCCCAACATAGAACCCGAATTTGCACAATGTGCTACTACTGTTGTGCCATTTGGCAACAACATATCGCTCAGAAAACGTTTGTAACGTCTTAGGAGAGTAGCTTTTTGTAGTGGTGCTTTGAATTCCATAAAAACCAAAACTTTTATGCTAGCAGTTTGTCCTGTTTCGTTGAATGTTAGTCATCGGTTAGAAGTCTTATTTTTCAAATTTATTACAGTGATTTTAAATAATGAAAGTAATTACGACCTGTTCAAAATTTTATAAGGTATTTTGCTATTTATCCTCTTTAAGCCATGAAAGTGCCAGGTAAAAATGGAAAACGATCCACGCAATTGTGGTTTTATTAAATTACCTTTTTTTGCCGGAGTAGCTCTAAATCAGCCTGTTTTAAACCTAATATCTCTTCGTAAACCTCAGCATTATGCTGACCAAGAGCAGGCCCTAGCCATCTTATTGAACCAGGTGTCTTGGACAGTCGAGGCACTACATTTGGAACGGCCAACCTGTCTGCTCTCTCATCGTTAGGACGAGCAATATTTCCACGGGCGGCATAGTGCTCATTTTCAAAAATCTCGTCAATTGATGCGACTATTCCGCATGGAACCTCCGCTGCATCGCAAAGTTTGATCAATTCTCTCTGACTATGTTGCAAAGTCCATTCGGTGACAATTTTATCAACATTTTCACGGTCATTTTCGCGTTTATGTATCGAGCCATATTTTCCCTGGCTGGCCAGTTCGCTGTTGCCCATTGCCTTTGCAAGGCGGGCAAAAATTTTGTCATTTGTGCATGCGATTGCAACCCATCGCCTATCTTTAGTCGGGTAATGACTATGCGGGCATACGTTCACGGTGGCTGCTCCCATGCGCTGACGGATATAACCATGTTTATCATATGCAGGTGCTATTTCATCAAGGATACGAAAAATAGGTTCATAGAGGCCAATATCAATAAATTGTCCGATACCCGTTGCATCGGCGTGTTTTAACGCTGCCATAACTCCGAACCCACCGAAGATTCCAGCGAGGTAATCGGCGAGGGTTGCGGAGCCCGGGGTTGCTGGCGCCCCATTTGGTTCGCCAGCAAGAAAAGAAATTCCACCGAATGCATTCCCAATTCGACCAAACCCTGGTTTGCTGCTGTATGGACCTGTTTGGCCATAACCCGAAACACGCAGCATTATCATTTTAGGATTTATTTTGTGCAAGGTTTCCCAACCAAGGCCCCATTTTTCGAGTGTGCCAGGTTGAAAGTTTTCTGTAATGACATCACTTGTCTTCACAAGTCGCTTAAATAAATTCGCACCTTCTTTTTTCTTAAGATCGAGCGTAATTGATTTTTTATTTCTAGCCTCCGACAACCAAACCAACGTATCCCCGCAATCATCGACGGTGCCTAATTTACGACAGGGGTCCCCAACGCCCGGCAACTCCACCTTTATTACCTCGGCTCCAAACTCAGCCATTAATGTAGCACAAAATGGTGAGGCAACGTATGTGGCTATATCCAGTATGCGAAGACCTTGAAGAGGCCCATTTAGCGAGTACGTGTCTGTCTTTGGCATGATATCCTCCGTCGTTTATATGTAGCGTATAGAATGGTTCATGCCGAGGATTTAAGTTGTTTGTAAAAAAATGCAGATTTGATAGGGAAAATAAAGTTGCTTTTAAAAAAATGCGTGGCAAAGGTATTTTTTCATTAGCTTACGCACTGAATTTTGCTGTCGATATATTCTGGAAGTATTTTGTATTGTAATAACTCGGCAGATGAAGGTGAAGGGGGAAATATGGGTGATATCGCTACCGACATTAACGGCTATTTCGAATATGATCGTTTGAAGGCGCCTACGCGTCAGAGTAAACCGAGGAAAACTGGGCTAACTGCAATGATTGATGTTGGGCCGAGTGATTTTGGTTGGACAGGTCCGAGAGGGCTCAAGGACTTACTTGATTATGGGGCTGAGTTCATCGATTACGCAAAAATATTTGCCATAAATGCATTGGATTACCCGCCACCCTTGGTAAAGAGAATTGTGCGCACTTACAAAGATTATGGTGTTATTCCCTTTGCTGGCGGTATTCTCTTCGAAACGGCCTATCATCAGAATGCAGTTGATGAATTGATTACTCATCTTCAACGAGTGGACATCAATATGCTCGAGTTATCAGAAAATTACATAGAATTGGAGAGCGATGTTAGGAAGCAGCAAATTAATTTGTTGCAGAGTGCGGGTCTTACCGTAGTCTACGAGTTTGGCAGGAAAATACCTACGTCACCTCTCAGCATTGATTTTCTGGGATCAATGGTCGAGAGTATGATGGATTTAGGTGTAGATCATATCATTATAGAACAAAGCGAGATTGACATGTTGGCATCTGAGAACCCGCAGGCTCTTCAGGCCCTGCCCAAGCAATCTTGGTTTAAACACTGCGTACTTGAGCCTGATCCATATTCTTTTCCGCAGCAACACATACAAATGATCAAAGATTTTGGCTCAGATGTTAGCTTATGTAATGTCACTCCGGAACAGGTATTGAAATTGGAGGGCTTTCGTCGTGGGATCGGTCGCCCCGTCCAATATTCATTTCTCTCAGACAAACTAAAGTGATGCTATGGTTGAAATGATTAGAGTGCCGGTTAAGGAATGTCGGACTATTTGCATAGAAGCTTACGAACGTAACGGTGTTGCGCCTGAAATAGCTGCATTAGCAACGGAACAATTTATTTTATGTGATCTGCTTGGCATCCAGACCCATGGAATACTTAGGTTGAGCCACTATATTGGACGGCTTCAGGCAGGAGGAATTGAACCAGCAACGAGTATAACTGTTGATCGGAAAACACCAGCAATGGCTATAGTAGATGGTGGGAATACCCTTGGAACGGCAGTTGCAGGTCGAGCTACTGAAGTTGCGATTGAAATGGCACAAGAAGTCGGCATTGCGTTTATAAGCGTCAAAAATAGTAACCACTTTGGGGCTAACGCCAGTTTTGGTTGGGGCGCGTGCGAAAATGGAGTGATTCTATTATCAGGCACTAATGGTTCACTCACGATGCCGGCGACCGGTGGAAAGGCACAGGTCGTTGGCAACAATCCGATTGGTTATGCTGCGCCCCGGAAAGGTGGGAAACATTTTATTCTTGATTTTGCACTTAGTGTCCAATCACGTGGCAAAATAAGACGTGCCGCGGAATTGGGGGAGACCATTCCTGAAGGCTGGGGGCTCGACTCAAATGGTATGAATACGACAGATGCGGCGAAGGTGTTACAGGGGTTTGTTCTGCCAGTTGGTGGGCATAAAGGATATGGTCTTGCTTTGGCAGTAGACATGTTAACTGGTGTTTTGAGCGGAGGAAATTATGCACCATTAATTAAATCCCAGTTCTATGAACCGGAAAAACCCTCGGGCATCTGCCACTATTTTATCTGTATTGATCCGGATAAACTTATCGGTCGTGAAATGTTTCAAGCTCGTCTAGAGGCCTATTGTTCGTGGATAAAGGAACAGCCCTCTATCGATCCTAAAATACCCGTCCGAGTTCCAGGTGAAAGGGCTGCTGAGGCATATGCAGAAAACCTTCATAAAGGTATATTGGTTGATTCTGATCACCATAAGCGCAATCAAGGCCTTGCCAAAGGTACCGTAAAAGGGGTTATTCCGAAGGGTTAATCGTCACACAGCAACGGTGGCTGAGGTGGGCGTCATGGGGTGTGTGAATCCTACGAATTCTCCTGACGGCCCAACTAATGCGATGTTAGGGCAGGCATATAATGTAGGAAAAACTGAATTTTCGCCAATGAAGACAGGCATTCGTTTTTCTATTTCGGCACGTATTTCCGGCCCTAATTCTGGATCTACGGTGCATCGACCCTCTCCGCATACGTCAATCCGCGGTTGGTGGGCAGCGGCATCCAATTCCATTTCCAAAATTCCTATCATTGTTATTAATTGAAATACAGCGGGCATAATTCGCCGTCCACCAGACGCCCCTATTGCGAAATAAGGTCTCCCATTCTTTTCTACAATTGCTGGGCACATATTGGAAAGTGCTCCTTTATTTGGTGCAAGTGAATTCGGTTTGTCGGGGAGTGGATTAAACCAGTATATGCCGTTATTCATAAGTATCCCGGTTCTTGGAAGGGTCACACGACTTCCGAAAACAGAGAGCAAAGTTTGTGTTAGGCTTACCAAATTACCATGTCTGTCCGCTATGCTTATATGAGTAGTACATTCATTTGAGTCAACAGTATCCCCCATTGTTGCAAGTCGTTCATTATATGCTTGCTCTAAAGAGTTAGCCCAACATGAGTATGTAGATGCCTCTGGGGTGCCTTTTGTTTGCACTAAATCTGAGGCTAGGTTCACTACACGTGCCAATGTAGGCCCTGCAGTTAGGTGTGGCGTTGCATGAACAGTTAAATCACCGTAGGGTATCGCGAGACTGTCAGTTTCTTGCGCATTATACTCAGATAGATCGGACGCGGTCATTGCATTCCCGCCATCCATAAGATCTGCAATTATGGCTTGAGCTATGTCGCCATGGTAGAAATCATCCGCACCTGCTTCAGCAAGGCGTTCAAGTGTCATCGGTAACTTCCCTAACGGCGATAGCGGAATATCTTGACCCTGAATTGGTTGTAATGGAAGGTCGTGAGCATCGAGATAAATTGCTCGTGATGCATTAAACTGTTTTAATTCTTTTGCCGCACCAAGACATCGAAGAGACATACTCCAGGTTATTGGTAACCCGCGTTTCGCTAAGTCAATTGCTGGTTGTAGAAGCTCCTTCCACGGCATTGTTGCGTAACGAGCATGCGCTTTGGCGATACCTGCAATCTGTCCCGGCACTGCTATTGAGTGAAAACCAATGATATTTCGGTCTTCCAAAACACTTGGCCATGAAAAAAGGTCACCGCTGGAGAGATTGCCTTCTGCAAGAGGATAATAATCAGTATCAATTTCACTTGGCGAACGCATCCCAAAATGAAACGTTCTATAGTTTGTTGCTTCATCCGCGAGGGCTACTTGCATGTAACCACCGCCACCAATGCCACTCATCCATGGCTCAACAACCGACACCGCAAAAGAGGTTGCAATTGCAGCATCAACAGCGTTGCCGCCAGCGCGAAGAATTTCAGCGCCAACTTCTGAGGCCAGATAGTGCTGGCTGGATACAACTCCATTAGGCCCCCTAACAGTTTGTTTTTTTAATTCCCATTTTTCATGATAAAGCAAAACATGCATCCTTAAAAAATTTTAAGTATCTCGATTTTCCAAATTAAAGCCTATACTGTAGCTATCAAAAGGAGAAGCTCTATGCATACAGCATCTAATGGACAGCAACCCGCATTGTCGCCCACTTCGGTTTTAGCAAATTTTGCGAGCGGGCTTGGCTATGAGGACATAGATGATGCAAGCTTAAATACGGCTCGGCGTCATACTTTAGATACAATAGGCGCGATTTTTGCCGGAAGCACACAACACGCAACTATTGCGGCCGCTGGAGCCTTTGATACTCTTTGTTTGACTGGCTCGGTTCCGGTGCCGGGATTTGAAAAATGCTACGATCCTATGTCAGCTGCTTATATATCTGGCACTGCTGCGCATGGATTGGAACTTGATGATGGTTATCGCGCTGGATCGGTTCATCCGGGCTGCGTTGTAATTCCAGCCCTCATTAGTGCTGCCTCAATTGGTAAGTACAATGGCAAGCAATTTATTAACGCGGTTGTTGTTGGTTACGAAGTTGTTTGTCGTCTTGCCGCGGCTATGCACCCCCATTCTCGGTATCGCGGATTCCACAACACACCGGTTATGGGCGTGATGGGAGCAGCAGCGGCGGTAGGAGCATTGCGCGACTTCAATGAGCGTCAAATGGCTGATGCTCTCGGTATTGCTGCCAGCAGTGCTAGTGGTATATTTGCATTTCTTCGTGGGGGAGGGGAGGTAAAGAGAACTCACCCCGGCCAAGCAGCGCGCGAGGGTTTGCAGGCGGCACTGAATGCCGAGCAAGGTATGGTTGGTCCGAGAGATGTTCTTGAAATTGAAGAAGGCTATTTTGATACTTTTGCGGGGGATGTGAATTTAAGTGCAGTTACAGATGGGCTAGAAAATGGACCGCGATCAGCAAGGCTTGTAATGGCGGGTTGCTATATCAAACCCTACGCTGCTTGCCGACATATACACCCAGGTATCGACGCAGTTATCGATATTCGTGCAGCTGAAAACATCGACCCGACAAAAGTGGTCAACGTAGATATTGGCACCTACGAGATCGCCGTTGGGCATGCCAATGCCACTTACGAAGATATGCTATCTGCACAAATGAGTTACCAGTTCTGCATCGCAACTGCTTTGGAGCGAGGTGCCGTAGACCTTGAACATTTTAAGGAAAACGCAAGATATGAGAACGATGTTATCCAGCATGTGCCCAAAGTTAATGTATCTGTTGATAAAGAGTGCCATGATGCTTATCCACGTTTGAGGGCAGCTAAGGTTGCAATTAAAATGCGAGACGGGGCCCAGTTTAATCGGTCCGTCGAGGACCCTTATGGGAGCGCTGGTAATCCGCTTCCGGATGATGCGTTGCAAACTAAATTCAATGGTCTTGTTCGTCCTTTGACTGATGATACCAAGGCTCTAGAGATTGAAAGATTAATCTGGGGCATCGACGAGCTTGACGATGTTGGCAATTTGCTGACTAAACTAAGCCCTTAAATAGAGATAAAGACGGATCTATTTTTTCAGCTTCAGCGAAGCCTTTTGCGCGTAAGTGACAGCTGTCGCACTCACCGCATGGTATTTTGCCGTCGTTATAACAGCTCCAACTCAGTTCGATGGGAGCATTGTTTATGAATGCTGTGCGAACGATATCTGCTTTGCTCATAGCAATCAGCGGCGTTTCAATTTGAAGAGGAATACTGTATTGAGCCCACAGCTTACTGCCTTTTTGCAGAGTTTGAGCTGCTAATCTGTAGAAATCGGGCCGACAGTCGGGATACCCGCTGTAATCGATGGCGTTTGCAGCTATAAATATGGTTGCCTGTACCTCTGCAGGTTGTACCGCGTCTTTTTCGATCGCCCTTAGCGCCATACTCTCAAGGCGGGCTGCAGCAAGTGTTAAGAAAAATGTATTACGTAATGGTACATAGGTAATGGGGATGCCTGTCTCAATCTCTTCCTTGCTGCGCCCCTTTGGTAACTGATGCACCGGTGCATTGGTTAGTGCAGAATGATTTGCAAGCTCCTTATAAAAAGAAATATCTATGATCACCTGGGTTATGCCTAACTTAGAAGCGATTGCTTTTGCGGAGTTGATTTCATGCCTATGGTTCTGCCCATAGTCAAAAGTTAATGCTACGAGATCAATATCCTCCTTTATTGCCATGGAAGCGAGCGTTGTTGAGTCTAACCCGCCAGATAAGAGCACTATACCGAAATGATGTGTCATTTTTCCTTACTGGATTTGCCTGCTTGGGCGACAATATTAGCAAGAGCAGCAGAAGCAACCCGTGCCTCTGGTGGGTCAGCACGACTTGTCAAAGTTATTGGCACCTTGGCTCCCAAAACAATGCCGGCCGCACAGGCGCCCATGAAATAAACCATCATTTTGAAAAGTGCATTTCCAGTTTCAATATTTGGGACTAAGAGAATATCGGCATTTCCAGCTACGGGGTGGTTTATTTTTTTAAGGTTGGCAGCTTTGGTTGAAATTGCATTATCAAAAGCCAATGGCCCGAAAACTTGGCCACCAGAAATTTCATTTACGGCTCTTTTAGTAATTTCTACTGCCTCAATACTGCTGGGCATACTTTTGATCGGAGATTCAGTTCCGGAGAGCACCGCAACTTTAGGGTTATTATTCCCTAAAATGTGGGAAAGCTCGATTGCGTGTTGAGCCGCTTGTAGTCGGGTATCAATCGAGGGGGCCACATTAACTGCGCCATCCGTGATCATAAGAGAATTATTATGCTCAGGTAGCGTCATGTGAAAGATGTGGGTTAAGCGGCGACCTGTTCGTAAGCCGGCTTCCTTTTTGAGGATGCCATGCATAAATTCGTCAGTATGTACCTGCCCTTTCATCAGAGCTGCAACCTCGCCTTTGCCGGCTAACACTGCAGCAACATCGGCGCTGTCTTTATCCGTTTCGGCATGTATGATACGCTCGACGCCAATATCCCAATTCAATCCGTCAGCTATCTTGAGGATTTCAATTCTATTTCCAATAAATATAGGTGTGATAAGTTGCTGCTCTTGAGCAAGCTTTGCGCTTTTCATTGGCAGCGCCCCATGGGCCCCAACGATAGCTGTTGGGGTTGGGGTTAATGTTTCCGCTTGCTTCAGTAGAAATTTGGGACACTGATATGAGTCTGTTTTAAGCATGATAGATTTTTGACGCCTAAATAAATTATTGCATCAAACTCTACCTCGTTATGGTAAAAGACGCATCTATTAATCTTTGGGTTTTTTGATCTTGGTACAAAAGATCAGAGCACGTTAAAACGGAGAAAAAATCATATGACGAACCTTGCGAATGATTTTCGTAATCATTGGATGCCATATACTGCTAACAGAGATTTTTCTGAAGCACCACGGTTGGTTTCCGATGGGCAGGGTATACAACTAAAAAAAACTAATGGAGAAATTGTTCTTGATGCAGTTTCAGGTCTGTTTTGTACTCCTGCAGGATTGGGTAGAACGGAGATTGCAAACGCTGTTGCGAAACAACTAGAGACGCTTTCGTATGTAACTAGCTTTCAACATGGGCATGGAAAATCATTCGAGTTAGCGAGTCGTATAGCCAGCCTTACTCCTGGAAATTTAGATCATGTTTTTTTCAGTAATTCCGGGTCAGAAGCAGTAGAAACTGCTCTAAAAATTGCTCTTGCTTATCACGCCGCTAAGGGCGAAAGCGGTAGAACACGACTTGTTGGGCGTGAAAGGGCGTACCACGGTGTCAATTTTGGTGGTCTATCTGTAGGTGGCATTGCGCGAAATAAGCACGGTTTCAGTTTGTCTCTGCCGGGAGTGCTTCATCTACGCCACACTTGGCTTGATGAAAACCGCTTTACGCAAGGTCAGCCAAAATCAGGGGTAGAGTTAGCAGATGATTTGCAGCGGTTTTGTGATACTCACGGTTCAAATTCCATAGCGGCGTGTATTGTTGAGCCAGTAGCGGGGTCAACAGGTTGCTTGCCTCCACCACTAGGATATCTTCAGCGTCTACGTGATATCTGTGACACAAATGGTATTTTGCTCATTTTTGACGAAGTTATTTGTGGTTTTGGTCGCATGGGCACAAACTTTGGATCGGATCGTTTTAATGTTTTGCCAGATATGATCACCATGGCGAAGGCACTTACCAACGGAGCAATTCCAATGGGAGCCGTGGCCGTGGCCGGCAAAATTTACGATACGGTAGTTGGTGAGGCTCCTGATAAATCAATAGAACTGTTCCATGGTTATACGTATACAGCTCACCCCGTTGCGTGTGCTGCCGCGCTCGCATCTCTTGATATTTATGAAAGTGAAGGTCTTTTTGAAAGATCGGCTGCTCTCGAAACGCCATTCCTGGAGGAGTTGTTTGCACTAGCAGAACTGCCTTTAGTCAAAGACATTAGGGGTATAGGGATGCTTGGAGCGGTTGACTTGGATAGTGATGAAGCCGTGGGTAAGCGTGGTCATCGTGCTTTGAAGGCGTTCTTTGATGCCGGGGTTTTAGTTAAAATGACGGGTGATACCGTAATTTTAGCGCCGCCTTTTATTTCTAGTGAAGCAGATCTTGGCGTAATGTTTGGCAGGGTACGTAGCGTTCTTGAGATTCTTTAGAGTTTATTCAGGCAAATTTAGTGAAACGATTTCTCCAGGTGTAACTTGTGCCAACTGAAAAACGTTGGTCGTTGCTTTCCCCCAAATATTACATGGACTAGCAAGGCGTATTTCATTGCCGACTGAAATTGGTGTTGGTCCGAAGCCCACTGCAATCGCATTTCCCGCGGGCCAATAGGCTATCTCTCCAGGTTCAACTATAGATTTTGCACTTGGTTCGAGGGCAGTTTCGATTGGTGTTGAAAAATAGACCTCTTCCCCCCACGTAGCAGCTGAGGATGTAAACGGGAGATATGCCAGAATTAATTTTGCCGTTGGAGTATCAAATGTTTCCACCTCAATAGAAATTGTGCTGAAAGATATGCGCAATTTCGTCATTTTGATTTTACGTTTTGAGTTTTAATGGCAACGGTTTTTTCTCTTATGCGCTCTATCAAGCCATTTAAGCCATTCTTTTTTACAGTTGCATTATATTCAGACCGTTTTGTTGCCAGCTCACTGATACTGCCTTTTAAAAAAATATCAATTATCTGCCAACCGTGCTCATTTTTGCGCAATAGGTAATTTAATCTTATTACTGATCCATCTTTTTTAACTAATTCGGTTTTTATAAGTTTGGTGCCACGAGGCCCATCTTGTTTATTTCTAATTTCAATTTTTTCACCTGAATATCCATTGAAACGATCTGCATAGGTAGCTATCGTAAAATCAGTAAATACCTCTATTAATTTTTGTTTCGGATCCGTTGTTAATGTTTTCCAGGGCCTCCCTACCGCATATTGGATCATGAAGGAGAAATCAAAAGTTTTTACGAGTACGGGTTTGAGTGTTTTATAACGCCCACTATAATCTAAGGTTTTTGCATGCTCCATCACGTGTAAAAGTGTCGAGTTAAAATCCTTAATGACTTGTATTGCCGAGGTTTTTGTTGTGGTCTCATCTGAAACACACACGCTTGGAGCGATTAAGAAAAAACTCAAAACCGCTGGTGCCCACAACTTTGTAATTTGTTTCATTCAATGTACCCCAAGTTCAATCTTGTTATACTCATAATTGTTTGCGGCGTAACGGATCAATTAAAAAAATAAGGACTAAGACTTGATTAAGGACATTTTAAGGCGACGTAGTGACGTTTTAGTGAGTGTCGCGAATTTTTGCGCAAAACGAGCTCTTTACGTGATCTTAATTTTGGGCTTTTTTTCAGCGGTGGTCTGTAATTATGTAATACAGAATGCTCAAGTGAATTCTGATACGAGCGAGATGTTGTCGCAATCGCTAGAATTTAGGCAGAATTTTCAGGCGTTTAAAGCTGCCATGCCGGCCGCCGGTCCTTCCTTGGTTGTCGTGATAGAGGCGCCGAATCCTGATCAAGCAGAGGATGCAGCGCGACTTTTGTCCCAAAGGCTTAGAAATACTGAAGGTATAAAAGGACCGGTCAAGTATCTTGCTGCTGACGCTTTCTTTGCAAATAATGGACTTTTATATCTTAAGCGCTCGGAACTTGATGAATTAGCGAATCGCTTATCCGATGCGCAACCGTTATTAGCTAGTCTAAGCGCAGATCCGAGCCTGCGGGGTCTGTTTGAAATATTGAGCCTAGCTCTTCATGAAGCCACGAAAGGAGGGAGTCCCCCTGAAGGTCTAAATCTGATCTTGGATAATATTGCCTCCGTTGCCGAAGCCAGAGCGCAGGGGCAGGCAGACGAGCTCTCTTGGCGGCGTCTCATATCCGGAGGAATGCAGGATGTTGGAGTTGCGCGAGAGTTCATCAGAGTTGGTATTGATCTTGACTTCTCGGGTCTTGGCCCCGCAAGGAAATCTATGGATTTGGTGCGCAAGGTTGCCGAGGTAGCTGCCCTTACTCCCGAACATGGGGTCAGAGTGCGGATCACAGGTGGGGATGCCATGTCTACGGAGGAGCTCACAAGTGTTTCTGAAGGAGCTGCAAAAGCGGGCTGGATTTCACTAATTGTCGTCACGCTTTTGCTGTTCCTTGCTCTAGGGTCATTGCGTCTTGTAATTGCAACCTTATTAACTTTAGTGACTGGCCTTGTGTTCACTGCTGGCTTTGCCATCTCTTTCGTGGGGTACTTGAACCTCATTTCGGTAGCTTTTGCTGTTCTTTTCATTGGTCTTGGAGTGGATTTTGGAATTCATTTTGCCCTACGATTTCGAGAAGAAATCGTCGCAGGTAAGCCCCAGTGCGATGCATTAGCTACCGCAACGCAAGATTTAGGTGGGGCTCTTACGCTCTGCGCCGTTGCGGCGGCAATTGGTTTTTTCTCGTTTTTGCCAACAAACTATAGCGGGCTATCTGAATTGGGTCTGATCTCGGGTGTCGGTATGTTTATAGCATTGGTTGCCAATTTTACTTTATTGCCAGCATTGTTGAGCCTATTGCCATTTAAAACTCCTTTGCGCCCATCGATAATACCAATCGTAATACCCAATTGGATAACGTATCGTTTTGGAGGTAAATTGGCTGCTGGAGCAGTTTTTGCCGCCGTTGCCGCCGCAGCGCTTCTCCCGCAGGCACGTTTTGATTTCAATCCACTTCATTTAAAAGACCCAACAACGGAGTCAGTTAGTACGGCAATTGACCTGATGGCCGATTCAACTGTATCGCCTGAAACTATTTCGGTTCTAATTGATCGAGATGAGAATATCTCTCAAATTATCGAAAATTTAACTGATCTACCTGAGGTGGACCGTGTTGTTTGGCTCGATAATTTTGTACCGCAGCACCAAGGCGAAAAGGTGTCAGTTATCCAGAATATTGCTTTTACAATGTTTTCCGTATTTGATCCTGCTGACAGAAAGGATCCCCCCGGTAAAGAGGAACTCAAACGAGCTACAGGGCAGTTTCGCCAGCATTTGTTGGCAACCGCAAGTGATCGTTATGCAGATCCCGTAATAGCAGTCAGTGCCGAACGTTTGGCCAAAGCGCTTGTGCCCTACATGAGTTCGTCCCGTGATTTACAACGTTCAGTCAATGATCTTCAAGATGGTTTACTCGCGCGTTTTCAGGGTCGTTTGGAGAGGTTAGAAAAATCATTCAATGCCGCACCGTTCTCTGAAGCAGATATTCCAAGTGCTCTTAGAGGCAAATATGTTGCTCGTGATGGTCGCCTGCGACTAGAGATTTACCCAAAAGATAATGTTACTGACAATTCTGCGATGGAGCGATTCGTAAATGCAGTTAGTTCTCAAATACCAACAGCTACAGATACGCCAGTAGTTTTGGTCAGATCTGGCAGTGTGGTAATGGGAGCTATAGTACAAGCAACGGTCACAGCAATGTTTTTCATTTGTGCATTGTTGGCTTTTGTCTTGCGAAATTTTTGGGATGCAGCGTTGGTGTTGCTACCATTAGCGTTGGCTGCACTTTGGACTGTGGCTGCCTCTGTTATCTTAGATTTGCCCTTTAACTATGCAAACGTCATCGTTGTACCGTTGCTGCTTGGTTTAGGCGTTGCCAGCGGAACTCATTTAGTCATGCGTTCGCGGCTTGGATTGAGCGAGCGCGAGTTACTAAAAACTAGCACGCCACGTGCTGTTGTATTCAGTGCCTTAACAACCATCGGTTCGTTTGGCAGTCTTGCAATCTCAGATCACCGCGGAACCGCAAGCATGGGCGAATTATTGATGGTTGCAATCGGCTTCACTCTAATTTCTACTCTGGTCATTCTGCCCTCCTTGATGGGATGGTTGAACAGCCGAGGACTTCGGCAGACGAGATAGGTCTAGAAATGACTATATTTTTGACAGGCGCCACCGGATTTGTTGGATCAGCTGTTTTGCGACAACTGCTGAAGAAGAGCTTGGATGTTAGAGCACTGGCAAGGCCAGGAGGAGATAGGCGCAATATTGCGGGTTTAGCCTGTGAAGTTGTTGAAGGCGATTTGACAGATACATCATCTTACAAGCACAGCCTTATCGGTTGTACGGCAGTATTTCATGTTGCCGCTGATTACAGGCTTTGGGCGCCGGATAGCGCGGCAATGGATCGTGTTAATATAGATGCAACACGCGATCTTTTCCGGCTTGCGACCGATAACGGGGCTGAGCGAATCGTATATACAAGTAGCGTTGCGACCCTTGGTATAAATCGCGATAATACCCCGGCTGATGAAGAGACACCCAGTACCTACCATCAAATGATTGGTACCTACAAAAGGTCAAAATACCTGGCTGAGGAAGAGGTTCGCCGATTAGTATCAGATGAAGGAATACCGGCTGTCATCGTTAATCCGTCAGCACCCATTGGGCCCCGTGATCTTAAGCCCACTCCAACGGGCCGCATCATTGTAGATGCCGCTAATGGGAAAATACCGGCCTACGTAGATACTGGTCTCAATTTTGTCCATGTAGAAGATGTGGCTCAAGGGCACCTCGACGCTTTTGAGAAGGGTAAAGTTGGTGAACGCTACATTTTAGGCGGCCAAAATATGACGTTAATTGAGATGCTTACAAGCATCTGTGACCAAGTAGGGCGGAAGCCTCCTGTAATTAAGATTCCGCATCGGCTTCTGCTTCCAGTTGCTCATATCGCTGAGACAATCTCTGTATTTACCGGAAAATGGGAACCGTTTGTAACGGTTGACAGCGTGAAAATGGCGTCAAAAAAAATGTACTTTTCCTCTCAAAAAGCAGAAACAGTTCTTGGTTACAAATCACGCCCAGCTAAAACTGCGGTAATTGATGCAGTTGAGTGGTACCGCGAAAATGGTTATTTAAAGCATTTTTAATATTTGGTTGGAACGAATACGCTTTCAGTAAAATTCAATATTGCTGTATCTTAAATTAATTTTAGACTAGGTTTAGCGGGGCAAATTGTTTACTTGTTGCCGTCCCGCTGGTATGAATTGTAGTGTGCTTGAAGTAGTTTTTGTGAAATGAAACCTGTAGTGGTTTGATCGGGGACTGTAATCTATGCGTGTAATTTTATCAAAGCCTCGGGGATTTTGTGCTGGTGTAACTCGAGCCATTGATATCGTTGAATTGGCACTGAAGAAATATGGTCCGCCAGTCTATGTGCGGCATGAAATTGTTCACAACAAACGAGTTGTTGAAGATTTAAAGGCTAAGGGGGCTGTTTTTGTTGAAGAGCTGGATGAAGTGCCCGATGGCGCGCATACGGTATTCAGCGCCCACGGCGTGTCCAAGAAGGTAGCCGATGTTGCGGGAACCCGAGATCTTCCTGTCATCGATGCGACTTGCCCGCTGGTTGCTAAGGTGCACAAGGAAGGGCAACGATATTCTGCTAAAGATTACGATATTATATTAATAGGACATGAAGGGCACCCGGAAGTTATTGGAACGATGGGCCGCATTCCTGGCAAAGTCTATTTGGTTTCGACGGCCGAAGACGTTGGCAAGTTGAAAGTGCGAGACCCTGATAAATTGGCCTATGTTACTCAAACGACATTGAGTGTGGATGATACTAGAGATGTTATTGAGGCGTTGAAGGTTCGGTTTCCGACTGTTGTAGGTCCCGATGTGAAGGATATTTGTTATGCCACACAAAATCGACAAAGCGCTGTGCGGGAGCTTGCGGGGCAGGTGGACTTATTGCTTGTGGTTGGGGCTCAGAATAGCTCTAATTCAAAGAGATTGAGCGAAATAGGTAAAGAATTGAATGTGCCAAGCTACTTGATTGACGATGCTTCTGCTTTAGATGAAAAATGGTTGGTAGATATTGAAACTGTTGGCATAACCGCAGGCGCATCAGCTCCCGAGAAACTTGTTCAGGATTTAATTAAACGGTTAGGCGAACTTGTGGATATTGAGGTAGAGGAAGTCGATGGCATCAATGAAAACGTGCAATTTAAGCTGCCAAAAGAGCTTCGCGAAGCTGCAGCTTAATTGGTAGTGAAAACACAAATTTATGTTTAAAAACGTTCGATTAACGCGTAATAAGTTCGATTATGGTTTACAGAGGCTGGCATGTCAGTTCCATTAATACAGCAATATAGAGTGGCTACTTACCTGATTAAACAGCGTTTGTTTGGTCGAAAAAAATATCCCTTGGTATTGATGCTTGAGCCACTTTTCAGGTGCAACCTCGCTTGCCCAGGCTGCGGTAAGATTGACTATCCAAAACCAATCCTCAACCAGAGGCTTTCATACGAAGATTGTATGAAGGCTGTGGACGAGTGTGGGGCACCGATGGTGTCGATACCAGGTGGCGAACCACTTCTTCACAAAGAAATAAAAGAAATAGTAGAGGGCATAGTTTCACGGAAAAAATTTGTGTATTTGTGTACAAATGCTTTGTTACTTGAGAAACGATTGGATAAATTTACGCCAAGCCAATATCTGACCTTTTCCGTTCACCTTGATGGTCTTGAGGAACATCATGACCATGCAGTTAACCAGGACGGGACATTTCAGAGGGCGGTCAAAGCTATTAAGGAAGCCAAACGCAGGGGTTTCAGGGTCAACGTTAATTGTACCCTGTTTGATCAAATGACAGCAGGTGAAGCAGCTGACTTTTTTGATTTTGCATCTGATGAATTAGGCGTTGATGCGATTACTGTATCGCCCGGGTATGAATATGAACGTGCGCCAGACCAGCAACATTTTCTTTCTCGAAAGAAAACTAAAAATTTATTCCGGGATATTTTCCGGATTGGCAAAGAAAAAGGCCGGGCGTGGCCATTTAGTGCCTCGCCTCTGTTTCTAAATTTTTTGGCTGGAAATGAAGAGTACCATTGTACACCATGGGGTATGGCCACCCGTAACGTGTTTGGATGGCAGCGACCTTGTTACCTTCTAGGGGAGGGGTACGCTAACTCCTTCAAAGAGTTGATGGAAGAGACAGAGTGGGATAAATACGGTACTGGAAACTACGAAAAATGTGCTAACTGCATGGTGCACAGCGGTTATGAGGCAACAGCAGTTGATGATACCTTTTCTAATCCATTAAAGGCGTTAATGGTAGCTGTACGCGGTATCAAAACCGAGGGTGAAATGGCGCCTGAAATAGACCTATCGAGCCAACGAGAGGCCGATTATGTCCATGATGAATTGGTCGGTGATTTCATGACCAGGCTCGAAGAAGAGGACTCAAAACACGGAGGTGATTTGAAAAAAACACGTGTAAGAGCAGCAATGACACCAAACAATAGTAGCGGCGGTGGCTCGAGTTCGGAGTCCGACGTTAGAGCAGCGTAAAAATGGCCTGGTGGGCTCATTTTTGACATAGAGCACGTAACGAATCTGTAGGAATATCTTTAAGGGCTCGCATTGCAAGGTTGCTTGTGTAAGCGAGCTTTGCAACTTGTGGTAAAGATCTGGGGTGTTGAATAACCCTTTTTAAAAGAAAAAGTGGAGTAGCCTTTCCATTTTCGTTTATGCCCGAAAGTGCGATTTCTGGCACGGTATCCTCGGCACTGTCTGCGATTGATCTTAATACAAGAAACGGAATGCCGCGTTTCTGAGCATAAGCACCAATCACATGACTTTCCATGTCGAGTGCGTGAGCTCCGGTCGCTTGAAATAGTTGTGTTTTTTCACTGGGGCTGGTGATAATTTCATCAACTCCAAGCTGTAGCGATTGCTCTCTAACGATGGGCCAGTTGTTTGCAACCGAGCGACGCCAGGTATCATCCGTTGGAAAAAAAGCACCCTCAGCGGTGACAACAGCTTTAGGCAATAGCACGGAACCTGATCTGAGTTTTGGGTCCATTCCGCCTGCAACACCAAAACTCACAATACCCGTAATTTTATCGTTTTTAAGATCATCGCACGCAAGAGAAACACGATCTGGACCGGGGCCACTACACTTTATCAAGGGCCGAGAATCTACTCCAACGATGCTACTTGTAGAAGCAATACATCTTGCCTCTAATTGCATTCCAGTGATGATTGCGATCTGGCTCAAATGCCGTAAGAGGGAAGTTTAGTGTTTGAGTCACTAAGATTACGGTATCGACTCAGAGCCCATAGGGGAAAAAAAACACTATAGCCGTGATAACGAAGATAAAATACTCTAGGAAAACCTACAGCATTATAATATTCTTCTTCCCATTTGGCGCCATCTCGTGGAGCCTGAAGCAGATACTCGACTCCGCTCTTAACAGCTTTACCGTCAACTTCTCCAGCCGCCATTAAACCAAGGAGAGCCCACGATGTTTGAGACGGCGTACTAGCTTTACATGTATCTTTGTGATCATGCCAGTAACTCGCACCATCTTCACCCCAACCACCATCGGGGCGTTGTCTAGATGTCAACCATTCAACTGCCTTTCTTATGTATGGAGCATTCATATCTTCGCCAGCCGCTTGAAGAGCACACAGGGCAGACCACGTTCCGTATACGTAGTTGGTACCCCAACGACCAAACCACGATCCATCATCTTCCTGCTCTAGTCGGAGATACTCAATCCCACGTCTTATTGGGTCACTTTTGGGATTAAAGCCAAGCTGGATAAGCATGCCGATGCAACGTGCTGAGACATCAACAGTCGGTGGGTCAAGAAGCGCACCGTGATCTGCAAATGGTATATGATTAAGCCAATAATGGGTATTATCCGCATCAAATGATCCCCAGCCACCATTTTCGCTTTGCATACCAATGATCCACTCGGCTGCTCGGTCAAGGCATTCTTTATACTTAGGGTCTTTTGCTCGTTCTATGGACATTGCTGCAACAGAAGTGTCATCAACATCCGGGTAGTGGCTATTCCAATATTGGAATGCCCAACCTCCTGGCCTCAAATCAGGACGAGTGTCCCCCCAGTCACCAATAACCTCAAGTTCTTGCCGCTCCTGGAGCCATGAAAGTGACCCGTGAGCGGCCTTTATATTAATGTCATCTCCAGTTTCTAATAGGGCTTGTGCAGATAATGCTGTATCCCAAATCGGGGATAAACACGGTTGGCAGTATGCTATTTCATCCTTGATCACCAGTAATTTATCAATCGCTTTTTTAGCAATCAAATACTGTTCACTATTTTTATCTATGCCTAAAGTATGAAACACCATCACAGTATTAGCCATGGCAGGAAAGATACCCCCTAAACCGTCCTCTCCATTAAGTCGTTCATTCATAAAATTGAGGGCTTTTTCTATCCCTTTTGCCCGAATTTTGCGAGGCATTAAGGGATCAATCAAACGCAGTATTTTATCAACCCAAAGAAATAAAGTGCCGGCCACGGTTCCGGTCGAATTAGAAAGATAGTTTCTTTCCTGTTCAGGCGGAATGAGAAAAAGCTCCTGAATATCAATACCAAGAGGATTTTCTGCTTGGTGTTTGTTAGTCATTAAAATAAGGAGCGGTACTATGACAGTACGGGACCAATAGGAAATCTTTGAAAAGTGAAAGAAGAACCACTTCGGAAGATGCATGATCTCTACTGGCATAACCGGAACTGCTCTCCACGGCACCTGGCCAAATAGTGCCAACGTGATTCTTGTAAATACGTTGCATTTCGCTGCTCCGCCCGCATTATGGATTGCTAAACGCGCACGAACCATATGCGGAGATTCTATGTCATCTCCTGCTAGCTTCAATGCAAAATATGCTTTCACACTGGCACTAATATCAAAGTTGCCATCGTGGTAAAGAGGCCAGCCACCATGATCAGCCTGGCGCCTCCGCAGATATACCGCGATTTTTTTTTCAAGATCTGGGTCTATTTCGTTAATGAAATGACTCAGCAGGATATATTCCGCAGGAATTGTTGCGTCTGCCTCAAGTTCGAAAACCCAATGGCCATCATCGGCTTGCATGTCTCGGAGGCCTGTAGCTGCCTGTTCTATGATTGTGTTTAATCGATTTTCAAATTCTTTAGGAAAAGGCTTGAATTTACTTTCTGGCGATTTTTTTTCCGAGTCCGACGTACGGGAACTTACGGACAAATTGTCTGTAAAAGTGTTCATGGGATCTATCGACAGAATTGTTACACGTACAACTTTAATATTGCATTTTTGGATTGTGATGAAGAGTTTCTAAACATCGATAAATCCAATATGATACCTATATAGTCATTTTCTTCTAACATCGAGAGCAAATTCTAGCAATTCTATAGAATATCAGAAAATCAATTATTTAATATTGAATCTGCTGCCGCATAACCCGACCGTATGGCCCCCTCTATTGTTGCGGGAATGCCTGTGTCAGTCCAATCGCCGGCCAATTTAAGGTTTGAGATGTCGGTATTGGTTTTGGCACGCAACTTCAATGATTCCGGCGTCTGTGCAAATGTAGCCCTTTTTTCTTTTACAACACGCGCTTGCTTCGGTGTATTGACATCTAAACCTAATGCACTCGCGACGTCACTCCATGTTAAGTTAATGATTTCTTCGGCCGATTTGCTGACGTGTTTATTCGCGGCACTAATTGTTATTGATACAATATCTCCTCGTACAAAAAGCCATTCAGCGGTGCCTCCGATTATTCCAATAAAATTAACAGGTGAATCAGGAGGTTGATGCAAATTTAATTTGAAATGCACGTTAACGATGGGATTATGCACAGCGGGAAATTTGACTTCCGTCATAAGTGAGCCCGTTATAGAAGCGGGTAGCGCTAAGATAACTGCTTCATTTTTGGGTATGCTAACTTTCTGATCAGCAAACACTAAACTCTTAATGTGCTTCATACCCGCACTTTTTTCAATTCTTTTGAGGCGCGACCCAAATTTGATTTTTGCCTTATGTTTGGTGAGTAATGTGATCGCAGGGTCAACAAAGCTGTCTGATAAGCCTTTTCTAGCGATCATTGGCCTAGATGCATATCCGCCTCGTCCAAATGTTTCAGCAAAAACAGGCCATAAAAGAGATGCCGCGGCTTGATTGGCTGGAGTATTCAAGACTGATACTGCGAGAGGTTCCCAGTATCTCTCGAAGAGTCGGCCACTTGGGGACAATATCTCTGTGAGTGTCTTATTTGGCGACGCATAAAATAATTTTAGGGCTGAAAGGTAATCAACCCATGAGCTGCGAGGGACCCTTCGGTCTGCGCAAAATATCCACCAAGGGATGCGGCCCATATTTGGTCGCACGCTCCAACGCTTGCCGTCGCGGACATCGATGAACTTAAAGATAGCCTCTTTTGGTCCAACCAATGTATGTTCGGCTCCAATTGTTTTAAGGAACTTAAACACCGCCGTGTTCCCGCTCAACAGCAGGTGATTTCCGTTATCGATAACACAATCCAGTGCAGTGTCGTGGAATGAACGGCAACGCCCCCCTGCATGACTGGCGGCCTCGTAAAGCGTTACTAAGTGTCCAGCCTCGCTGAGCTTTACAGCTGCGGCCAGGCCTGCCATTCCTGCTCCTACTATGTGCGTTTTAGGCATTGTGGTTAAAACACCCCATATCTTAATACGATCCACAACTTTTGAAACTTGGATAATACAACTGGCTTGGTAGTTTTACTCCAGCCGCGTGCCCGTAGTTTCTTTAAAATTGCCAAATAGCCATACATCATTACTACTGCGGGTCGCATCGTTTTTCTAGAACAGCGTGCCATGGCTAATATTGCATCAGTGAAGCTTTTTTCCGCGATATCGGCTAAATCATTACATATAAAGTCTATGGCAGGGTGCGACAGCACTAAATTGGGATTTTCAATGCGAACACCATGCTTTTTGAGTAGCTCAAGTGGCAAGTAAAGCCGACCCCGATCTGCATCCTCATGGACATCTCGAAGAATATTCGTGAGTTGTAACGCTAGACCAAGAGATCGTGCAACATCATCGCGCGCAGGATTTTTTTCACCAAACACTCTTACTGATAACAGGCCAACGGCACCTGCCACCCGTGCACAATAGAGTTTTAGATTTTCCATTGTTGGCGCTCGAAAGTCGTCTTGTGCATCCATATCCATGCCATCAATGAGGGCAACAAAATCTTCTTTTCGCAACTGGTATTTTTTGATCGGAATTAGTAAAGCTTTTGCAGTCGGTTTTGTGGGCTTGCCCTGATACAGAGATTCTATCTCTTCTCTCCAAGCAATAAGCTGGTTTTTCTTTTCTAGATATGGCAGCGGGTCATCTGCTATGTCATCGATTTCACGACAAAATGAATAGATTGCAAACATAGCATCGCGTCTGTCCTTAGGTAGAATCTTCATTCCACTTATAAAAGATGAGCCGGAGGCTTCTACCACCTCGTAGACGTGAGCCCAAGCTTCGCTTAGTTCGTCAGACTGTTTACAATGTCCCACTGCGTGCTCTATCACCCGTCAGTAAAAGCAGAACTATGCGCGTTTGGATTGTTCTGTCATAACCTCTTCGCCTAACGCAGCTAGGGCTGTCGCCTCTATATGTTTTGCATTAAGTCGAGCTTCCTCATACATATCATAGGGACTGGCTTGATCCTGGAATTTATCCGGTAATGTCATCGGACGGACTTTAAGGCTCGGACGGATAAGATCGTTACGAATGAGATGATCCACAACTCGAGAGGCAAAACCGCCAATTGAACCCTCTTCTATGGTGATTAACACCTCATGTTCCCTTGCTAATCTCTCTACGAGTTTGGTGTCTAAAGGCTTCGCGAATCGCGCATCTGCAATGGTCGTGGATAATCCTTTAGCCTCTAAATTATCTGCTGCCTTCTGAACTTCGACCATACGGCCACCATAAGAAAGAATCGCTAGTTTGGAGCCTTCACGCAGTATGCGTCCTTTCCCAATTTCGAGAACTTCACCGATTTCTGGCATTTCCACACCAACAGACTCTCCGCGTGGAAAACGGAATGCGCAGGGACCCTCATCATATGCAACTGCTGTCGCTATCATATGGCAAAGCTCAGCCTCGTCAGCGCATGCCATCAGGACAAAGTTAGGTAAACAGCCTAAATATGCAATATCGAACGATCCTGCATGGGTTTGCCCATCGGAACCAACTAGTCCCGCACGGTCTATTGCAAACCGAACTGGTAATTTTTGTATGGCAACATCGTGTACGACTTGATCAAAAGCACGTTGCAGGAATGTAGAATAGATTGCGGCAAATGGCTTGTAACCTTCAGCTGCTAGTCCCGCTGCAAAAGTAACCGCATGTTGCTCAGCAATGCCTACGTCGAACATACGCTCTGGATGCACTTTCTCAAAAAGATCCATACCGGTACCATCAGGCATTGCTCCAGTAAGCCCGACAATCTTATCATCAACATTGGCATGCTTTATTAGGTTTTCCGCGAAAACTTTTGTGTAAGCTGGTGCATTCGATTGTCCTTTATTTTGTTCTCCACTCGACACATCAAAGCTTGCAACCCCGTGATAGCGATGAGTGCTTTTTTCCGCAGGTTCGTAACCTTTGCCCTTCACTGTAACTGCGTGGAGCAACACTGGCCCTGGTAATTCAGATTCCTTTAAATTTTTAAGAACCGGTATCAGATGGGACAAGTTATGACCATCTATCGGGCCAACATAATAAAAACCTAATTCCTCAAACAGTGTGCCGCCTGTAAACATTCCACGGGCGTATTCCTCGGCACGTTTAGCCGCCATTTCTATTGGGTGAGGTAACTTTTCCGCAATTTCATGGCCCAGTTCACGTAACCCTCTATACTGCTTTGATGATAGCAGTCGTGTTAGATAACTATTGAGAGCACCCACCGGTGGGGCTATGGACATTTCATTATCGTTCAGAACTACGATCATTCGATTACCATTGGCGCCAGCATTATTCATCGCTTCGTATGCCATACCGGCAGTCATGGAGCCATCTCCAATCACCGCTACAACATCGTTATCTTTTCCGGAAAAATCACGTCCTTGAGCAAAACCTAAACCGGCAGAGATGGATGTTGAGGAGTGCGCCGCGCCGAATGGATCATATTCGCTCTCTGACCTTTTAGTAAAACCGGAAAGCCCACCCTTCTGGCGGATCGTGCGAATGCGATCGCGGCGGCCAGTCAATATTTTATGGGGGTAGCATTGATGTCCAACATCCCAAATCAGAATATCGTCCGGGGTATTAAAGACATAGTGGATGGCTGTGGTAAGCTCCACAACACCGAGGCTGGCTCCAAGGTGCCCCCCGGTTTGTGAGACTGCATCGACAAGTTCAGCACGAAGCTCATCAGCAATTTGACGTAAATCCTCTTCTTTGAATTTACGTAAATCGGCAGGAAATTGTATTTGATCGAGTAATGGAGTTTCAATACCCACGGCTAATGCTCCCGCTTTTAGCATTTTTGTCAGCTAGGCTGACGTTTAATTGTCGTTTATTTTGGTTTATCGATAACCAAAACAGTTACATTGCGATCTTCCCAAAGTCATCTCATTTTTTAGATCCTAGCAGATATTTACCGAAAATTACCAGCAGAGATCATTTCTGGCAGTAGGCTTAAAACAGAGGGCCTATTTTTAGTGCTATCAGAGATTGTATGTCAGGAAGGGAAATGCATTCCCAGGGAAAGTCTGTTTTCTAACATTATAATCAACGATTTTTCAGCCCGACAAAGAAACCAGAAACGCAGCAGCTAAAAAATTGTATTTTATTTAACTCAACTCGGTGTGCGATAGGATCATCAGCCCGCAATTTTTGAGATAACTTGCACGCAATCTTAATAATAGTCGCCGATTCCATAGCTAATCTTTTACTTTTCAACTTATTTGGTAAAGTTTTGGCCTTAAGAAGGAGGTCGTCGGTAGCATCAAGGCATTTATCCAACACAACCCGCAAGCCCGCGGTTGTATATTTATTGTTAAGCGCATCTGGTGTTACTTTTTCTTGTGTTAGCCATTCTGTGGGAAGGTAAACACGATCCATAGTTTTGTAATCATCTGAACAATCCTGAAGATGGTTGATAACCTGTAATGCATTACAAAGAGCGTCGCTAGCCGGATATCCAGACGGTTCTTCACCGTGAACGTCAAGCAGATACCGTCCAACGGGTGCTGCTGAATGATTGCAATAATCTATCAATTCGCTCCAGTCTTCGTAGCGATGCTTTGTTGCGTCTTGCTTGAAGGCAATAATTAGGTCGCAACAATGCTGAACAGTAACCCCACATTCGATAAGGCTTTTGCGAATTGCATGGCCCTTTTGAAAGGCTGGATCATCGTTTTTTCCACGGACTGCATCCTCAAACCCCTCTAATCTTTGAACTTTCTCGCTTGGCGTAAGTATTGGGTTATCTGCAACATCATCAATCGCTCGAGCATATGCGTAGAATACTGCAACGTGTGGACGCAGTGAGGCCGGAAGAAATATAGACCCGACCGGAAAGTTTTCATCACCCGGTCCTTTACCTGAGGGTGTTTCGGCTGTGGTCAAAGATTTGTCTGTCATGGCACTTTTACTTAACATAAATTGTAATATGAGTATGATATCAGCATAATCGAAGCAAGACGTCAGTTTTAAAAAAATGGATAGGGCAGACACGATGTCCCCAAATACAGGTTTAGCGCCCCGACGCACTAGCGCAGGAGTTAAAGTAGGTAATGTGATGGTTGGCGGTGATGCGCCTGTCGTGGTGCAATCAATGACCAATACGGATACCGCGGATGCAGATGGCACGGCTCAGCAGGTAGCCGATTTGCACCGGGCTGGATCTGAGGTTGTAAGAATAACCGTAGATCGTGAGGACGCCGCAAAAGCGGTTCCTTACATTCGAGAGAAGCTCGATAATTGGGGGTTTGATGTCCCGCTTGTGGGAGATTTTCACTACATTGGGCATCAATTACTGACTAAATATCCGGATTGTGCGGAAGCCTTGGCAAAGTATCGTATTAACCCGGGGAATGTTGGACGTCGTGCTAAAAAGGAAAGTCAATTTTCGACGATGATCGACGTGGCTTTGAAGTATGACCGTCCGGTTAGAATTGGAGTAAATCTCGGTAGCTTGGACGAAGAACTTCTTGTTAAATTAATGGATGAGAACTCCAAGGCAGAACAACCCAAAGACGCGGCAGTTGTTACTCACGAGGCATTAGTTGAGTCCGCTTTGTCAAATGCGAAGCGCGCAGAAGAATTAGGTATGTCAAAGAACAAAATCATCCTGTCATGCAAGGTTAGTGAAGTTCAAGGAATGGTGGCTGCATATCAGAGCTTAGCGGCTCAATCTGACTACGCGCTTCATTTGGGGCTTACAGAGGCCGGAATGGGTTCGAAGGGGATTGTAAGCTCAACCGCAGCTTTGGCGGTGCTTCTCCAGCAAGGAATTGGTGATACCATACGTATTTCCCTTACACCCGAGCCGGGTGGCGATAGAACTGAAGAGGTAATAGTAGCACAGGAAGTGCTTCAAACGATGGGTTTAAGGTCTTTCATGCCATTGGTTACTGCATGCCCGGGTTGTGGTCGTACAACAAGTACGGTGTTTCAGACTTTGGCTGGTAAAATTCAGGCCTACATTAGAGAAAGAATGCCTGATTGGCGAAGTGCATATCCGGGAGTTGAAGAGTTGAACCTGGCTGTGATGGGCTGTATCGTTAATGGCCCTGGTGAAAGCAAAATGGCCGACATCGGCATCAGTTTGCCCGGCACAGGCGAACAGCCGGCAGCGCCTGTTTTTATTGATGGTAAAAAGGCGATGACGTTACGCGGTCCTAACATTGCTGAAGAGTTCCAAGATTTGGTAGAAAATTATATCAAAAATCGTTTCGGCGATAAAAGTCATAACGATGCTGAGATAGTAAGTCGTCCAGCAGCCGAATAGATTGGTGATTTAGTCTACTAAGCTGATAGTATTCTCTACCGTTATCGTGCCATCATTCAGTATTTCACACCGAACACCGCCTTTGTCCCATAGGGCGTCCTTCAACCCAGGTTTCTTGAGTTTGCCCTCAAGGTACCCGCACGGCTGGCAAAGCCTATGCACTTTAAGTTCTACATTGCCGATCGAGATAATTTTTCCGACCAGGTCATTGAGACGTATTCCTTGAGAAATAACATTTCTGCGACATTGTTCCGGTATGCAGCTGATGTCTGGAAGATGTTTGAGAGCCTCTAATTCTTCAATTTCGATAATAGTTAACTGCCGTCCTGGCTCGGGTTTTTTTGAATACGTTCCTGTTCCCAGTGCATAGCGGTCTCCTTCTATTCCTTTACCAGCAAGGCAGAATAAATGTTCTGCTGAGATCATTTTTTCAGCTCCATTAGGAGTGGTGAAGAGGGAGACAACTTTACCATTGATCATTTTAAAAGGTAGCCTTTCTACTAACTATTAGGATTTAGCGCGTTTCAGTAAATCGCGAAGTGGAATATTATCATCTTCTAAATCAGACTCTGAAAATAGCAGCTGTGAACTAATCATTCTACGTGCTACTCGCATATCCCGTGGACGATTGATTGACAATGCCGACTTGATTACGCCACCTTCGACCCGGAATGCAGTGCAATCTCGTCCTGTGATGTCCCCTCGGATTACGAGGTTATCCCATTTTTCTGTGTAACCAGCAATTTGCAGGTTAACATCAAACTGATCTGTCCACATCCATGGTACTTTATTATAAGCCTTGAGGTCATTGCACATGGTACGCGCTGCTGCCAATGCCTGATCCTGGGCGTTGAGCCATGCCTCAAGTCTAATGTGACGCTTAAGCATTGGATTGAAATGGTTTGTATTATCTCCGGCTGCAAAAATATATGGATTTGAAGTACGCGCGTACTCGTCCACCACGATGCCATTATCTATCTTTAACTTGGCGCTTTCAGCTAGATTAGTTTCCGGTAAAATACCGATGCCAACTATTACAGCATCAGCCTTTATTGTTTCTCCAGATATTGTAGTGACTTTATGCACTTCATTTTTGCCAAGAAACTCCTTAACGCCTTGGTTCAATCTCACTGAGATTTGATTGTCCGCATGAAGTTTTAAAAACACATCTGATACTTCGGCTGGGAGGGACCGCCCCATTAATCTTGAGTTGGCTTCCAATACGACAACTTCTGCCCCTCTCATGCGGGCACTGGCGGCAACCTCAAGTCCAATGAATCCTCCACCCACAACCAATATCTGTGCGCCTTTGTTGAGATTGGCTTCTATCGCGCGGCTATCTTCAATAGTCCTTAACGTTAGTATATTTTCTAATTTTGAGCCGGGGATATCAAGCGTTTGCGGACGACCACCAGTGGTGAGTAATAATTTATCATAATGGATTGATTCACCATTATTCAGCAGAATAAGTTTTGTCTCAGCATCAATGGACACAGCGGTATTTTTGAGCAAAATATCAATATTCAGATTATTATAATAATCGGCATCACGGATTAATTGAAAATCACTGTCGTTCGGTGAATGCAATAAATCTTTTGAAAGGGGGGGGCGTTCGTAGGGTAATGTTGCCTCGTCTCCGATTAATGTTACACGTCCTTCATGGCCGAAGTTTCGGAGTGATTGCACTGCCACTCCCCCAGCATGACCAGCTCCTATGACTACAAAATGCTCCTCTTTTGACATATTAAATTAATCCTCTAAATGCCGAGATTGTGTCTGTTGAATGAATTGACGGAATGTGTAGGGTGCTCCCGCAGGCAAAAAAAATTAAAAAAACACCAAGGAATAGTAGGTTTCTAAAACACTACTCTGAACACCTTTCATCAATTTAACGCTGTACGAATATCAACCAAAACTACGCTACCATCAATAACTTCGAGCACTGCTTTTTTGAGTGTAGGCTCTATTTCTGTTGGTTTTTTAATCGGGCCGTGCGCTTTAGCTCCATAGGCACGTGCAACATTGGCAAAGTCAACATCTGGGTCGATCATTTTTTGACCTATCCACGCATTCTCCTCCGGGCGTTTTCGTTCGTGCGCAAGTTTACGTTGATGCTCCTCGTCATTTCCAAAAGAAGTATTGTTATGAAGTATGATTAAGGCCGGAATGTTATAGTGGGCAGCTGTCCAAAGTGCTGCAGGATTCATTGTAAAATCTCCATCCCCCATGATCGCCACGGTAAATTTCCCCATGTCACGGGCGGCGAGAGCGGAACCTACAACTCCACCGGGACCATAACCAACCCCTCCACCCGCATTATTGCCAAGGTAACGAGCGCAACCATCAAACTGCCAAATTCCCTCATACCAACTGCGATAGTTACGATTTGCAAGAATATAATCTGTATCTTTCACGGCGTTATACACTTCATAAATTAATCGTGGCACTGAAATAGGGTCGTTATCGAAATTATCTTCTAAAATCTTCGTTTGTTGCGAACGGAGTGCCTTATGGCGTTCTGCCAGAGATTCGGAACGCATTTTAGCTGTATCGATCCAACGCTCATTTTGAGTTGCCCTGGTTTTAAGCTCGTCAAGTAATTGCTTTAAACCGTAGATAGGGTCAGCGCATAAGTGTACATCAACTGGTGGTAAGGCACCTCCTATTGCAGCCCACTTGTCTATCGAAAAATCATTGAGTGATAGGTCTATAATTTTTTTATTTTGTTCGTCAGATTCAGAAAGTATTACTCCGTACCCACCCCCGCGAGCAGCGCCGTAATTCCCAAGCATATCGGCGATATCTTGATTGTCTACCACTAGTATTAAATCAGCTTCACTTCGAACTTTAGTCTCCTTACTAGCACCAAACCCGCCTGTCATATTTTGCGGGTGATTAGTGGCTAAATTGACTACGTCTTTGCCTTCTTGAAAAGCGGAACCTGTGATTTCTACCAACTCTTTCAAAATATCTGTGGTGCCCGGTAAGCGTCCACAACGTCCGCCCAATATCAAAGGCTTGTTTGCTCGAATGAAAAGGTCGGCTGCTGCTTGTATGCTTCTTTCTGGTGCTGCAATAAGAGGAATATCAGAGTAGCGCGGCAATGCCATATTTGGCATCTCGAGATCTTCATCGATTGTTGCCTCTTGCAATCCAGTATCTAGCGACAAATAACTTAGCCCCATTGGGGCTGTGCAAGCTAATCGATAGGCTTTTGCAAGTGAATTAAGGACTGCTTGTTGGGTGGGAGGCTCGTCAGTCCATTTGGTATAGGGTTGCATGATTTGTGATTGATTATTCGCGCTATGGAGCCAATCAATAAAGCGTCTTTCAGCCGGATCCATTGGCCCAGAGCCGCCAATGACGATCATCGGAATTCGATCGGCAAAGGCATTCCAAAATGACATAACGGCATGCTGAAGCCCCACTAAATTGTGAAGTATTACGCAAGCAGGCCTGTTAGTAACCTTTGCGTAGCCATGTGCCATAGAAACAGCAATTTCTTCATGCGGGCAAAGAATCATCTCTGGATTTTTATTGCCGCCGTAGTTCACCAACGAATCATGGAGGCCACGAAAGGTTGAGCCGGGAGTTAACGTCACGTAATCAAAACCCATCTCACCAAGCATATCTGCCATTACGTCAGAACCGTACTGGGGGGCTATTTTTTTGTCTGGCAAATTGGTGGGGATTTCGGAGGGACGTTTCTTCATGTTAAAGATCTTTCTTTGATTTTTATTATTTTAATCAGATTCATCAGAGCGTATGGGTGTTTCTGGAAGAGAGTTCGTTGTTATTCTCTGTTTAGTTATTTCACCATTTTTGAGATAATGACCATCAGCGGCTCGTTTAGCGGCTTGGTCCCAATTATCGCTCCAATCACCTAGCGTGTATCCGTGCCAGGGACTCTCCGGTTTTAGTGAAGGTAAGCCTAGCCTCTCCCATAAACCTAGGGCATTTTCCATATACTCTTTCTTTGGTAGGGCTAAAGGCGGTAACGGCCCCTTCATGGTAGCATCTATCAATAAAGCAGAGTCTTCTGATACTGATCGTGGCACGCGTGGCCCCTGCCCGTGGCTGCGATTATCCAAAATATGGCAATCAATAGCAGGATTACAGCGGTAACCCATTGCCCAAAAAACCGCGTCACCGTTCTCGGGGTCAATATCATCATTGATAGCTATAATGAATTTTCCTACACCACTTTGAAGTGCAGCACAGCCATAAAGAGCTCGCCAAATCTCAGTTGATGGAGCCTCACGCTCCATTTGTACAAACACTATTTTCCGGAGATTGGTTAATGGCTCGTGAAGCGAAACCTTAATAACTCCATTTATTCCTAAATTATTTTTTAAATGATTAAGAAATAATGGCTCATAGGCAAGACGCTTTATCACTGAGCTTTCACTAGGTGTGACCTGACTAATAATTGAGGGAATAACAGCGTTGCGGCGCCGAGTAATAGCCGTCACTTGCATCGTCATATTGTAGGATTCGAGCGCAACATATCCTGCGCTTTCGCCAAAAGGTGCTTCTGGTTCGACGTACTCTGTGGATATGAGACCTTCAACCACCAATTCTGACTCCGCAGGAACGTTTAAGTCGATTGTTTTACATTTGGTAATGTTAATAGGTCCTCCAACAAGACCTCCAGCAATATCTATCTCATCAATGCCCATTTGTAATTTTTGTGGTGACATAAAATTGACAGCGGGTGGGCACCCCACAACGATAGCGCACGGCATCGGTTTTTTACGCTCTTTCCATTTTTTCCAATGGACATATCCTTCTGCCCCGCCTGGCCTAACGACCATCCGTACTGCCAATCGGTCAGAGGCTTTCAGGCCTGCGCGATAGGTGCCCATATTCTGTATGCCAGTTATAGGATCCTTTGTAATGCAGTTAGTTGCAGTGAGGTAGGGAGCGCAGTCAAATCCCGGCGTGGAGATGGGTATGGGCAGTGCGTCTAGGCCGCAACCAACCCCAACTAGATCGTTGCCGGTCGATATAATTTCATGGCAAGGCGCATCTTTTATTAAACAAGGTTTCACCGGATTGGAAATTGCTCGTCCCCATGTTTCGCCCACTTCATCAAGTTCACAACCCAATCCAATTCTGTATATCTCTGGATTTGTGGCTAGGGCTCCAACAACCACTGGGAGATCATACTTCCTTCCTAAGCTATCGATGATGTTAGTAAAAAGAAATGCCTTGCGATCAGCTTCAGCAATACCACCCCTAAATTGCCAACGTACCAGCGGATGCATCTCTGTGTCTTTATTGATAGGATCGTTAATTTCGATAAGTAAGTTCGCTGCCCGAAGCTCTTTGATATGTTCGTGCAAGTCTGGGTAATTGCGTTGGCTCATTCTATCTCCCTGCAAGAATGTGACGCTTCTATATTCGGTATGATATACACCTATTAATTGCAGTTCCTAGAAGTTTTCAGTCGATCTCAAAGGTCGTGGCTAATCGATTTCAGGACGAAGCTGACGAAGCGGTGTTCCGGGTTTTAGACCCCTCTCAATTTGTTGTGCAGTAAGCCTACCATTTTCCGCATAATTACTTTCGGCAGCACGCCGAGCCATTTGTTCCCATCGGTCATTCCAGTCACCGAGATTGGGTCCATACCATGGCACTTCAGGGCTGAGGGTAGGCAATTCTAGTTCCTTCCAAATCTCCGCAGCTTTTTCCATAAATGGGCGTGTTGGGAGCGCTAAAGGTGGCATAACCGCTCCCTCCATGGTCGCGTCAACAAGTAGGCTTGAGCCTGAAGAACATTCGAAAATTTCAGCGCCTAACGACTGTGTTTTGTCTCCATATGTTATAGTAGTGGAATCTAGCGCTGGATTACACCGGTAAGCAAGGGCCCAAAAGATTGAGTCAGAGTTGCAAGGGTCGATATCATCGTCGACTGCAACAACAAGCTTGATGTTAGTATTTCGAAAATTAGCAGTGCCATTGAGAGCTCGCCATATTTCGGAGCGCAATGAACCACGCTCCATAGTTAATATGATAAAATGTGGTGTCGAAGGCTCTGACCCTCCTACAGCAATTTTCTTTATACCTTGAATGCCTAAATTATCTTGCAAGTGCGAAAGAATAACTGTGTCCCTTGCTTGTCTAATATTCAGGGATTGTCGAGATGGTATTGTGTGATTGGCCAATGTTGATTTAATGGTAGCATCAATCAGCATCGTAGAATCTGTACTACGACCACTCTTTGGTCCATGGCCTCCAGCTCGATGTTTCAATACGTGAATATCCTGTATTGGGTTTGCACGTTGAGCGATTGACCATAAAATTTCATTGCCTTTGAGTGGATTGATATCTTCACTAACCGCAATCACATACTTTCCACAATCGGCACGAAAATTAGATATTCCATAAAGAGCTCGCCAAATCTCCGTGGTGTTTGCTTTGCGCGTCATTCGGATGAAAGTAACCTTGCGTAAATTTGTCAAAGGTTCGTGCAGTGTAACGTTTTCGATTCCTTGTATGCCAAGATTATCCCTTAGGTGAGCCAGAAACATTGGTTCATAGGCAACCCGTTTAATTACTGAACTTTCACTGGGAGTTACCTGGCTAATTATCGAGGCTAGTACTGGTTTTGTCTTGGAAGTGATTGCTGTCACGTGCATCTGCATGTTGAATTCTTCAAGCGCGATATGGCCATGGCTCTCACCAAATGGTGCTTCTGGCTCTAAGTAGTCGGTCTCCACAAATCCTTCTGTACGACGACGACGAAAATACTGAAAGTTCTCTTTGCCCACCCGCGCGTGCGCGGCGTGGGCGAAGATAACTAAGCCTATGTAGCTGAACATCAGAACATGTGCCCTGTAGCCACACCTCCGTACTTAAGGCCTCTCTCACGTGGAGCCGTTCGGGGGCTTGATCCCTAAAAGAGATCAAACCACAACTTTACGCTCCCTCTTGAGGCAAGGGGTAAGCCGTCCTCCTCACAGTCCCCTAGGATTTGAATCGGGTTCAGCCCCGAGTGAGGCTACAGGTGGATCTGTCTACCCGGGTACCGGGTAGATAGAGCCATCGCCACTATTTCGCGAGTTCAGTCTACATAGTGAAAGTTCTCTTCGCCCACCCGCGCTTGCGCGACGTGGGCGAAGATAACTAAGTCTATGTAGCTGATCGTCAGAACATGTTACTGTGTCCTGTAGTCTTACCTCCACTCTAGGCCTCTCCCCTCTCTCCCCATTATCACATATCGAATCTCGTGATATCTTTTTCCTTTTCGTTTTTTTTTCTTTCCATCCATTTTGTTTTACCAACTTAATGAAAAAATATTTTGTACGACGTTGTTTTAATTGTTTTTGATTTGATGAATTGTGTTATATGTATCTATATATACTGTATGCAAATATATTTGTATTTTAGGCTCTTCTATTATGGTACAGTATATATTATATTGTCGTTTTTTAT
>CAJWLM010000003.1 GCA_913043025.1 uncultured Rhodospirillaceae bacterium
TTGAAAAACACGCACGAGCATATCCAACCAATGATCCAAGTGATGTGCGATTATATGCTGCCTCAGTTTTTGGTGATGTTAGGTTCTTTGATCCTATTCACGTGCAAGTTGAAGATGGCAGAGGATCCGTGTCTAAAGGGCCAGCATTTGCCGAGCCCGCAATTCTAAAACCCGCCGAATAGTCAACGTGTAAACTAAAAAATTTAACCCGCAGAATAAAAAGTTTGGGCAGTACTGTTGTTTAATTGTGGATATCTAGATTTTTTTCCCAAGTCGGGCGCCCGAAAAGAAGAACCTTCCAGCTGCTAAAAGCGCAACGATTGCTCTATTTATCCAGCGCATACTCAAGACCCAAGAGTTTGTAATATTTTAAACGCATCTGATTACTTTTTGAAGGGTGGAAGAGTAATTCCTGGGATTAAAATTCTTACGCGTTTGAGCTTGCAGTAGACAACCCTAATATAAAAATCCGATTATTCGTTTAAGACGAGTATTTTCAGTGTTTGATATAAACACCCTCGTGAATGAGTAACAACAATCAGAACCAGAAGCAACTGACGAGCTCGAAGAGAAATGCCTCATAAATTCAGTGAAGTAGCCTCTACAAGGATACGTGATTTAAATAGCATCACGCCGAGTGTGTTATTCGCTAACAGAAATTACCTCAAACTGTGGTTTAACGGCGGCACGGCAACAACCATGCGCTGGCTTGAATTGCTGGCGATAGGTTTTTTCACGCAGAAAGCCACTGAATCCGAATTTCTCGTAGCGATGATGTTTTTTCTTCGTTGGATACCAATGGTTCTTCTGGGAAGCTTCATTGGAGTACTTGCCGAAAGATTTGACCGACGCAAGCTGTTCCTCTGCGGCATTTTTATGCTTTGGATGGTGTCAGCTACACTTTTTGTTCTCACCTGGTGCGATACGCTAGAAATCTGGCACGTAGCTCTTGGGACAACCATTAATGGCTGTCTGAATGTTATCGAATTTCCAATTCGCCGAACTCTTATCGGAGATGTTGTAAAATCTAAAGAGCTTGTACCGGCCATGGCGCTGGACTCTGTTACCAACCAGTGCACTCGAATGGCCGGACCATTTCTTGGAGTAATTATCGAAGGATATCTTGGGATAATTGGGGTTTATTTCTTAGGTTTAATTCTTCATGCCATCGGCTTTGGACTACTGTACTCTCTTAAACCCCCTGCGCAAAAACCAAGAATAGAGAAAAAACGGGTGCTAACCGAGATAAGCGATGGGTTCAATCATATCAAAACACGTGACATGCTCATTGCTACATTAGTGATAACAGCGATAATGAACGCTTTTGCCATGTCATTTTCATCACTGATACCAGCGATAGCAGTTGGAGAACTAAATTTAGATACAAATCAGTCCAGCTTTCTTGCTGGCGCTGAAGGTTTGGGTGCATTTATTGGCGCTTTGATAATAGCAACGCGCCAGTTTACAACTCCCGGTCGTCTTTTTCTATTTGGCTCGATTATGTTCGAAATTTTCCTTATCGCATTTTCCCATGCACCCGAACTCATTTTCGCGATACCCTTATTGGTGTTAAGCGGGATTGGCCATTCTGGTTTCTCCGCCAGCCAATCCGCACTAATGATTGCATATTCTGATCCGACAATGCGATCCCGTACTATGGGTGTACTTGCTGTGTGTATCGGTACCCAGCCATTCGGTATTCTACTCCTTGGACTTATTGCCGAATTTTATGGGGCCCCTGTTGCAATTGCGATCTCCGCAAGTTTGGGAACAGTTTTACTCGTTTGGGCAGGCTATAAGTGGCCTGCAATCTGGAGTGGAAGTTTTTACGAACCACCAAATGACTTAAGCCATCAAAAGCAAGACAAAGATCGCTACAATAACTAGTGACATGCCTATAAATTCATGGACCCGTGAACGTTCTTTAAATACCAGGTAAGAAACCAGTATTGAAAGAATAACTTCAAGCTGACTGACCGTTTTAACGTATGCCACACGCTCAAGTGTCATAGCACTAAACCAGCCAACAGAGCCAAGGGCGCTGAAAATGCCTACCATCAAACTAGGTTTCCAGTGCGTAATGATAGTTCGAGTTTCAGCCTTATCCTGAAAAAAAAGATAAAACACGATGAGAAACACCTCAATGGACAGCACTATTACGAGCACAAAACCTGCTCTTAGCAAGAAACCATCATCTGTTAACTCAAGCGCAGCTGCACGAATGAATACAGAAGCTGCAGCAATCCCAAAGCCGCTGAGAACCCCATAAACGGCAGCCCTAGTAAGGAGACCTGTAAAAATGCTATTCAGATCAAATCTTCCGCCAACGGCCGATAATATCATTACACCTGCCATGCTAATGACTATCGCAACATACCCAGCCAAGGATATTTGATCGCCAACCAAAAATAGCCCCAACAGCGCCGACTGAATAATTTCAGTTTTTGTGTAAGTGATGCCAACGGCAAAGTTACGCTCCCTAAATAGAAGTATTAAGAAAAGCGTACCCAAAATTTGGGTTACTGCAGCACAGAAACAATAGACCCAAAAACCTAATGTGGTAGAGGGAATGAGCGCCCCATCGGAGTAGTATCTTAAGATACCATAGTATAAAAACCCAAATGGTAAGCCGAAGATAAATCGAACGCAGACCACGCCGATCGAGCTCATGCTGGTAGTAAGATGCTTCTGCAGACTATGACGGACGACCTGCATAACCACCGCAAAAAGGGTGATCCAAACCCAGAGTTCCAACATCAGAAACTCCTATTTTATACTACGAGGTAGTCTAAAGAACTTATTACACCTTACGTTGGCGGCCGCGAACATCTTCAAGCTTTATCTTAAGTTCTTCGTCAGAAAATATCCCCTTCTCTATCAGTAACGCCTGCAAACTCCAAAGCTTGCGTTCATAATAGTTAAGCTTTTCATAATCTTCACCGAGAGCCTCAATAGCGCGTCGACCCTCGTGCGTGTTAGTTAAATTCGCTCCCCACGGGCGCAACAATTGGCCCATAGCATCGACACGCCACTCCCAAAAAGCCAGCTCGTGTTCGGCTGTATCAATTGGGCCAGCAGCTTCGCCTCCCATATCAGCTGGGTTTTTCTTCTTTCTCATGATGGCACTCTCACAGTAGTAACACCAATCATCGAGTCTCGAGTAACAATCTTAGAAAGCTCTTTTTCAGTCATATTTTTGGATTGATCCGGGCGCATAGGCAACACCAAATAACGGAGATCTGCTGTACTATCGTGTACTCTCAACTCAATTTCTTCTGGTATATCAGTTCCGAATTCCTTCAGAACAGCCCGCGACTCTCGAATTACTCTACGCCGGTAATTCGAGCTTTTATACCAAGCCGGTGGTAGACCAAGCACTGGTCTAGGGTAACAAGAACATAGTGTACAAACTACGACATTGTGGACCTCAGGTGTATTCTCAATAACTTTCAGTTCTAAGTCGCCCATCCCGACATTATATTGAGCGACCGCCTTAGTACCGTCTTCCAAAAGTAGCTTCTTGAAATCATTATCGCACCATGCGCGTGCAATGATTTTACTCCCTAAAGCAGGCGTCTTCTGCTCCCAATCCTCAACTTGTTTTCGGATCTGGTCTGCAGTCAAAATACCCTTTTCAATTAAAAGTTCACGGACCGCTATCTCACGAACTTGTGTTTCTGTTACATCTGGCCCTTCAGTATCTTTCTGGAATTCGGTTTTATCATGTTTATGCGGCATAAATTACTTTCTCCAGCCGGTTCTAATAATTTTAAAAACTATGCTATTTGCCGATTCTTCTAATCGGTTGTCGAAACTACTCTTGAGATTTCATCTACCACTTTTACTCCGGATCGAGTGTACACTATTTTATCCCCATCAAGAATAACCGCGGCGGGATAAAGCTTCTGGCCCTCACATGGCCCATCAATACACATCCCGTCTTCAACCCGAAAATATGCGGCATGTGAATTACAAAATAAAAGCTCTGGTTTCCCCTTATTCATAAAGCGCCCAACCTCCCCATCTAATCTAGAGCCTATGTGCGGACAAAGATTAATGTAAGCCCTTATATCACTGCCAATACGAATTATTACTAAACGCTGAGATACAGTCCCACCCTCAACGCTAAATCCTTTTGCTTCTCCATCACAAAGATCAGTAAGTCGACACAGCTCAATCATTGGGGCCACCCCTTTTGGCGCATCATTTAGATATCTCCCAATTAAGACAAAATCCTCAAATACTTTCCTCCGTCTGGTTTCTATCTGTCGGTTCTGACAGACGACTTATCATTGGGTTCAATCAATGTAGTATGAAACTACTCCATAACTTTTCGGAAAACAGCTACTTGATCAATATTCAGCAAACATTCGTCGCAACTCTGATGTTTCTTTTGATACAGTAAGCGCCATCATAGTGAGTATCCGCGCCTTCTGAGGATTGAGATTATCTGCACTTATCCAACCCTGATTGAAATATTCGGAACGGTCTAATACCCGACCGGAACCAGCTCGAGAGGAGAATATAACAGGTATGCCTTTGGCATTAGCTTCCTGCAGTGCCCGCTTTTGATCAGGGGCAGGAGTCCCAGGAGGCATGGTTGCCATCACAATTGCTTCAGCACCCCCTGAAATCACCGCCGCAACTTGATCGCCTGATGCACCAGCATACGAATAAATTATATCGACACGTGGCAGACTATGCCGCCCAGCCACATTGAATTCTGTATCTGGCGCATGTCTTCGGGTGGGTTTCCGATAAACAGAGATGCGGTCATCTGGGTCCGCATGGCCAAGCATTCCCATGTCCGGAGCGCGGAAGGTCTGAAGCCTATAGGTTGAAGTCTTGGTAACTTCACGTGCACACTGAATCTCATTGTTGAGAATGGTCAGTACTCCCATGCCTTTACATTCGGGCGCGCTAGCGACTTGAAGACCATTCCTAAGATTGGCACCTCCGTCAGTGGCAAACCCTGACGATGGCCTCTGAGCACCTATAACCACAATTGTGTTGTGGGATTTGTGAGCCAAGTGGAGAAAATAGGCGGTTTCTTCTAAACTGGCAGTGCCATGAGTTATTACAACACCATCGTGGACCTTTGCGACATCTTCAACCTTGGCCAATAACTCAAGCCATGTCTCTGGCCCAATGGCAGAACTGGAGATCCTACCAAAGTCGACAGGCGTTACGTCGGCTACTGACGCCGCCTCCGGGAATAAGTCTAATAATTCTTTCGGCCCATATCTCTCTCCGTGAGCCCCGTAGTCAAAGGTGTCAAGACTGTCTTTGCCCTTTGACCCTATCGTACCACCTGTGGTGACAAGAGCAATTTTTGGCTTAGTCATCTCAGGCACCTCGAATCTTGCAGAATTTTTTTGTGTCATTAATCAGTTTTTCTCGCGCCTTCGCTACACGACGAGAAATAGCACCAACATTCTTTTTATCTTCACGCAAAATATGATTTCTTGCTGCTATCATCTCACGCATCCTTTTGGAGCTCGGACCCCCCATGAGTCCACGCTGTTCGATGTTTCTCTCAGGGTCAAGTGCCTCGTTAATCAAGTTTTGAGACAAATTGAGCTTCTTGCCAAAAAGCTCCAGCGCTGCGCTGTCAAGGTCAGAGGATCTGATGTCGGTAGCAATTCCGCCTTTCGCCACCGTATTACGCACAACGGTACCAACTACATTGTGTGCCATACGGAATGAAAGACCAGTCTCGCGAACTATCACATCCGACAATTCTGTTGCAGTGCCGAAACCAATTTCAGCCTGCTTTTTCATAATGTCTTTATTTACGACAATAGCGGAAAGCACTTCATCGATCAGTAACAATACACTACCTGCATGTTTGCACGCATCAAGCGCCGGTTCGTTGAGAGCAGTTACACCGTCAGCCACGTCACTAAGCGAAGTGTTCTTGACGCAGGCCGAAGCTGAGGTGAATGCGCCGTTCACAATCCCAGCTACTGCTTTAATATGTTCAAGAGCTGCCGGATTTTTTTTCTGCGGCATAATTGATGAAACAGCAGAGTGCTCGTCGCCAGTCTCAATAAACCTGTATTCAAAGGTATTCCATGCCTGTAAATCAAAGGCGAGACGGGAAATATTTGTCATAAAAATTGACAACGCTGCCGTCGATTCCATCGCATCGTCACGATTGGAAACTGCATCATAAGCGATTTCCATTGGTTGAGGAAAACCAAGCGCTTTAGCCACAAACTTACGGTCCAGTGGAAACGCTGTTGTAGTCAACGCACCAGCGCCGAGTGGGCATTGATCAGTATTTTGAAGGGAAGCAAAAATGCGGGCAAAATCACGTTGCAATAGATCCGCCAAGGTCAACAGATAATAACCCAGCGTAATCGGCTGGGCATGTTGGGAATGCGTATAGCCTGGCATTACTGTAGCGATGTGTCGTTGTGAAAGCCCCAAAACTGTTTTACGCAGTTCAACTAATCGGGACAGGATCTCAAGCAGTTCCGTCCGCAGTGCCATTCGCCAGGCAGTGGTGTGCATATCGTTGCGGCTACGGCCGGTATGCAATTTTCCTCCTACCTCTGGACCCAACTTCGACACTATGTAGCGCTCGGTGTAGGAGTATAGGCCCTCCAGTTTATAATCAATGCTAAGTACTCTGTAGCCCTCATCTTGAATCTTCAGGATTAATTTTAGAATTTTTTTTATGTCTCGGGCTGGAACTATTCCCTGTTTTACCAACATTAACCCGTGGGCCATATGTATCTGCATTTCTGAATCAAAGTTATATTCTAGGTCTTTCGCTACTTTGTTGCTGAAATAAGTCTGGACAAAAATATTAGATGGCGCACTCTTTAGACGCTCCCGCAAATTAACTTTTGATTTTACAACCATATGACCCTCCTTTGTTTCGTCGACGAGTTTAAGCCAACCACACTCGTATGGCTATCGCCCCGACAGCCCAAGATGTTACAAATATTCATAGAATTAAGGAGGATTTACAATGAAGATTGATAAAGTTGAAGCTATAGCCATAGAAGTGCCACTACCAAAACCTTTTGCCGGGGCCACCTATACCGTACCAACCCGTAATACCATCGTAACTCGGATTTATACTGATGATGGTTTGGTGAGCGAGGTGTACAATGGTGACAATCGAAAGTGCGGCCCAGAAGTAGCAAGAATAGTCATGGAGGATATAGCTCCTTTGATTCTTGGCCTTAATCCTATCTGTCATGAAAAAGTCTGGGAACATGCTTTCAAAATCACTACCCCACAAGGTGACCGTAAATATTTGATGGAGGCAATTGCTTGTGTGGACACCGCAGTTTGGGATTTGAAAGGCAAAGCACTCGGCTGCAGCGTCAACAAGTTGATGGGAGGATACCGCCAACGGATACCCATTACCGCAACCGGAGGCTACTACCAAGAAGGACGAACGGTTGAAAGTTTCGGGGAGGAGATGCAATGGCTCATAAGTGTAGGAATGGGCGGCTGTAAATTTAAAGTTGGGGGCTTGAGCCCGGAAGAAGATTATGAACGCGTTGCCTCAGCTCGCGAAGGAGCGGGGCCTAATTTTATTCTAGGCTGTGACGCCAACCAGGGCTGGACGATAGATGAGGCAACTCGATTTGCCGAACTAGTCGAGCCTCTAGACATTACGTGGTTTGAAGAACCCGTACGATGGCAGGATGATGTCTGCTCCATGGCAGAACTTAGAAAACGTATCTCTATTCCAATCAATGCCGGCCAAAGTGAAATGACTAGTTGGGGTGTGCGACGTTTGCTTGATGCGGGCGCGGTGGATATTGTCAATTTCGATATGTCGCATGGTGGGGGACCTACAGAATGGCTTCGCGCAGCAACTATGTGCGGATCAATTGGAGTAAAGCTTTTGCATCATGAGGAAACCCACCTAGCAGTTCATGCGTTAGCGGCAATTCCGCATGGTCTATACACAGACTGTTTTCCAGACCCTGAACGCGATCCGATTTGGGATAAAATGATCATAAATCGGCCGAATATTTCTGACGGCTGGATAGATGTGCCTCAAGGGCCGGGATTTGACATCAAGCTTGATTGGGACGCCGTGCAAAAATACCGCACGAATTAATCCCCCTGTGTAATTATCGTTGCTCTATGATTTTTAGCTTTACCCCATTTGCTAATCTAAACACAGTAGAGATATTGCTACTAGTCGGCATAAATCTTTTTGGTTTCACGGTTCGCGGCGCGTTTGGGTTTGGCGCAGGGCTTCCGAATGTTTTACTGATGAGTTTAATAGTCCCACCGCACCAGGCGGTTATCTTACACAGCACAGCAACGTTATTCTCACAGCTTCAACTTCTTCCACAGGGAGTGCGCGATGGTAACTGGCAAATCTCAAAGCGCCTTATATTTGGGTTCTTCTTTGCCACCATTGCAGGCGTATTGCTATTTTCCTCTTTAAATGAGGACCAACTAAAAATTTCAATAGGCCTACTCTTATTAATCATAATGTTCGCTGATTTGGCAAATCTTCTAGATCGATTAAGCGTTCTTATTAATCTTAAGAGGCCAAGCGTGCCAGTTTTCTACGGTGCATTTTCTGGATTTATTGGAGCAATTGCAGGCGGTGGAACGGGCTATTTTCTGGCTGCATATCTCAAATGGGCAACTAAAAGCCCGATAAGTTTTCGCGGAACAAACCTTTTGATGGCAATTTTTTACGGCTTATGGAGATTTTTTCTACTAGTAATCGCCGGTTGGGTTGGGTGGCAAACCTTGCTGAATGCGTTGATACTGGTGCCGGCGGTCCTACTGGGCGGCATACTCGGGCGTTTATTGTCTCAACGACTTAAAACCGCTACCTTCTACCGTGGCGTTCAATTAATATTGATACTCGCTGCAATCTTATTGATGGCCAAAGGATTAAAATTGTTCGAATAACTTACCGTCAAAACGCCTTGCCTTTAGCCTTTATTAATGACGCGACGAACACCACTAATCTGGAGAGGGGGTAAATAAATGGCTTCTAAAATCAACCCTGAGGATCTTAAGAAGATGCTGCATGATGGCGGCGAATTAGCATTACTTGATGTGCGCGAAGATGGAGAGTTTGGCGAAGGCCATATTCTCTATGCTAATCCTTGTGCATATTCACATTTGGAGGCGCGTGTCACCGAACGAGTCCCGCGTAAAACTACTCGTATTGTATTGGTTGATGGAGGAAACGGCATTGCAGAACAGGCTTCTAGACGTCTCTCGGAAATCGGTTATTCGAACATAACGATCCTGAACGGAGGCATCTCCAGTTGGGCTGAAGTTGGGTACACGCTATTTAAGGGGGTCAATGTGCCATGCAAGGCGTTTGGAGAGATGGTTGAACATTACACTAAGACACCTCACATCTCGCCCCACAAGTTAAAGGCCATTCAGGAAGACGGTAAACGCCATGTTATTCTAGATGGCCGAACACCGAAGGAATTTAATCGGATGAGCATCCCAGGGGGAATTAGCGTGCCAAACGCTGAACTAGTTTACCGCGTCCATGATTTAGCCCCAAACCCAGAAACTACAATCGTGGTAAATTGTGCTGGACGCACGCGCTCAATTATTGGAGCACAAACACTTATAAATGCTGGATTGCCTAATCCAGTTGTTGCACTCAAGGGAGGAACAATGGGATGGACCCTAGCGGGTTTTAATCTTGAAAATGGCGCAACTCGGAAATACGACGAATTATCGGAGGAAGGTAAAAAAACTGCCAAACAACGTGCTGGCAAAATCAAGAAAAATCTTCACATTGATACAGTTTCCTTTGATACCTTAAAATGCTGGCAAAGGGACTGCGAGCGCACACTTTTCCTTTTGGATGTTAGAAGTGCAGAAGAATTTGCGGATGGTCATTTACCCGAATCTACGCATGCTCCTGGCGGTCAATTAGTCCAGGCGTGTGATGAATGGATTGCTACTCTCGGCGCCCGCCTCATCTTACTCGACGATGAAAATAATATACGCGCAATTACAACCGCCCATTGGTTGAAACAGATGGGATGGGATGTTTGGATATTAGAGGGTGGCGTGCTACCGCACGTGGCAAACGTTGGATCAGAAACACCTAAATTTTGTGTCTCCCAAAAACTCAGTTTTGCGACCATCACTGCCGCGGAGCTGGAAAACGAGATCGCAAATGATGAAGTCGTAGTGGTTGATACTGATGTGAGCTGGCTCTACCGTGAAGAACATATTCCTGGTGCCATATGGTGCACGCGCGCCCGTATTAATAACCTCGTTTCTAAGCTAATACCTGGCAAAAAAATTGTTTTATATTCCGAGCATGAAACGAGAGCATGGCTACTCGCTATGGATCTTTCCGAAGTCGTTGAAGCGCCTATCGCAATACTCCGTGGGGGACGCGAGAAATGGCGGGAAGAGGGCCGCGCATTAGAGAGCTCCCCTAAAGTGCCATCAAATTCTGAACAGCTTGATTTCTTGTTTTTCGTTCATGATCGCCATCAGGGAAATGAACAAGCAATGCGCGAGTATCTCGCCTGGGAGGAAGGGTTGCCGGCGCAGATTAGTGAGGACGGCGATGCGCGTTACCAAGTGTTCATGAAGTAAGGGATGTCGCGTCTAGCATGACAAAAATATGCCTTAGAAAAGTTTAATCTGTCTTTCGTGCGCCGAGTGATCAATAGTGTGGTGTCTTTTGAAATAATTTAGACCGCCAAGAGCTCACACAGTCGAGCAATAGTGGGAACTTAAAAAAGAGCTATCAGAGAATAACTTATCAGTTTTATTCAGTCAGAACCAAGGGTGTCCATCCTCAGCAATAAAAGATGAGAAAATGGAAATTAGAAAGCTAAGTGAATTTGTAGGAGCGGAGCTCGTAGGCATCGATGCCGGAGAGGTCATTAGTCAAAATATTAGAAAGGAAATATATAAGGCGTGGGCGGACCACTCCGTATTATTACTGCGTAACCAGAATATCTCTCCACAAGAGTTTGTTTTTTTCGGTAGACAATTTGGGGTGCCCATAATTCAAACACTGAGCGATATGAACATTCAAGGCTGTCCTGAACTCGCCTACATATCCAGCGAAGACCGTGATGTTCACGGGTCAGGAAAACGAATTATTCGTGGAACCAGCTGGCATACGGATCACTCGTATGCACAAGTCCCACCAAAAGCAACCATATTACTAGCTGTAGACATCCCGGATAAGGGCGGAGACACCGAATTTACGTCATCAACCGCGGCTTTTGAAGCACTCAGTGAGGAAGAACGTACAAACCTCGAAAATAAATTCTCAACACATGCCTATCAAAGCAGTCGTAGCCCAAGACCAATGGCTATTCGAGCCGCTGAAGACGAAAAACGGTATCCCGGTGATGTGACACATCCACTTGTCAGAACTAACCCTGACACAGGACGTAGGTCAATTTACGTTAACACCGTGCGAACAGAGTGCATTCTGGACATGGACCGAGAAAAAAGTGATGCGTTGCTTGACAGAATATATGCTCATCTCGATCAAGAAAAATTTCAATACCGCCACAAATGGCAATCTGGTGACATTATTATTTGGGATAATCGAAGTGTCCTCCATAAAGCAAATGGTGATTACAAGGGCAAACGGTTTCTTTACAGGATGATGATTGAGGGTGAAAAGCCGATTTTATAAGAGAGAAACATAGACGGGAGCCTCATCACGTTATGGGCTTAGGAGCGGGAAAGAATGGCATTTGAAGTATGTAAGCTTTCGAAAAGCTTAGGCGCCGAGGTGAAAGGTCTCGATTTGCGGGAAGCTTTGAATCCCTCGATCAGAACCAAGATAAATGATGCCTTCGTTGAAAACGTTGTTTTAGTCTTTCGTAATCAGAACCTAACCGCGCAACAATTTCTTGCGGCCGCCAAGCAGCTTGGGCAGCCGGCGACTCAAAAGCTCTCGCAATATAAAGTACCTGGCTGCCCTATGGTATCCTACGTATCAAATCAGGAAAAAACTGATGCTGGAAACCCAAAATTACTCGGTAAAGCGTGGCATACAGATCATTCCTTCCAACCTGAACCACCGAAAGCCACACTACTTTATGGAGTTAAACTTCCCAAACGGGGAGGAGATACGTGGTTTGCGAACATGAAGCTTGCGTATGACACGTTACCGAACAAACTTAAAGATCGTATCAAAGGATTAGAAGCAATACATGCCTATCGAGAGAGCCGGGAAGTAATGAGTAAAAATGAGCGCAATGCTGAAATACTTACGGATGCGGAAGAACGAAAATTAAACACAGTACACCCAGTGATTCGAACCCACGATATAAGTGGCTCCAAGTCAATCTACCTTAATCCACTTCGAATAAAACGGTTTATAGGGATGAGTTCCGATGAAAGTTCTAAACTATTGGAACGCTTGATACTTCACTCCACCAAAGATAATCTTGTTTATGTTCACAGATGGCAACAAGGAGATGTTATCATCTGGGATAATCGTCAGGCAATGCACCGCGTTGAACATAATTATGATTTAAGCGAGGAGCGCCTTATGCATCGAATCATTCTCAAGGGTATAAAGCCGGAGTGAGGTAGGAACATGAAGATTGAGATTAACAAACTTACAAATACCATTGGTGCCGAAGTCATAGGTATTGACCTAACTCAAATTGTCGGGGCAGGGACAAAAAAAATGCTCAATAAGGCGCTTGCCGAGAATCTAGTTTTAGTTTTTCGCAATCAAACTCTCAGCCGGCCTCAGTTTAGAGATGCGGTTCTACTCTTTGGTAAAGCCAAATATCAACTGTTGCAACAGTATCTATATGAAGACACCCCTGAAATAGGTGTTGTTACTAATCGTGATCGGGACGAAGCGGGTGATGGTAAGGTTCTGATCCGTGGACACACGTGGCATACTGACCACTCCAATGAAGAGGTTCCAGCAAAGGCTACTGCCCTTTATGGCGTATCCCTCCCTGCCCAAGGCGGGGACACCATGTTTTGTAACTGTCAAGCTGCCTATGAGTGTTTACCTGAAGACATGAAAACGATAGTTGACCCACTTAAAGCAATCCATACCTATAACAGCCGTTTCGCGCCCAGAAAACTTCCAAAGCGTACCGAGGAAGAAGTGGCCCGCTCACCAGATGTTGCTCATCCTGTCGCGCGAACGCATCCAGAAACCGGCAAAAAAGCTATTTATGTCAATCCTATACGTATTGAGAAGTTTGAAGGAATGGAAATTGAAGAGAGCCAAACATTACTGGAAAAACTTATAAAATTCGCGAGCCAGGAAAAATTTATTTATCGGCACAAGTGGGTTTTGGGCGACATGGTGATTTGGGATAATCGCCAAACGATGCACCAAGCAACCAAGGATTATGATATGTCACAATTCCGCAAGCTCTATCGCATGATGGTCGAGGGTGACCGGCCTGTTTAATATTTCTCCAGCTTGTAATAAAACCGTGGAGAGGTACACATACAGTCAATTTATTGTGGCTGCATTGTCAATCTTATAAACTTTACAACTTGCAAGTGTTGGCAGGTCTCTAAAATCAAAGCAAATTAATTTGTCTCATTAATCCCACATCGCCAAAAGAAAGGCTAACCTGTCAAAAATAGGTATCGCATCGGTCTGCGGTTTCCATTTTGATAAAAATTAACCAGATATTTTTTGAGAAATACAGCGATTTTCTGTGAGCCCCTTAGATAGGGCTATATTAAGTTTTTGGGAGAATATGGTGAAAAAAATTAATGTAGGGTTTAGTCGGTATTCAGCATTCTATAGCCCTTTAATAGCAACAATTGCAGGCGGTTTTTTAAGGGAAGAGGGTTTAGAGCCCGAATATCATATTGCAGATGCACAGAAGTCGGTATTTGACATGATTGCCGATGGAACCGTCGAAGTAACACAATCAGCAGTTTCTGCAAGCTGGGTTCCGCTCGAGAAGGGTGAAAAATCACCAGTGCAGCATTTCGCGCAAATTAACATAAAGGATGGGTTTTTCATTGTTGCCAGAGAGCCGGATCCGAATTTTACATGGGACAAACTCAAAGGGAAAAAAATGATTGTAGACCATGGTGGACAGCCTATGGCGATGTTTCGCTTTGCCTGCCACCTGTCTGGATTACCCTTTGACTCCATAGAGGCAATTGACTTGGGAGGTACGGATACAATGGAAGCTGGCTTTCGTGCTGGCCGAGCAGATTACGCACATTTTCAAGGTCCTACGCCACAACAATTAGAGGCAGAGGATGTGGGATATGTGGTTGCCTCTGTCGGCGAAGTAATTGGCCCCGTTGCCTTCTCTAGCCTGGCAGCATCACCGGAGTGGCTTTCTACTGATGACGCTGGGTCTTTCATGAGTGCCTATCGTAAAGCCCGCAAATATTGCATAGAGACATCCGCTGAAGATATTGCACACATGGAAGATGGCTACTTCAATGGGATAGGCCAACCGGCATTAATCAATTGTCTCAATGCCTATAAAGGCCTCGGAAATTGGCATCCCTCAGTAGAAATATCATCAGCATCATACGAGCGCGCCTTAGATGTTTTTTCTAATTGCGGTCTGATCACTAAAAGACACCCCTTTGAGCAAGTAGCAGTTTTGCCACCAGATATTCAATAGCGCATATCGGGGCCAATATATGATTGAGCAGTATGAAATTAAAAAGAGCTGATGACGGCCAGGCTGGTTGGAGATTATCTCTGGCCGTATTTGTTCTGGCTCACCTTGTAGGAACGGTCCATTCAACTGCCGTCACTGTAATGGTGCCTATAATTAAAACTTACTATCAAGCCCCATACACCGCCGTTGCAGCACTTATAACATGGTATAGTATTGGACAAGCAGTTTCCTCGGTTCCCAACGGCAACATGATTGACCGTATTGGAGTACGAAATGGCCTACTAGTTGGCTTTGCTATTTTGTTCTCAGCGGCGGTTTTAGTTTCATTTGCAGAAAATATCCTTATGGCTTACATCGCCCTTTTTATGATGGGCTGGGGATATTCCGCCATTAATCCTGCTACCTCTAAAGGTGTTTTTTTATGTTTCCCCGCCAATCGTCGGGCCACAGCAATGGGTATCAAGCAAACCGGTGTGCCGCTTGGCGGCGTCCTGGCCGGTTTACTTGGCGGCCTAGCGGTGTCTCATAGAGTTGAGGCATCCGGTTGGAACCTGCATTGGCAGACTATAATGCTTATAATATCTGCAATAACGTTTGTTGGCGTCGGCCTATGTTTTCTGTTACCTCCATCCCTGAATAAAACCGAGGATGTAACAGAAAAGCAAAGCGTATTTAGTGAACTCAAAGTACTTGCGTCAGACCGACAATTTAATCGGTATGTTCTATCCACAATGGCATTCAATTTCGGACAGTATAATTTCTTTACTTTTTTAACGGCCTTTCTCACAAAAGTACTGAGCTTTGGTCAAGAGACTGCCGGAGTCATCTACAGCTTTGTCCAAGCAGTAAGCGCTCTCGCGCGACCTTTCTGGGGGTTTGCGAGTGATTTTTTCTTACATAGCCGAAAAAAAGCACTCTGCTTAGTAATATGCTCCCTCGCAGTAATATGTTTTTCTGCATGCTCCCTAATTTCTTATGCGGGTGCGCCAGCATGGTTTGGAATAGGTATATCCGTTATTCTCGGTGCTACGATCGCCTCCTACCCTCCCTTGATACAAGCCATGACAGTTGAGGCAGTCGAACCCAAAAGGATAGGATCAGCGCTTGGTTACACGCATATGGGTATGCACACAGGTGCATGTTTAGGGCCTCTGGCCATGGGAGCTGCCCTCGACCTTTTTAATTATAGTGTGGGTTATGGTCTCACAGCCATGGTGGTGCTTACTGGAGTTTTACTGTTGGGTTTTGGATTCCGGGAAGGGCCAGTTCATCAAAAGGAAAAATAGTGAAAAATATCTGACCATGTCTAGTCTTTCCCGATGCATTTACCTCTGGAAACCCCTACCACAACTTCAGCTTAAGTTATTTAGCCGATCTGTCCAGAAGCATCCTTAAAAACCTTAGCGCGGTAGAAACAAATTAGCCGCGCCACAGCCTATCAAGGCCGATATTTACGAAATTCTGAAGTAACCCTTTTGGATATTCTAACGTCAAATAATACGCGAGGACACCCAAGAAAATCGTAAATGATAGCGCACAAATTAAGGCTCCCAAATGAGTCCGTTCGGCCTTCAACTTGGTAAACAAGTATATATAAACTGCAACTCCAATCTCAAATCCGAACACGGCACACAAGGCGAGCATGCCAACAAGCCAAAGCAGATGATATTCGTTCGTTCGTTTATCTTCGTGATCACCGAAATCTTCAAGTTCGGAGTCAAAGAAATGAGTTGCTGGCTTTTTACCAAACCCTATTTGTAAACCCAGAGGCAACAGCAGTAGCAATGCCAGGAAAGTTACAAATTGAGGATAGAAGCGCGTTAAGTCTTCTTTGTATAAGCTGTTGACGAACATCATCGCAACCCACGCTACCAAAACACCGTAAAACACTAATTGGGGAGCTTTATTTTTGTGGGTATGTGGACCGTCCTCAGCAAGACTCACCGGGCGAGGCTTATATTTGATGCAGGCGAATACAGAGAGCAGTATCAAAATGACCATAACAATCACAATTGGTCGTTCGAAGAAAGAAAACCCGTAGACGGTGTATGTCTCGTAAACACCTTGCTCAACCTGCTTAGATAAAACAAAGCCAATCAGTAAAGCAGGGCGCGGCCAACCAAACCGCTTCATGTAAACACCAAGAGTGCCTACGATAAATAACATTAGAAGATCACCCCAATGACGGGTTGCCTGAAACGCAGCAAAATAAATCAAACCCATCATGAATGGCGCAATTAAGGAATAACGAATAGTCGTCAACAATGCTATTTGATTTGCAAAAAATACACAGAAGCCAGCACCAAAGACGTTAGCGAGCGCCACGGACCAGATCATCACATACACCAGATCAAGCTGCTCCGTTACCATTTCTACACCGGGCTCGATGCCTATCAGAACGAAACCACCTATTAAGATGGCCATGCTCCCAGAGCCTGGAATGCCAAATAACAATGTTGGCACTAACGCCCCACCTTCCTTGGCATTATTTGCTGATTCTGGTGCAATCACGCCACGAACATCGCCGGTGCCGTAATCGTCTTTGCGGTCGGTTGTTTGGATAGCATGACCATAAGCAATCCAATCGACTACCGAACCACCTAGACCCGGCATTGCTCCAACTATGCAACCAATCACACAGCAACGAGTTGAGAGCCACCAATTTTGTGCCCAATCTTTGACACCCTGCACCCATCCACCCTGTGCCCGCAGGTCACCTGACTTCGAGATAGTCTGGCTCCGGCGTAATAAATCAATTATCTCGGGCATTGCAAACATGCCGAGACCAACGATTACCAACTTCACATTATCGAGAAAATAACCAGTATCAAGATCAAGAAAATCAAGCCGCAGCTCCGCCGTCATGGGCGCCGGACCTATAATTTTTACCATGAAACCCATCACGCATGCGAAAAGCCCTTTCCAAGCGTTGTCACCTGTGAGCATACCAATCATGGTGAGTGCCAAAACAATTAGCATCAATTGTTCAGAAAAACCCATCGCTAGGATCAATGGTATGGCATAAAAAACAGCCACCGATAATACCAACGCTCCGAAGATACCACCATACATCGATGATATGAAAGCCGCCGAAAGGGCGCGTGCCGCCTCCCCCTTTTTCGACATAGGGAAACCATCCATGACAGTAGCCTGTGAGCTTGAGGTGCCTGGTATGCCCATCAGCACCGACGGAAACGTGTCTGAGGTTGCGGTAACAGATTGCAGACCTATCATCATTGCCAGCGCAATGGATGGATCAGCCCCAAAAAGAAAGGGCAGAATAAGCGACAAACCAGCGACACCACCAAGACCTGGCAATATTCCGACTACAAGCCCGAGGAAAACCCCCCCGCAAAGAGCAATTAGATGCCCCAGAGTAAACAACCTGGTAAACGCTGTTAAAACCGCTTCTTCGATGGACATAGTCAGACACCTTCTTAAACTGTGCTACCGCGCTAGGGATTATGGGGTCTATATATCAAGAGCCCTGGCCCGAAACCAATAAAAATGGAATAGCGGAACAGGGCCCTTTTAAAAAATACTAAATCCTGATTAACCTCGCCAGAGAGAGTCTAACCCATAATCAAATAGGTAATTCTGGATAAAACCTTTCGGATACTCAAGCGTTAGATAATTCGCCAATAAGCCAAGAAATGCGACAAATATTAGGCCGCAAATTATACTCTTTGCATGAGACAGCTCAGCCTTTACTCTCACAAAAGAGTAAATGAAAAGTCCCACTCCAATCTCAAAACCGAATACTGCGGAAACAGCTAGCATTCCTAATAACCACATAAGATAGTGTTCCGCAGACCGGGAAACAAAGCCATCCGCTTCAGGCACTGGCTCTCTTTCATTGTCGTAAAGATCTTTGGTAGGTTGTTTGGCTCGATGGAGTTTAAAGCCTAATGGAACCATGAAAATCATTGCCAACCAAAATGTGAAGACAGGAAATAGCTTTGTTAGCTCAGGTTTTTGCAAGCCATCAACAAACATAACAGTCAGACAGATCATCAATATCCAATAAAAGATAAGTTGTGGACTTTTCTGCAAGTGTGTATGGGGACTGGTTTCGGTCATATTTGGTGTTGCAGGTTTAAAGCGCGCTGCGGCAATAATGGAAGCTATGGTCAAAGCAATCAAAACAAGCACAATCGGCTTTGTGAACATGTTTATCCCGTGCACCGTGTAGGTTAGATATACGCCTTTCTCCACCTTATCAGCAAGTACAAAACCTATAAGCAAAGCTGGCCGTGGCCAACCAAACCGTTTCATATAAACGCCGAGTGTGCCTAATACCATCAACAGCAATAGGTCGCCCCAATGCCGAGTTGCTTGAAAAGCGGCAAAAAATATTAAACCAAACATGAAGGGTGCGACCAACGAGTAGCGAATTGTTGTGAGCTTTGCGATTTGATTAGCGAAAAACACGCACGTTCCTGCTCCAATCACATTTGCGAGACCAACAGACCAAATCATAACATAAACAAGATCAAGCTGCTCAGTGACCATCTCAACACCCGGTTCAATTCCTATCAGGACGAAACCACCAAGCAATATTGCCATGGAACCAGATCCAGGGATGCCGAATAGGAGCGTAGGCACAAGTGCTCCACCCTCTTTCGCATTGTTAGCCGACTCTGGCGCAATAACACCGCGCACGTCACCAGTACCATAATCGTCTTTACGATCCGTGGATTGGATGGCATGGCCGTAAGCAATCCAATCAATAACCGAACCACCTAGACCCGGCAACGCACCTACGAGACAGCCGATAGCTGCACAGCGTAACGACAACCACCAATTCTGAAGCCAGTCTTTAACGCCACGCAACCAGCCTCCTTTAGATCCAAGAACACCACTTTTGGAAATGGTTAAATTCCGCCGCAATAAGTCGACTATTTCGGGAAGGGCAAACATGGCGAGGCCGACCACCACCAATTTTACAGTATCAAGAAGATAGCCACTGCCAAAATCGAGAAACCCTAATCTAAGTTCGGCGGTCATTGGTGCAGGCCCTAGAACTGCAAGCGCAAGCCCGAGAACGCATGCAGCGAGGCCTTTCATTACACTAGTCCCGGTAAGCATACCTATCATAGTGAGAGCGAGTACAATTAGCATCAATTGCTCAGAGAAGCCCATGGCAAGTATTAATGGGATCGCAAAGAAAACAGCAACTGAGAGGACTACCGCACCAAATATTCCACCAAACATCGATGAAATAAATGCTGCCGACAGTGCTCTTGCAGCTTCACCCCGCTTCGACATCGGGAAGCCATCCATAACTGTTGCCTGAGAACTAGCAGTGCCTGGAATGCCCATCAATACCGATGGAAATGTATCAGATGTTGCTGTCACTGATTGAAGGCCGATCATCATGGCAAGCGCTAGAGAGGGTTCGACACCGAACAAAAACGGCAAAATAAGAGACAACCCGGCAGTTCCCCCGAGACCTGGTAGAATACCAACCGATAAACCTAAGAATACGCCCCCCGCTAGGGCTGCAACGTGACTCAAAGTAAATATTTGCGATAACGCTGCCAGCGCGGCTTGCTCTATTGAAATCGGACCACCCTCCCCATTAGCGACTTACTGAAAACGACTTCCAACTGAAAATTTTACAACATTAAAATATATAAAAGAAATCTATAAAAAAGTGGGACCGGCCCTACAATAGGCCGGTCCCCCTTATCAGTTTATTTACCGAATTTTTTAATCAACCAAGCATCCATCCACTTCTTACCCTCGGGACTCATGCTAGTCGCAAACTTAATTATGTTCTGAGCATCTCCACCAAATGAATGCGGATATTTACCCATGTCCTTTTTTATGAAATCCAAGAACTTTGGGTCCTTATAGATTTTCTTAAAGGTAGCAACATAAGTGTCGTAGACATCCTTCGATGCATCTCCCGGCAGAGCCATTGATTTAGATGCACTTACGCCCATTGCGATAAAGTTCTTCATAACTTCCCAATGAACACCAGATGGCTTTTTACCATTAACAGCTTCGTAAGCTTCAGCCACACTTGGAGTTTCATCGCCTAGATATGGATCTTTGACAACTTTGCCTGACGGCAGAAGTAGGCCAAGGTTCATGAGAGGTGTAACGGTGCCCTTCTTGATCCACTTCGTGACAGATTTGTTGTATTTGGCGGCACTGTCATAGTTGATGTTAAGCTCACCACGCAATATTGCCTTGCGCTGTTTACCTGTCGAAAGACCAAAAACTGGCTTAGGGAAATATCCAAGAAGGTCAAAGGCCAAAAAGGCACGAAGTTCAGCCGAGGTTTTGTTTTTGGCACCGAAAACAAGATTCGCTTTCCGGAGAGCCATTACATCAGCCTTAGCACCTTTATTCTTGATCCCAGTCTGGTCTGACCGAGCATAGAATGCAGTCCCTAATGGGTTCGCGACAACTACCTTCCAGCTATTAGGATTATATTTGACTTTGTTCCCACCAAAAAGAAAGCTGGTCAAAGTCGATGTCGAGACGGTTAGAATAGTAAGACCGTCACCTTTTTGCTTCTGGAAATAGTTTGCACCAAGGATTGAGCTACCGCCTGGCTTGTTGAGAACAACAACCTTGGGATTTCCTGGCAGATATTGTTGTAGAAATGGTTGCCAGGTGCGACCGTAACGGCTTGCACCGCCACCCTCTTTAAAGGGAACGATAATTGTTACGGTTTTGCCGCTGAAGTCAGCAGCTGACACCGCAATTGGTGCCATAGCGAGGCCTCCGCCCAAAGCGGCGGCGGCCATGATCTTACGTAAAGACATATTTATGCCTCCCTAAAACTACCGCGGGCAGGCCCTTCGCCATCATGGCAAAAGATGAATACACCGATTATAATGACTATTTTTATTTAACAGTCCATTATACCCAATAAAATCCACCGGCAACCCTCCCTTAGGCTGATGAAATTGCCGCTGATATCTATTGTTTTGCCTATCAAAGTGTAAGTCAAGCAGGGATTTCAACAGACCCACTAACAAATCCCTAAATTAGTACCATGAACTCACTACAACCCGCGGCTACAGACCTTTTCCTGACCAATATGATTATTTCGTTCTAAGCAAATTGGTTTCTTTTGACTGCACCGCTCTACCCACGAGTGATGGCTTTACAAGCTGCATCTAGAGCTAAAACACTTTCCTCTAAATCTTCATTTGTGTGGGCCGCGGAAACGAAACGCCTCGTATTTGGCATAACAAATACTCCTTCACGGCTAAGCGCAAGATCTAGCAATTCTGTTTTTAACATATCAGACGCCAAAAAATCCGCATAATCAACTGGCTCATGGCACCCTGAAAAAAACTGCCACCAAGATTCACTTCCTATCACTCTTATTCCAAGTCCATGCTGATCCAAAACCTCTTGAAATGCCGAGCGCAGGGCATCCCCCTTTGCGCGCAAATCGTCGTAAGGGTTGAGATCCCTTAATGTCTGCAAACAAGCTAATCCTGCTGCCGCACTTAATGGATTTCCGTGTAGCGTGCCGCTTATGGCTATGCCCTTGCTATCTCCCGTGACACCGGGGTTCCCATTGAGCAAAATATCCTCCCGCCCTGCCACCGCACCGAGCGCCATGCCACCGCCCATCACCTTGCCATAACAAGCAATGTCTGGTGTTACCCCAAAAGCCTCCTGTGCACCCCCGTAAGCAAGCCGAAAGCCTGTCACCACTTCATCAAAGATAAGAAGAACATTGGCCTCATCGCAAAGATTTTTTAGGCCTGTTAAAAACCCGCTCCGAGGAAATATTACTCGCTGCACCGGTTCCAGCATTACAGCTGCTAACTGGTCCTTATGCTCTTTTATTATTCTTGCCGCAGCATCAATGTCATTGAATGGAGCAACCATTACTGTCTCTTGTACACCACTGGGAATCCCAAGTGCATCCGGCTGTCCTCCCGGATAATTAGATGCCGCCTTTGGCGCCACACTTAGATTTGAATAATCATGGTTACCGTGATATCCACCCTCGAATTTTAATATAAGATCACGCCCAGTGTGTGCACGCGCTAACCGCATGGCGTAATAGGTAGACTCCGAACCTGTTGTGGTAAAAATTACCCTTTCAGCGCAGGGCACCGCCTTGATCATTTCTTCAGCGAGATCAAGCGCTTTGTCGTTTACCAAACCAAAAAAATGCGTCCCCTTAGCAGACTGTTCCTGAACGGCTGTGACAATAGCGGGATGCGCGTGACCAAGTATCAGAGCCCCAGCACCACCCACATAATCAATTCGCCATCTTCCGTCGGTTCCAAGAACACGAGAACCTTTTCCTTCACAAATCACAAAATTTACATCTGACGGAAGAGCATTCTTTGTCATACGTCCTCCCGGGAATAAACTTTGCAACTGGTCTTCGGTCGCCCGAGAAATGTCAGACATATTTTCCAATCCTTTTCGTGTTTGAAAAATCAGGATATTCGCTTACGCAGAAATGAGATTGCAGCATTCAGCTGACTCATCCGGTGAGTATCTCCGAATATCGCATCTGGGTGATAAATTTGTGCGAGCATTCTGAAACGATTCTTGACATCGGCTCGAGTGGGTCTGGAGTGAGGGTGAAATCCGAGTACGTACAGTGCATCCGCCTTCGTTTCAATTCCACGCTCTATTGGTTGATATGAAATTGCACTAAGTGCACTCGTCAATCTCTTTATGTTTCCTTCCGCTGATTCTAAACGATCCTCGATGCGCGGATGATTAATATCTTTCAAAACAACCTCCAAGGTGCCGGCATTAAGTGCCAAAGCCAGCCCCAGTGCTCTTCTAATATCAACAATTTCATAACCGGCTGGAAGCCGAACTTGCAATCTTGGCTTTCGCCGCCACGGCTTACCAGCGTTGATGCCAGTTTTAAGAATAACTTCTTCTCTGTCATTCGGCAAAGGTTCGCCTGGGTCTGGATAGGCTCGAATAGCTCCATTGGGGACAAGTAACATTACAGAACGGGCTATATCTGCAGTGTTTACTCCATTTACCTCGGCTAATGCTGCGACAGCGTCACGAAGCCCGGACGAACAGGGGACCACGTAAGATTTCTTGCTTTTCCCTTTGTGGGCCATTTCGAGTCCCATGCCTCAGCCAATATTTTAAATTTCCAGGCTCGCTGATTTCACCATGCACGTCCACAGAATTCAGGTCTTATTGGATAACTTCTTTGGAACCGGTAAGAAAATGAAACTCAATTTGACCCTTCTCCAAAAAATCCTCCCCTAAACTGGAAAGTCAACACAGTCGCTATGAGAAGATATCCTAACCTTCAAGTACATTCGTTTGTTCGCCCATCAAAAAAGAGCGTCGGCACAAAAAAATTCACGCATATGGCCGGCCTTGTTGTCAATTAAGACCTCAGCACAGCACCTGTTTGCTTGTTGACGAGTGAGATCATTTTATCTGCTATTGTATCGATCTCTTTGTCGGTGAATGTTTGTTGCTGAGGCTGCAACGTTACCTGCAACGCCACGGATTTTTTCATTTTCCCCAAGCCCTCCCCTTCGAATATGTCGAACACCTCAACTCCGGTAATAAGCTGCTTGTCTGCTCGCTGTGCTGCACGGGCTACGTCAGCTGCTGGGGTATCAATATCAACCACAAAAGCAAAATCACGGGTGACCGGCTGAAACGATGATAAGATTAACGGTGGCCGTTTCTTTGTCGATGCAGTCTTTGGCAGAGGAAGGGATTCAAGAAAGATTTCAAATCCTGCTGCCGTGCCTGAAAGATCCATCTCTCGCAATACACTGGGATGAATTTCACCAAATTGCGCCAAATTCGTCCGGCCGAGAGAAAGAGTCCCAGCCCGACCAGGGTGATACCATTTGGGCACCTCGGTTTTTGTCATAAGATTTTCTACAGGTACCCCACAGGCCTCTAAAGCCGCTAGTGCATCAGCCTTTGCATCAAAAGCATCCACGGGCCGGGACCTTTCACACCAGTGACGCCGAATAAAGTTTCCATGACGCAAACCACCAATTACCAGTTCCTGGCCATCAGGAGTATCATCGTGAAAAGTAGGACCATGTTCGAAAAATGCGAGATCTGGAAACCCTCTATCTGAATTTCGCCTAGCCGCGCCGATCAGGTTTGCTAGCAAAGACGGGCGCATTTCATCGAGATCGGAACTTATAGGGTTGTCTATCCGCAGGTTGGAGTGTCCCCCGCCAAATAGAGAGGCATGAGTGGATGATAAAAACGACCACGTCACAACCTCCATCATTCCGCGGGCTGCAAGCGAGCGTTTTGCAGATGCGGAATGACGTTGGCGATGGGTAAGTATGGGGTGCGACAAGACTGTTTCACGCTCCAACGGCACAGATGAAACTTTGTCATACCCGTAGATACGAAGAACTTCTTCGATTAAACAGTTTTCACCCTCTATATCTGGACGCCAGCTAGGTGGAGTGACCTCCAATGTTTTGCCTTTTCCTGACACAACAAACCCAAGCGACTCGAAAATTCTAGAAGTCTCTGATGCCGTGATTGAAATTCCTCCAAAACTTTTCAGGCGACCAACTCGAAATGAAATGGCTGGCGGGCCGCTCGGGATAGTGCCGGCTATGGTCAACTCACTAGCCTCACCTCCGCATAAACTCAGAATCATGCTACTAGCCGCCTCAGTCCCCCAAATAACCGACTGCGTATCAACACCTCGCTCAAAACGATATCGTGCGTCTGATTCGATTCCGAGTTTGCGCCCCGCAGTTGCCGTGCGAACTGGGTCGAATAGTGCAACTTCTAAAAAAACTTCGGTGGTGGATTCCGTGCACCCGGAGCTGAGCCCACCCATCAGTCCCCCAATACTCTGCACACCTGATTCATCCGAAATTACTGTAATGCTATCGTCCAACTCATAAGCTTTTTCATCAAGCGCGGTAATTTTTTCACCCTTTTTGGCAAACCGCATTGTGAGGTTACCCGTCAACTTCGCACTATCGAAAATATGCAGTGGGCGGCCAAGATCATATGAAAGGTAGTTACTTATATCGACTAAGCGGGAGATTGGCCGGAGCCCTACAGCATTTAATCTATCCTGCAACCATTTCGGGCTAGGCCCGTTAACAACTCCCCTGAAACTACGGCCGACTACTATCGGACTTGCATTCCCATCACCCTCTGGGAAAATTCGCTGCCAATGAATCGGACAATCAAAACTCCCATTAATTTTTGCTTCACCATTCGACTTTAATACACCAAGACCGGCGGCGGCCAGATCTCGAGCTATGCCACGAACCCCGAGACAGTCGCCTCTGTTCGGTGTAATTGCTATTTCAATAATGGGATCGTCCAAGCCCGCGACCTCAGCAAACGGTACCCCAATCTCCGTATCATCAGGTAACTCTATAATGCCAGAGTGCTCTTCCGAGATTTCGAGCTCTTTTTCACTCAGAAGCATACCATGCGATTCCACGCCGCGTATCTTTGCTCTTTTGAGCTTTATTCCAAGACCGGGAATATATGCACCTTCTTGCGCGAACACGCCCTTCATTCCAGCACGGGCATTCGGCGCTCCACACACCACCTGAAAATCAGCATCAATTGTTGATACGGTACATATCTGAAGCCGATCAGCGTTTGGATGCGGCTTCGTTGAAACCACGTGCGCACTCCTGAATTCCGACAGGGCATCACCCCTATCGATAACGCTCTCCACCTCAAGACCAAGCATTGTGAGCCGCTCAGTAATCTCATCAAGGGAAGCTACCGTATCTAGGTGCTCCTTCAACCACGATAAAGTAAATTTCATCAGCTTAATCCACGCACAAGGCTTGGTGTCTCCAGAGGCATAAACCCATGATGCTTAAGCCACCGGAGATCAGCATCGAAGAAAGTGCGAAGGTCGGGAATTCCATATTTTAGCATGGCCATTCGTTCAACGCCTAAGCCAAAAGCAAACCCCTGATATTCATCTGGGTCAATACCGCATGCAGAAAGCACGTTGTTGTGCACCATTCCGCACCCTAGAATCTCCAGCCAATCCTCGCCCCCGCCAATTTGAATTTCTCCTCCATCGCGGGAACAACCAATATCGGCCTCTGCCGACGGCTCAGTAAAAGGAAAAAAGCTTGGCCTAAACCGAAGGGGTAATTCTTCCACCTCAAAGAATGCCGCAAGAAAATTCAAGAGACACCCCTTTAAATGACCAAAATGAGTTTCTTTGTCTATTACCAATCCTTCTATCTGGTGAAACATAGGCGTGTGCGTCATGTCTGAGTCACAACGGTATGTTCGGCCAGGTGCTATTACGCGTAATGGCGGCTTAACCGCCTCCAGCGTTCGTATCTGTACGGGCGAGGTATGGGTGCGTAAAACCGGCCGACTGCCATCTTCTTTCTCTGGCAAATAAAATGTATCGTGCATCTGCCGTGCCGGGTGTTCAGGTGGGATATTGAGTGCAGTGAAGTTATGAAAATCATCCTCTATTTCTGGTCCCTCCGCTACCACGAAACCCATCTCGCCTAATATTGCTACAGCTTCGTCAATTGTTTGCGTGATGGGGTGTAAGCGGCCTAGTTCAGTTGGACGAACTGGAAGCGACACATCTATTGACTCGTCTGACAGCTTGGCATCCAGTTGAGCAGATTCTAATAAAATCCTCTTAGCGTTTATTGCTTCAGCGATAGAGCTTTTAACCAGGTTCAAATGTTGGCCAAAGGTCTTGCGATCACTGGGGGGCAGGCTCCCCAAACCCTGCATGCGCTGCGAGATAGTACCCTTCTTGCCAAGGGCTCCAACACGAACGGTTTCCAGAGCCGCTAAATCCGAGGCTACGTCTATGCTTGCCAGCAATTCATCGCGAAGTTGGTCTAAATCATTGGTCATCGAAATCCTTCACGGCCTGATTGGCCGGCGATCACGAGGAATCTGCCGCTTAAAGTAATGCAGCCTGGGCCTGTTCAGCCAACGCTTTGAAAGTAAGCGGCTCACGAACCGCCAAGTCAGCAAGTACTTTTCTGTCGATCTCAATTCCAGCTTTTTTTATTCCGTTTACAAACTGTGAGTACGTCATACCGTGTTCACGCGATGCAGCGTTGATGCGCTGAATCCAGAGACCTCGAAATATGCGCTTCTTCCGACGACGGTCGCGGTAGGCGTACTGAAGATTTTTATCAACTCTTTGCTTTGCCGCGCGAAATGTATTTTTTTGCCGCCCGCGAGCACCTTTCGCACGATCAACAACCTTTTTGTGCCGGGCATGCTTTGTCACACCGCGTTTTACACGTGCCATTTTAGATGTTTCCTTCTATCTCAGACTAACCAATACGCAAAAAATTGCGTTTTACAATGCGGGAATCCGCCTTGCTCATAATCTGCGTGCCTCGATTAGTACGCTTCATCTTCTGTGACCGACGACGCAGCATGTGCCTAAGTTTTGCGCTATTAAAACGCACCTGCCCCGTTGCAGTCAGACGGAAACGCTTTTTTGCGCTCGATTTGTTCTTCAACTTGGGCATTTATTTCTCCTAGCGGCTAGAGTGGTTTTTATAGAACGGACAGGCATACCCAGAAAGCCTGTTATCGTTTTACTGTAAAGCTTTTATACAAGAAGCGGCCTTATAACGCCCGAATTGAAAACGTGCAAGCAGAATGGGAGTTACAAAATGTATGGACGTAAACTGGTAACTACAAATTTTCAATATTCTGACACGGGACAGATCGCTTTGGTAGCCTTTGATAATGCAGCTCGGGCAAATTGCCTTTCCTGTGATGTGATAAATGAAATTAGATATGCTTTTGATACACTTAGTAAGAATAGAAGTCTTCGGGTTGCTGTCTTGGCAAGTGCCGGAAATGGGGCCTTTTGTGCCGGTGCCGACCTCAAGGAGCTCAGTGGTTTTGACCCGAACAAAGCACGGGCGTACATATGTGATCTTCATGCAACAATCCGTGCCATACGCACTTTACAAGTTCCCGTTATAGCTCGAATCCAAGGCGCGTGCGTGGGGGCTGGACTAGAACTTGCAGCAGGATGCGATCTCCGCATTTGTGCCGACCACGCAAAATTCTCTATGCCAGAAGTAGAGTTGGATATTCCATCAGTAATTGAGGCAGCCTTGTTACCGCGACTGATTGGCTGGGGCCGAACATCTTGGCTTCTTTATCGCGGTGATGCGATAGATGCACGCACTGCTGAAGATTGGGGCCTCATTGAGAAGGCAGTGCCCTCCCAAATACTTGACGGTGCCATCGAAGAATGTTCAAAAAAACTCGCCTCCAACGGTGCTACCGGTATGCGTTTACAAAAGAAACTCATGCAAAAATGGGAAAATAGTTTTCTTGAACAAGCCATAGAGGCTGGCATAGATGCATTTGCCGAGTCCTACTCGGCTGGTGACGCAAATAAGAGAATTCAAGAAGCCATAAGCAAACCAAAGCGTTAAGGGCAAGAAGAACGTACAATTTTGTATATGCTATAACTCAGCAATTTGCTTCAAAACAGAACTTCGGCTTTCCCTCAGCTTAAACTGCCATTACCAAAATTTATCGCGGAACTAGAATCATCGTCATCTGGCGCCCTTCAAGTTGAGGCATCTGCTCGACTTTTGCTGCCTCATCCATCTCATCTCGCACTCGCTTTAAGACATTCATCCCTAAATGCTGATGCACCATTTCGCGCCCGCGGAACCGTAGAGTTACCTTAACTTTATCACCCTCATCAAGGAAACGTCTCATTGCACGCATCTTCACGTCATAATCGTGCTGCTCAATGTTGGGACGGAACTTTATTTCTTTCAGTTCGATTATCTTCTGCTTTTTTCGAGCCTCACTCTTTTTCTTTTGTGCTTCGTATTTGTATTTACCCAAATCAAGAATCTTGCATACAGGTGGCGATACATTTGGAGAAACTTCCACGAGGTCTAGTCCCGAGTCTACGGCCATCGAGATGGCTTCACTAATACCAACTACACCTACCTGCCCCCCTTCCGCATCAATCAGTCGAACTTCTGCGGCATCGATTTGTTCATTAGCCTTTGGTCCTTCCTTGACCGGCGGGCTCATCATTGGTCGTCTTGCTATAGAACTATCCTCCTCAATCGTTGATCAGGCTGTACTTTTCTCATGTATGTACCTTGCATCCGTTTTCGCTACCAGCGCCTTTAAAGGTAACGTCCAAATGGTTTATTTAGCATCCGGAGGTAAGGCTTCTTTTGTAAGTCTAGTTATCGCGTCAGTAAGCGCAAGAACTTCTTGCTGTTTTCCACCTAGACGTCGAATTGCAACCGTGCCCTCATCAGCCTCTCTTTTGCCTATCACGTACAATATAGGCACTTTCGCATGCGAATGTTCTCGGACCTTATAATTAATCTTCTCGTTTCGAGTATCAGCCTCGGCACGAAGTCCATTCGCCTCACACATTTCTAAAACCTTAGCTGCATAGTCGTCTGCATCACTCGTTATAGTGGTTATGACAACTTGCACCGGGGCGAGCCACAGGGGCAGGTTTCCCGAATAATGCTCCAATAATATACCAGTGAAACGCTCAAGAGAACCAAACAAAGCCCTATGTAGCATCACGGGAGTATGTTTTTCACCATCAGCCCCGACATAGGTTGCCCCAAGCCGACCTGGAAGATTAAGATCAACTTGCAACGTGCCGCACTGCCAATCACGACCGATAGCATCACGCAAAACAAACTCGAGCTTGGGCCCGTAGAATGCTCCTTCTCCTGGATTAGTTACACAAACTAGGCCCGTCGCTTCAACCGCTGCTTTCAAAGCTGCTTCAGATTTATCCCAAATTGCATCAGATCCAATACGAGTTGCTGGCCTATCTGAAAACTTGATGCGTACATCTGTAAAACCAAAATCTCGATAAATTTCTAAAATAAGTTGACATACCGTGCAGCACTCTTGAGTGATTTGCTCCTCCGTGCAAAATATATGTGCGTCGTCTTGAGTAAAAGCACGCACGCGCATTAGGCCGTGAAGGGCACCAGATGGTTCAAAGCGGTGTACCTTGCCAAATTCGGCAATGCGTTGGGGTAAGTCTCGGTAGCTTTTTATACCCTGCTTATAAACCTGAACGCCACCTGGGCAATTCATAGGTTTTAAGGCAAAAATACGGTCCTCTCGTGCTTCAGTCGTAAACATATTTTCACCGAATTTCTCCCAATGGCCGGATTGTTCCCAAAGACTTCGCTCCATGATATCTGGGGTGTTGATTTCTAAATACCCTGCTCGGCTTTGACGTTTTCGCATATAATCGATAAGAGCCTGAAACAGCGACCAGCCCTTTGCATGCCAAAAAATAGATCCCGGAGCCTGCTCCTGCAAATGAAATAAATCCATCGCACGCCCTAGCTTACGATGGTCTCGCTTTTCAGCTTCTTCGAGCCGAACAAGGTGGGCCTTCAGCTCTTTTTCACTGCGCCAGCACGTACCGTATATACGCTGGAGTTGTTCATTACTTGAGTCACCACGCCAATATGCGCCAGCAAGTTTGGTCAACTTGAAAGCCTTACCAATTTTACCTGTTGACTGGGAATGGGGTCCACGACAAAGATCTAACCAATCCCCTTGCCGGTAGATGGTGATCTCCTCATCAAATGGAAGATCCTCTATTATTTTTACCTTATAATCTTCACGCTTTTCTTTGAAAAATTTAATAGCCCTTTCCCGATCCCAGACCTCTCTCGTAAAAACTTCATCGCGTGCAATAATTTCAGACATGCGTTTTTCAATTTCTAAAAGGTCCTCCAGAGTGAAGGGTGTCTCACGAGCAAAGTCATAATAAAACCCATTTTCAATGGGCGGGCCTATCGTGACCTGCACATCAGGCCATATCTCCTGCACTGCCTCAGCCAAAACATGGGCACAATCATGACGAAGCAATGCTAACGCCTCATCGGAATCTCTAGTGATGATGGAAACAGTTGAATCTTGCTCGATCCGTCGGGTTAGATCCCACTCAACGCCATTCACAACTACTGCAAGGGCCGATTTAGCCAACCCGGGGCCAATTGATGATGCCACCTCAGCCCCAGTAGTTGGACCTTCAAAAACTTTCTTGCTACCATCCGGCAACGTAATATTAACAATTCTACCCATAACACTCGTCTTCTAGTTCAGAATTGATGCTGAGAGTCTTTTCGCCGTTTTGCTCAGCGAGGTCAACGCCCTTGCACATTTTTCAGCGCGCAGACTACATCGTTACTATCTAAATCAACCAGCGAGTCCCTTCTAATAATATTTACCGCCTCTCCGCGTTGACCGCATAAAACGGGATCCGAATAAGCAGAATATAGGACTACGGATGGACATCCGACTGCAGTAGTAATGTGCATGAGCCCAGTGTCATTTCCTACTGCAGCCGCCGCGCGTCGGGCTAGCCCAGCCACCTCAAAAAGGTTAGTCTTAGCACAAAGATTACGCGCTTGACTGCAGCCAAGATGAATAGATTCCAGAACATCTTTTTCATCCTCCCCTCCCAACAAGACCGGCAGCAGACCGCTAAGGAGCAAGTTATTAGCAAGGTCGATGTATTTATCGACCGGCCAACGCTTCTTCAGTCGGCGAGCTGAACCACCGGGAACGATCAGAACAAAATTTTCATCAAGTGAAAAATGATCAACATCTGCATCGAACCAATCGAGATTAGGTGCCGGCACATTTGAAATACCTGCCATATGCAGTTGCTCTCCTTGACGCTCGATTGTGTGCATAAGATCACGGCTGGGGTTATCGTGAGGATGAGAACAACCTTTAGCAATACCCGACCATTCTGGATTAAATCCCTGGAACATCATCAAAAAAGCACTGCTACGCCTAGAAGTTTGCAAGTCATAGACTCGCGTAAACCTGCTTCTGTTGAGGAAACCCTTGAGTCTCGATCTTTCGCCAAAATGCCACCAAGCAGACGGGACATCAGTAAAGATTTTATCAAAAAAATCACTGCCAGCGGCGACATCTGAGAACTTCGAAGTTGTCAAAAGAGTAATGTGAGCGGACTGGTGATGCTGGCGTATTGCTTGGAAAGGTCCCAGGGCCTGAACAAAATCGCCAAGCGCACCAAGCTTGATTACCAATATGTGCTCTCGGTTGTCGCAAATCACGGCATTCTCGCTTTACGATGGACTTTCTCGAAATTGTTGAAACTAGTCCTTTTTACAAAATTATAAATTCGCGATGTCAATCGAGAACCTCTCGATAAACATCGATTGTTTTTGCACACATTTGAGTACAGGAGAAATTGGCCTGCACATTGGAAATCGCACGCAAGGCTAGTTCCTCCCGGAATGACGTATTAAGTGACAGTACATGCTTCAGCATGCTAGCCAGCGCATCAGGCTTGTTTGGAGGCACCAACCACCCAGTTTCGTTGGGCAAAATAAGTTCCCGACTGGCGCCATGGTCAGCTCCAATAACAGGTTTACCAAGGGCCTGACCCTCCGCCATCACGCGCCCAAATGCTTCCGGATCCGTTGATGCCGAGATAACAACATCGGCCAACATGTATGCAGCAGGCATATCATCACAGTGGCCAACAAAATGTACCTTGCTGCCAAGCCGAAGCTTTTTAACAAGCGACACCAGTTCCTGACGGTAACCAGAACGGCCCTGGTCGTCCCCAACCAAAAGACACCTAAAATCCCTTTCTCCAAGCTCGGCCAGCGCCCTGATAAGCACGGACTGCCCTTTCCATCTGGTAAGTCGACCTGGAAGAATGATTACCGGAACGCCGTCTGAAAGGCGCCACTTTTCAGCCAATTGTACAATACGACCAGCCGGGACTGCTGAAGGGTTGTAAGTATCGACATCAACTCCTCTATAAATAAGTCTGATCTTCTCTGGTTTGGCCTGATACTCATTCTCCATATGGTCGGCGATAAACCTTGAGATCGCAATGGTTAGCTTGCCTCGTGTCATGATTGAATTGTAGTGTCGCTTCAGAGCTGATGTAATATTATATGTCCCGTGAAAGGTTGTCATAAAGTGGGCTTTTGTAGCATCGCATGCTTTATAACAACTCCAAGCCGGCGCGCGACTTCTAGCGTGCACAATATCCACGTTGAAATCTCTGATGACAGTTATCAATCTATTGACGTTCATATGCATACGTACAGGATTCTTAGTATTCACCGGCATTGTGATGTGATGCACCCCAGCGCGGTCTAAATCGCGCACCATTTTGCCGCCGCTGGATGCCACAATCGCAATACCGCCTGATTCTGTGATTGCCTTCGCAACATCGATACAGCCTTTTTCCGCTCCCCCAGTTTCCAAAGAAGGTAACACCTGCAAAATAACAGGCCGGGACTTAATGGAAGGCTTTTCTTCAAATTCTGTCATATTAAAAGGGGACGCTCTATAATTCTAATAAAGTTTAAACTTGGGAAGGATATCCCACATGGTCAATGAGCCAGCAAGTCTTGCTTGTATCGACGGAAACAGCCTTGCCTATCACTATTCGGCTGGGGACGGACCAGGAGTCCTTTTCTGTACTGGTTTTCGTTCCAACATGACTGGAAAGAAAGCAACTTCACTCGAGAATTGGTGTCAAAGCCAAGGGCAACAATTTACAAGGTTCGACTATCGCGGCCACGGTAAGTCTGGGGGCAACTTCAGAGATTTAACCATTGGCGATTGGCTAAAAGACACAATTTCAATCCTCGATTCGGTAGCGAATGGACCCCAACTTTTGGTGGGGTCCTCTATGGGTGGTTGGATTTCATTCCTTGCCGCCAATGCCCGCCCTGAAAAAGTCGCTGGCATTATAGCTATCGCACCAGCAGTTGACATGACAAAACGTGCCCTTTCGAACTTAAACGCAGAGGCAAAACGCGAACTTTCTGAGAAGGGAGAATGGATGCGCCCATCCAAATATGATGCCCAAGGTTATCCGATCACAAAAAAACTTCTGGACGAGGGGGAACTCCACCTTCTCTTGCCTGGCCCAATCGGTTTTGACGGACCCGTCAGAATCCTACATGGAATGAGGGATGATGCGGTGCCTTGGGAATTATCTTTGGAAATTGCAGCCGCTTTAACCTCGAACGACGTACATATAAACCTTGTGAAAGATGGAGACCACAGATTATCAAGACCCAACGATATTCAACTTCTTTTGAGGCTGGTCAGCTCATTTTTGACGAGCTCAAAAGGCTTTTAAGGCCCTCCCTGTAGTCGGGCCATTTAAGTTGAACCCCTAACTCCTTACTCAGTCTTAAATTGGAAACCCGCTTGTTTTCGGCATAAAAACTGCGTGCCATGGGAGAAAGATCGGCCTCCTCAAAAGGCACAAGCGGTGGAGGTTCAACCCCTAACAAATAGCAAGCATAAGAGATTACGTCTTGCGGAGGAGCCGCTTCATTATCGCAAACGTTATAGACCCGGCTTGGATGTGGCATTGAAATTGATGCCGAGAGCACCTGCGAAATATCGTCCACATGAATACGACTAAACACCTGCCCCCGCTTCTTAATTCGACGCGCACGACCTGTCCTTACGGTCTCGATCGCGTTTCGCCCCGGCCCATAAATCCCCGCAAGACGAAAAATGTGCACAGGCACACCAAATTGTTCCCAAAGCTTTAACCACCCATTCTCTGCCTTTATTCTATCAATGCCACGTTCGTTTATTGTTTTTAATTCTGAACTTTCGTCAACCCAATCCCCTTTCCAGTCACCATAGACGCCAGTAGTGGATAGGTAGCCTACCCAGGCAAGTTTGTTAAGTTTAGCCAAGTCATCACAATGATGGGCAAGAACTGGATCTATTCCAGCCGTAGGTGGGGCTGAGCACAATACATGACTTGCATTTAGAAAGGCGCTTGGTGGCGGACACATCGGTGTATTTCCGTCGAATACGTATGCTTCAATGCCCTCCTTAGTCAGGGACGACACTGATTCCTTAGAACGGCAGGTGCCTGCTATTTGCCAACCCGCATCTCGAAGTGTGCTCAACAACGCAAGGGCACAGTAGCCAAGCCCAAAACAAAAAAGACGCCCTTTATGATTCCTCATGCTCAATTTTTTAGTGTCCAAACGCCATATATATTTTTTAAAAAAATATCACATGAACCATAATTCTGTCTCTTTGACACTGCCAACAAATCATTACGCCTTTACGATACTGTTTATCTTCTAGCTACGCTTTCACAATGAATTTTTATAATAGTAGCATGCGCATCTTTTATCCAACCGTGCTTCGGCAACGGGTTTTCTGTCTATTTCGCTGCTGAAATGAGACAAAAAACGCCTTAACACCACACAAATATTTTGGCGTAGGGCTGTTTTTTAAATCAAGAATTTCAAAGGCATTGCAAGGGCGAATTGAGCTGAACTTCTCCTCTAAATACTTTTTGCTCAGAAATCTGGATCGGCATAATACTCGGGTGGTGGGTAGCCTGGTATGTGATCGCCGAGGATCTCGCGAAAGCTTGGACGTGATTTCATCCTCGCATACCACTCTTTCGCCGGAAGGTGCTCTTCCCATGGCACGTCGCCCAAATAGTCAACGCAAGAGAGATGCGCCGCTGCTGATATATCTGCATAACTAAATCTATCGCCAGCCAGCCACTGACGTTCTTCAATCAACCATCCGATGTAGTCAAGGTGATAATGAATGTTGGTAGAACCAGCTCGTATTGCCTCAGAATTTGGCTCACCCATTTTTAAAAACCGTTTCAGAATCTTCTCGTCCACCAAATTGGTAGTGACTTCGCTTTGAAATTTGTCGTCAAACCAGGAGACCAAACGACGCACCTCAGCGCGGGCTTCAGGAGTGTCTCCATACAGCTGAGGCTCTGGATACTTATCGTCTAGGTATTCGGCGAGTGCGTAAGATTCGCATATAATTTTGTGCCCAGGTTCCTCAAGTACTGGCACATCGCACGCCGGGTTCATGGCTACAAATTCTTCTCGCCGCTCCCACACCTTTTCTAGCTTCATGTCGAATTGAAGTTTTTTTTCCGACATAGCTACTCGTATTTTTCGGCAGCCCGGCGACAACCATAAATGATAAAGAGTGCGCATGTTAATACCGACACGTTTATTTAAAAAATCCAGTTTGTCAAAGACAGCTAATTTTAGCAATTTAACATATCAAGTTGCCTATTTTATTATGTAATCTATGCTTTGTTAGTAACAATTTGCTTGGAGGCACAATATCTATGGAGCTCTACCAGCTCACTATTCTGGCCTTAGTGCAGGGTGTAACAGAATTTTTCCCTATAAGTTCCTCCGGCCATTTAGTCATAATCTCCAAAGTGTTCGGTTGGTCCGATCAAGGGCTGACGATTGATATCGCATTACACTTCGGAACACTCGGCGCCGTCCTGGTCTATTTTTGGCGAGACCTTTGGCAAATGCTGCTTGGTTTGGGCCGTTTGTGCTTGGGGATACCAAATGCTCATTCAAAACGCGCAATTAATTTGCTTGTGGCAACCACTCCAGTTGCGCTGCTCGCCTTTTTTGCTCGCGATCAAGTGGAAGCATATTTCCGAAATTTGGAAGTCATTGCGTGGGCAACCCTTGGATTCGGCATTTTGCTGTGGATCGCTGACAAAGTAACCCTTACCATACACAGGTGTGATGACCTTAAATTCTTTCATGCACTATTTATCGGCGTTGCACAGGTTCTTGCATTTATCCCCGGAACTAGTAGAGCAGGCATCACCATAACAGCTGGAAGGCTACTGAGCATGGACCGAGCTGAAGCAGCTCGCTTCTCAATGTTACTTTCAATACCAACAATCGCCGGAATTTCCGCAGTTTCCGCACTTGAGCTTTACCAACAAGAAAACATCACGATTCAAATGGAGGCGTTAATAGCTGTTGGGCTCTCCTTTATTGCAGGTTTGATAGCAATTGCAACGTTGCTTCGCTGGCTGAGTCATTCAAGCTTTACACCATTTGTGGTTTATCGGCTCATTTTGGGTGGAGGGCTGCTGTTTATGGTTTACTCCTAAAGACAATTAGGCTCCACTAAAACGACTGAACCGTCCCCCCTTACAATATTTATCAAGATAACTGGGGAGCATTACGTCGACAGAGGTAGGCGTAATACCAAACGGCAAAAACCCATTGGCTCCACCATCAAGCACACTATCATTTCTGAGCAGCTTAACTTGGTCACGCGTCAATGGTGGAACAGGCAGCAATTCAGCAAGGAATGCGACTGTTAAGGCCAATCCGAAAGGCACGGGTATCACAAGATTTCTTCGTCCGGTACTGTGCAAAATTTTTTCTATTATTTCTTTGAAACTGAAAACTTCAGGACCCCCGAGTTCGCAGATTTTGCCTGCGTAAGTATCATTTTCTATAGTCTGGACGATTGCGTCAGCTATATCACCAGCATAAACCGGCTGGAAACGGGTACCTCCATTTCCAAAAAAGTCTATCCTGCCTGCATTGTATTTTGGATACGGGCAACCCAGGACAGGCATGACCGGTGAAAAGCAAGCTAGCGCAGCCAACCGATTAAAGAAATCGTCTTGCGGTCCGAAAACGATACTTGGCCTTATAATAGTCGCATTTGGAAAGGCTTCTGTTACGGATTTTTCTCCATCCGCTTTACTTTTCGAATACACCGACGGTGAGCGCAGTGAGGCACCAAGTGCGGACATGTGCACCAAGAACTTACTTCCAACATCCGCTGCTGCTTGCGCAACATTCTTGGCGCCTTGGTAATGAACTGCATCGAAACGCTGCCTGCCAATTTGTCGAAATATACCGACTAAGTTTATTACCCCATCAGCCCCATCTATTACTTTAATAACTGATTCTTTATAGCGAACATTAGCCTGTACCGGCGTTACTTGACCCACATCACCCATGGGTTTTAAAAAAGATGCACCAGACGGATCTCGAACGGCAGCACGGACGAGGTAGCCACGCTTCGCCAACCTCTTTACTACATAGCTACCGATGAATCCAGATGCTCCAAATACCGTTATTAGCCTCGATTTCATACTTTCCCTCCGAACCAAGCTACGGCAATATATTTATGACTTAATAAACGTATACAAAGCCCAATAACGCAAGGCCAGTATAAATGCTGTTGACAAGTTCCTCCCAGAGGGTCATCACTTTTCGCCATTTTAGCCCAGGTGGCGGAATTGGTAGACGCGCAGGTTTCAGGTACCTGTGGGGGAAACCCCGTGGAAGTTCGAGTCTTCTCCTGGGCACCAATGGCTTGATTTTTGACTTTTAATAGGCCGAGCTGTGCTTAACGGTGGCGTTAGCCCTCCTAAGAAAGCTATGTTACTCTCCAATATAGGAAGTTGTTTGATATAAAATTAATCAGGATTTTTACTTTGAGTATTCATTTGCATCTTGGCGACTTGCCAAACGATCTCGATCTCGGCAACCTTGTGGCAGTTGATACTGAGACTATGGGGTTGAAATTGCACAGAGACCGTCTCTGCGTGGTCCAGCTCTCGGCCGGGGACGGAGACGCCCATGTAGTAAAGATACCACAAAATAATATTTGTGCACCAAACCTTGTCAGATTATTTTCACATCAGAAGACGGTTAAACTTTTCCACTTTGCTCGGTTCGACATAGGCGTTTTAACTCATTACCTTAACTGCCAATGTCAGCCCGTATTTTGCACCAAGATAGCGTCTCGTTTAGTTCGAACGTACACTGACAAGCACGGCTTAAAGGATTTGTGTAAAGCACTTCTTGATTTGGACATATCGAAACAGCAACAATCGTCGGACTGGGGGGCTTCAGAGCTATCAAAAGCGCAAATTGAATATGCTGCAAGCGATGTACTGTATCTTCATGCTATCTGGGAGAAACTCAAAGAAATGCTGATACGCGAGGGTCTCATGGATTTAGCGCAAGCTACGTTTGACTTTTTACCAATTCGTTCCGCATTAGACATAAACGGATTCGAAGATGACGATATTTTCGCGCATCACTAAACAAAGGCCAACCCTTTCTTTATCGTTTCTCAGCCCTGCATTGGAATAATTAAATGACGGCAGCAAGTGAATTAAACTCTGAGGATTCTTCAACAAAGACTAAGAAGCGAGAACTTAACGCTGCGAAATACGTGCTTCGACTTGAGGCTGAGGCAATTTCTACCCTCGCTGATCACATCGACGGAACCTTCGCTCATGCAATTAAAATCCTTCATAATATAGAGGGCCGCATTATAGTGACAGGCATGGGCAAGAGTGGTCACATTGCTCGCAAAATAGCGGCTACTTTGTCCTCAACCGGAAGCCCCGCTCAATATGTGCATCCTGGAGAAGCGAGCCATGGCGATCTAGGTATGATTACAGATGAAGATGCCGTGATAGCGCTGTCAAATTCGGGGGAAACGAATGAACTTCGAGATTTATTGGAATATACCCGCCGATTTTCAATTCCTCTGATAGCAATTACTGGACGCACAGAGAGCACTCTTGGTGAAATGGCAGATACAGTAATATTGTTGCCAGATGTGCCAGAGGGTTGCCCAATGGGCTTGGCACCAACTACTTCAACCACTGCGAGCTTAGCCATAGGAGATGCAATTGCGGTTGCCTTGCTGGAAGTGAATGGCTTTTCAGCTAATGATTTTCGCGTTTTACATCCTGGAGGCAAACTGGGCTCCAGTCTACTTCGAGTTTCAGATTTAATGCATCGTGGACCTTCAATGCCAATTGTAAAACCCGCCGCACTCATGAGTGAGACCATATTAGAAATGACCTCAAAGAGCCTTGGCTGTGTGGGAATTGTAGATTCGGGAAAACTAATTGGAATTGTAACGGATGGTGATTTGCGTCGCCATATCAATAGCGATATGCGCAAGGTAACCGCCGGTGAGATTATGACTGGTGCTCCCGCAACAATCCGAGTTCATGCTTTGGCGGGAGAGGCGATCGCTATGATGAACGAGAAGTCTATAACAAATCTTTTCGTTATCGATGATGATCAAGGAGCGCTAGTTGGTGTGCTGCACATTCATGATTGCCTAAGAGCTGGACTGGTTTAGCGCAATGGATGAAACCTCTATGTTGGCTCAATCCGCTCAAAACAATGGGCATGTATCTGGATTAAAAAAACCTGATCAACGCATACAACGTCGCGACATCCCTATCTCGGCCCGACAGCAGATTAGTGTATCTCCTTTCTACGGTCGTTTTGTGGGAACAATGCGCGTTTTGCTCCCAACTATCGCTACAGGCCTCATGGTTCTTGTTCTTGTTTGGCCTCAGTTAGACCAGCAGCAACGTAGGTTTACACTGGGCCCCGCAAAGATTGATAAAAGTGCAGCTAAGAACTTAACGATGCTCAATGGTCGATATGCGGGAATATTGGAAGAAAAGCCATTCACGATAACAGCGACAAAAGCACACCAGAAGAATGCGACAGATATGGAGTTCTCGTTACAAGGACCCAAAGTAGACGTAATGATGCAGAATGGTTCGTGGGCTGCTATCACGGCAAAAGACGGATTTTACAATCACAAAATGCAGCTTTTAGAGCTAACGGGGGGAGTAAACCTTTTTCACGACACTGGATACGAATTCCACACCGAAAATACAGTCGTCGATTTGAAGGCAGGGGATGCGCGTGGTGTTGACCCCGTCGAAGGTCAAGGTCCCTTGGGTAACCTTCAATCTGAAGGGTTCGTCCTTTTTTACAAGTCCAAGCGTATACTTTTTACCGGACGTTCAAAATTGACGCTATTCCCACACCGGATGAAAGAAGGATGAGGACACCTTATTCGGTCATATTGGCTACGGTTTTTCTTTGGCTTGGAAAAGTTCTTGTATCATCTACAACACATGCCCAGTCAGTAAACATACCTATGGCCGATGGCGACAATACCTCTCCCTTAGTAATAGAGGCAGACGACGGTCTTGAGTGGATTCCTAAGCAGGGGAAATATATTGCACGTGGCAATGCGAGAGCGGCACGCGGAAAGGTAACCCTGCACGCAGAAGAGCTTATCGCTCATTATCGAGATACAGAAACGGGGCAGGGCCAAGAAATGGTTAGGCTTGATGCAAAAGGACAAGTCAAAATAGTTTCATTGGGCAAAGATCAAACAGGGAAACCGGCAAAGACGACTGCGACTGGAGACATGGCCGTTTATCACGTCAAAGAGTCAGTCTTCGTCCTCAATGGCAAAAAGCTCCAGATGGTTTCGCCTCAAGGCGTTTTGAAAGCACGAGATAGTCTCGAGTATTGGGATAAACGTCAAACAGCTGTCGCGCGAGGAAAGGCGGTAGTTATTCAAAACAAACAGCGTCTGCACGCAGATATTCTTACTGCTTATTTCACTTCTCCCGGCCCTAATAACAAAACATCAAACACGAATGGGCAGCGAATCGACAGAGTAGATGCCATTGGTAACGTCCACGTTTCAGTTTCAAATGCAATTATAAGGGGAGATAAAGGAGAGTATTATCCCAAGACGAGTGTGGCAACATTAAAGGGAAACGTTAAAATCACGAGCAATAATAACCAGTTAAATGGAGACACGGCAAAAGTAAATTTAAAAACAGGTATTTATAAGCTTGTCGGTAAGCGTGTAAAAGGTTTGATAACCCCCAACCAGACGCGATAAAATCGTGTTATAGATATTGAGTTTTAGGAAATACAATACTGGAGTATCAACTCAAGTGAGCCAATCGTCCGAACCTCCAATCCATTCATCCCTGATGACATCAAACCAGTCGTCAGGCAAAAGTCAAAGTAATCAAGAGGGGCCGCAACTTATCGCCTCTAATTCAGGATTGGTAGTGCGTAACCTGGGGAAGCAATTCAAGAAACGCCCAATACTTAGGGATGTAAGCCTCTATCTGCAACGCGGCGAAGTAATTGGTCTGCTAGGTCCAAATGGTGCCGGCAAGACAACTTGTTTTTATATTATTACCGGGCTGATTGCCGCAGACTATGGAGCCGTCTTAATGGACGGACATGATATCACAACTCTTCCTATGTATAGGCGCGCTCGTTTGGGTATTGGTTATTTGCCTCAAGAGCCATCTATATTTCGCGGTCTTAACGTTGAGCAAAATATTCGTGGCGTCCTTGAGGTAGTCGAAGGAAATAGAGAACAACGCGAAGCAATGCTCGAGGCATTGCTTGCCGAGTTCTCAATAACACATTTGCGCCGCACTCCATCACTTGCACTATCCGGCGGAGAGAGACGTCGGGTAGAAATTGCGCGCGCCTTAGCCTCCCAGCCTAATTTTATTCTTCTAGACGAACCCCTCGCAGGTATCGACCCTATAGCAGTACGAGACATTAGAGAGCTCGTTATTCATTTAAAAGACCGTGGCATTGGCGTGCTTATTACGGACCATAATGTGCGTGAAACGCTCGAGGTTGTTGATCGTGCATATATTCTCCATGATGGTAGATTATTGATGGAAGGGCGCCCAGACGAAATTGTCGCAAATAATGAAGTTCGTCGTGTCTATCTTGGAGAACGGTTCAGCCTTTAAAGGCAGAATCACCCACATAATGGTTCTCTCACAACGCCTCGATTTACGCCAATCCCAAAGCCTAGTCATGACACCACAGTTGCAACAAGCTATTAAGCTTTTGCAATTTTCCAGTAATGAGTTGCGGGAATTTGTCGAAGCCGAGCTGCAACAGAATCCTATGCTCGAACGTGATGAGCAAGCTGGTGATGAGCCGAGCGTAGCAGAGCGTTCACGCGACAGCACAGGCACTGATAGTCATAGCGAACAACAACCAAATGATGACGGCACAACCCCCGACACTCTAGAATTTGCCACAGGCGCCGCAACCACCGATGAAGCTGAAAGTCCGCTCGATATAGACCATGACTCTGTTTGGGAAAGTGAAAGCCCAAGTGATGCTGGAACAGCTCTAAATGATAACGGAAGAAATGAGCAGGGTCTTTCTCTCGACAAACTTAGTAGTGCCCAAGGTGGACGCAGCGATTTCAGCACGCCAATAAATGACATTGAAGCTACCCTTAGTGAGGCCAAGTCCTTGCGAGATCACCTGTCAGAGCAACTCACCGTAGACATTTTAGATGCTAAGGACCGAATGGTGGGCCGTCATTTGATAGAATTACTTGATCAGTCAGGCTGGATCAGCTCTCCACTAAAAGATTTATCAGCTACTTTGGGCTGCTCAACAGAGAGAGTAGAAAGAGTGCTTAACGCATTACAGAGATTTGATCCTCCGGGCATATTTGCGCGCGATCTGAAAGAATGCTTGGCTCTACAACTGCAAGATCGTGACCGTTATGACCCAGCCATGGAAGCTTTGCTGGATAATCTCGACCTCCTCGCAAAACAGGATAAAGCAGCGCTCATAAAAATATGCGGCGTTGATGAAGAGGATTTGACTGATATGGTCGCTGAAGTCCGAGCTTTAGATCCAAAACCAGCACAGAATTTTGAACGCGAGATTATACAAACAGTTATTCCCGATATCTTAATGCGACCACATCCTGATGGTGACTGGATTGTTGAACTTAATCCTGAAACTCTTCCGCGCGTACTTATAAACAAAGATTACCATACGAGGGTAGCCGGCGAGGCTCGCAAAAAAGATGAAAAGGAATACATCGCTGAGCAACTTCAATCCGCGAATTGGCTCATGAAATCACTGCATCAGCGAGCAACCACAATACTGAGGGTGTCTCGTGAGATCGTGCGCCAGCAACACGGCTTCTTTAGTAAGGGAGTAGAACATCTTCGCCCGCTTGTCCTTCGCGATATTGCTGAAGCTATAGAGATGCACGAAAGTACAGTGAGCCGTGTTACTTCAAATAAATACATTCACACACCTCGCGGCACTTTTGAATTAAAGTATTTCTTCACTTCATCGATTAGCGGCGTCGGCGGCATGTCAGAATACTCTGCTGAGTCTGTGCGCCACCGCATAAAAACACTGATCGATGAGGAAGACCCCGGATCAATACTGTCAGACGACGGAATCGTCTCTATTCTGCAAAAGGAAGGCATAGACATCGCAAGGCGCACAGTTGCAAAATACCGAGAGTCAATGAAAATTTCTTCTTCTGTACAGCGACGGCGAGAAAAGAATAAACGTATATAAAAATTTAAACCCCCGACGCCAAAGCTCGTATATTAGTTAGTCTCTTCCGGAAAATAGCTTTGGCCCCCATATGGAGTTCTTGGGGGAAGCTCATAGGGGCCGACATTCTCTACGCGGAAGTTAAATTTGACGTCAATTCACATGCCGGTTTTTTATCGAGTTCAAGCACGGCATCGCGAATTGATTCCGCTCGATCTCTCGGTATCTCCAGAAGGGCGTTATCAAAAAATTTCGATAAGATTTCAGCTTCACTCAATGCTCTTTCACCAGCCCCACGGTTTATACGCTCGTAATGCACATGTTCAGTATCATCTTTAGTCGTGATAATAACTCCGCCTGAATAATAGTCTGGGTACCCCGTTTGTGGGTCAACCTCATACTCAACCTTTGATGCTAATTTCAAAATAGCCTCATCATTGAGAACATCATCTGCAAGTTCTGAGAGCCCAAATTTTCCTTTGTGTAAACAGGCTGCAACTATAAACTGAGCAGAAAATTTAGCATCGTAATCGCTGGCAGGTCTGAGTTTATTTGCTGCTGGCTCCGCTATTAAGTTAACTGCTATTTCTGGCATTTGAACCAATATTTTTTGGATATTCTCTGGCTCGATTGATCGGGAACGCCTTAACTCCAATGCTGAGTCTGCCAAAGCATGTGTAAAATGACAACTAGGAAACGGCTTAACCGCCGTATCTGAACACTCCCAAACATCGCCTAGTCCAGCAGTAAGACATCCATAATCGACATGTTCTTCATCATCATGCAGGTGACTATTATAAAATCCAAATCGACCCTCGTACGGGCAAGTTGGTCCAACAAATCCGTTTTTGGCCAAATAAGCAGCGGTTATTCCTGCTGCGCCGCCCCAGCCCGGATGTAATCTCTTATTCCAGCCTCCCTCTTCAACGAATTCCATACTTGCTGCAGCTGTGCTGCCTGCAAACGCTTGTGCACTTGCCAATTCCTTCACATCTAAGCCCAAAAGCCGCCCAGCTGCTAAAGCACTGGAAAAATGCGCGCACACCCCTGTCGGATGATAGCCCCACTTGTGTAATCCTCCCTTCGCAGCCATCCCAATGCGAATGATACTCTCCATTGCAATCACATAAGTGGTCAGCAACTCCCTCCCATCAACACCGCAATGCTCACTCAGGCCTAAAACCGTGCTTAAGGAACTAGCCGTGGGATGCACAACGCTTCTTAAGTGTGTGTCATCGTAGTCTAGACCGTGTATCAGCGCACCATTCATTATTACCGCATCCCTCAAAGGTAATTTCTCTTGAAACCCTATAACCGAGGCAACCCCAGCACCCGCTGCATCTAGAAGGCCATTCAGTATCTTCTCTGAAAAGGGGTAATGACGGGAGGCAAAAGCGATACCAACAGCATCTAATATCAGGTATTTTGCACGATCGCGCACCGAAGCTGGTATATCCTCAAAGTGCAAGGACTGGGCAAATTTGGCAAAACTAAGCGCAATCGGCTGTGTAAATTGGGCTTCAGATTTATTCGATGCTAAATTTTTGACCATTTCCCTCTCCAAAGAACAAACGCCAGCTGGTAGCCGCAACCGGCCGAATTAGAAAACCATAGAAATAAGGTTCTCATGGTGTTGAAACCAAGCTATCTTACGGAGGTGTTTCTTTTTTTAAAACCTCTGTTTGCATCAATATCTGTATGTAGCCCTGACTGGTCAAGTATTTGTACCTGATTTATCGGTAAGACGATTAGTGGATATTTTTTTTAAAGTCCGGGAGGAATTCAAAAATGGCTGAATTGCGTATGATGGCAACTACCGGGATGGTTGGGTATGGCTACACAGAGGAAGCCTTCAATAGAGGTCTTGAACAGGGTTTAGATTTTATAGCCGCCGATGGTGGGTCTATGGACCCGGGCCCTCACTACCTCGGCCAGGGAATTCCTTTTGTTTCGCGCCAAGCAATCAAGAGAGATCTCTCTTTGATGCTTGAGGCTGCTATCAAACAACAGATCCCAATGCTTGTTGGCTCCTGCGGTGGCGGAGGAAGTGACCCACAGCTAAATTTTGTGCGCGATGTCGTCAAAGAAATTGCTGAAGACAAGGATCTGCATTTCAACATGGCCTTAATTCGTGCCGAGCAATCGGCCGCCTACCTAAAACAAAAGTGTGCTGCCGGAAAAATTGAGTCACTTGGCCCGATCTCTGAAATGACCCCAAACATGATTGACGAAAGTCATAGGGTTGTAGGCATGATGGGTGTAGAACCATTTCAAAAAGCTATTAATGATGGAGCACAAGTTGTCTTGGCAGGTCGGGCTACAGATGCGTCTATCTATTCTGCAATACCGTTAATGCGTGGTTTCGATCCTGGGCTTTGTTGGCATTTATCGAAAATTATTGAGTGCGCAGGACAAGTAACCACCCCGCGGACTGGCCAAGACTGCGTTATAGGCACACTGCACGACGATTATTTCCTTGTTGAGCCGGGTCATCCCGACAAACGCTGCACGCGCATGCGTATTGCGGCACATACACTCTATGAAAATCCGAGTCCCTACCATCTAGAGGAGCCCGAAGGCACGCTAGTCACAACACATTCAAATTACGAGCAACTAGATGAAAGAATAGTCAAGGTAAGCGGCAGCCGTTTCGAAGACGCCAATCGCTACACTGTTAAACTTGAAGGTGTAAAGTCATCGGGCTACCGTACTGTCTTTATCGCGGGAGTACGCGATCCAATACTCATTTCTGTAATAGATGAATTTATTCAAGCTTGCCACGAACGCGTAGCAGTAGAAGCAGGTAATCTCAGTATCAGCCGAGACCAATACCGACTTAACATTCGAGTTTACGGGAAAAATGCCACCATGGGACCGAGGGAGCCTGTTAAGTATACCCAAGCCCACGAAATCGGGTTACTTGTAGACGTGCTAGCGAATGACCCTGAGACCAGCAAAGCTATAATGGCAAAAGCGCGTTATGCATTGCTGCATACTGATTTCCCTGGCCGAAAATGCATCTCTGGGAACCTCGCAATCCCATTTTCACCTTCCGATATGCCTGTTGGCCAAACGTATGAGTTTAGTATTTGGCATAGGATGGAAATCAAAAACCCACTGGAACCTTTTCCAATAGAAATGGTGGAGGTGTAATTATTATGACAACTCTTTCGGAATTAACATCTGTTTTGCGATCAAAAAATGCCGGCGCATTGCTCTGCACACTCGATCTTATGTTTGAAGACCAAATTACCTATGAGAAAGTACGCGACAGTGGCGTACTAACACCCAGCTTAATCGCCGACCTTTATGGGTTATCCGATAACGAAGTATCAATTATTCCTTACGACGTTGCCTATGCAATCAAAATCACCATACCCAGACTTTACAAGTCTGGCGATCCTGACGATTCTGATATCTATGGTGCGCAGCAACACGCACCCTTACTCGATATTGATATCCCCGTCTAATTGAGACACACACAGCAAAGAAGTTATGGCAACCCAAGTCCTGCCTTTTGAAGACGTTAAACGTTTCGCAGCGCGCCTCGGCGCTGACATAAATCTAGTGCAAGGCCGTAGTGGCACGCTTTCAGTAAAACATAGTGGTTTAATGTGGGTGCGAGCCGAAATGGCGAGTCTCGCCATTGCCGAACAATCCGAAATATTCATACCATTACGCATCGACAAAGTATTAAGCGGTATCGCTGCTGATCTCAATGACCCAAATGAAGGAGCAACACTGGAGGCAGAGTTAAATCAACAAACAGATAAAATTGTCCGTCCACTGCCCTACGCCGCTCTAGATGCCCTAATTGAGCATCCTTTAGTCTCGCACGTGACCCCCCCCGATCTTTTGGCTATAACCTCCGAAGCAAATGCCCAAGAAATCCTTTCTGAACGCCTCAAGGGATTACGCTGGGCCTTTGCATCGATGGCGGCGCCGGGCGCAAACCTCAATCGTTCCGTTGCTACCGCGCTAGGACAAAAGTCAGGCACAATAGATATTCTCATAATTTCGCATTGGGGCGCTGTTGTGAGTGGAGCCGATCCAGCTACTGTCTCAGCACATCTGAGTGCACTTACCCAAAGGTTAGCACGACCTTCAAGGCCTATACCCGAGCCTGCTCTTAGTGATCTTAAAGCGATGATCACCAATGACGAATCATGGCGACTGCCCAAATATCAAGAAATACACGCACTGGGCTGTGACACACACTCACTCGAAGCATGCATGAAAGGGCTCTTAACGCTTGGCCAGGCCATGACGCTTGGATTGGGTCTACCTGTAGCAAAGCCTAGAGAGCCTCTTTGGCAAACCGCATTGCGTCATGAGAAAGAATTCCATGAGAGACCGGGTTATATTATTATTCCCCATGTAGGCGTCGTCGTTGCTTCAGAGCTCACTCCGCAGACTGAAGCCTTGCTGAGTGGATTTGCGCGCATGACACTGCGATTGCAAACTACAACCGATCTTCTGACATTTACAGTGGATGATATAAAACAGTATTTGGAATGGCAAAAAAATCGCTGGTTTGAAGAAAGTAATTCTCCTGAGTTTTCTGGAGTTAGCACAAAAGTCTAAATGCCCGTAAAAGAGACAAATGTGAAACTTACATTTAATGCACTGCATCAACGAAAGAGGTTCTAATGAGTAATAAAATTCATGCTAATGGCATCGACATAAATTATGAATTCGACGGCCCTACTGATGCACCTGTTTTGATGCTCAGTAATTCACTCGCCTCAAATCTTCATATGTGGGATGCCCAAGTTGAGGCCCTTGCCTCCAAATTTAGAGTATTGCGTGCTGATACTCGCGGCCATGGCAAGACAGAAGTCACTCCCCCTCCTTACACGGTGCAGTTGTTGCTTGATGACGCCATCGCACTACTAGACGCACTCCAAATCCAAAAGGTTCATTTTTGTGGACTCTCGCTCGGTGGAATGATTGGACAACGATTTGGAGCGTTTCATGGAGATAGATTGCATAGCTTGACGCTCTGCGATACTACCTCACAAATGCGGGATCCTTCAATTTGGGACGAACGTGTGAAAATGGCAAAGGAGCGGGGCATGGCTGGAATCCAATCAGCAACCATGGCCCGTTGGTTCACAGAAAATTTTTTTTCCACCGGGGGAGCCGTAATTAAGGAGATCCAGGAGATGATCGAAGCGACCCCATTAGTCGGATTTATCGGCTGCTGTGAAGCTATCAAAGAAATGAACCAGGCTGATATTTTAAATAAAATTCAATCCCCAACATTAATTATTGTGGGAGAAGATGACCAAAGCACTCCATTGGCAGCCGCACAATTCCTCAAAGAAAATATTGAAGGATCAGGGCTTGTTGTGATTAAGTCGGCGGCCCATCTGGCAAACATAGAGCAACATGAAGCATTTAATGTTGCGCTTGAAGCACATATTGAAACAATAAACTAGCATTGCGGGGGTAAGAAGTGACTTGTAAAAAACTGTCCATAGCTATCATAGGCGGCACCGGCGATCTCGGCTCAGGTCTCGCTCTTAGGTGGGCCAAAGCGGGTTACCCTATTATAATTGGATCACGATCCAAAGCAGCAGCCGAGGAAGCTGCAAAAAAACTTGCCAAAATTTCTGGGGGGCAAGTTACCGGAGACGAAAATAGCCTGGCTGCCGCATCCGCTGGCTTAGTTGTACTCACCGTTCCCTTTTCAAACCATGAGCCTATGCTGAATATTATAAAAGACGGCGTACATGGGAAAATATTGATCGACGTAACTGTGCCCTTAGCGCCGCCTAAAGTTATGAGGGTGAAATTACCCGTCGGCGGATCCGCCGCGAAAGAAACACAAGATTTTTTAGGTGATGAAGTTCGCGTTGTTTCTGCTTTTCAGAATATCGCTGCAGATTTATTGCACGATTTAACAGCGACTATCGAATGCGAAGTGCTCGTTTGCGGAAATAATAAAGATGCACGCGCCGAAGTGGTTGAGCTTGCCAAATCTGCTGGAATGACCGCATGGCACGCCGGGCCTATTGACAACTCTGCCGCCGCAGAGGCTTTGACGTCCCTATTAATCTTCATCAATAAGAATGGGCCCGTTACTCACGCAGGCATACGTGTGACTGGTGACCCGAAGTCGTGACACCAAGAAAGCTCGAAGTTATCGCTCTTGATGACTTCCCCTTTATTTCGCCAGGCGATGACCTTGCCAGCATTATATTGGAGAGATCACATACAGCTGGACTTCACGATGGCGATATTCTCGTTATTGCTCAAAAAATTGTTTCCAAAGCTGAGAACCGGTATAGAAATCTGAACGATATCAATCCTTCAACAGAGGCAATTGAGCTTGCTGCTGAGACCGAGAAGGATCCGTCTTTGGTCGAATTGATTTTGCAAGAGTCCGTGGAAATTGTTCGCCACCGCCCGAGTGTAATAATTGCGAGACACCGGTTAGGCTATGTGCTCGCAAATGCAGGAATTGATGCCTCGAATGTTGGTCGCACGAGAGAACATGTTCTCTTGTTACCAGAGGACCCTAACAAAACCTGCCAAGAATTACTTCAAGTGTTTTCTGATTCCTGCGACGCCCGTTTGGGGGTAATAATTAACGACAGCCTTGGACGCGCCTGGAGACGAGGAACCGCCTCGATTGCACTCGGCTCAGCTGGATTTCCTGCGTTACTTGACCTTCGAGAGAATCCGGATCTTGATCAGAGGCCTCTTAAAGTGAGCATGGTGGGTCTCGCAGATGAATTAGCGTCTGCAGCCTCATTAGTCCAAGGACAAGGGAATGAAGGTAGGCCAGTTGCTATTATAAAAGGTTTTGATCCATTTAATTTTGAGGTGTCCGGAACAGAATTAACCAGACCTGAAGATGAGGATTTATTCAGATGACCCGATGCATCGCTTTAACCGGGGGGGTCGGTGGCACAAAACTTGTGCTAGGTCTGACCCAAATCCTTTCTCCAGAGGAACTTTTAATTGCAGTCAATACAGGTGATGATTTTGAACACCTCGGTCTGACTATATGTCCCGATATAGATACGGTACTTTACACTCTAGCGGGCATTGCTAATCCGGACACAGGTTGGGGGCGCGCACAAGAGAGCTGGAAAACAATGGAAACTCTTGAGAGATTGGGTGGCGAAACTTGGTTCCGACTTGGAGATCAAGATTTGGCGCTTCATCTAGCCCGAAGACATCAAATGACCCTTGGTGCCACCCTTACTGAAATCACAGCTAATCTAGCTAAAAAGCTTAACATTCGTCATCCGATAGTTCCGATGAGCGACCACCCAGTGCGCACAATGGTTTTAACAGAGGAAGGTGAGATGCCCTTCCAGGAATATTTTGTGAAAAATCGTTGCTTGCCCGCTATAAATGGTTTTCGATTTGCTGGAATTAAAAGTGCAATCCCCTCATCAAAACTGCTAAGAGCATTTGAGGATCCAGCGCTAGAGTTGCTAATTATTTGTCCGTCAAACCCGTTTATAAGTATTGATCCTATCCTTAAATTACCCGGCCTAAAAAAGGCAATAGAGAACTCCCAAATCTGCGTCTTAGCGGTGTCTCCCATCGTAGGGGGCCAAGCACTAAAGGGGCCTACAGCCAAAATGTTAAAAGAGCTTGGCCTGAAATCAGATGCGTCTTCGATAGCACAACATTACGGTAAAATTCTCGATGGCTTTGTGATTGATACGAAAGATAGCAGCCTAGGGAAGCAAATAAGAAAGAAAGGACACAAGGTTTTTGTTACTCAAACCATAATGAAATCGCTTGATGATAAAGTGACTTTGGCTAATGATATCTTGGATTTCGCAGCAGGTATTTCTTTGTGAACAGTGACTGTGACAACCTCAAATGCTCTGCTATAACTGTTACATAATTTAAAACCTTCCGCTTAATAAGGAGAGTTCAATGTGGGCCGTCCTGCCCGCGAAAGACTTTCGCAATGCCAAAAAGAGACTGTCCCCTGCTTTGACTCCGCAGGAACGTCAATCTCTTTTCGCCGTTATGCTAGAGGATGTTCTAGAGGCCGCCGTCAACGCACCTTCTCTGGATGGAGTAATGATAGTAACTCGGGACCCCCAAGCTGCAAGCTTAGCGCGCAAATATAACGTAGAAGTTAACAATGAACCAACTAATGATGGGCAAAGTGCAGCGGTAACACGTGCTGCTTACCAATTAAATCAAACAAGAAGAGATGGTATCCTAACGCTGCCCGGCGACACCCCAAATCTACGATCGAGCGAGATCGAGGCTATAATCGCCAGGCACCCACCAGCTCCAGCTATGAGCATTGTTCCATCCCATGACAAACTTGGCTCAAATTGTATTGCCTTAACCCCACCAGACCTAATACCTTTCCATTTTGGACATGAGAGCTTTCAACCCCATCTCGATGAAGCAGCAAAACGTCAAATCGAACCAGTAGTCCACCTCGATCTTCCGGGCATAGGGCTCGACATAGACACACCAGCAGATCTAGTGAGGTTTTTAAAAGAGGGCGGAAAAACACGGACACACCAATACCTTCGGGCAAGCGGGATTGCCGAAATCTTTCTCTCAAAACAGCATATACCAGGCATTGGATGATGAAATTGCAAGATCTTTTAACAAAAAGTTTAGACGAACTAATGGCGTCTGCAAGCGCCAAACGCGATGAACAGTATGGAAATATAATTAGCTATTCACGCAAAGTTTTTATTCCCCTCACAACCCTTTGCCGTGACGTTTGTCATTACTGCACTTTCGCAAAACCTCCTCAGAAAGGGTGCCGAGCCTATCTAGATTCTCACGAGGTTTTGGCTATTGCCGAAGCCGGAAAAGACTCTGGCTGTAAAGAGGCCTTATTTACTCTCGGTGACAAACCAGAGGCTCGCTACCGTACTGCGCGAGAAGAACTATCTCTACTCGGTCATGAAACTACATTGTCATATTTATCGGAAATGGCAGCACTTGTATTTGAAAAGACTGGCCTGTTACCACATCTCAATCCGGGAGTTATGTCCAAAAAGGAAGTTTCCGATTTACGAGAGGTTTCAGTATCGCAAGGTATAATGCTCGAAAGCACATCTAAGCGCCTTTGCCAAAAGGGCGGGCCTCACTATGGCTCACCCGACAAGGAACCTTCAGCGCGGTTAATGACGATTGATGTGGCCGGCGCGCTATCCGTTCCCTTTACATCTGGTCTTCTAATCGGAATAGGGGAGACTAAAGCGGAGCGGATAGAAACATTGGTTGCACTTCGTGATGCCCATACAAAACACAGTCATATTCAAGAAGTAATTATTCAAAACTTCCGCGCTAAACCCAATACAAAGATGGCGCAAGCTCAAAACCCTGGACTAGAAGAGTTACTTTGGACTATTGCAGTTGCCCGCTTAATTTTACCCTCCTCAATCAACATACAGGTTCCACCCAATTTGAATGACGGAGTACTACCTCAACTGATCGCAGCTGGTATAAATGATTGGGGAGGTGTTTCACCTGTAACGCCAGATCACGTCAACCCAGAGGCTCCTTGGCCACACCTAGATAAATTAGCAAGTGAAACTGCTCATGACGGAAAGCAATTGACTGAACGACTTGCTGTCTATCCCCACTATGCTCAAAATATCGATGCTTGGGCGGCCCCTACCATCGCGTCTGCAGTGAGACAAAAAAGTGATAGTGAGGGATATGCCCGGTGTGAGGATTGGACCCCGGGCTCAGACATCCCTGTGCCTATTTTGAAGAAAAAAGGGCCTTGCGACCATGCACTACTTCAAACCCTAAAGAAAGCTCAGGCTGGTCATCGCCTTTGCGAGCAAGAGATAGCGCATTTATTCTCGGCACGTGGTGGCAATTTTAGGAAAGTTTGCGAGACTGCCGATGATATTCGACGTGAGACAGTCGGTAACGATATTACTTATGTAGTTAATCGCAACATAAACTATACAAATGTTTGCTCCTATCGTTGCCAATTCTGTGCGTTCTCCAAAGGTAAGCTCAGCGAGAATCTCCGCGGTCGACCGTATGTTCTTGATCTTGATGAGGTGGCTCGGAGGGCAAAAGAAGCGTGGGAAAGAGGCGCGACAGAGATTTGTATGCAGGGTGGTATTCATCCACAATATACCGGCGACACATATGTAGAGCTCGTCAAAACCGTGCGTACAGCGGCACCAGGCCTTCACATTCATGCTTTCACTCCGCTTGAGATAAGGCAGGGCGCCAGAACACTCGGTCTTTCCATACGTAATTTTCTCATCAAACTACAGGCAGCGGGACTTGGGACCTTGCCTGGAACCGCAGCAGAGATTCTCGACGATGACGTGCGTGCAGTCATCTGTCCAGACAAGCTATCCTCCTCCGAGTGGCTTGACGTAATGAAAATGGCTCATGAGCTTGGGTTAAAGACCACCGCCACAATTATGTTTGGGCATGTTGACAAGCCACTTCATTGGGCGCGTCACCTGAGAAAAATCCGAGACCTTCAAGAATTAACTAACGGATTTACAGAGTTAGTCCCTCTTCCCTTTGTACCTATGGAAGCACCAATCTATTTAAAAGGCCAGGCCCGATTCGGACCCACTTATCGCGAATCTATTTTAATGCACGCCGTGTCACGAATTGTCTTGCACCCGGTCATTTCCAATATTCAAGCCTCTTGGGTTAAGATGGGAATTGATGGCATGAAAGATTGTTTAGAATCGGGCGCCAACGATGCCGGCGGCACACTTATGAACGAAACTATCACACGAGCTGCTGGCGCCCAGCATGGACAGGAAATGCCAACATCTCAGATGGTAGATATTATTATAGGATTGGGACGGAGTGCTAGACAACGAACAACGCTTTACGAGACAGCCGATGCGAAAAGAGTTGCTGCAGCCAAATATGCCAAACCGCTAACGACGGTAGTTAACACCCCGGCCGCAAATTATTCCCGCCAAAGTTCAACAGCTTTAACAGCGGCGGAGTAACTTATGCACCAGCCACTTTTGGCATAACCTGCTCTGCAAAAAGATGCATTGATTCTAACATCTGATTTTGGGGCATGCCCACACCTTGCATTCCCAAAACCATATGAGTTACGCCAAGCCGTTTCTCATAACTAATGATCTGTTCTGCAACTTCATCTGGTGAACCGAATAAAAAACGGTCTTTGGTTAACTCATCAAAATCAAGGTCTAAATTATCATCGCCCTTGGGCATTGCTTTATCTTGCCCCCATTGATGGTATACTTTGTACTTTTCTTCGAGATATGGGCGCGCAATTTCCTTTGCTTTATCGCGGGTCTCAGCAACAAAAATTTCACGCATCATCGGAAGCTCGTCAGGAAAGGGTTTCCCAAATTCATCCAATGCTCTCTTGTATATCTCGAGCTGCCGTTCAATTGTATCCATCCGTTGATGCGGGTTTATGAACCAGGTATCAACGATCTCTGCAGCACGTCGTACCGCAGCATCTGCATTGGCCCCCATCCACAAGGGAGGATGGGGCTTTTGCATTGGTTTCAGAGACAATGTGGTGTCAGAAAGCTCAAAGTGAGAGCCCTTCATATTGACATGGTCTTCAGTCCACAATTTTTTAATAGCCTCTAAATTTTCAATTAGCCGCGGCACGCGTTCCTTAGTTGTTGTTCCAAAGCCTCGAAATTCAACCTCACGGTATCCTAGACCACAGCCAAAAACTAGTCTGCCGCCTGACATTACATCCATTGATGAGAGTTGCTCTGCTATATCCAATGGCTTGTGTAAAGATAGAAGAATAATACCCGTAATTAAACGCATACGTTTTGTCTCGGCCATGGCGCGCGACAAGAAGGGTATCAACTGAAACTGTTGCAAAGGATAACCAGCATAATGCATGCCCGATATTAAATCATCAAAACCAAGCTGCTCGGCCATCCGAACCTGTTCCATAAGTTCCTCGAACCGGGCATTCATATTAGATTCTTTCGCACGGTACTGACCGCGGATAAATAGGCCGTACTTCATTTTTTTCTCCTAAAGTCCTTGCCTCACTTTTGGCATTACATCTTTGGCAAACATCTCGATATTTTCCATGACCATACTGTGTGGCATGCCAGGCCATTGGCATGATGTTATAAAATTGTTGGTCCCAAGCAACCTACAATAATCTATTATTTCTTCTACAACTTCATCCGCATTTCCAAAGATGAAACGATTCTGCAATAAGTCGTCAAATGCTAGCCCGAGGGTATCACCTTGGGGCATCGGCTCGGACTGACCCCATGCATGATAGGTTGAATATTTAAGGCCCAAATAAGGCCTAACCGCTTCGATAGCAGCCTCGCGAGAGTCTGCTATATACACCTCACGCCTTAATGGCCATTCAGTCGGAAATGGTTTTTTATATTTTTCTAAACAACGCTTGTAAAATTCGACCTGTCTGTACAATGTATCTTTACGATGATGCGCGCTAATATACCAAGCATCACCAATCCTTGCTGCCCGATCTACTGCTACATCAGCATTTGCGCCAATCCAAATTGGGGGATGGGGCTTTTGCACACATGGCATGGAGACTGAGGCATTATCGAGTTCAAAGTAGTCGCCCTTCATATTTACTCTGTCCTCAGTCCACAAACGTCGAATAGCTTTCAGATTTTGTTCGAACCTCTTAACACCTGTGCCTTTCTTTATGTTGAAAGCCTTATACTCCACATCACGATAACCGAGCGCAGCACCAAAGACGAGCTTCCCGCCTGACATTACATCCATGGTCGCAAAATACTCTGCTATCTCAAGTGGCTTATGAAGTGCCAGCAATACAATTCCCGCAATCAACCGCATATCGGGAGCGTCAGCCATCAACCTGCAGAGCAGTGGTAACTGCTGAAATTCATAAAACGGGTCACTAGAATAATGATTACCCTTTGCAAACGAATCATAGCCTAGGGCATTTAAAAGCTGCACCTGCTGGAGAAGTTCCTCAAAACGAGTAGGCATATCTTCGGTTCGAGTATACTGGCACCGCGTCATGTAGCCAAACTCGATCTTTCCCATCTTTAATACCCCTAAGCCGCGCGAACTTTGGGCATTACCTCCTCGGCAACGAGTGAGAGTGTGTCAAGTACCTGACCCTGCGGCATGCCTACCCCTTGCACACTCATAATAATATGGTTGACCCCGAGTTCTCTGTTGTATCTTACGTACTCTTCCGCAACTTCATCTGGGTCACCAACTATAAACCTGTCTCTAGCAAGCTCTGCGTATTCCTGTGTTATGTCACGATCCTCTGCTGGCATCGCCTTATCCTGGCCCCACGTTTTATATGCATCGTACATTCCCTTGATGTAAGGCGCAGCCAGTTCTACTGCCTCATCATGCGTGGGAGCACAAAATACCTCTCGACGTATTGGAAGCTCTTGCGGAAAAGGTTTGTTATATTTTTCCAATTCTTCTCTATAAAGATCCATTTGACGGAGTAATGTTTCTACTTTTTGATGCGGGTTTAGATACCAACAATCACCAAGCCGGGCCGCACGTCGAATTGCTACATCGGCGTTCGCCCCAATCCAGATGGGCGGATGTGGGTCCTGCTGCAAAGGCACTGAAATTCGTGCCTCGTCGAGCTCAAAGTTAGTGCCCTTCATAGAAACTTTTTCATCTGTCCAAAGCCTGCGTACCGCCTCAAGGTTTTCCTCAAATCGGGTCACGCCAGTACCCTTTTCTACGCCAAACGCCTTATATTCGACCTCGCGATATCCCAGTGCGCAACCAAAAATCATGCGCCCTCCACTCATAAGATCCATAGTTGCGAAATAATCTGCCACTTCCATGGGATTATGTAGGGCTAACAGTACAATACCGGCGTTCAGGCGTACGTTCGGCGCCTCTGACATAATTCGGCAAAGAAAAGGTATCTGTGTCATTTCCTGGTGGGGATAGGTTGAAAAGTGCGAGCCCTTGGTAATACAGTCATAACCCAATTTATCGATCAAACGAGCTTGCTCCATCAGCTCATTGAATCGCACTTTCATGTCGTCATCCCAGTCAAAAAGGCCGCGCAACATGACACCAAATTGCATATCCATTTAATATCTCCAGTTCATGCGTTTTTCAGGTTGGGCAAAACTTCTTCGCCTAACATATAAAGGGCCTCCAATACCTGGCTCTGGGGCATGCCAGCACCCTGCACACTTGCAATAATATGATTGACCCCCAAAGTCTCATGCAAGTCTAGCAACTGTTCGCAAACTTCTGCAGGCGACCCAAGTACGAAACGATCATCTAATAATTCTTCCCAATCCAGATCCAGATTATTATCACCTTCAGGCATAACCGTATCCTGCCCCCATGAATGATAAACCTTGTATTTTAATCCAATGGCTGGCTTAGCTAATTCAATAGCTTTTTCACGCGTCTCAGCCACAAATACCTCCTTACGCATCGGAAATTCTTTTGGAAAGGGTCTATCTGCCGCGTCTAAAGCACGCTTATAAACTTCAAGTTGACGATATAGTGTTTCATTACGGCTGTGGGGGTTTACATACCAACAATCACCAATTTGTGCTGCACGTTCAATTGCCGGGTCGGCGTTAGCACCAATCCAGATGGGAGGACGCGGCTTTTGGAGTGGCTTAATTGAGCAAGATGCTTCATCAAGTTCGAAAAAGCTTCCTTTCATGGTCACCTTGTCCTCCGTCCAAAGTCTTTTGATCGCCTCAATATTTTCAGTAAACCGTCGAACAATTTCCTTTTTTTGTACGCCGAACGCTTTAAGTTCGACCTCGCGGTAACCAAGCGCAGCACCAAAAATAATTCTCCCGCCAGATAACACATCCATGGTCGCTACCAACTCAGCGTAGTCTAGCGGTTTATGTAAGGCTAATAATACTATCCCCATATTAAGGCGCATTTTTTTCGTTTCTGCCATAACTCGAGACAGATAAGGGACCATCTGAATATCTTGGAGTGGCCAGCTAGAATAGTGCATACCCTTCGTGATGCACGAGAAACCTAGTTTATCCGCTAGGCGTATTTGTTCGAACATTTCCTCGAACCGGAGTTGCATATCATCCCCTTGTGGAAACTGTCCGCGTGTCATCAGACCTAATTGAATATCAGCCATTATTCATCCGTATAAAAGTTAAGCAGCGTGAAGAGTGCTTCACATGCCCTCGCGCACTTTTGGGAAAACCTCTTCCGCTAATAACTGAATTGTTTCCATCGCCAAGGATTGCGGCATGCCAGGCCATTGAACACTAAAAACATGGTGGTTTATTCCAGTTTCGTGGCTGTATTTTATAATTTGTTCTGCCACTTCATCTGGTCCCCCAAGAAAAAAACGATCCTTGATCAAGTCATCAAAATCAACATCGAAATTATTATCTCCTTCCGGCATAACTTTGTCCTGACCCCATGCATGATAAACTTCGTATTTTTTAGCAAGGTAGGGCTTGCATAGCCTAATAGCTTCCTCTCGCGAGGCTGCCACAAAACATTCCCGCCGACCGGGAAATTCCGTGGGAAACGGCTTATCTAACTTTTCTAATGCCCTCTTATAAACATCGATCTGATTGCGAATTGTATCAACACGATTGTGCGGGTTGACATACCAACAATCCCCTATCCGCGCCGCTCTCTCGATAGCAGGATCAGCATTGGCGCCAATCCAAACTGGGGGATGCGGCCGCTGAATAGGTTTGACTGAGCAGGAAGCATCAAGCAATTCAAAAAATGTTCCATCCATAGAAACTGAGTCTTCCGTCCAAAGTCGCTTAATGGCATCCACATTCTCTGTCAATCGCCGAACTATCTCCTTACGTTTTACTCCGAAAGCAGCAAGCTCAACTTCCCGGTAACCCAGAGCTGCGCCAAAAATAACGCGCCCATTTGTCATGACATCTAGTGATGCAAGTTGTTCTGCAATTTCCAGCGGCTTATGTAGGGCAAGAAGTATGATGCCAAAGTTATGACGCAGGTTTTTTGTTTCCGCTGCCATACGTGAATGGAACACCATCTGATTGAAAACCTGCATGGGTGATGACGAGTAATGCATGCCCTTCGTCAATGAGGCGAAACCCAGCTTATCGATCAGACGTACTTGCTCCACCATTTCATCAAACCGTTTCCTCATGTCCTCTTCTTGAGGAAACTGCCCTCTGATCATTAACCCAAATTGCATATCTGACATAGTCTACCCTTCTTTGATACCGTGCTTGACAAGTTCCGCTTGAAGCTTGCCGCTTGCGGCGAGAACAAACATTTTAAGATCTGATAACGCTGCCCACACAGCGTGTGAGCCAACCAATGCTTTATTACCTTCAATTAATGGATGGCTCGCAACCGCAATACTGTAGCCTAAAAAGATTCCCAACGGTACTAGCCACCAAACTCCAAACACTATGGCCCCCAAAGCGCAACCTATTCCCACGACAGTTGCAACGTAGTGACAAAACCTTGTTGCTGGTTTTTGATGCGCCCGCAAATAAATTGGCCAAAATTCATTAAATGATTTGTATTCTTGGGACATAATCGGCCTTCGTGGAAACAAAAAACTAATCGCGCCTAAACCTGTGGATTGTTCACACTAAAGCATGGAATGCAACATCGCAAAATATTACATCGATAATTTCGGCATTACACGACGCGCATAGCCTGCATCTGAAAGCCAGGTGACCTCATCACGCAAAGATTCGATGATTGGCCTTTGCGGAATACCGAGCTCTTTGATTGCCTTTGAGCTGTCTAATGCCGCCTCAGTGCTAGCAAGTCTAACACCAGTAACTGGCGCAGTGGGTGCTCGTCGGGTTACCCAATTGGAAATTATTTCGTCAACACACGCTGCGCCAAAGGCCATCCAATAAGGTACCCGACGCTTTGGCATCTCAAGGCCAGTGATTTCCTCTAAAAGTTCTAAGACTGCACTCAAACGTATATTTTCGTTTCCTAGAATATAGCGCTCCCCCACCCGCCCTTTTTCGGCCGCGAGGATATGTCCCCGGGCGATATCACGAACATCATTAATGTTTAGCAGACATTCTAAGTATGCAGGATGGCAACCATTCAAAAAGCCTAAAATCATACGAGTCGGTGGAGTGATTTTATAATCTCCCGGACCAACAGGCAGTGTAGGATTTACAATCACAACTGGCTGCCCATCTCGTGCAGCTTCACGGGCTGCTTGCTCGGCAAAAAATTTGGACCGACAATATGGCCCCGGCATATCGCTCGGAGCCCGTTCAATAGTCTCGTCGATAACTGAGCCAGGATCTGGTTTACGCCCTATCAAAATTGACTCTGTTGAGGTAAATATAATCTTCTCGAGATCAAACCGCGCTGCTGCTCGTAAAACAATCTCAGTGCCGTGGAAATTTGTCTCTGCAAAATGGGATCTATTCGGCGCCCAAAGGTTTGGGTCTCCAGCAACGTGGTACAGAATATCGATGCCAGCAAGTGCTCTTCTCACACAATCTTCATCTAAAATAGAACCCTTTAAAATCTCAACTTCGTTTGCAAAATTGCCACAAGGCTGAAGATCGAGCACTCGCACCCGACAACCATCGGTCAGCAGTTGTTCGACCAAATGGCGGCCTATGAACCCTGCTCCGCCAGTGACCAGACAAGCTTTCTGGCTTGCCATGCGTTATGCCCCCAACAAAAATGGAAAACTAATCTAATCCCAATTCTTTGGCACATCCAAATTCGATTGCGAGCCCAGTCAATTTTTCCCACGTCGAATCCTCAACAAAAATGCCATCTTTCAACCTTTTTTCAGTCTTGAGGTGCTCAGGTTCTCCGGGATAATAGACACGATCGTACCCCGGCTGAGGAGGTGTAGTATTCAAGTAGTGCGCAAACTCAGTAACCTCATTTTTAAAGGTCTCAAGATCCCGAAACGCAGCAACGTTAAAACAGGACATGAAAACACCATCGTTGTGACGGCCAGAGGGATCAATCCCAAAACCCAGTCCTGGCAGCACTCCGGACATCAACTCGATCATGGCAGAAAGAGCATAACCTTTATAACCCTCCGCTCCTCCGAGCGGAAGAATAGCCCCGCCTGCTCGCTGCTTGGCAGGATCAGTGGTTGGGTTTCCATCACTATCGATAAGCCAACCCTCAGGAACCTGTTCACCACGGCTCAAAGCCACTTCTAATTTACCGGACGCTCCTGCGCTAGTTGCAAAGTCAAAAAAGAACGGACCATCCAAATTAGATGGCATGGCTATGCAAAGCGGGTTAGTTCCAAGCCTCGTCTCGCGTCCGCCAAATGGCGCTACAGCCTTATTCGATCGGCCTGAGTCCGCCGTCATAATACTGATCATGCCTTCCTTAATTGCCATCAAAGGATAGTCTGTCAGCCGCCCCACATGGCTCTGCTGGTACACAGTTGTTGCCGCCACACCACACTTTTTGGCCTTTTCTATCGTAATTTCCATTGCGCGTTCTGACACAACGTACCCAAACCCCCAATTGCCGTTTATGTGGGTAGTACCATCAGTTTCACGCTCAATCACAAATGGCGCCCCTGGAACAATATGCCCATCTTTAACACGCTGAATGTATGTTGGAATCTTGATAATACCATGAGAGTCATGACCCGCTAAGTTGGAGTCAATAGAATGCCGCGCAACAATATTTGCTTCTTTGTCACTAGCTCCAGCACCTTTCAACAAAGCTATTTCAATCTCTAACAGACGATCGGCTGCTTCAACAGGCATGGTTCCCTCCCATAAATCAACCCAACAAAAACATTTTAAAAACAAAACCCACTTAAGAGAATCTAATCCAAATTGCCACACCAGCGGTCAAGGCTATGTATACGAATTACTCAATAGTGGTGGAGCCGGACGGAATCGAACCGACGACCTCTACAATGCCATTGTAGCGCTCTCCCAACTGAGCTACGGCCCCATTTTCTTCACAACCACTCCCGTTGTCGTGACCATGAAGTCTTACAAGAAGATACACATCAAAAGCAAAGAAAAGTTATGCCTTACGTATCATCTTTCTTGTCGTCCCCAGGGGCATCTACCACGCCCGCCAGCTCGTCGCCGCCACCAAGATCACTGGCATCTTCTAACACAGCGTCATCATTAGTGTCGTCATCCTCTAATTCTGCGTCGTCAGTGTCTTTCTTTTCTTCGTCCAAAGCAGGTTTGGAGTCTGCAGGTGCCGACCTCGATCGCTTTAGGCGCGTCAATTGTTCGGGCTCAAAACTCGACTCACATTTAGGGCAAGTGATCGGCACATTATTCAGATCATAGAAGGCTGCCCCGCAGCTTGGACAAAAGCGTTTAATTCCCCATTCAGGCTTCGCCACGTCACGCTCCATTCTTCTTACTATAAAGGTAGGGGCCAATTGCCATGATCAGAGCTTGGGAGCAAGCGCAAATTTCACAGATAAAATTTGCCAAAAACTATTACGGATGTCCTATTCCATGCTAGACACTGAATTCAAAGAGCTTTTTACTTCTCTTAAACTATAACATAAAAAAATATGAATCCTCTGATTTCTAAACCAGCAGACACCCTCAGCGGCACCTCCATTATACCTGGAGACAAATCAATATCTCATCGTGCTGTTCTATTTAGTGCGCTTGCAGCGGGCAAAAGTGAGATCTTTGGCCTCCTTGAGGGAGACGACGTAAAGCGCACCGCTTCTGCGATTACAGATTTAGGCTGCCACGTTGACTCACAAGGTGCTGGCCGATGGATGATTGCTGGCTGCGGTATCGGCGGCTTGAGCCCTCCTAATCAAGTGCTCGATATGGGCAACTCCGGGACTGCCGCCCGTCTATTGCTGGGTGTCCTAGCAGGCTACAATTTCACGACTTTTCTTACAGGCGACAAATCACTTTGCAAGCGGCCTATGGATAGAATCACCGCCCCTCTATCCAATATGGGCGCAACTTTCACAACATCGGAGGGACGCCTTCCAATAGCAATTGCAGGTGCAGAAAGACTTTTGCCTTTGGAATATCATCTTCCTATGGCGTCAGCCCAGGTTAAATCAGCTATCTTACTCGCAGGCTTAAATGCCCCCGGCGAAACAACAGTGATAGAACCAGAACCAACACGGGACCACACGGAGCGCATGCTTCGTCATTTTGGCGGTACGGTCGACATAAACCCCCATAAAAATGGGGGTAATTCAATTACGATAAAGGGCCAACCCGAGCTTGTGCCAGCGAAAATATCCATCCCGAGAGATTTCAGCTCAGCCGCTTTTCCAATCGTAGGAGCGCTGATATTGCCAGGCTCGAAAGTTAAACTGCCTGGGATCGGGGTAAACCAAGGCCGCATAGGCCTATTGACTACGCTACATGAAATGGGTGCGAGAATAGATTTCTCAAACAACCATGAAAATGGGTCGGAGCCAATCGCTGACCTGACCATTCGACATAGTGAACTGCACGGAGTTGAGGTGCCAGCTAAAAGAGCTCCCTCTATGATCGACGAATTTCCTATACTTGCTATTGCAGCTGCTTGCGCAGAAGGGCCAACCACAATGCATGGACTGAAGGAGCTACGGGTTAAGGAAAGTGACCGCCTATCAGCAATAATTGATGGCCTATTGGCATCAGGCATTCAAGCTACATCAACTCAAGATACTCTCACAATCCACGGCGTCAGTGGACGGCCTAAAGGGGGAAATGAAAATGCCATAAAAACTCATTTCGATCACCGTATCGCGATGAGTTTTTTAATACTTGGTATGTGTTCACAAAAACCAATCGTGATCGATGATGGTCGCTCCATAAATACTAGTTTTCCAAATTTTGTCGAACTAATAAACCAAATAGGCGGAAATATTTCCGATATGGAAAATCAATGATCATAGCAATAGACGGCCCTGCGGGCTCAGGTAAGGGGACGCTAGCGCGAGGCTTAGCTGATTCTCTCAATTACGCACATCTCGACACGGGAAAGTTATATCGATGCGTTGGGTTAGCAGTTTTATCTATTGGTAAGGACCCCGCAGACGCAGAGGCTGCACTACAAGAAGCCAAAAAATTAGACCTGCAAGACATTGATAATATTGATATTATGGGCGATACGGCGGCTAGAGCAGCTTCCAAAGTTGCTCGTTTTCAAAAAGTGCGTGATGAGCTTCTTAAACTTCAAAAAAAATTCGCAAGCAGTCCCCCGGGGGGCCGCCAAGGTGCAGTAATTGATGGCAGAGACATTGGGACCGTAGTTTGCGCTGATGCAGATTTCAAATTTTTTATCACGGCCTCAGCTGAGGTGCGGGCGGAACGTCGTCATAAGGAGTTGCTTGCGCGCGGCGAGCCCAGTATATATGCGCGCGTCCTGAGTGATATGTTGGCACGAGACGAAAGCGATAAAACGCGATCGATTGCGCCACTTAGACCTGCCAGAGACGCACAAGTGATTGATACATCAGAGCTCGATGCCAATACAGTATTGGCGACCGCACTGAAAACGATTAAAGCGGGTGGATAGGTAATCACCCAGAACGGAGTTGTTGGTTGGCAGTTGGGAAGGTATCTTCCGCTAACTGGCGACGCTAAAAATGTGTTATTAAACGTCGGTCAAATAAACCGGCATTGAGTCATCAAAAAAGCCAGAGAGGATTATCGGATATCATGCCTGCAGTCGCAGCCGAGAAAGAAAGTTTTGAAGCCCTTTTAAATGAATCCCTAGGTGCATCAGACGGCCTAGAGGGGAGTGTAATCAAAGGGCTTGTCATAGCATTAGAAAATGACTTCGTCGTCGTAGATGCTGGCCTCAAGTCAGAGGGACGCGTTCCACTTAAGGAATTTAGCGCGCCAGGCCAACCGGTGGAAATCACAATTGGTGATACGGTTGAGGTTTACCTCGAACGCATGGAAAATAAAAACGGCGAAGCGGTTCTTTCCCGTGAAAAGGCTCGCCGCGAAGAAGCGTGGAGTGAATTGGAAAAAGCCTTCGAACGGACTGAGCGTGTTGACGGTGTCATATTCGGTCGAGTTAAAGGGGGATTTACGGTTGACCTGCAAGGTGCGGTTGCATTTCTACCGGGCAGCCAGGTTGATATCCGTCCCGTTCGAGATGTTGGCCCCCTAATGGGCAACGCACAACCGTTCCAGATTCTCAAAATGGACCGTAGTCGTGGTAACATCGTAGTCTCGCGCAGGGCAGTTCTGGAAGAAAGTCGAGCGGAGCAACGCAGCGAGCTGATTGAAAACCTGGAAGAGGGGCAAAATCTAAAGGGTGTAGTAAAAAATATTACCGATTACGGTGCCTTTATCGATCTCGGTGGTGTTGACGGTCTACTGCATGTCACTGATATTGCGTGGCGACGGATAAACCATCCCTCCGAGGCATTAAATGTAGGCGAAACGATAGATGTGCAGGTAATTCGTTTCAACACGGAAACTCAGCGTATTAGCCTTGGAATGAAGCAGCTTGAAGCGGACCCTTGGGATGGCGTTGATTCAAAATACCCACTCGAGGCTCTTTTCACCGGTCGGGTAACTAACATCACTGACTACGGTGCCTTCGTTGAACTTGAGCCTGGAATAGAAGGACTTGTTCATGTATCGGAGATGAGTTGGACTAAAAAGAATATTCATCCTGGTAAAATTGTCTCAACCAGCCAAGAGGTTGAGGTTATGGTCCTTGATGTTGATCCCAATAAACGTCGAATAAGCTTGGGCTTGAAACAATGCATAGATAATCCCTGGGCAAATTTTGCAACAAAAAATCCGACAGGAACCATAATCGAGGGCGAAATCAAAAATATTACCGAATTCGGTTTATTTGTAGGCCTGCCGGGTGAGATTGATGGAATGGTGCACCTGTCCGATATTAATTGGGAAAAGCCTGGCGAGGCTGCGATAGCCGACTTTCAGAAGGGTGACCAAATAAAAGCAAAAGTACTTGATATCGACACCGAAAAAGAGCGCATAAGTCTGGGAATAAAGCAGCTAAACGAGGATCCTTTCGCTGCAGGACTTTCAGAACTCAAACGTGGCACCATCGTGACCTGCACAATCACCAAGGTCCAAGATAATGGCATTGAGGTCCAAGTTAATGACGGGATTACGGGCTTCATTCGCAGAGCCGACTTATCCCGCGATCGCGGTGAACAACGGCCTGATCGTTTTGCCGAAGGTGAGAAAATCGATGCCAAGATCACTAATATCGAGAAAGCTAGTAGGAAAGTAACCTTGTCTATAAAGGCCAAAGAGGTCGAAGAGGAAAAAGAAGCGATGGCCGAGTACGGCAGCTCTGATGCCGGCGCCTCACTTGGTGATATCCTTGGAGCAGCATTGAAATCGAAGGAAGAGGCGTCCACGGAACCCGAAACTCCCCTTGAACAAAACAGTGCCAACAATCCAAATTCTGACGACGAAGACAAACCGGAAGAAGAATCCCAGTCACCTGAAACAGCGGAGAAGAATTAACGATCTTAAAAAGTATGAATATTTGATGTAGGAAAACCGTGAGCGTACAGCTCATTGTGGGTTAAGTTTTTGGAGGGTGCGTTTTGGCGCAGGGCTTGACGCGGTGTGAGTGCTCTGGCACGTTTAAAGGGTATTTGGAGTTCCTTAAAAGCATAATTTTTGCTCATAAAATGACACAAGAGCGTGCTTGTGTTGGGGGGATTTGGTAAATGACAAAATCGCAATTAATTCAGCGGATGGCGGAACTTAATCCGCATCTCTACCAACGTGACGTAGAGCGAATAGTGTCAACTATCTTTGATGAGATATCGGAAGCCTTAGCACAAGGTAACAGAGTCGAGTTACGAGGGTTCGGAGCTTTTTCCGTAAAACAAAGAGATGCACGCCAAGGCCGTAATCCTCGTACGGGTGAATCAGTGCGGGTCGAGAAAAAAGCAGTGCCTTTTTTTAAAACCGGTAAGAAACTGCGCGAAATGTTAAACCAGTAACACAAATAACTTATTAAGCGTGAGACTGCCGTAAGGGTAGGCAATGCAGATTTTAAAGTGGTTCGTTGGATCGTGCTTCATGGCTGTTTGCGTGGTTTTCGCAATTTCCAACCGTAGTGAAATCACCTTACAGTTTTGGCCATTTCAGCAATCATTGTCTACTCAAGCTGGTATAATAATTTTATTGCCAACCTTCGCCGCTTTTTTATTGGGGTGCCTTTGGATGTCTGTTGGTAAAGCTGTCCTTTGGCGACGTGCTCGAGATGCAGAGAAACGGGTCAAACGCCTTCAGGCCACGCTGGAGGAAATGGAGCCACCTTTGACTCAGGATGGTACAGAAGTTATGCATACGGCTCCGGAAGATGGGTCTGTGCCCAAATCTAACCTCGCTCAATTACCACCCCGCTAATATGCCCCAGCAATTCAGCAAAGCTGCTGCTCGCTTCGTAAGTTGGTATTTTGACCGCACCCTTCCCATTTGGAGCGACCGGATAATCGACACAGCGGGTGGTGGATTTCATGAAGCCCTAGATAGTGACCTAACTGGAACTAGCATTAATGGTAAACGCATCATGGTACAAGCACGCCTATGCTTCACATTTGCTCATGCCAGCTGTCTTGGGAAAGGTGCAAAATATCTTCCTTTAGCAAAAAGGGGACTCGAGTTCCTATTATCAAGTGCACAGAATCCGGAAGGAGGATGGCGTCACAGGCTTACGCCTGATGGAGCACCATGTATCAATCATCAAGAATTATACGATCAAGCCTTTATAATCTTTGCTGCCGCTTGGCTTCACCGAGCGGGCATCAAAGAGGCGCGAGAAATAGCAATGTCAACCCAGGACTTTCTCGATGCCGAGATGTCTCACCCGGAAGGAGGTTTTATTGAAGCGCTCAAAAGTGACCCTGGACCAAGGCGGCAAAACCCACACATGCATCTTCTTGAAGCATATTTAGCCTGGTCGCAATTTTCTGACGATAGAATTTGGCGTGATAAAGCGGCTGAAATAATTGACTTATTTGAACGTGTTTTCTTTGTTGACGGAACTCTACGAGAATATTTTACCGATGATTGGCGGCCTATCCCAGGCGACCTTGGAAACATCACCGAACCGGGACACCACTTTGAGTGGATTTGGCTGCTACACCAATTTGCAAAAATTAATGGTAATTTATCACCAAGAACCGACGAACTTTTAAGTTTTGTAGATTCCTTTGGGGTCGACCCCTCAACAGGTGGAGTATTTGATGAAGTCGCTGCTGACGGTGCTCTTTTAATCACAAAGCGCCGGCTGTGGCCGCAAACCGAAGCAATAAAAGCCTACCATGCCTGCTATGCTGCGGGCAGCCAAAATGCGAGTTCACGGTTAGACGCGATGTTAGAAAGTATTTGGTTACAGCATTTTAAAGGCGAAATGATTGGTGGTTGGCGAGAACATATTGGACAACGCGGAGAACTAATCCGATCCGATAACCCGGGATCGAGCCTTTACCATATTGCTATGGCTGCGGCAGAACTCTCTCCTTGAGGCTTTTTATCCTCTTGACTGATATGATCCTGAAATAAGAGTATTTAACAATGAAACCCATAACCACTGAGCCGTAATATGCTAAATCCAGTATTTGTTGCTATTGACACGCCAGACTTGGAAGCAGCTCGCAAACTGGCAGTCAATCTGAGCGGGCACATCGGAGGAATAAAGGTTGGGCTAGAATTCTTTTGTGCAAACGGAGTGGCTGGCGTGTTGGAGTTAAGCCAGCTAGGAATGCCAATATTCCTTGATTTGAAGTTTCATGATATTCCCAATACTGTCGCGGGTGCATTGCGCGGCGCAATGACAGCACATCCGTCAATTTTAAATGTGCATGCCACAGGCGGAGAGGAGATGATGAAAACAGCTGTTGCAACGGTGGAGGAGTGTGCTGTCAAAATGAATTGCAAAAAACCCTTATTGATTGCGGTCACAATCCTTACCAGTCTCGATAGCGCAGACCTGCACATGTTGGGTTCATTTGATGCACCAAAAACACAAGTCACCCGTCTTGCAAAGCTCTCTCAGGACTGCGGGCTTGATGGTGTGGTCTGTTCAGCGTTGGAAATAAGTGCCGTCCGCAAAGTTTGTGGAAATTCATTTAAACTCATAGTGCCTGGGGTTCGCCCCGAAGGTAACGAAATGGGAGACCAGAAACGAACATTGACACCTAAGCAAGCTATAGAAAACGGTGCTGATTACATAGTAATTGGACGCCCAATTACCTCGGCTGCAGACCCGATTGCTGCTGCACAAGCAATAAATTCGACTTTATTGATATGACTACTGCTAAAATCTGTGGCCTTAACGATGCCGTAACAATGTCCGCAGCTCTCGATGGCGGGGCTAGTCATGTTGGTTTGGTTTTTTATGAAAAAAGCCCCCGGGCAGTCAAAGCGTTTGATGCCGCTGCGCTTTGCTTGCTGGCGCGTGATCGAGCCACACGTGTAGGTTTATTTGTTAATCCTACCGATGATTTTCTCGATATCATCCTGAATGATGTAGAGCTTGACCTTATCCAACTTCACGGATCAGAATCGCCGGATAGGGTTGCAAAAATAGCATCTAGAACTGAAAAGTCTGTGATGAAAGTAATTCCTATTGCTGAAAGAAAGGATGTCAAAAACGCAGAGTCTTATTTCGAGGTCGCCGATTGGCTGCTTTTCGATGCGAAGCCACCTGATATGCTCGAAGGCGCCTTGCCCGGAGGAAATGCAATAACATTTGACTGGAAGTTATTAAGCGGAAAAGCATGGCCCCTCCCATGGATGCTTGCTGGTGGATTGTCGGCAAAAAATGTTGCCGATGCAATCAGGATCACTCGCGCTCCCGTTGTCGATACATCATCAGGCACCGAGGACTATCCCGGTTTGAAGAATCCCCATAAAATCCGTAGTTTCTTAAAAGAAGTAGAAAATTGCAAATAGTTGCAATCACCAGCACTAAAAGTGGACTTCGCACCTATGGTGCTGTATTTACGCCGGATTCGCGGATACCTGATTCCAAACCGAAGTCAGTGAGATTGGATTAAAATGGCAGAGCTTAATAGTCTACGAGCCGGCCCCAATGAGAAGGGCCATTTTGGTATTTTTGGTGGCCGATACGTCGCTGAGACGTTAATGCCGTTAATATTAGCTGTTGAATCGGCATATAACCAAGCAAAAGAAGACCCCGCTTTTCAGTCCGAATTAAACAATCTGCTATGCCATTATGCTGGACGGCCTAGCCCTCTTTACCATGCAAAGCGGCTGACCGAGCACTTTGGCGGAGCAAAGATTTATTTTAAACGTGACGAGCTCAATCATACTGGGTCTCACAAGATAAATAATTGCTTAGGGCAAATACTGTTAGCCAAACAGATGGGGAAAAAACGGATAATTGCTGAGACCGGTGCCGGACAACATGGTGTTGCTGTAGCCACAGTAGCTGCTCTCTTTGATCTCCCTTGCGTTATTTACATGGGAGCCACTGACGTGGAGCGTCAGCAACCCAATGTATTCCGCATGAAGCTGTTGGGAGCAGAGATCATGCCAGTGGATAGCGGCAGCAAAACACTTAAAGACGCCATGAATGATGCTCTTCGTGATTGGGTCGCCAACGTAGATGATACTTTTTATATCATTGGAACTGTGGCAGGACCTCACCCATACCCTACTATGGTTCGTGATTTTCAGTCGATTATCGGCAATGAAACACGTAAGCAAATGCTCGCAGCCGAGGGTAAATTACCCGACACTCTCGTAGCATGCATAGGTGGTGGCTCGAATTCCATAGGGCTTTTTCACCCATTCCTTGACGAACCGTCAGTATCAATGCACGGCGTTGAGGCCGCAGGTAAAGGAATCGAGACCGGCGCACATGCCGCCTCACTAAGTGGTGGTCGTCCGGGGGTCCTTCATGGAAACCGCACTTATCTTCTACAAGATGGTGATGGCCAAATTGCTGATGCTCACTCCATATCCGCTGGTCTCGATTATCCGGGTATCGGGCCAGAGCATGCTTGGCTGAAGGATATCAGAAGAATAGATTATTTTTCTGCAACTGATACAGAAGCACTTGAGGCTTTCAAGCTTTGTGCGGAACTCGAAGGTATTATCCCTGCACTCGAACCAGCTCATGCACTAGCGCATACTGGAAAAATCGCACGCAAACTCCCCAAAGACCACATAATCTGCATGAATATGTGCGGTCGAGGCGATAAGGATATATTTACAGTGGCCAAACTGTTAGGCGTTGATCTATGACGGGACGCATAGCAGCGCGCTTTCAGGCCTTAAAAAAAGAGGGGCGTCCAGGCCTTGTAACTTTCGTTACTGCGGGTGATCCTGATATTGAAACCTCACTTCATATAATACGAAAATTACCTGCCGCAGGTGCTGATATAATTGAAGTTGGCATGCCATTCTCAGACCCCATGGCGGATGGTCCTGCAATACAGGCCTCTTCACAACGCGCCCTTGCATCGGGGATGACTTTGGAAGCTACGCTGGGTCTTGTTCAAAACTTCCGGGTAAGAGACAACGAAACACCCGTTGTATTGATGGGCTATTACAATCCTATATACTCTTTCGGGGTTGAGAAATTTCTCAGAGAAACAAAAAAAGCGGGCGTTGATGGAATCATAATCGTTGACCTTCCGCCAGAGGAGGACGGCGAACTCTGCATTCCCGCCCGAAAATCTGGATTAGACTGGATTAGACTCGCCACTCCTACCACTGACGATGAAAGATTACCGGCGGTGCTTACAAATGCGAGTGGGTTTATTTACTACGTCGCGATAATGGGCATTACCGGCACGAAATCAGCCAACCAAAAAGAGGTTCGGGCTGGTGTCAATCGACTTCGCACACAGACCGACCTGCCAATAAGCGTTGGTTTTGGAATCAAAAATCCGGAAAGTGCTCGGGCTATTGGCGATGCTGCAGATGCCGTTGTGGTAGGTTCCGCTATTGTTGATATTATTTCTGCTAACCTCAGCATAAAGGGCAAACCAACACCAAAGTTGGTGGAATACGTGCTCGAATTTGTCGAAAATCTATCTAACGGGATACGGCAGAAATGAATTGGCTCACAAATTTCGTTCGCCCGAAACTCAAACAGCTTGTCAAGCGAGATGTGCCAGATAATTTTTGGCGAAAATGCCCTAATTGCGAGTACATGATTTTTCATCGTGACCTTGAGGCCAACCTTTCAGTGTGCCAAAAATGCGGTCATCATTTGCGCCTAAATGCTAAACAGAGGCTGACAATGCTTTTCGATGAAGGCAAATATCACCGAGTCGAATTACCAAATGTTTTGCTCGACCCCCTCAATTTTCGCGACCAAAAACGTTACACAGATCGATTGAAAGAGGCTCGTGTTAAGACATCAGAGGAAGATGCTTTAATTGTAGCTCGGGGTGAGATGAATGGCCTTCCGGTTGTAACAGCGGTGCTTAACTTTGATTTCATGGGAGGCTCTATGGGGGCCGCTGTCGGCGCCGGGCTCATTACGGCGGCACGATTAGCCGTGGCCGAAAAAACACCGCTCATTGCAGTAACCTCTTCTGGCGGTGCTCGCATGCAAGAAGGTGCAATTTCGTTGATGCAAATGCCTCGCACTGTTATTGCGGTTAGAGAAGTGAAAGAGGCAGGGCTCCCCTATATTGTTGTCTTAGCTGATCCAACAACCGGTGGCGTGACGGCAAGTTTTGCTATGCTTGGGGATATTCATATTGCTGAAAAAGGTGCTTTGATCGGCTTTGCCGGTACACGTGTAATCGAACAAACCGTTCGTGAAACTTTGCCCGATGGTTTTCAACGTGCTGAATACCTCCTTCAACACGGCATGGTGGATATTGTTACCGAACGCTGTGATCTTCGTGACACACTAATCCGGGTAATATCTTTGCTGATGCAATCTAATAAGTTAGATGATGGAGTGCCTGCCTCTTATACACTTCGTTCTAGTTAGCTGGACAAAAAATATGACCTTGGAACAGGAAACAAATAATGTCCTTAACCGACTTCAAGAGCTTCACCCAAAACAAATAGACCTTTCACTTGGTCGAATTCAAAACCTTATGGCCCGTCTGGGGTCTCCGCAGAAGACCTTACCGCCAGTAATCCATGTTGCTGGTACTAATGGGAAAGGTTCAACTATTGCTTTTCTGAGGGCAATTCTAGAGGCAACTGGACTGCGCGTTCACGTATATACATCACCTCACTTAGTAAATTTTATGGAGCGAATCGTCCTAGCTGGTGACGTCATCAGCGAAGATAACCTAAACCAGGTACTTGCTGATTGCGAACGAGCGAATGCCGGAGAGCCTATAACATTCTTTGAAATCACCACTGCCGCAGCTTTTCTCGCGTTTGCAAGTGTTCCCGCCGATGTAGTTATTCTTGAGACTGGACTTGGCGGAAGGCTTGACGCAACCAACATTATCGAAAAACCAGCTTTGACCGCAATTACGCCTATCAGCATGGACCACATGCATTTTCTTGGCAATAGCTTGAACAAGATTGCTGCCGAAAAGGGCGCAATACAAAAACATAACGTCCCGTCGGTGGTAGCATCGCAACAAGAAATTTCTCAAAGAGTTTTATTAGCTCAAGCCCGCGAAGTTGGAACAAATATCTTCCTCTACGGGCGCGATTGGCAAGTCACAATGGATACCGATGGCTTTGTATACCGTTCATCAAAGAGGCACCTAACATTGCCTAAACCGTCATTATACGGCGCCCACCAATTAATTAACGCGGGCTGCGCAATAGCGTGCTTAGAAAAATTAAGCCTGTTTCATATAACCGAGAAAGCCATGCGGCTTGGCCTCAAAAATACTATGTGGCCAGGCCGGTTAGAACAATTGAGGGAGGGGCATTTAGTGACCAGTTTGCCTAACGGTTGGGAACTCTGGCTTGATGGAGGACACAACGCAGGCGCCGGCGAGGCACTTCGGCAGACCTTATTAGATTGGAACGAAAAGCCGACGCACCTTATCGTTGGCATGTTAGAGACAAAACAAATTTACGATTTTCTTGCGCCTCTCGTGCCTCAAACTGAAAGCATGCATATGATCGAAATCCCTGATGAACCAAAAACTGCAAAAGCATCTTCTCTGGCAGCTGCAGCGCAAGAACTTGGGGTACGTACCGCAATATCAGAAAATGTCCTCAATGCAATATCAGATATAATTACTAAAGAGAAAAAGACGGCCAGAATATTGGTATGCGGATCGCTGTATCTACTTGGTCACGTCTATAAACTAAATATTTAGGATAACATATTTTTGAGAATTTGCGCTGACCACTGAGACAAGCTTATAGAAATTCCCTTATCCACTGGACAATTTGGCCTTTCGGCAACGCTCCTACTTTTGTTGAAGCAACTTCGCCGTTCTTAAAAATCATAAGCGTTGGAATTCCTCTCACACCCAGATCTGAGGGTGTTACGGGATTATCGTCTATATTAATCTTTACGATAGTGATCTCTTCGCCCATTTCCGTCGCAACCTCCTCTAAGATAGGAGTAATCATTTTGCAAGGACCACACCATTCTGCCCAAAAATCCACTAAAACTGGCCCGGCTGCCTTCAGAACATTAGCCTCAAATTCCTTGTCGTTTACTGCTGCAATGTCAGCCATGAAACCTACCTCTCAAAATAATAGCTTGAAGCTTTAACTTAAGGACCGGCTATAAAGGAATCAAGCTGTTCATCATTAAGCCACATAAGACATGGCTCTTCGGTCCATAAAAGAGCACACCTAACTGACCGACCTGCCCATATACCTTGCAACAGTGCTCGATAAGCTGCCATTTGTCTTACGTAAGCTACAGGGATATTCTCCTCGGCCTTGGGTGGTAATCTAAGTGTTTTATAGTCAACCGCCAGCACTTCATCATCGCACACAACAAGGCGATCAACCTGCCCCGAAATTATCTGGGTGCCAATTTTCATATCCACTGTACCTATCAAGGGCACTTCTGCCTTTGATTGTGAACTGAACAACTTGGCAAATTGGGGGTCCTCAAGAATACCTATTACAGTCCCAGCGATGTCTATCCTTTCGTGCTGGGTCAAGCCAAAGCATTTCCGTAACAAGAAACGCTCAGTGGCGTTCGCCCGGTCTTTGGGATGAACATTTGGCAAAAACTGTAACATTCGGTGAACAAGTGTGCCACGCTGAAACCGATCGCCTGATTCTGTTATAAGCGGTGAGGAGGCAGGCGGATCCTCATCTAATCTTGATGGGACTATGGGTTTTTGGGGTATTACTTCTTTCGGCGGTTCCCGCTGAATCCAAGAAGGTAATGCCATTAGTTCATCGTTTCCGATAGCGATATCAGCAATCTTCACGTCAGAGCGCTGTTCTGTTTGAATACGAAGCCCCTTTCCGTGCCAGCCATCTACAGCTTCGGCGCTGAAATCAAACTCTACGGCTTCGCCCAGATCTGAAAGTCCATCGCGTATAAGTGAATACCAACAATCGTCAGCTAACTTATTTCCGGTGCTGTTGTAACCACAAATATACAGCCTGTCTTCAGCCCTGGTCATTGCTACATAGAGCAGGCGTCTCTGCTCACGATCTCTTGCTTCACGCCATGCATTCCTAAGGTGGCGACTTTTCAAGGGTTCGAGTGATCTTTCCGGTGACCACAAAGGTAATGATCCGCACCATAGAATATCATCAGTCTTTTGGGGTTTTGAAATGGTATCTGGCAATATCACAATCGGCGCCTGTAACCCTTTTGCACCATGTGCGGTCATCACGCGCACCTCATCTACACTGCCTTGCTCCAAATCACGTTTGGTCTCTACCTCTCCTGCATCCATCCAGTGCAGAAATCCCTCCAACGAAGGAGAATGATCTTGTTCGTAACTTATTGCATGATTCAGGAATTCATCTATTGGGTCCTCACATTCTGGCCCCAACCGACGCAACATTGCCTCTCTTCCACTTCCACCTGCTGGCACTTCCGCAGATAACAAAGAGCCAAAAAGCTCGTATGGACGCTCTAGATCAGCTCTCGCCAATAGTGAAGTAAGCCAATCGGCAACCATGCGTAATAGTTCACTCCTGCCACCACATTTTGACAATGACTCCCACAAGCTATCCGAACCGCGATTATGAGCAAGGCCATATAGGTCATATTCCTCAATACCAATTAAGGGCGATTTTAAAATAACGGCAAGATTTAAGTCATCGTCAGGCAACAGAAGAAACCTGCCTAGGGCTATTAGGTCCATTACCGCTAGTTGTTCGCCAAGCTTCACACGGTCAACTCCAGCAACGGGCACCTCTCGCGCCTTAAGCTCGGCCACAATTTCCTCCATAAACCCACCACGCGTGCGCAGTAGAATCATAAAATCCCCGGCTCGTATGGCGCGACCACGGGACAATAGAGTTTCACTCCCAATCAATGTTGAGATCTTAGCCGCTACCGCTTTCGCTAATCTTCGGGATGGGTTCTCCTCAGAAACTCGTTCTAATGGGGGCGACCAAGCAGGAATTGGATTGGTGGGTTCAGGGCCCAAAGGTGGCCATAACTCAACAAGCCCTGCGTCACCACGTCTAAATGCTTCGTGTGTAAGAGGTTTAACCCCCTCAACTACGCCCATCCTGGCGACATCGCGCGAAAACACCGAATCTACCGCAGCTAATACTGCGTCTACCGAACGAAAAGAAACTGACAGGTCTATGTCTTCCCATTCTCGCTGGGCTTCATAAGCCCGTGTTGCAAAATTATCGCGATATTTCCCGAACTGCTCTGGCTCAGCCCCCTGAAACCCAAAAATTGATTGTTTTATATCACCAACTGCAAATAAGGTGCGTACTTCTGTGCTTGCGCCTTCTCCAGAAAAAAATTCCTCCGCCAGCGCTTCTACTATTTGCCATTGTACAGAATTTGTATCTTGTGCTTCGTCGATCAAGATATGATCAATCCCGCCGTCGAGCTTAAAGAGCACCCACGGAGCAATACCAGCTCGAGTCAGGAGAGCACGCGCAACGTAAATTAGGTCGTTATAATCGAGCCTTACTAACCTCCTTTTTAGCCGGTCATACTCCTCAAGAAGAGCAGCACTTATGCGCAGCAGGGAGGCGGTGCATGTAGCTGTTACGACCGCCGCTATGCGCTCGCGCACTATCAATAACCTCTCTGCTTCCGATTGGAGTATTTCCTCAAGTCCAGGATCAGTTTTTTGCGCAGTCTTAGTCAATATTTTAGACCTTACCGTCCCGGCCTTTACCCGAATGAAAATTTCGAGATACTTGTCAAAATTGGCTGCTCTCTTTTCATTACTGTCTGAAAGCCAACTGGACAATGTTTGACCGTTTTTTTTATCGGTCTTTGTTCCCTTTAGAAAAGCCTCAACACCCCGGGTAAGTTTATCATCATCAACCTTTTCTAACGCTTCGGCTTGGATCAATTCTACTGTTTCTACTTTTTTGACCCCAAGAAACTTGTAAATGTGATCTATAGCATTTTGGACCCCGCCTTTCTCAAGGATACCATGAGCGAGCCTCCCACGATTTTTAATTACCTCTGAAATAAGGTCATCAAATTTCTTCTCTTGGACGTGCTGGGTCAGATGCAAAAGACATTGATTCATGACTACATCACTATCCACAGCGGCCAAAATATTATCGCGCGCACGCCGGCGTAGCTCTACAGCACTTCTCTGTTCCTCCATAATCTCGAAGTGGGGTGGTATTCCGGACTCAAACGGGAAGCGTGCTATCAGTGATTGACAGAAACTATGGATGGTTTGGATATTTAATCCTCCTGGTAAATCAAGCACTTGGGCAAAAAGACATTGAGCACGCTTCACCTCTCGGGACTTCGGCACCCTATCGAGAACCTGTCCCAATATTTCAAATAGAGTAGGAGCGCTCATAGTCGCCCATTCAGCTAGACGCTCATTTACACGATTAGCCATTTCTGCGGCAGCTGCCTTTGTGAAGGTCAAGCACAAGATATGCTCTGGTGAAGTGCCCTCAAGCAGCAGTGTCAGGACACGGTCGGTCAGGACTTTTGTTTTCCCGCTACCGGCGCTGGCCGTTAACCAAATGCTTTTTTTAGGGTTTGCCGCTCGACGCTGCAAAGCATCCGCTCTGAAGCCCTCTGCTTTAGGATCTACAATTATTTTTTTGTACCTCCCGACCACTCAAGTATGCGCTCTAAGTGTTCATAATCATTATAGTGCGGCTTGCGGCTTGGAACTGGAATTGCCTCATAGGCGGTCGCAGGGTCAGAAAATTTTTCAACTAACGTCTGAACCCCAACGAAAGCTTCCTCAATCAGTGTTTCTAAATTGTCGAACGATGTAGTCGTTCCTGCCGGATGACCTCCCCCGAGCTTCCAATAATAAAATGCGAAAACCTCCCAAATATCTTGGCCCTTTAATCCCTCAAAGCCACCATTACTAGCAATGAGCGCTTCTAATGGTAGTTGGGGAGACAGCCCATTTTGGACCTGTTTTTTTGTCGGAGTACTGCCAGTCTTATAATCAATGATTTCTAGCCTGCCATCAGCAAACTGGTCTATTCGGTCAGCACGTGCTGTTAATTCAAAAGGGCCATTTTTCGTCTCCAAGTTTATTGAGCCCTGTATTTCGGTAAATGATTTTATCACCCCATTTACACGCACCCTTTCATATTCGACAACAAACCACTCCGCGATGCGACAAAATCGCGGCCACCAGAATGCATACACTGAAGGTCGCATGGGATGCTCACCGAAAACCTCCTCGCCAATTTTTAACAATACTTGTAAATCAGCGGGCGGAGGCCCATCCGAGAAACGACTTATATATCGGTCGAGGATGACATGGATTATCATTCCATTTTGAGAGGCCCCGGGGTCAGCTTCAAGTGGCTCCAACTTCTTCAAATTGATAATATGGCGCGCATAGATCCCGTAGGGATCACGCATTAAAGTTTCTATCTGCGTTACTGACAATTTTTCTGGCCTAGCAGAAATAGGTGGTCTAGGTACCGGGGGACCTACCGGCTTTATAAATTTTGGCCTATCGAGCCTTGTTTGCCAATGTGTCCAATGATCTGGCGCTATCAGGCCACTACTGTTTCCCGCGGCACGGAGTACAGAATTGAGTCTGCTTAACCAACGGGTAGGCACCGTCGGAGTACCATCAACTTTTCTAGATCGGGTTAAAAATACCTCAGGGGCCGCTAACAGTTGAGTAAAATCATGTGCCGAAAGCCCTATGCGCTGTTCAGCAACCGGCAAACCAAATGAGCGGCGCATAGGGCGACTTAGCCACGGATCGGGTTTTACTTCAAGCGGCCAATTTCCCTCATTAAGACCAGCAACAATAATGCAATCTGCTTTCTGTAACCGAGCCTCCAATGGTCCCCAAACATTTAATCTTGGATGCATCCCGTAACGCGGTCGCACAATCGTGCGCCTCATTAAGATATTCAGGACTGCTGGGTAGTGATACAGCGAAAGGTCGGAAAATACACTTGCAGAAACCCGTAAGTCGGAGAAGAAACGCGCTAATGATTCACCGCTTTCTCCAACCCAAAGTCGTTCGGCCCCCCCCCTATCTTCAGTCTGGGCTAACGCCTCTGCGACCTTAATGTGAGCCTCCACCAGCGCACTAAATGGCACTTTCCCATCTCTAAGGGAACTCATAGGGCGGCATCGGATATCGAATTCATCCAAAATATTAGCCAGTAAGCTTTTACTTGAAGCATCTAAAGACTTGCTTTCAGTAGTCTCCAGTAATGACCGAATACCTTGAATACCCGGTGCGGACCTAGGTCCTCTCAAAATTGTACGGTCCATTAACCGAATCCCTGACCGGAGTCCGGCCACAGTAAAACCAGCAGCGGTTAGTGGATGTTTTCCAAGACCTAGAAGTGCTACTGGCCCAAATTGTTCTGCTACCATTTCAGCTACCAGGCGCATGAATATTGCCGGATAAGTATCGGCTAAGGGAATACCGGCAGAGTCATCAATATTAATTTTCCAGCGTTTAAGTTCCATAGCTACGCGGCGCGCCAATCGTCTATCGCCGGTCACTAGTGCACCCGTTTTGCCTTCTACCTCGAGTTGTTTTCGCAATATAAGAGCAATAACACCCGCCTCCTCTGACTCGTTGGAACATTCGATAAGATGCAGCCCATCTGTTGGTAGAGGCTCAGATTTTTCCAGATTCTGCCAAACTGCAGTCATTGGTGCGGGACGCATTGCCTCTAAAATCAAACGGGCCCGCCGATCGCAAATACTTTGATGGCCCCAAACTGCGACATCTTCTCTCTTTACTTTAAGCCGTTTCAGCAACCTCGCCATCCCAAATTGTGGATGTGTAGGATCTTTTGAAATAGCTGCCCAATTCGTTTCATCGCTTAAAAGGTCTAATCCAGGCAGAATTACACGTCCCTGAGGCATCCTCGCAACCATCGCTAACAAATCAGCGGTTACAGGTATGCTGCCGGTAGAGCCAGCAGCTATGATAGGCCCAGCTGGCGGATTACTGCCCCATTGTTGAACTCTCGCATCGAGTAACCTGTTGCGCCGTTCCGCTGGTTCCAAGAAACCCAAACGTTCAACCTCTGATGGCCAATTTTCTGTAAAATCACGTAGGAAACCAAGAGTCTCCTGCCAATGCATAGCAAGCTCCTCTGGCACCAGAGCATCTAAACCAGCAAAATCAAGCCGTTCCGTTTGAACCATGTCAAGAAAGCGCGCTAACTCTATAGCCAGCAGAAGTGCTTGATCTGGGGGGGATACATGCGGAGACACTTCGGGCAAGCTTATTCTGTGACTTTGTATACGCTTTGCTAGGGACAAAATACGATAGCTATCAGGCATAGCGGGGGCAAGTTCCGCAATATCAATCCCCGTAATGTTATCAAAAGCTAGTTCTTCTTCGTCAACATCGCCGATTGCCTGCATGGCAGGTAAAGCTGTTGGAACACCTTCACGAAGTCGTAAGAATGAATCCTGCAAGGCTCGGCACGCACGACGAGTAGGCAATAAGACAATCGTCTCCGAAAATTGACTCAGGTCTCCTTCCGTTTCGATTATCATTTGGGAAGCCAAACTGTCTAAAAAAGATTGCTCAGCCGGGATTGTAAAAATGGAGCCCTTGTGCCTAAACATTAATTAACCCAGTGTCGAAATAATTCACCGGTTGTCCACCCTAACATTTCTCTGTGATATATTAATTTCTACTGCCCTCAGTTCGTCGGGTGTTCCTACATGATACCATTCACCATCATGCACTTGTGCATACAGGCGGCCCACTAACTCGGCCTGATCGTATAGTGCGTTTAGTGAGAATGCCCCTTCAGGGGTGCTTTGAAATAGGCGCGGGTGCAAAATCTGAACACCTGCGAAAATGTATGGCGATACTTCTTGTTCAGTGCGCCTCCGAGCAATACCAGTACCGTCTACGTGATAATCACCGTGCCCGTTGTAAGAGGTTAGGCGAACCACTGGGTACAGTAAAAGTAATGCGTCCATTCGATTTTCATCCCATGCCATCGCCAACCGCTCTAGCGCAGGATAAGGGCCGTCAACCCAGAGCGCGTCGCTATTGATAACAAAGAAAGGACTTTGCCCAAAGTGACTTAGCGCATTCTTAACACCACCACCTGTCTCTAGGCGTTCCTTTTCATATACGGTTGTAACACGCTTGAAATTTGATAAATGTCTACAGATCTGGTCTGATAAATAATGAGTATTAACGATGATTTGCCTGACGCCGTATTCAATGCAGTGATCAAACCCATAATTTATTAGAGGTTTTCCTAACACTTTTATCAAGGGTTTGGGACAATTCGCTGAAAGCGGCCCCATCCTAGTACCAAGGCCTGCGGCAAGTAGCATTGCTTTTTTAATTAACGTCACTCTCGTGTCACCGGCGTTGGAGTAATACGATACTTTTGGGGAAAATAATAATCAAACCATTTTTTGACAGGCGCCAATGCAGGATGCCTAAGGTCGGTTTCAAGCCAACGCCATACTCGAGCAATATGTTTCAGGTACTGTGGTTTTCCGTCTCTTCTATCTAATCGAGTAAAGATACCAAGAATTTTCGTGCACCTTTGCGCACCGAGTATGGCATATGAACTCGCAAACTTATCTGGGTTTAATGTGGGGAAAGCCGATAAGTATTGAGACAACATTTGCCTACTAATTTTTGCGGGTACGTCTCTACGAGCATCTTCTAACAACGATACCAAGTCATAGCTCACAGGTCCTATAACGGCATCCTGGAAATCTAGTAAACCACACGCAGCAATACCGTTTCTATTATTTAATAACATTAGATTATCAGCATGAAAGTCCCGCAATACAATGCTCGACGGCACTTCTCGAGCGGTTTTAAGAGCAGTTCGCCATGCGCTATCAAAGGCTGCTTTGTCAAGATCAGGGGTATCCGTTCCCAAGACTGCAGGCATGTACCAATCCAAACAAAGTTGAGTTTCCCTCACCAAGAGGTCGTTGTCATAGGCTGACATGGCCCCATCATCTTGGTACGCCCTATGCAAATGGATTAGAACATTAGTTGCTAGCTTGTAAAGTTCACCTTCATCAACCCCAGCCAGCAGCCTCTCTGTGTAGGTTGTGTCACCGAAATCTTCTATCAATAAAAAGCCTGCATCTATATCTGCCTCAAAAATATTTGGCGCGCTCAAACCGAGATCACGAAGCAAATTAGCGATGGTTAAAAACGCGCCTACATTTTCAAGGGGAGGGGGAGCATCCATGAACACAGCACGCTCATTTTTTTTTCTAATACGTTCGTATCGACGATTAGAGGCGTCGCCTGCTAAGGGTGTGTGTTCTCCATCTTGCCATTTCACTCGACCCAAAAATTCATTCGCTAAAGTTTTACGATTATGCATCGGTTTCCTCGACAAATGCTTTCACAGCATTATTCAATCGTTTTTGCCATGCGAGACCAGGGTCGAAAGAGATAATTCGAATATTTGACGGTCCTTCCTTGCCTGCCTCGAAGGACATATTGAGCCGTGAGACACCGCCTAGAGCACCAATGCTCTCAGGCCATTCGATCAAAATTATCCCCCCAGCCACAGCAGCGTCAAGGCCAAGTTCTTCCAGTTCCGAATTCGATTGAATTCGGTACAAATCATAGTGGTATATCGGAATGGCTCCCGTTTCGTAGACCTGCATCAACGTGTAAGTAGGGCTGGGCACGATCTCATCGTGATGGGTCAGAGACCGAATGAAGCCGCGCGCGAATACAGTCTTACCAATGCCGATCGGCCCCATTAGTCCTATTACATCACCGACTGTCGCTACTCTTGCAATGGATTCCGCAAGCCTTAAACTCGAAGATACGTCATCCAATTTAACCGCATCGCATGCTCCAGTGGTGTTTAACGAATGATGTTGAGCAGGTGACATTATATCCTTTTTGCATTTAACAATCAGTTAACTTGGTTTAAGGGCCACGTGCCCAGTGTACGCAACCGACGTTAAGGTCTTGCCAGATCTTATATTTATTTTATCGAACCTAAAGCGATTTACTCAAGCGGCGAAATAATTACATATCGCAGCAGCAACACCCTCAGCAATGCCTCCCGTCTAATCACTGCATTCACTGGAGCGCGCAATAACACACATTTGTACCACTTAAAAAATTCTGCACGGACGCGCTACTTCAATAGCCATCGCGGGTAATAGGCACCAAGAAATCCGTAAGTGCTCCGCAGATTATTAGTAATATTCTAATATCTATAATAATCTGGTTTAAACGGACCACTCTTCCCAACGCCAATGTATTCAGCCTGTTCTTCCGATAGCGAGCTCAGTTGGGCTCCCAGTTTTGACAAGTGGAGCTGAGCGACTTTCTCATCCAACGATTTGGGCAACACGTACACCTTATTTTCGTAGTTTTTATAATTTTGCCAAAGCTCGATTTGGGCTAAGACCTGATTTGAAAATGAGGCCGACATAACAAAGCTTGGATGCCCCGTCGCGCACCCCAAATTCACCAGACGACCCTCCGCAAGAACGATCAACCGTTTCCCATCAGCGAACTCAACTTCGTCGACTTGAGGCTTGATGTTGTGCCACTTAAGATTCTTCAGATCGTTTATGGCAATTTCAGAATCGAAATGCCCAATATTACACACAATCGCACGATCTTTCATGTCTCTCATGTGGTCCAACGTAATAACGTCTATATTCCCGGTTGTAGTAACAAAAATATCCCCGACCGGGGCTGCGGCCTCCATTGTTGTAACTTCGTATCCCTCCATGGCCGCTTGCAGCGCGCAAATAGGATCAACTTCAGTGACCAAGACGCGGGCTCCTTGGCCTCTCAAACTAATTGCCGAACCTTTTCCAACATCACCATACCCCGCCACAACAGCGGTTTTCCCAGCAAGCATTACATCAGTTGCACGCTTGATACCGTCGATGAGGCTCTCGCGACACCCATAGAGATTGTCAAATTTTGATTTTGTCACCGAGTCATTGACGTTAAATGCCGGCACCGCGAGACTGCCATTTTTCTCCATCTCGTTCAGGCGATGCACTCCAGTAGTTGTTTCTTCCGACAACCCGCGAACCTCTTTTAAAAGTTCAGGAAACTTTTCATGCATAACTATAGTGAGGTCGCCTCCGTCATCTAAAATCATATTCGGCGCCCATCCACCAGGCCCCTTGATGGTTTGATCCATACACCACCAATACTCCTCTTCCGTTTCACCTTTCCATGCAAAAACGGGTATGCCCTTCACAGCCATGGCAGCAGCAGCCTGATCCTGCGTGGAGAAAATGTTGCAAGAAGCCCAACGCACCTCTGCTCCAAGCTCTACAAGTGTCTCGATTAAAACAGCTGTTTGTATAGTCATATGCAAAGAGCCAGCGATCCGCGCACCATCAAGAGGCTTTTTCCCAGCGTATTCCTCACGGATGGCCATTAAGCCGGGCATCTCAGTCTCAGCAATAGCAATCTCTTTACGACCCCAGTCGGCGAGCTCGATATCTGCGACCTTAAAATCATTAGACGCTGCCATAAGAACCTCTCTTTTATCCATAATTTTTAAAAAGGGCTTCAATTGGTTGCCCAAATCCGCTTCCCGTTTATACTAGCAACAATGCTAGGATATCAACAAAAATATAACGATATGTTTATGTCGTTATGTTTAGATGCGACTGACTGCATTCTGATTCTTAAAGAGGTGCTAAATGCGCTTGTATTGAAGACCAAATACTACACAAACAGTGAATTTATGAAAAAGCCACGATAGCAAAGAAAATCGCACTAAAGAAGTTACCCAAAATGGGGATAAGTTTATAAATTCGAAATACCGAATCCAAGTTGGGGTACCTGCAATTACCTGTTACTCCGTTACTTGGAGAAAGTAGTCAAGCCCACCCTCGCATGCTCAAATGTATTGCAGGTCGAAAACCTTAATAATAACAGCGCATTTTTGTCTCCGAAATACCGGCGAGCAAAAATTTTGCCCTCTATGTCATCAACTTTCTACCCCGGTTTCTGCCTAGAGCATATCGCTGCCAGCGTCTCGATGCATGTCACGATGTTGTAACCGGACCCGCCAATCTCTGTGTTCCAATCTTTCCGCAAGATCAACTGCCACAGATACAGATCTATGGCGACCTCCGGTGCAACCAATCGCGATGGTCAAGTAGCTCTTGCCTTCTTCCCTGTAGCGGGGAATGCAAAGGGCTAGCATTTTATCAACTGTGTTTAAATACTCAGCTATACCTGGATCTCGCATAACATAAGAACGCACCGCCTGGTCCTCTCCAGACAACGGGCGGAGCTTTTCATCGTAATGTGGATTCCTCAAAAACCGAACATCAAAGACTAAGTCTGCGTCACGAGGCAAACCGTGACGAAATGAAAATGATTTTATAAAAATTTCTGTCCCTGTACTATTGTCATATGCGAAATGCTTAGCAAGAACAACTTTCAATTCAGGTAAGCTTCGCTCAGTGGTGTCTAACACCAAGTCAGCACGATCACGAAGTCTCGATAAAAGGCGACGCTCTAGTTCAATGGAGTCTGATAGCGGACGGTCAGATGCTAAAGGATGCCGCCGACGTGTTTCAGTGAAGCGCCGCCCGAGCACCATATCCTCACAGTCGATAAAAATTGATAGGACCTCGGCATTATGCTTGGCCTTCCAACGCTCAAGTTCATCGATTACCGTCTCAACCGAAAAACCTCGGGTCCGAAGATCCACCCCTATTGCTAATGGCCTTCCCTTGCCGAGAAGATTTTCTGGCTCAGGCTGATCGATCAGCCTGCCCAAAAATGAGAGCGGCAGGTTATCAACTGCTTCATACCCCAAATCTTCAAGGACCTTGAGTGACGCTGTGCGCCCGGCGCCAGACATGCCAGTGACTAATACAACGCGCTCTTTCAACTGTTAAACCCTCACCTAACCTTTTTATAACGTCGTGCTCTCTATCGCGCATTACAGCTACACCACCGCAGATGCCTCAGATACTCCGGGGCACGGCCCACGGAACAGACTGACCACCAACCGGTACACATTTGACATTCAAGCTAAAATCTTAAATCAACCCAAATGCGTAGAATCAATTGGCGAAGCTAGCATTTCTATAACACCTAGAGCCCACGGCTCAAATATTCCAAGCAACTGAAAGTATGAAAAAAAATTTGCGCATCGTCATCCACAGTTGAATGCGCTCAGTCGGGTTTTATCAAAATGACTCTACGACCCCTTAGATTCAGAGCTTAATTGACTCTTTCGCAGCTCAAGGAGCTATTAGAAAACTGCTTGGCCATCGCTAGCCGAGACGTTTACATGACAATACGTTAGATTTCTTTGAAGTTTTTTATTCCGCCGGGAGAACTACTATGAATCTGGCACCACTGCTTTCCCCATCATAATGACCTCGATTCTCAGCTAAAATCTTACCCCTATGCGCCTCGATTATTTGTTTTGAGATAGAAAGTCCAAGCCCGGAATGAGCACCAAACTTCTCACCTTCAGGGCGCTCAGTATAAAACCGGTCAAAAATCGCTGATAGTTTTGATATTGGTATACCTGGCCCTTGATCTTCAATCATTACCTCAACGCAATTACCATTCTTTCTTGCTCTGACTGTAATCTTCCCATTGGGTGGACTAAAGCTAGCAGCGTTACCCAATAAGTTTCTGAATACCTGTACTAAACGACTCTCCGAGCCTCTAACAGCAAGGCGCATACTCGGGTCTACTTCGACCTCAAACCGCGCAGAGCTAGATACAGAATTCTCTACAGCTACCAAAGCTAAAATAATACGCCCTACATCTATTGACTGCATCTCCTCACGGCTAAGCTCGGAATCAAGCCGGGACGCGTTAGAAATGTCCGTAATAAGACGATCAAGCCGTTGAACATCCTCGAGTACTATGCCCATCAGCTTTTTCTGTTGTTGGTGGTCTTTCAACCTCAAAGCTGTCTCAACGGCACTTCTGAGAGAAGTCAGAGGGTTTTTAATTTCATGGCTTACGTCAGCGGCAAACCGCTCCGTTGCATCCATACGCTCATGCAGCGCATCGGTCATTTCACGTAGCACCCGTGAAAGATCTCCAATCTCATCTCCTCGTGATGAAAAGTCAGGTATTTGTTGTGACTCTCGACCATGCCCCAAACGAACCATTTCAGCGGCGCCCGCAAGCCGCAAAACCGGTCGCGCTATAGTTCCCGCCAGATAGAGAGATAAAAGGATGGTAATAACAAGCGCCGCACCTGATACAACAATGACCTTCTGGCGAAAATCACGAATTGCAGATTCTATGTCTGTTGCGTCTTGCGATAGAAGTATCGCTCCCACGACACGCCGCACATTTTGCACGGGTACAGCTACCGACAACATCAAACCACTCTTCCCACCCATGCGGATGACGCCGACAACATTACCGGAAAATGCGCGCACGACTTCATCATAATGGTTTGCGCGAGGCAACACCTCCTCGCGATAATGGGACAGTTTTTCGCCCGATGGCAGCCAATTAATACCCCAGTCAATTAGGCCGAATGCCCAATCCCATATAATATAATTCTCTCCGCTTGGAGATAGTGATTCCACTTGAATATCAGTTTGTTTGCTGTCGACAATCTGATCCCCATTGAGCACAAAAAGCCGTGTACGCAATTTAGGATCATCACTTAAACGCCGGATAGTGTCCCTCGCCATAAGTGGGTTGATGAATTGTCTTCCTGCATGCGTCTCGCCAACTGAAGTTTCGCCAAGTGCAGCAGCCACTAACCTACCCTTATTACCCATGACCTCTAGTTCTGCGTCAATGAGCCCATCCCGATAAGAGTCAGAATAAAACAGGAACCCGATCGGAATTAATAACGCAACAATATTTACAGCGAGTATTCTTAATGTGAGTGGCGAGATAATGCGCTGCCGCTGACAGTTTTCTCGCCACTTTTTCAGGGACATAGTGATGGAACGAAAATAACCATTTGGTCCGTCAGCCGAGCCAGCTAGTTTATCGGAACAAAGATGTTTGGCCTTCTTAGACTTAGAAGTCACGATTGGCCATATCTATATCCTACACCATACAGTGTCTCTATCTGAGAAAAATCCGTATCAACTTCGCGAAATTTGCGTCTGAGGCGTTTTATATGACTGTCTATTGTTCTATCATCCACGTAGATACTTTCTCCATAAGCCGCATCCATCAACTGATCCCGAGTTTTTACATGCCCCGGTCGCTGTGAAAGAGATTGCAACAAAAGAAATTCTGTTACGGTGAGTTTGATATCAACTCCATCCCAGCAACACGAATGACGTTGAGGGTCAAGCTTCAACTTCCCACGCTCAATAAGGTCTTTTGGCACGCCATCCAAAGGTTCTTCTAATAACTCAGAACGACGGAGAATTGTGCGAATTCTTTCTATCAGCAGTCGCTGAGAAAATGGCTTTTTGATGTAATCGTCTGCCCCCATACGTAGCCCTAGTACTTCATCAATCTCGTCATCTTTGGAGGTTAAAAAAATAGCCGGGATTTTCGAATTTTGCCTTAATTTTTGAAGCAATTCCATTCCATCCATCCTTGGCATTTTTATATCTAAAATAGCAAGGTCAGGTGTATTTTTGATTAGCCCCTTGAGTGCTTCTTCTCCGTCATGAAACAGCACTACGTCATAGCCCTCTGCCTCGAGAGCCATTGAGACCGAAGTAAGAATATTTTGGTCATCATCAACCAATGCAATTGTTTTATTCATTCACAACTACCTCCTTTATTTTTATACAAAGCTTGGACGGCATAGGACATCATATTTTTAGGTCCACTTAGTATCTTTATAGCGCTGTACTTCAAAAGTTTTCCTCAGAGATAATCCTACACTAGTTGATACTGATGCCTCTGTTAGGGCGATAAAAAGGCAAAAAAATGGCATTTTCAAAGGCCTATGGAACCGCGAAGATAAAGCACTGTGATGCGGCGATTTGCCTACTGTTACGTGTCAGAAAGCACTGTGACAATGATGCCTATTCGGACGTTCGTGAATTGTTTGGTTGGGCATGAAAAATTCTATATCCTTAAAAGTCATAGGGATTTTGGTAGCCGCACTTTCTGCTATTGCTTTAGCAGCACTCGTATACTGGCACCAAATTGACAATACCAACTCAAATCCAGCGCCAAAAATTGGCTTCTTACCCGTTATAGATATTGGTGGCCCATTTGCACTTACCGATCATAATGGCTCGAAGATCACAGAGAACAGTTTTCCTGGCAAATTTTTATTGATCACATTCGGCTATACTTTTTGCCCAGATGTATGTCCAACGGGCCTCGCGAGAATAACAGCAGCACTTAACCGTCTTGGAAAGACCGCAGACTTAGTTCAACCCCTTTTTATCTCGGTAGACCCGGACCGCGATACCCCAGAGGCACTGGCAACCTACGTAACCCATTTTCATCCAAAAATGCGTGGGCTCACAGGCAACAAAGATGAAATTGATAGTGTCACCAAAACATACCGCGTATTACGCCATGTCGTAACTCAAGATGATGCCAGTGAATATTTACTCAATCATACAACGTTCTTCTATCTAGTAGCTCCCAGCGGAAAAATTGCTCGCATTTTCCGCCATGCAACAAGCGTAGATGCCCTTGCAGAGGCTATTTCTACCGAGTTAGCCAAAGAAGGTTGAAGTTGATTAACAACATTTTCAACTATTTTATTGACCAAAATTGCAATAATTCCCAGATAAACAGCATATCAACATACCAAGAGACACATTGATATGGATTCTCTATTGATTTGAGAGCGGATATCACAGATATCTAGACCCTTAAACATGGGGAAACGTTGTTCACCAGAAAACTCGTTGTTCCGAACTACGGTGGACAATAAGAGGAGCGCCAAAGTGGCTACAGAAAAATTTCAGAGCTTAGATGTTCACGGTATCATCAATACAAACTCGGTTTCTTGGAACTTGGCTGCTGAGCCTCTCTATGAAGCCACCATTCGTTGCAACCAAGGCAAGTTATCTATCGGTGGGGCCTTGGTTGTTGATACCGGCAAACACACGGGTAGATCCCCGAAAGACAAATTCCTAGTTGAGGAGCATACAAGCAAAGATAATATTTGGTGGGGCCCCGTCAACCAAAGTACGGATGAGGCCAGTTTCAAAAACCTACATCGCCGAATACTTTCCTATTACCAGGGGCGCGACCTTTATGTGCAAGATCTTTATGCCGGGGCAGAGAAAACTAATCGGCTTCGTGTGCGTGTTATCACGGACATTCCATGGCACAGCCTATTTGCACGGAATATGTTTATCCGCCCAGCTCCTGAAGAGCTAAAGGGCTTCGAGCCAGACCTGATTATTTTACATGCACCTTACCTTCATGCCTCGCCCAAAATGGATAATACCAATTCTGAAACTGCCATTATGATGAATTTTTCAGAGAAAACTGTGCTTATTTCTGGATCGGTATATGCGGGTGAAATAAAAAAATCGGTTTTCTCGTATCTTAATTATACCCTTCCAGCAAATGGCGTTTTACCCATGCACTGCTCAGCAAATATAGGAGTAGCAGGTGATGTGGCCATCTTCTTCGGCCTTTCCGGTACAGGTAAAACCACGCTGTCTGCCGATGGATCTCGCACTTTAATTGGCGATGATGAACACGGGTGGTCTGACGACGGGGTATTTAATTTTGAAGGTGGTTGCTACGCAAAAGTTATCAATCTGTCTAAAGAGGCAGAGCCTGAAATCTTTGCGGCATCACATCGATTTGGAACGGTGCTCGAAAATGTCGTAATGGATCCGGACACCCGGCACCTTGATTTATTTGACGACAGTAAGACTGAAAATACCCGATCTTGCTACCCAATCGATTTTATTCCTAATACAGAACCATCAGGAATTGGAGGACAACCAAAAAATATTGTGATGCTCACAGCAGACGCATTCGGTGTTCTTCCGCCGATAAGCAGTCTTTCCGCTGATCAAGCTATGTACCATTTTTTATCTGGTTACACAGCGCGCCTAGCTGGCACCGAAAAAGGAGTAACGGAGCCAGAGGCAACGTTTTCGACGTGTTTTGGAGCACCCTTCATGCCGCGTCATCCATCAGTTTATGCAGAAATGCTTGGTGAGAGGATAGAAAAGTCCGGCGCGAAATGTTGGTTAGTCAATACAGGTTGGTCAGGCGGAGCATACGGCACGGGTGAAAGAATGAAGATTTCCTACACTCGGGCCATGGTCAGGGCAGCACTCGATGGTAAACTGACCGATGTCACCTTTACCCCGGACCCCCATTTTGGGGTTTTGGTCCCTAACAGCTGCCCTGATGTGCCGAAAGAGGTTTTAGACCCCCGTAACACATGGCAAGACAAATCAGCTTACGAAAAAACCGCTAATAACTTACGTGGTAGATTTGAGGAAAACTTTAAGCAGTTTGAGGATCATGTTAGTGAAGATGTGAAAAAAGCGGGTATTTTTGCTTCCTCATAAAACAAGCAGAATACCAGAGTTCGAAATATCTCTTATTTTCTGTTTATTCTGCTTGTAGCTTAAAGATGAGAACGGGTGGTGTCCTCGTGAGGCTCTTTATCTTCCAGACATAAACCACAGATTTTCCTGTTTGGTAAAACGAGTCCGCATTGTGCCGCAAAATCACTGCGTCAGTTTGAATACGAAAACGACCGTTTGCTTTTAAGCTTACTCTTTCCAGGGCCCTGATAAGTTCGCTATTAGGCTTGTCACCAATGACCTTTATCAACCATCTTTTTTTGATTCCCGAGTTATCCGGCACTCGGCTTATAGAAAGCATGCGAGAATTAAAGCGGATAAAGTTAAAAGAACGCTCTTTGTTCAAATTTCCATTGCGCTTGTAAGCGACCCGAAAGGTTGAATTCTTTATGTGCTGAATATGCCGGACCCGCTTTTCTGTGGAAGAGCCAGGGCCATAACCCTTATCACGTGCAAGGTCGCGTTGAATAGTCAAAACCTTCTCCGAGACCTCACTATCATTAAGTTTCCCTAAATTAATTTCTTTGAGCAGCCCTAAGTGTGTGAGACTCCCATTATACCGGAAAATATAATTCCCACGCCGGTCTATTTGCAACTGAGCATCAAAATCAGATGGCAGATAACATCCACAAACAAGCAAAACAACCGCTGCTGCACCAAGTCTTAATAGCCAAATCAAGCGATTTCCAACCAATGCTCATAGAGATCCAACACCATAGTATCCTGTGCAGGACCGGCATAATCTGACCAGACCTTAGTTTGTTGGAATCGAACTCTATATAGCGGCAATTTGGGCCCGTCATCGTTGCCGTAAGCAAGCGCCTCTGGGTTTGAAAATGCACCGGCATAGCTCTCAACAATCCCTGTTTTGCCACGTACATAGGTAGGTGTACGGACATGTCCATCTGGATCAATCGCTAGCACTTGTACATTTTCACCGATACTGTATTTAGTTTTCATTATACATCACCAAACCATCTTGAATATGACCTCAGCATTGCTCGTCAACGCGTCCCGTGCAACCGCAGGTCATTGTAGGGGAATAAGGCAATGGTGGTAAGCTGGACGTTTTTTTAGCCTATCAAACCATGACAAAAGGTTGTGCATACTATTTGCCTGTTCTGGCCGCAACTCGATCCAGCGTCTAGCATGCACACCCAACGGCACATCTCCTAAGGTAAATTTAGAGCCACTGACAAATTCTCTGTCAACCAAGTGCGTATCAAGTATATTCCAGAAGTGCGTCGCCTTTTCTGTCCCCAGCGCAACTTCTTTCATATTGCGCGTCTCCTCACTTTCTCTTACGAGGTTCCGAAAAATGAGGAACATTGGAGGATTAACTGTTGTGCTGAGCCACTCCATCCAACGATCAGCATCAGCTCGCTCTCTCGGATCATCTGGCCAAAGGGTGGTCTCGTGTCCATACTTGCAAGCCAGGTAACGGATTATGACATTCGATTCCCAGAGCACGAATCCATCGTCTATGACTGTTGGCACCAGACCATTCGGATTCATGTCTAAATAATCTGGCTGGTCATTTTTCCCAAATTTTCCGCCTACATCCTCACGACTGTATTCAATCCCAAGCTCATCACAAACCCAGAGAACCTTCATTACATTTGAGGAAGTGTTACGCCCAAGAATTTTTAACATTAGTTAATTCCTTCTTTTATCATGAAAAGCACGCTTTTTTATATATCGATTGTCGGACGAGCAACTATCAGCAGAAAACAATCCACAGCAACAAGCAAAACACCATACCCATGCTACTAACTTTAAGAAAGGTAAGTAGCATGCCGTAACAAATATAAATTTATATTCCGACTTTATAAACTGTTATCAGTGAGCTTCATCCCAGTTATCACCAATGCCGGCCTCGACCTCCAGAGGCACGCACATTTTTACCGTTGGACCCGCAGCTCTTTCCATCACTTCAGTAATTATCTTAGCCACTTCATCAACTTCATTATTTGGCACTTCGAATAATAGCTCGTCATGAACTTGCAGTAGCATTGCTGCCTCAGATCCATGGCTCTGAAGCGCCTGCGGCACCCGAATCATAGCACGTTTAATTATATCAGCCGCTGTTCCTTGAATTGGGGCATTTATAGCCTGACGCTCTGCATAATTACGACGCATGTGATCCTTATCATTGATGCCCGGCAAATGGATGCGTCGACCGAAAAGCGTTGTAACCATTCCAGTCTTGCGACATTCGCTCTTCAAGCGCTCCATATAATCCTTGATGCCTGGGTATTTCTCGAAATAAGCATTGATATAAGACCTAGCATCTGTCTGATCGATGCCCAGCTGGCGGGCCAATCCAAAAGCGCTGATGCCATATATAATTCCAAAGTTAATGGCTTTTGCTTGGCGCCGAATTTGTGGATCGATATCATTCAATGGAACACCGAAAACTTGAGATGCAGTCGTTGCATGAATATCAGCTCCTCCTTTAAAGGCCTGAGCTAACGAGTCGATCTCCGCCATATGGGCGAGAACACGAAGCTCAATTTGTGAATAATCAAATGACATGAGCTTATGTCCAGGTTTCGCAACGAATGCTTGGCGAATTTTTCTGCCTTCATTGGTCCTTATCGGGATGTTCTGTAAGTTTGGATTGGTGGACGAGAGTCGCCCGGTTTGGGCTCCTGCCATCGCATATGATGTATGGACACGCCCTGTTTCCGGATTTATTTCTTTCACTAATGAGTCTGTATAGGTACTCTTGAGCTTTGCTAGCTGGCGCCATTCAAGCACCTGCGTGGGCAAATGGTGTCCCTCTGAAGCAAGATCCTCTAGGACCTTGGCGCTGGTTTGATAGGCTCCGGTCTTAGTCTTTTTTGCGCCGGGCAAACCTAACTTTTCGAACAAAATCTGCCCAAGCTGTTTAGGAGAATTTATGTTGAAGTCTTCGCCGGCAATGGCTTTAATTTCATCTTCAAGGGCAGAGAGGCGCTTAGCCAGATCGCTACTCAATTTTATCAATAAGCCTTGATCAACACGTATTCCGGTTTTTTCCATTTGAATAAGTATAGGAATGAGTGGACGTTCAATAGTTTCGTAAACGGTTACCATTTTTTCATCTAACAATCGCGGCTTTAAAATACGGTGCAACCGAAGCGTCAAATCAGCATCCTCAGCCGCATAGTTACAAGCTTGTTCAAGCGGCACGTAGTCGAAAGTTACTTGTTTCTGCCCCGATCCAACTACGCTTTTATATTTTATGGTTTTGACATTCAAATGACGGTCCGCAAGCTCGTCTAACCCGTGCTTCCCTGAACCTCCCTCAAGAACAAACGAGCAAACCATTGTGTCATCCACTGGGCTAACAACTACTCCATATCTAAGTAAAATGAGAGAATCATATTTAATGTTTTGGCCAATTTTTATGAGCGATTCATCTTCTAACAAAGGCCGAAGCATATCGAGCACAAGCGACTTTGAGAGCTGTTTTAAATCTTGGTTTTGATTGAGACTGTTATTTTCAACCACACCGAGACTGCTTGGCTCTTGTAATCTCTTGTGTGCAACTGGAATATAACAAGCCCTGCCCGGGTTTACCGACAATGAAATCCCCACCAACTCAGCTTTCATTGGATTTAAAGAGGTAGTTTCAGTATCAATTGAGACCAACCCTTTTTGATAAGCTTGCTCTATCCAATCTTGGAGGGTCTGTTTGTCCTGAACAATTTCGTAATCCACATTCTCAAAACATTCATTCTGCTCCTGTTGAGGGCTTTGTGATTCTATATTCAACCGAGAAATAATTGATTTAAAGCCCTGTTCAGTAAGAAATTGTATAGTTTTATCGCTATCAATTTGTTTCCGCGCGAATTCGGATAACGAATTTAGCACCGGAACATCTTGCTTGAGCTGCACAAGTTTACGAGAGATGCGCGCTTGCTCAGAAAATTCAATAAGGTTTTCCCGTCGCTTTTTCTGTTTTATTTCATTGGCATGCTCTAAAAGGTTCTCAAGGTCACCATACTCGTTAATAAGCAATGCCGCTGTTTTTACTCCGATGCCAGGAACCCCAGGCACATTGTCAACTGAGTCCCCCGCTAGAGCCTGCACCTCAACAACTTTTTCAGGCACTACACCAAATCGCTCGATCACCTCTTCCGATCTGATGAGGCGATTTTTCATAGAGTCAAACATCGATACCCGACCGCCAACCAGTTGCATTAAATCCTTATCTGAAGACACAATCGTCACACTCGCTCCTGCCTCAGCCCCCATTTTCGCATAAGTAGCAATTATATCATCGGCCTCGTAACCCGGCATTTCTATGGCTGGTAGCCCGAAAGCCATCGTTGCCTCCTTTACCAAGTCAAATTGTGGAACTAAGTCGTCCGGTGGTGGCGGCCGATGCGCTTTATAATTAGGGAATATATCATTGCGAAAAGTTTTCCTGGCGGCATCAAAAATAACAGCTATATGATCGGCATCACTCTCTTCGACTAACTTCAATAACATCTGAGTAAACCCGTATACGGCGTTGACCGGTGTGCCATCAGGGCGTGTCAAGGGCCTAACCGCATGGTAAGCTCGGAAAATAAAACCAGATCCATCTACTAAATACAAACGTTCCATAATCGCCCTACCAATTTTAAAATTTTCCTCTTACCCACCTACCGGTGTAGCTCCAATCAACAACTTAAATTGCCTGCCGCAATAAGGGCACTCAATTTCCGTATTATCACCCATATTTAAGAAGATGCGCGGGTGTCCGGAGGCTCCGCTTCCGCCATCACAACTCACCTCCTTTGTATCTACGCGAGTTACTTCAATTGGTTTCATTTACGGTACTTTCCTTCAACAGTTAATAGGCATCCATGGTTGACCACTGGTAAGCCTGGATGATAGCGAATGCCTCGCAACAATCAATTGCCTAGGAGGCACAAATTGACTGACCCTAATTGCAAGCCCCCTAAGCTGGCTGTTGAGATCCACGGATTAACGAAGATCTATGCCAGTTCAAAAAAGAGGCCCACAGTTACCGCGCTAGCGGGGGTAAATCTATGCGTACCTACGGGATCTCTATTTGCTTTATTAGGCCCCAACGGGGCCGGAAAATCCACTTTAATTAACACCCTTGGCGGACTTACAACGAAGAGCGGCGGCAGCGTTAAAATTTGGGGCATTGATATAGATAAATATCCACGGAACGCTCGCTCGGCCATCGGAATCGTTCCTCAGGAACTAAATATGGATGCCTTTTTCACTCCACGTGAATACCTGAATATGCAAGCGGGACTTTATGGGGTGCCGCCCGCGGATACCAAAACGGATGAGATTCTTGCCCGTGTGGGACTCTCTTCTGTAGCCGACTCATATGCTCGAACCCTTTCTGGTGGAATGCGTCGCCGACTCCTAATTGCAAAAGCTATGGTTCACGATCCGCCGGTTCTAGTGTTAGATGAACCAACGGCCGGCGTCGACATTGAACTGCGCGAACAGCTTTGGGAAAACATCCGCATACTCAATCGGGGTGGGGTAACTGTACTAATCACTACCCACTATCTTGAAGAGGCTGAAAAACTTTGTGATCGTATTGCTATTATTCACAACGGAGAATTGATCACTTCGGAAAGAAAAGAAACCCTATTGTCTCGAATTGATGAAAAAACTTTAATTATAACCACTGACCATCCGCTCGTTGCAGTACCCCCTAATCTTTTGCAATTTTCTCCTTTACTCACTCAAAAAGGAGCGATCGTGATCAATTATAGGAAAGGCATAATTAAGGTTAACCAAATTCTGGAGGAGTTTAGGAAAGCTCAGCTAGCGATTGTTGATATAAAAAGTGAGGAAACCAATCTGGGGGATATTTTCCTACAGTTAACAAAAACCTCGCCCCATAGAAAAAAAGACCCCGCAGAATGAAGAATGCCATGGGAATGGCGGCAGCACTATTATTACTAAGCGCATGTGGGCCCCGCTATATAGAACCCGGGCCTTCTTTACGTGCGGCGACTTTAAAACAGAATAATTTTGTAATGAATGACGGCATAAAGCTTCCTTTCAGGCAATGGGGACCAAAAATTAATCCACGATTTGTTGTTCTCGCGCTTCATGGCTTCAATGATTATTCAAACGCCTTTGAAAAACCTGCGGCCTATTGGGCCAAATTCGGTGTGACCACTTATGCCTATGATCAGCGTGGGTTTGGCGGAGCACCATTTGCTGGGCGCTGGCATGGAGCTCCGTCATTAACAGCTGACCTCACAAGGATTGCTCACATTATTCGTTTGAAACATCCAGATGTACCGCTTTTTTTGCTAGGAGAAAGTATGGGAGGTGCCGTTACTATCGCAGCATCAGCACAGAATAGTCTGCCTTTACACGATGGAATAATTCTAATAGCGCCAGCCATCTGGGGACGTGTGGTTATGCCAGCTTGGCAAGAGGCTGCGCTATGGATTTTGACCAGATTAGCACCCGGGCTCCGTGTGAGCGGTGGGGGCTTTGGGCGCAAGCCTTCCGATAACTTAAGTATGCTAAGGCAATTATCTACAGATAAAAAAATAATAAAACGAACACGCGTTGATGCTGTAAACGGCTTAGTAAATCTGATGGACATGGCTCTCTCTGGCGCTAACAGATTAAAGGGACCAGCATTAATATTGTACGGAAAACAGGAGGATATCATTCCAAGCAAAGCGCGCCTCTTTCTTAAAACGCGCTTGCCAAACGGTTCTTCTAATATCTTTATCAAGGAATATGGGAGCGGTTACCATATGCTCTTGAGAGATTTAAATGCGAAAGTTGTTTGGATCGACATTTTTGACTGGATGAAAAATCCATTGCACTCACCACAAAACGGCATGCCTGCCAAGGATTTAAACCACCCAAAATAACCGTAGTAAAACTAGCTAGCATAGTATTGAAGATTGCCGTAGTTTCTTGCTTTTAAGCGCCCGTAGCTCAGCTGGATAGAGCGACGCCCTCCGGAGGCGTAGGTCAGGGGTTCGAATCCTCTCGGGCGCGCCATTGAGTAAAATATTCGCGCAACCACTGTACAAACTGCCCTGATTAATAACCTAGAACCCAAGAGAGTTACGCTTTGCTCTCTATGTAGCCCTGACCTATACAACCTGACACATTGACGACAAGTGGTCGAGACCTGTACTGAATAGTCGAAATAAATTTTTTATCTCGTGATTAATCATTATCGGAAGTGCCTATTATGAAATTAAATATTGGTGGATCAACTCCAGCGGCCGATTGGAAAAATATGCACCCAAGCGGGAGTGCCGATGTCGATTATAAGGGCGACTTTGGGAATCTCGGTCAGTTCTCAAATGATTCATTCGATATAATCTATAGCTGTCACCTATTACAGCGTTGCGGTTACAAAGAAGAAATACCGCAGGCACTCGAGGAATGTCTTCGCATTCTTAAACCAGGTGGTGAGCTTATGGTCAGCGTGCCCGATATGGCTGCACTTTGCATACTATTTGTTCATGAAAAGATAACTCCCGACCACCAGTGGCATTTAATGCGCATACTATTTGGCGGCGAAGTTGATGAAGACGATTTTAATGCTACCGGGTTCACCGCTGATTTTTTGGGAAGTTTTCTCACGGACGCTGGGTTTGAAAACATCAAATGTATCGACGACTTTGGGCTTTTTGATGATGCAAGCCAGGAAAAACTTAATGGGATTTCTGTTAGCCTCAATATGAGGGCTCTAAAACCGGTCTAATCACCCATAAGGCATTTATCATTCAATATGGAAACTTGATCAATGATGTGCGCAAAATGGTTGGGGACTTGGCACTCAAATCGGCTCAATTAGTCTTACTAAATCTTTTTACCCTCAAGTTTCTCGATAGTACTCGTCGTGCTATGACCAGGCAGTATGTCCGCCAGCAACACTTCACCCCCCCAATTTGCTACTAAATCGCCCCCGACGACATCTTTAAGCTCATAATCAGAACCTTTGATAAGAACGTCCGGCCTCAATGTTTCAATTACTGCAAGTGGTGTTGCATCATCAAATAATATCACCAAATCGACGTCAGCGAGCGAAGCCAATACTTGTGCTCTGCTCGATTCACTCTGCACGGGCCTATTTTCACCTTTCAGTTGCCGCACAGACCGGTCACTATTAAGGCCAACAATCAGTCGATCGCAGGTTTTTTTAGCTTGAGAAAGAAGTGAAATGTGCCCCGGATGGAGCAGGTCGAAGCAGCCATTGGTGAAGCCGCAGCGTAATCCTTTCGCCCTCCAAGAAGCTATTTTATTGGAAGCCTCGTTCAGCGCTGAAATCTTGAGTTCAGATCCCATCAGAGCAGTCTCATGCAAGGCTGAAAGAATTTCTGATATATGGACAACTGCAGTGCCATTTTTACCAACAACAATTCCAGCTGCAATATTGGCGAGAGCAGCTGCCGTTTTGAGATCTGCACCGACATCAAGTGCAACCGCCACTATCGCCACCACCGTATCACCAGCGCCGGAAACATCAAATACTTCTCGCGCGCGTGCTTTTAAGTGAGTAGCCTCTTCCATCGTTACAAGGCTCATACCTTGTTCGCTTCGTGTGGCAAGAACGGCCTTTACGCCTGCGTTCTGGATTATGTGACGTGCGGCTGCGACAACTTCACTATCGCAGTTTATGGGCATGCCACTCGCTCTACCTAACTCTTGAAGATTCGGCGTTATCAAGTCAGCGCCACGGTAAATATCAAAAAAGTTACCTTTTGGATCAATTATTACCTTTGTGTCATTTTGCTTAGCTATATTAATCAAGATACCAATTAGGTCAGCCCCTAAAACACCCTTTCCGTAATCAGAAAGAACAAGAACGCCATTTCTTTTCGAAAGCTCTTTCCGGACGGCTGATTCAATTGCACCTGAGGTGTTTTCTGTTACGGGCGATGTCACTTCTCGATCAGCTCGCAACAGTTGCTGCCGAGCTGCAAGGTATCTGGACTTAACAGTCGTGAGGCGATTCTCTTCAAAAACTAATTTTGCCGAAAGATTATCCTGCGCCGTAAGTAAATTTTCAACAGAGAGTCCTGGTTCATCATCACCAACAACGGAGATGAGGCGAGCAGCTGCACCCAACGCCGCTATATTGCGAACCACGTTCCCTGCCCCCCCAAGCATGGCTGTCTCTGTATCAACCTCAAGCACAGGAATTGGCGCTTCTGGTGATAATCGGGTTACCTGCCCCTCAAAAAATCGGTCCAACATTACATCTCCAACACATGTGATGTTCCCTGCACTGAGCTTTTCAAGAAGTCCATTTAAGGAAAACAGGTCAAACACCATTATGCATAATCCATTCGATGCCTAATTTCGCGGAGCATGCTTATTAAGAATGCGCTGAAGTGTGCGCCGATGCATTTTTAGCCGCCGCGCTGTCTCGGACACATTGCGGTTACATTGCTCATAAACTCGCTGAATATGTTCCCACCGAACTCGATCAGCTGACATTGGGTCTTCCGGCGGCAATGGTAGCGGCCGTTCCGTTTCCAAAAGAGCCGCAGCAATTGCATCGGCATCTGCCGGCTTTGGAAGGTAGTCAACCGCTCCGGCCTTTACTGCCTCAACGGCAGTGGCTATATTTCCATAGCCTGTGAGAATAACAATCCTTGTCTCAGCACGACCCTCACGCAGCGCCTTTACTACTTCTAAACCATTGCCGTCTTCTAATCTCAAATCAACGATCGCGTAAGCTGGTGGGCGTTGAGCGGCTAATTCTATTCCTTGAGCGACACTATCAGCTACCTCGGGTAGAAAGTTACGCTTCTCTAGTGCTCGAGCTAATCGATTTCGCAGTGGAGCATCATCGTCCACTATGAGAAGTGTCCTGTCTGCGGGTAATCCGGCTGTGAATTCCTTCACTTTTTTTCTCCATCCATAGAATCTTGAAACAGAATAGCGCGTGTCCAGCTAATCTCAACCTTTCCGCCATTCTGATTGCTGAAACTTAAATTTGCGCCAGTGCGTTTTAACAACGTTTGCGCAATAAAGATGCCGAGACCCAGATTCTCTCCGGTAGCACTGCGGGTCGATATATACGGCTCACCAATCATTGCAAGAACCGATGCTCTAAACCCGGGCCCATCATCGCGCACTACTAGCCAAACAGTTTCTTTATCCCAATTTAAATCAAGCCATACCTTACTGTGCGCAAATTGAATAGCATTCTGAATAAGATTTCCTAGACCATGCACCATTTCTGGACCATAGGGAAGGTATGGCTCCTCTCCAATAGCATTCTCTTGAATGTTGACAGAGACATCAATTGTGCCGGATCCATGGGAAGCACGGGCAGTTTCAACTAGCGCTGAGAAGGGCAACCGCTCGAAAGGACCTGATGCAGAGGCCTCCGGCGCTTGTGCAAGACCAGTGATTATATGACGACACCGCTCAGACTGACTTAATAATAGTTGAACGTCTTCAGCGATGGGGCTGTTAGCCGGAATCTCTTTCGACAGCTCGTTGGCAACCACAGTTATTGTAGCCAAAGGAGAGCCTAGTTCATGAGCTGCCGCTGCGGCTAAACCGCCCAAAGCCGAGACCCTCTGCTCACGCGCCAGAGAAGTTTGTGTGGCAGCTAACGCCTCCCACATGCGCCTCGCTTCCTCCGAGACAGACCATACATAAGTCGCAATGAAAACTACTGCTACGGCGAGAGCCGTCCAGATTGCTAATCGATAGGTCGGTTGGAGTTCAATCGGTGAACCACTCCAAGGTAGAGGTAAGTGATGCTGTCCTAAGAGCGAGATACAGACCACAGCCAACACTATCAAACCAATGGTCGCGCCGCGAGATAAGATCGTCGCAGACACCATTGCTGGAGCAATTATAAGGATAACAAATGGATTAGCGAGGCCTCCGGTTAGAAAAAGCAAAACGCTAAGTTGTAAAACGTCAAACCCAAGCAATAAAAACACTTCTCGCTCTGTAAGCCGACGCCGCCCACGACCTCGGCTTGCCAATACTAGGTTGGATGAAACAAGACCGAATATTGCTCCGAAGCATGGAATTAAAGGTAACTCGAAACCTAGCCCAAAAAAAACCAATAAAACTGTCGCAGTTTGGCCTGCTGCCGCCACCCATCGAAGCAATATAAGCGTGCGCAGATGAACCTGCCCGCCTTGTATTACACTCAGACCAGTCCGCGTACTCTCATCGCTCTCTTTTGTACGCCTAAACATCTTCTAACCCTTGCAGCGAGTAAATAAATTTTGAGCTCTTGCTTTTAGCACTGTAGGCCAACCATATTAAACTAATCATGGCAGACAAACTCATTATATCAGTCTCGGAGCTTTCGAAAAAGTTCGGTGATGTTCGTGCGGTCGATAACATATCTTTCGATGTTAAAGAAAACTCGGTCATCGCCCTATTGGGAGCCAACGGCGCTGGAAAAACAACCACCATAGCTATGCTATTGGGCCTGCTGGTGCCCTCATCAGGTAAAATATCAATATTTGGTATTGATATGCTCAAGAACCGCTATTCTGCACTTTCACGTATCAACTTTTCTTCACCCTACGTCGACCTCCCCCAACGATTAAGTGTATATCAGAACCTGAAAGTTTATTCCCAGCTTTACGGTATCTCAAATGAAAAAGAACGCATAAGCGTTTTAGCAGATGACCTACGGCTCAATGATTTACTCCATAGAAAGTATGGAACTTTGTCTGCTGGTCAGCGAACACGTGTGATGCTGGCGAAATCATTATTAAACAATCCCGAGCTACTTTTGCTGGATGAGCCTACCGCTAGCTTGGACCCCGATAGTGCAGACTGGATACGGCACTATCTTTGCAACTACCGTGAACAGACCGGTGCAGCCATAATGCTCGCAACCCACAACATGCAAGAGGTTGAGAGATTATGTAATCAAGTTCTGATGATGCAGGGAGGTCGTATAACCGACGCTGGTACTCCCTCTGAGCTCATTGAGGCACATGGTCGCGATAGTTTGGAGGAGGTTTTTTTAGCCGTTGCTCGCAAAGCGCCCCCACAAGGAATGAAGTAATGCAAGGAATATTTAAAAATATAAAAGATTCACTTGGCCGCATTCGGGGGTTAGTACTGCGGTACGTTTATCTGATAAAGGGCTCGTTGCCTCGTCTTTTAGAATTAGCATATTGGCCGAGCATACAGCTCGTACTCTGGGGGTTTATCTCCCAATTCTTTCTTACCCAGTCATCTGTACTAGCAGAAGCAGCAGGCATTCTAATAGGAGCTGTATTGTTATGGGACGTTCTATTTCGTGGCCAGTTAGGCTTTTCAATTTCGTTTTTGGAAGAGCTGTGGTCTCGCAATTTAGGCCATATTTTCGTTACACCACTTCGACCGTATGAGTTTATTTTAGCACTGATGTGCATCAGCTTGATCAGGGTTCTAATAGGGGTTAGCCCAGCGATAATGCTGGCGATTCCACTCTATCATTTTTCAATATTTGACCTCGGCCTTCCGCTTCTTGCATTTTTCACGAACCTGCTCATTTTTGGCTGGGTAATAGGTTTATTTGTGACCTCTTTACTTCTGCGCTTTGGGGTTGGAGCCGAGAGTCTGGCATGGGCGCTAATTTTTTTGATAGCGCCTGTCAGTGCGATTTACTATCCCGTTTCAATACTACCTAATTGGCTCCAATGGATTGCATGGACACTTCCTCCTGCGCACGTTTTTGAAGGAATGCGCGCAATATTAACTCAGGATCATTTCGAAAAGACACTTCTTCTGAGTGCCTGTGCTTTAAATTTTGTCTACCTGCTCATTTCCTGCATGGTTTTCCTTTACAGCTTTAACGCGGCGAGGCGCGAGGGGCGCTTATTGCAGATTGGAGAATAAACAAAACTAAAGTTTTTCGTTCACATTTGCCTCCTTAAAACTTGCCATGCCAGTGTGGCAAGCCACCGCACCCTTGAGAATTGCAAGAGCCATAACTGCGCCCGAAGCTTCGCCAAGCCGCATGTTAAGGTCTAAGAGAGGTGCTTTTCCGAGAAAATCAAGGAGCATGGAATGGGCAGGCTCTGCCGATAGGTGCCCGACAATACAATGATCCAGTGCAGTGCTGTCTATTTTGTGCAACACGGCCGCCGCAGCCGTTGCAACATAACCATCTAATATCACCGGGACCTTTCCGATACGAGCTGCCGTTACTGCACCGGAGATTGCCGCTAATTCATGCCCCCCAAGCCGGCGCAAACACTCCAAAGGATCGTCGAGATGTGACCGATGAAGAGCCACTCCTTTACTCACCACCTCAACCTTGCGCTCAAGGGCCGTTTTATCGATGCCAGTACCAGTCCCGGTCCAATCTTGAGGGGCACCCCCAAATAAGGCACAGGATAGCGCGGCTGCGCTCGTCGTATTACCGATCCCCATCTCACCAATACATATGACATCAACCCCGTCCTCGACCGCCATCATGCCGTAAGCCATAGCACTCGCACATTCAGCTTCGGAGAGGGCTGGTGACTCAGTAAAATCGTTTGTAGAATGATCCAGCGCCATCTCATAAACACGAAGCTCCGCATCATAACGCTTACAAAGCTGGTTAACCGCCGCACCACCAGATCGAAAATTTGCCACCATTTGTTGGGTTACATCAGCAGAGAAAGCTGAGATTTGGTGCCGTGTAACACCATGGTTTCCGGCAAAAACAGCAACTCGCGGTCTCTCAAGACGCGGAGGATGACGGCCCTGCCACGCACAGAACCATTGGTTTAGGGTCTCTAAGTGCCCTAACGCTCCAGACGGTTTGGTCAAAATTGACTCATGAACCATCGCACGCTCCATGGCCTCCTCATCCGGACCGGGAAACCGCTTTATTATATCACGCATTTCTTGCAGACTATTGGCGGAGGCTTGATTCATTGTAAAATCCAACGAAATCTGTGCATCTGAGATAAAGGCTGACATATTAACTCAACCTCAACAATGAATATGTGTTTATCATGACCAAACAACAAGACTCACAAGAAAATGATCTCAATACAAATACCGTTCTTGATCGTAAAGAAAATGACACATCTTCGAAGAATAGCGGAGAAACGCACCGGAATTTGGGGCAGACTATTCTACTCGACCGTCGTATTGGCGATCTACTATTAGCTACACGTTTTTTCACTCGCCTGCCCGTACCGATTGATAGCGAAACGGAACGAAGACCATTGGCAGAGTCAGCGTGGGCGTTTTCACTTGTAGGTTGTATTATAGGTACCGTAGGCGGCGTTACTGCTTTTCTAGCTTCCGACCTTCCATCATATGCAGCAGCACTTCTAGCCGTTGCAGCAATGTGTGCCCTTAGCGGCGGTCTACATGAAGACGGACTTGCCGACTGTGCTGATGGAATGTGGGGCGGCGCAAGTCCGCAACAGAGACTCACAATAATGCGTGACAGCAAAACTGGCGCTTTCGGCGTAATCGCACTTGTCACAGTACTAAGTCTGAAGGCAGCTGCAATTGCTAGTTTATTGAGTGTCGGCGGAGAGTTGGCGGCAGCACTTGCAATCGTTGCGGCTGCAAGTGCCTCGCGAGGACTTTTACCAATAGCAATGAGAGCCTTTCCTGTTGCCTCAGAAACGGGTCGAGCTGCTGAAGCGGGAAGCCCCAAAACTCAAGATGTTATCGCCGGAGGCATAATTAGTATACTCATCGCATTCACTATGATTGGCTTTAACACAAGCATTAACGGACTTATCGTAGGCAGTTTGTTAGCGGGGGGGTTAGGATATCTGGCAGTAAAGCGCTTCGGTGGGCATACTGGCGACGTATTGGGCGCACAACAGCAAATCCTGGAGACTGCTATTTTGTTAGCAGCCACCCTTTAAAAAGTTTGTGGGGGTTAGATGGAGACAATTGTTACTAGATGGTGGTGGATCAGGCATGCGCCAGTCTTTAATCCTAGCAACATAATTTATGGCCAGATGGATCTAGATGCTGATGTGTCAAATTCCAAAACTTTTAAGCGTTTAGCGAGAATATTACCATCTGACTCCGTTCTTTTTACGTCAGACCTGAAACGCACGGTGTTAACTGCTGAGGCGATAGCGCGGGCGGGCGCTAGCCTGCCAAAGGCTATCAAGGAACCGGCCCTTCGTGAGCAAAATTTCGGCATTTGGCAGGGAAAACAACGAGACAAACTTGTCGATACTTTCAACAATAAGAGGCATAAATTTTGGATAGCGCCTGCTTTTGAAAGGGCGCCAGAGGGCGAGAGCTTTGCAGATGTAATGGCCAGGGTTGCACCTGCGATCACAAACATAACAACCAATTATGCGGGAAATGATATTATTTGTGTGTCACATGGTGGGACAATACGTGCCGCAATAGCCATTGCCCTTGGGCTTGGTCCGGAAAAAGCTCTATCGATAACGGCCGCGAACTGCAGCCTTACTCGGCTTGCCCATATTACTGACAGAAAGTCAAATGCCGGAGTATGGAGCATTGAAATGATAAACTTCGATCCGTCCATATAATATGCCTGCAAAAAGAATGGCCTTGATCCTCACATTATACAAAAAAAGCTAATGAACGTAGCACTGCTAACTTGTGGCCTGATGTAAGAGCAAAAATATTTATCTAAATTTTTAATAATTACTTTAGGCTCAAAGCCAAAACCTACAAAATAAGTCAGCTTTAACAGAGAAAATTGCAACCGCAAATTATGTACATTTCTTCCCATAACCGTCACGTGTTATTCCATTTTAGTGTTAAAGACGAATTAAAGATCTCGCTCTAGTCAAAAATTCGGGTGATATTATCGAAGGAGTTTATTCACATGAAAGCCATTGTCCCAATAGTAGTTATCGCGATAGCGTTTATTTTCCCACTACCCCAAACCACATTAGCTGGCATGGAAGAAGACCAGCTAGTCTCAAAAGCACATTTCACGATTCAACGAATGGCGAAAGATAAGAATGTCGGACCAGACGTCCGAAATATCATTCAGCGCGCCAAGGCTGTAATGATTTTCCCTAATGTTTTAAAAGGAGCATTTTTTATTGGCGCAGAGGGAGGAAATGGTATTTTAATGGCAAAGGACTCTAATGAAAACTGGGGATACCCTGCTTTTTTTACCATGGGTTCAGCGAGTTTTGGGCTACAGTTCGGTGGCCAGTCTCAAGAAATTCTGTTGCTAATAATGTCAGATCGAGGCTTGGCTTCAATACTTCAAAATGAGGTTAAACTTGGCGGTGATCTCAGTGTAGCAGCTGGTCCAGTAGGCGTTGGCGCTGGGGCCGCCACTACTACAAACTTGAGCGCAGACATATATTCGTTTTCCCTAAATCAGGGTGCATTTGTAGGCGCTAGCGTTGAGGGAGCATTAATTCATCCGAGACAATCAAAAAACAAATCTTACTATGGAAGCGAGAAAGCAACAGCAGAAGAGATAGCTCTTAAAGGTCGATATCAAAATGTCCAGGCTAATGCTTTGCGCTCGTCACTGCGAAATTTACGCTGACCACCCCCAACCTAGAGCCAGCCAAAGCGCCAAAATTAGAAGGCCATTCAAGCAACAAGCAGCAACAAACAAATTAAGGGAGTGCTTTATATCAGTTGGCAATAATTCAAACCTACCATTTCCTATCCACACACCCTCCCTTAAACCACCTTCGTAAATGCGTGGGCCCCCGAGTGCGTAGTTAAGCGCTCCTGCCATCGCGGCCTCAGGCCAGCCAGCGTTGACGGAGGGATGTTTCGATGCGTCATTCAGAATAAAACGAACAGCTCGCAGGGGATTACCTCTCTGAGACACACACGCGGCAACGATAATGAGAAGCGCGGCAAAACGCGCGGGAATCCACATTACTACGTCATCTAGTCTCGCAGCTACTCGACCGAACATATTGTATCGCTCATTGCGGTAGCCAATCATACTGTCCATGGTATTAACCGCCTTGCAGAAAAAGAGACCTGGAAGCCCGAAAATCAGGTACCACAAAACCGGAGCTACCACACCGTCGGCAAAATTTTCTGCCAGCGACTCTATAGCAGCCCTTGATATGCCTCCTCTATCAAGATCCGCTGTATTGCGCCCAACTATATGGGCAACGGTTCTGCGGCCCGCCTCTATCCCGTTTTTTTCAAGTGCTATACTTACCGAACGGACGTGGTCATATAAGCTTCGTTGGGCCACAAGAAAGGCAATTAATATTAATTCCAAAACCCAAAGGCTATATAGCGCTATAAACACGTGCAGGACCCAGCCTATGATAATTACGATGATTGCAATGACTACCGTCAGCAAAGCTCCCCGTGCCAAACGCGCTAAGTCGCCGAAACTGTTATGATTAAGTTTACGCTCACAAAAGCTTATTACATTACCCAGAAGTGATATTGGATGCGGTATCATTTTAAATATTAAACGCGGGTCGCCTAAAAACACGTCTAATAGCAGCGCCAGCGCTAAAAGAAGAGCACGATCCGAAAAGACATCAGTAGCCCAGAGCTTCATTAATTATTATACGTTTAATTCAGAATTTGCCTTTTAAAGCGTCTTGAACGGAATTTATACCTAAATGCGTTTTGATGAATATATCACAGTTGACTGGAGTTCTGCTAGTTCACCTCAGATAGGGCCAAACAGCATCTGGATCTGTACCTTCACATGCCGTCCAGAGGAACCGCAGAAAAGTAAACTTTACAATATACCAACCCGAGCAGCGGCAACAGAGTGGCTCAGAGGCCATCTTTGTACCTCTGTCCAAGCTGGCAACCGAATTCTTGTTGGATTTGACTTTCCATTCGGTTATCCCGCGGGAACTGCCTCAGCTCTCGGCATGCGGGGACCACAATGGAGGAATATATGGCGTCTATTATTTAACGGTCTTTCGGACAACCAGAAAAATGAAAATAATCGCTTTGATCTCGCAGAGAAGCTTAATCAGCAGATTACCGGCGAAGCCTTTCCATTCTGGGGAAATGTACGTGATGAAAAGCGAAAATACTTACTACGCCGAGGACGCCGTCCACATGAGCAAAATGATGTCGCAGAACGACGCTTAGTCGAACAACTTGTACCGAGCGCTCAGCCTGTATGGAAATTAGCAGGGGTGGGTTCGGCAGGCAGTCAAGCACTTACTGGAATACCTGCAGTGTGGTCGTTACGCTTTGACCCTCACCTCACCGGGAAAACACGAATTTGGCCATTTGAAACGGGTCTGCGCATCGAGCCTTCCGCTCGAATAATAATGGCAGAGATCTATCCATCAATCTTCCCTCTTCGCCCCATCAAGGGAAAACCAAAAGATGCCGCACAAGTAACCGCTGCAGCACGGGCCTTAGCTATCGCAGACAGTAACAATCAGATTGATTCGCTTTTTGTTGGACGTTCCGATTTAAAAAAAGGGGATAAAAAAATCATAGAAACCGAAGAGGCATGGATTTTAGGAGTTTCAGACCATTTCAAAAAATGACTGGTATATGCAGTTACAGGCTGTACATTCAGACTTCTATTTTTAATTTTTTTAAAAAATGCGGGGAAAAATGGATTTTCGCGACCTTGATGCCCTTCATACCGCACATGACCTGCTCATCGAGATACATGATATTAGTCAGTCATTTCCCGCTGACAATCAGTTTACTTTGGGTGATGCAATTTGTACCACAGCATTGGAAATACCAGCAATTCTAGCTGAAGGATGCGGCCAAGAAAACGATTGCGCATTGAAAAAATCGATTTCGAAAGCCACTGGTCTGACCTCTAGACTCGAATACTTCATATTGGTTGCGGGTCAACTTGGCATTGTTGACGAAGACAGCTTGGCTGATTTAAGCCGCCTTATCGAAGCACTTAAAATCGAACTCAATAAATCCTCTGCCTAAGGTCATTTGCTTGATCCAACCTGGCGCAATAATCTTACTATTTCCTGATTACGCTGCATTTGGGCCCAGTCTAGGGGACTACGTCCCGTATAATCACGGATCAATAAATCTGCATTATTATCAAGAAAAAGTTGAACCAGTTGTATGTGACTATCTTTTATCGCCATCATCAATGGTGTCAAACCCTCTTTATTCTGACGGTTCGGGCTAGCCTTCTCACCCAGTAGGAGTTGCGCAATTTCATACTCTCCAAGTTCGGCCGCCCAGCTTAAGGCTGTTCGACCGAAATCATCCGTGATATCTGGCCGCGCACCGAACTTTATTAGAGTTTCAACGATATCAAAATGTCGACCAATAGCTGCCATAATTAAGGGCGTGCGCCCGTCTTCCGAAAATTTTACATTCGGGTCGGCGCCTGATTTCAAAAGATAGTCTACAGACTGCCAATCACCTTGCCGTGCCGCCCCAAAAAGGGGACTTAAACCTACCTTCTTTAATTTCATTCCCAATTGCGCTTGGGCTTCAGATAAAGAGATTGTAAATGTACTACATGTTATCATCACCAGACTTAAAGCCGCGACAACACTCAAAATCCAAGAATTGGTTCGAAAACGGCCTATTTCTAGGGCGCAATTTCGACCTCGTTTTGAGAGAAAAGAAAGAAACCAACCGTAAATAAAATTACTGGTTACTCGTTTTCTATTTACACCTAACATTCTTTTGCACTCCCAAGAGCGTACTTAGATGTTAAAATATACCATGAAAAAAAAATCTTCTGGCCTAATCATAGCCGCACCCGCGAGCGGGACCGGTAAAACTATTATAACACTTGGACTAATTGGTGCGTTGAAAAACAATGGCTATGTTGTAGCTCCGGCAAAGGTTGGGCCTGATTACATAGACCCAAGCTATCTAGCTGCTGCGGCTGATATGCCTTGCCTAAACCTTGATCCGTGGGCAATGAGGTTGGATACCATTGCAGGCCATTGTTTTAACCTCTCCAAAGCAGCGCCACTCATAATCTGCGAGGGCGTAATGGGATTATTTGATGGCACGACCGATGGCAAAAATTCTACCGCTGATCTCTCAGCAACAACGGGTTGGCCTGTAATTTTGGTTGTAGATGTGAAGGGGCAGGCAGCTTCCGCAGCGGCAGTGGTGAGAGGTTTCGCAAACCATCGGAGTGATTTTAACTTGTGTGGAGTGATATTCAATCGCATCGGCGGCAAAAAACATCGCCAATCTATATCTATCGCCATGAAAGAAACCCTCCCAAATATGCCAATTTTAGGTTTTGTGCCAAAGACTGTTGGCATGCAACTGGCGGAACGGCATTTGGGTCTGGTTCATGCGTCTGAACAAGGCCAGATATTAGAATTTCTGTCCGCAGCAAGTGAACTTATAGCAAACAACATTGATCTGAGGTGTCTCGCCAATCTCGCTCAAGAAACAAGCATCAAAATGCACGAGCAAAAGCCAGCTCTGGCCCCACTCGGGCAAAATATCGCGATTGCGAGGGACGCAGCATTTTCATTCGTATACGACTCGCTTTTAAACGATTGGCACAATCAAAATGCTGAGCTCTCGTTCTTTTCACCTCTTGCCAATGAGAGGCCCTCGAAGTATGCAGATGCAGTTTACTTGCCTGGTGGATACCCCGAGTTGTATGCAGAGCAACTTGCCGATAATAGAGATTTTCATGCAGGACTTCTATCCGCTTCAACAAAAGCCTTTGTTTATGGCGAATGTGGCGGTTTTATGGTACTCGGAAAGACCATAATTGACGGATGTGGTAATGGCCACCAAATGTCAGGTCTTTTGCCACTCGAGAGTAGTTTTGCAGACCCTAAATTACACTTAGGTTACCGTGAGGTAAAGAGCTGCTCAGATACCCCCCTCGGTTCCACGGGGAAAAGGTTCCGCGGACACGAATTTCATTACTCCACCGCGAAAATACTTGATCCAGCCTCTAGAAAGCTATTTTGCTGCACCGACTCCACCCAAAAAAACGAGGGATCTTCCGGCCTTATCTCAAATAACGTCGCAGGCTCATTTATTCATCTGGTAGATGAGGCTTAGAAAGAATGGCTCCCTTCTGGAAACGTAAAAAATTATCCGATATGTCAGTGGCAGAATGGGAAGCTATTTGCGATGGGTGCGGATCCTGTTGCCTACATAAAATACAAGACGTGGAGACCGGCGATATTGCATTTACTAACGTAGCCTGCCGCCAACTCGATCTTGAAACTTGTAAGTGTTCTGATTACTGCCGACGTGAGCATAATGTGCCAGATTGCATAAATCTAAACCGCCATAACATTCGGAAACTCGAATGGTTACCAAGTACCTGCGCCTACCGATTGCTGGATGAAGGTAAGGAGCTATTTTGGTGGCACCCCCTAGTATCAGGTGATCCAGAAACAGTTCATGCGGCAGGAATATCTGTACGCGGAAAAGGTATTTGTGAGGATGATGTCGAGGATATGAAAGATTACATAGAAAAATGGCTTATAAAAGCAGTAGATCCTGTAAATCAAAATGACAGATAAAATCATTGCACAGAAAGATTATGAAAGCTCTTTAATGATCCGCCATGCAGCAAACGCAAAGCGCATATCACTGAAGATCGATGCCACAATCCGACGAGGTGTTCTCGTACTACCACCGAATATTTCTGAACAGGAGGGGCTGGAATTTGCGAAAAAAAATAAAAAATGGCTGAATGAGCAGATCGCACGCCTTCCACCTTTAGTACCCTTTCATGATGGAGTGTCGATCCCTTTCCGAGGCAAACAGCTTATTGTCCGACATGGTGGGACCACGCGCGGTTTAGTCGCATTTGAACGAGATCAATTGATAGTTTTTGGAAGGCAAGAACATTTTCAGCGACGGTTAACAGACTGGTTAAAAGATCAAGCTCGATGCGAAATTGGTCGACTGGTTACCGACAAGTCATTAACTATCGGTTACAAGGCAGGACGCATTTCCATACGAGATCAAAAAGGACGATGGGGGAGTTGTGCCTCTAATGGTAATTTAGCCTTCAGTTGGCGCCTCATTATGGCGCCTGATTTTGTTCTTGACTATGTTGTCGCACACGAAGTGGCACATTTGGCCGAGCATAATCATTCTCGCGCGTTTTGGAATATTGTTAGGGCTCTTACAAACCATACAGACCGCGGGCGCATTTGGCTTAAGCACGAAGGCCTTCAACTACACCGCTATGGAAAATGAAATTAGTTTTTAATTTTTTGCAATGACACCAGGTAATCGTCGGTATGGAAGGTCTTGGTGCACATCCTCCATTATCACTTTCCAAAGTTGTGCCGGCAATGAACCACCCGTGAGACCCTTGGTTGGTTGGCCATTGTCGTTACCCATCCAAACACCTGTAACATAATGACCTGTATATCCAATGAACCATGCGTCACGATAGCCCTGAGTAGTTCCGGTTTTCCCAGCAGCGGGTGGCCTGATTCGTGCCGCTTGTCCCGTGCCCCAATCCACGGCCGCATACAAGAGATCATTTATCAGCTTTACATCTCGATCGGCTACCACTTGGGTCGATATCCCTCTAGGCCGACTATATATTATGCGGCCGTCTGGTGTGGTTATTTTTTTAATGCCGAATGGCTCAACTGCGCGCCCAGCATTTGCAAATGTTGCATAAGAGGCAACTAGTTCCGATAGCCGCATTTCATAAACACCGAGGGCCAGTGATGGCTTAACCCCAAGCTTACTGGTAACACCAAGCCGCCGCGCCACTTGAATAACTTTATCACGGCCAACCTTTTCCGCCAGCGCCACCGCAATAGCGTTGGAAGAACGCGCAACACCCTCACGCAATGTCATAGGCCCCAAATGCCGGCGGTTATGATTACGCGGTTTCCAACCCTGCACTGCAATTGGCATATCTCTAACACGCTGATCCGGTAATATCCCACTTTCCACGGCAGCGAGATAGATAAATAGTTTAAATGCAGAACCCGGCTGTCTCCGGGCTTGGATGGCGCGATTGAATTGACTGAAGTCGTAATTGCTTCCACCTACCATCAAACGGATGGCGCCATTGGGCGATAGAGTTAGAACTGCTACTTGATCCGCTCGTTTCTCTTTCGCAAAACTCATAACTGCAGAAGTATATTTTTCTGCGGCCCTCTGCAACTTTGGGTTGAGAGTTGTATGGATTATAACATCATGATCGAAACCGCCTAAAAACCCTTCTGCCTGACGCAAAACCCAATCTGCGAAATAACGGGCCCCAGAACGTGCCATTTTTTTATTCACAGTGGCCACTGATTGACGAAATTGAGTGTGCGCTGCTTGCTCCGACAACCAACCAACAGCAATCATGTTTCGCAGAACCTGGTTCGCACGCGCGGCCGCACGTCTTGGATACACGATAGGATTATAACGACTCGGCGCCTTCAACAACCCCACAATTACCGCCGATTCGTAAAGCTCAAGCTCACTCGATGATTTTCCAAAATAATACCTAGCCGCTGCATCCACACCATAAAGACCCGCTCCGAAGTAAGCTCGGTTGAGGTAAATTGTGAGTATTTCGTCTTTAGTAAAACGATATTCGAGCCAGAAAGCCAACAATGTCTCACGGATTTTTCGCGATAACGTGCGCTCCTGTGTCAGGAATAAATTCTTTGCTAATTGTTGAGTGATGGTACTACCACCCTGAAGAATACGACCTGCATTCAAATTTCGGCCCAGTGCTCTGAAGATACCGATAAGGTCTATACCCAAATGTTTGTAAAAGCGCCTATCTTCTGTTGCCAATAAAGCATTAGGTATTACCCGTGGCATATTTTTCAAAAGAACCGGTTTCCCATGCCGGTTTCCAAACTGAAAAATAGGGCTTCCATCAACAGCTACAATTCTGACTTCTGCTTTCCTATAGGAAGCTTTCTCCAAATTCGTAATATTTGGCAAGCTCATGGCCGCAAAAAGAAGACCCCCTAATATCGCTGTTGTGCTCCAAAATAATAGCCGCGTTACATGGGACTGATATCGCCAGCGATTTTTTTTTTACCAACAAAACGGCTTTTTTTACTTTTGCGTGCCATTACAATTCTTTCGAAGGATACAATTGTTTCGAAGTCGACATGAAATATCGGGTCTCAAATGCGACGTTGGAGACATGCCCTGGCCTCGTTTATATTCCATTAGACAGCAGAGGATGCGAACTACCGTATGGTTTCTTTTGGATACAGACCCCAAAGGCCCTTTCGGCGTATCCAGCCTTCATGGTCTCGAACGGAAACATAACACCAATCTAAATCGCATCTTTTAACAAGGACAATCATTTTAGTTGAAAGTCTAGCGATTGCGGGAGCACTATCGCTGGGCCGGCGACGCATGGTTTGTTCAACTCCGGTGAGTATTAAACTTCTTTTGTACTCGAGCATAGCACGGTGGACCCATCCTTCACCTCCTTCCCAATCACGTATTTTCCTCCATGTATCGTATTGTGCAATGACCTCTATAGGTGCGTGCCGCTGAACAAACTTCCATTTTACTGGATACCGAACTCCTGGCCCTGCTCGAACATTTACGTCATTTGCTCGTATGGAAGCAAAGCGCTGAACGAGTTTGCCTTTCTTGGCTTTTTGTGCGGACACCACAACTGGATTAACGATAACTATTAAACTAGCGAGCAAAAGATAAAAAAGGCTTTTTAAAAACATCTTCAACAACCCAAAATATGACACACCCATAAAAAAGCTATTCTTTGTATAACATGTAATATATTTGCAAACTGCAATGTTCGCGCCGCTTAACTAGTGAAGACCCAGATGATTAATATAAGACCATTAGCAATTGAAATTCCTTATCGCGAGCCTGTAATTGCCTTTTCTCCTTTTGCAGCCAGCCCACATTCTATTTTCCTTGATTCACCAGAAGGCCTGGGCCGCTACGCCTATTTTGCGCCGGTTCCAGAAGCGCTAGAGGTAGCGACAGTAAACGGTTCAGAAAATCCTTGGGACCGAATTAATGATCGATTAAATAATATAACTCTAGACCCGATCGACAATTTACCACCATTTCAAACTGGAATTGTAGGATATTTGGGATATGAAATGGGTAGACACCTTGAACGCGTTCCACCCTCCCCGGCAGACGGAACAACCCTTCCAGAAATGATTGTCGGAGCATATCATCTTATAGCAGCTTTTGACACCAAAGCCAAAAAAGCTTGGGTGATTGCTACCCCAACTCCTGGGAAAAGCGCGAGTTACACTGCTTGCCGTGCATCCACCTTTGCAGAAGTGATTGCCAATGGATCAAAAAACTTACCAGAACCGATAGTGCCATCTGGGAAATGGGAGCCGGATTTTGTCAAAACTAAATACAACGCAAAAATTGAAGCGGTAATTGAATACATCAAAGCAGGTGACATTTTTCAAACAAACTTAACACAACGGTTTTGTATTTCTCGACCAGCGGGAATCTCAGCTTTTGAGTTATATCTTATACTCCGTGCCAGGAACCCTGCTCCCTTTGCTGCATACATTAACTGCGGCCAAGGAAGGGCTGTCCTATCGGCATCACCAGAAAGATTTTTAAAGCTGGAAGCTGACGGCTCAGTTTTAACTGAACCGATTAAAGGCTCACGCCCAAGGGGGGCAGACCCTGAGGCAGATCATCGATTAGCAACTGAGCTGAGATTAAGCGAAAAAGACATGGCAGAGAACCTCATGATTGTGGATCTGCTTAGAAATGATCTTTCTAAGGTCTGCGAGATTGGGTCGGTGATGACACCGTCATTATTTAAACTTAAAAGTTTTGCCGAAATGCACCACCTAGTATCGACAGTTACCGGTAAACTGAAAAAAAACGAAAATTCTATTTCCCTTATGAAAGCATGCTTTCCTGGAGGGTCGGTCACAGGCGCGCCTAAAATTCGTGCTATGGAAATTATTCATGAACTTGAGTCCACACGACGAGGGCCTTATTGCGGTGCCATCGGTTGGTTTGGCTACAACGGAGCCATGGACTCGAGTATTGTAATACGTACATTGATTGTTGAGCGGAACTCTATCATAGCTCAGGCTGGAGGAGGCATTGTGGCAGACTCTTCTCCCGAGCTCGAATATGATGAAACTCTGCATAAAGTGCGCGCACTACTGAGATGTCTAGATCCGGAGGATCATAGCGGGTTGTGAAATTTTGGTTTAATGGTGAAATTTTCGATTCTGAAGACAAAGTTATTGCAGTGAATGACCGGGCCTTTATGCTTGGCGACGGATTATTTGAGACTGTTTTAGCTAGAGATAGCGTCCCACTGCGCCTCTCCGCTCATTTACAGCGACTTAGACAAGGAGCAGAATTGATTGAGTTGCAAATAGGTGTCAATAATGACCAGTTATCCGCTGCCTTTGCTTTAGTTTTAGACGCGAATAAGGTAAACAAAGGCGTGCTACGCCTCACTGCCAGTCGAGGAACTTGCGAACGCGGTCTCTTACCTTCCCCCCAAAATGAGCCATGTTTGGCAATAACAGTTGCCCCGGTGCCCCCCTTCAAAGGTGAGGCAAACGCGATTATCGCTACCAGTTTCCGAAGGGATGAATTATCTCCTCTTTCGCGATGCAAAACGCTTAGCTATCTCGGTAATATTGTTGCCCGCCAAGAGGCAGAGAGCCAGGGAGCAAATGAAGCTTTATTGCTTAATACGCAAAAACGTTTAGCGGAAGCGACAATATCCAATCTTTTCCTAGTGGTTGGTAATCGAATTTTGACTCCTCCTGTCACTGACGGCGCTCTGCCTGGAACAATACGCGGCGTAATCCTCGCCGAATTCGGGGCGGAAGAAAAGGAATTGCCGGTAAATACACTTGATCGAGCAAGCGAGGGTTTTCTCACTAACAGCCTCGGGATACGGCCGTTGCTGCAGGTCGATGGGAAGACTATTGGAAACGGGACAATCGGACCAATAACGTCACACCTTATGAGCGTTTTACCCTGACATTAAGTATTATCACACACGCAACGAAACTATAGTAGGGGAAGAACCACAAAGGTTACAACCATCCTCACGCTTCACTTTAAGTTTGGTAAAACGCCCATCCAGCCCATTGTAAAGAACTAATTTCCCAGACAACCCTTCACCTATTCCAAGAAGTTCTTTTATAGCTTCGGTCGCCTGCAAGGATCCCATAACTCCCGCAACTGCGCCGAAAATCCCGGCTTGCTCGCAGCGCGGCACAGTTCCAGGTGCAGGCGGACTTGGAAATAAACAACGATAACAGGGGTTTTTATCCCCCGGAACAAAGGGTTTAAAAGTAGACAACTGTCCTTCAAAACGAAGCAATGCAGCAGAAATAAGGGGTCTCTTAGAAAAAAAACATGCGTCGTTCAGTAAATAACGCGTGGTGAAATTATCCGAACCGTCAACAACTAAATCAAAGTTGTTTATCAAGTCTCTCGCATTATTATTTGTCAATCTCATTCGGTAGGTTTCAACAACGACTTCTGGATTTAGCTCAAAAATTGCTTCTCGAGCACTCATCACCTTGGCCGTACCTACAACCTCCTCACCGTGGATTATCTGCCGTTGCAGATTACTTAATTCAACCTTATCAAAATCAACCACGCCTATCGTACCAACCCCAGCTGCAGCAAGGTAAAGCAGTACTGGAGATCCTAGACCACCGGCTCCCACAACAAGAACCCGAGAGGCCAAAAGTTTCTCCTGACCCTGTACCCCCACTTCGGCAAGTGCGGTATGACGTGCGTAACGCTGTTTTTGGGCTTCATTGAGATTTGTCTCCATAAATTAGAGCTCATCAAATAGTTGTGTTGAGAGATAACGTTCCGCAAATGAGGGCAATATAACGACAACCCGTTTTTTTATCATTTCAGCTCTCCCACATATTTCAGTAGCAGCCGCCAAAGCAGCTCCTGATGAAATCCCAACAGGAAGTCCTTCAAGCCGCGCGGCTTGTCTTGCAGAAACAAATGCGGTTTCACTAGCAATAGTTATAACCTCATCAATTAGAGACTGGTCAAGAATCGGAGGGACAAATCCAGCCCCAATACCCTCAATCCTGTGACTACCAGGTGCTCCACCCGAAAGCACAGCGCTATCTTCCGGTTCAACGGCGATGATCTTTATTTCTGGATTACGAGCTTTTAATACACGCCCGCAGCCTGTCAATGTGCCTCCGGTGCCTACGCTTGACACAATCACATCAACCGACCCGTCTGTATCTGTCCATATCTCTTCGGCTGTTGTACGGGCATGAATGTCAGTGTTAGCCTCGTTATGAAACTGCTGAGGCATTATTGCGTTTGAATTATTTTCTATGAGTTGTTCAGCACGACGAATCGCGCCCTCCATGCCATCTTCAGCGGGCGTCAATTCAAGTTCTGCGCCCAGCAATTTTAACATTTTTCTCCGTTCAACTGATTGCGATTCGGGCATCGTTAAAATCAAACGGTAACCTTTCCTTGCGGCGGCAAAAGCAAGCGCTATTCCAGTGTTACCTGAGGTTGGCTCAACAATAATGCTCTCGGGATTGAGTCGGCCATCAGCTTCAAGCGCTGAGAGCATTGCAATACCTATGCGATCTTTTACGGAACCCATTGGGTTGAAAAACTCGAGTTTCGCTAGCAGATCCGCACCAAGACCTTTTTCCTCAGTAATACGTGAAAGCCTCACCAGGGGGGTTGCGCCAATAGTATCTAGGATAGAATCGTAAATACGGCAGCGGGCCTCAACGACGGGCGATGATTTTCTGTTCGACATAGCCCTGCGTTTAATATGCTTCAAAGATTTACGCGCATTTGTTTTCACACTTTGAACCATATCCCCCAAGGGGTGATTTTCCCATGAAAAATTTGGGCTAGATGGCAAAATCCATTGTTGCCTTTTTAGATTGCTGAATCCCGGCCGAACGAGCTTGGGAACAAAGATCTTCAATGCTGAGAGCATCAAGCTTTTTAAGATAGTCCTCCTGAAGTTCCTGCCAAATTGGGGTGAGAACACTACGACCGATATCTGACTGAACTGGCGCCTCTAATAGGCCGCCATCGAGTTCGGCAATGAGCCTTGCTATTTCCCCAACGAAAATTCGTCTCCGCTCACGAGCCAAACGATAACCTCCCCGCGGTCCTCGTACGCCCCGCAATATCCCAGCACGGACCAAATACTGCAAAACCTGTTCGAGATAACGGCACGGGATACCCTGTCTATTTGCTATTTCACTTCGTTGCACTGGCCGGTCGGACGTAGTGTATGCAATGTACAGAACCGCTTCTACGGCAAATATCAATTTACGCGTTACCTTCATAGATTTAGCTCTGAGTACCAGTCGAACCAAATCCACGTTCGCCACGAGCCGTATCGGGCAATTCGGCTGTCTCATTCCACGAAACTTGGTTTACAGGCGCGATTATCATTTGAGCAATACGCATTCCGTATTCAATTAGGATAGCCTTATCGCCATGGTTTATTAGTATGACACTTATTTCGCCGCGGTAGTCAGCATCAACCGTTCCTGGCGAATTGAGGACGGTGACCCCGTTTTTATGCGCTAGTCCTGAACGCGGGCGTATCTGGGCCTCGTAACCATTAGGCAAAGCTATAGCAAGTCCAGTGGGTATCAAGATACGTGAGCCAGGGTAAAGTTCCATGGGTGAGTCAATTGCAGCCATCAGGTCTACCCCTGCACTGCCGGGAGTAGCGTATTTGGGCAGTGGTAATCCCGATCCATTTGGAAACCGCTTTATGGCAACTGTTAGTGAGTTCATGCTGCTTTAAAGAATGCGGCGACACGGTCTGCTATGGTGCGGGCTGCAGCTACTTTGCTCATACGTACCCAATTTTCAACGGAAGTCGCCTGCACCAAATGCAACTCATTATCTTCTCCTCCAAATATTCCCTTAGATTCAGAAACATCGTTTGCCAGAATCCAATCACAACCTTTTCGGATACGCTTATCAATGGCATTTTCCACAACATCTTCGGTTTCAGCAGCAAACCCCACCACTAACGCTGGACGCTTGTTGTCGTCACGCTTCGCAAGCGCAGCTAAAATATCAGGATTTTTTTTAAGATTAATAACCTGCTTATCATCTTCGGACTTTTTGATTTTATGATCGACTTTCTCTGCAATCCCCCAGTCAGCAACAGCCGCCGCGCATACCGCAATGTCAACGGGAAGTGCTAACTCACACGCCTTTAGCATATCAACAGCTGATTTCACATGCACTGTTTCAACCCCCGCCGGGTCCGCTAGCGCTACCGGACCGCATATCAGGGTAGTTTTTGCTCCAAGAAGGGCTAATGCACTCGCTACAGCATGCCCTTGTTTTCCTGATGAATGATTAGCAATGTAGCGTACCGGATCAATCGGCTCATGCGTTGGACCACTGGTCACTAGCGCCCGACGACCCGCTAGAGGCAAATCAATATTACCTTTACTCAATATAGACCCGACTTTTCTCACTATTTCATCAACGTTAGCCATGCGACCTTCGCCAAACTCACCACAAGCCATTGAGCCCTTGTTTGGACCAACTTGAAACACCCCACGCCCTAGGAGAGTTTTCAAATTAGCACGCGTCGCGTCATGATCCCACATGCGCACATTCATCGCTGGAGCTATCATAACGGGTTTGTTTGTAGCTAAAATTGTAGTGGTCGCCAAATCATCAGCTATACCGGCCGCCATTTTTGCAAGAATATTAGCTGTGGCCGGCGCCACTAACAACAAATCTGCCTCACGAGAAAGCCGTATATGCCCCATCTCCACCTCATCTGTAAGTGAAAACAAGCCATCGTATACTTTTTGCCCTGATAATGCTGCCAATGAGAGCGGCGTCACGAATTCCGAACCGCCTTGTGTGAGCAAACATGTAACACTGCAACCACTTTCTCGAAGCCGCCGAACCAAATCTGGAGTCTTATAAGCCGCAATTCCACCGGGAATAATCAGTAGTATACGTTTTTCACTGGACAAAGCTCGGAGCCTCGAAAATTGAACGACCGCCGCAATCTACAGTGTATGAGTGTTAATAGGAAATATATTTTTTCAAAAGCCGTTTTTATACACTAGCACAGACCCAAAAAATCAATATTATTGAAATAGTAATAACTTTTTGTAAATTTATATTTAATAATTTAAATAAATATGTAATAAAAGTTGTTTTTACTGTGATTTTAACAAATATCCTAAAATAAATGAGGCTGCAGAGAAAGTTATTATTACGGCGGCAGAAACGGGAAGCCGAAACCTATGACGAAGACTAGAAACCACAGACCAAAACTGCCCTTTATCTGTCTGACCTCCAGCATTTTCCTCTGCACGCTGTATCAGCGCATCAACTCGTGCAACCAAGTGGGGCAATCGAAGGCAAAGCGATGAAAACTCTTCTACCCCCCCCAAAAACCTAGCTTGCGGACCACGATTCCGTCTCATCCAACCCTCAATCAGTGGTCGAGCTAAAATCCAGATGTTTGAATCCGCATCGAGCTTGCGGCCTACCCCTTCTGCAACCAACATATTCTTTTGCAACAGAAGAAGTTGCGGCTGAACCTCCATCTGAAAGTCCTCTGCCGTCCTAAATAATCGAGCTAAGAGACCCGCGATTGATACCTGGTTCAATGGACGATCAAAAAGTGGCTCAGCAACCGCGCGCAAAGATAAAGCAAAAGCATCGCGTGACTGACTAGCCGGAACCAAACCTGCATCAAAATGGATGTCTGCTACCCTTTTATAATCTCTCTGCAAGAAGGCCATCAACATATCCGCCAGATAGAACCGGGTCGCTTGGTCAAGACGTCCCATAATTCCAAAATCTACCGGTACCAGCGTGCCTTCAGGAGTAACAAACATATTTCCGGGATGCATATCCCCATGGAAAAAGCCATCCCGAAACACCTGTTGAAAAAAGACTCCGGCAGAATTCTTTAAAATCTCACGGCGATCGAGGCCTAACTGGCTGATTTTCTCTACATCGTCAATGCGAATACCATCAATCCACTCGATGGTAAGCACTCGTTCACTGGTTCGATTCCAATCAACTTCAGGTACTTTGAACCCAACATCGCTTGCTGTAGCTAATGCTAATTCCGACGCCGATGCAGCCTCCAACCTCAGATCCAATTCAGTATGCACTATCTCCTTAAAGCGATCTACAACCGCCTTTGGCTTGTAACGAGCAAAATTTGGCAGCATCAGTTCAACAGTGTTGGCCAACCAAATGAACAGATCAAGATCTTTAGCAAAAGCGGCCTCGACATCAGGTCGCAAAATTTTAACGGCGACTAATTGCCCGTCAATCGTCTCAGCTGAATGAACCTGCGCTATCGATGCTGCGGCTACTGGTTTAGGATTAAAATGCCTAAATATTTTCTCAACTTTGTCACCCAGCTCTCGCTCAAGGGTTTCTATTGCTAGGGAGCCATCAAATGCCGGCATATTGTCTTGTAATAGGGCAAGATCATCCGCCGCCTTGTCGCCAATAAGATCTGAACGAACGGCTAATGTTTGCCCAAATTTTACAAAACTCGGACCTAGTTCTTGAAGGGCTTCAGCCAAACGTTGGCCGAGCCCGCCTGGCTGATCCCTGCGTCGAAACAAGAAAATGATAGCCCGCACGAAAATTGATTGTCTCTCTGAAGACGGTAAAACATCGTAACGACCGAGAACGCGTAGAATACGGATCAAACGGAAACTGTTTACGACCAATTTTAACATAATCTCAACAAGTTGTTAAACTCGCCAAGCGGAATGCAAGGCAACCACGCCACTAGACAAATCGCGCCATGTAACACCACAAAATCCTGCATCCTCCATCATAAGTGCCAGTTCTGATTGGGTTGGAAAACGGCGGATGCTCTCTGCTAAATACTTGTAGGATTCTGCGTCTCTTGCTACCCATCTTCCAAGGGCCGGCAAAACATTAAAAGAATAGATATCGTAAAGATTGGCTAACCAAGGCAAGGTAACATGGCTAAACTCTAGGCAAAGTAAATGGCCGCCTGGTTTCAGCACCCTCCGTGCCTCCCGAAGTGCCATATCTAGTCGGGTAACATTTCTGAGCCCAAATGCTACCGTATATGAATCGGTGCAACTGTCTTTAAGCGGCAATTGTTCTGCGTCGCCAACACACCAATCACATCCTGTTAGTAATCCATGGTCCAACGACCTATCACGACCTACGTTCAGCATGCGTTCATTTATGTCACACACCGTTACATTTCCCCCCCCGGCTGATTTAAAACGTCTTGCAATATCCCCAGTGCCTCCCGCAACGTCCAAAAGCGTCATCGATGAAGAAGGACGTAACCAATCAATGAGCGCATTCTTCCACAACCGATGTAAGCCACCGGACATCAGGTCATTCATCAAATCGTACCGAGGCGCCACAGAATTAAAGACGGACCTAACGAGTTTGGTTTTGTCCTCCACAGGGACATCACGATAGCCAAATGAAGTCATATCTTGAATTTTGTTCATAGTCAGCCGCAAATCTTTTGAAAATAAATACCTTTTAATGGAACGATAGCCTACTGGCTTCAGCTTTGCTAGAAAAGCAATTATGCCAGAATTACCCGAAGTTGAAACTGTGTGTGCCGGTCTCAAGCCAGCCCTTGTAGGTCAAAAGTTAGTTGGTATTGAGCAAAGGCGCAAGGATTTGAGGTTTCCCCTTCCTGCAAATTTTGTAGCCACTTTATCAGGAAAAATTGTAAAAGCAGTGCGCCGGCGCGCAAAATTTATATTGATACACCTCGACAGCGGTTTTGTCTTAATGATTCACCTTGGCATGTCGGGACGAATAACGGTTTACCCCGACGATGCCCCGCCAGCAGGGCGCCATGACCATATCGAATTTTTAACGGAGAAAGGTGTTACAATCCGATATTGTGACCCTCGACGGTTTGGTTTTATGGATCTAGTTCCAGGCAGTAGCTATGCCGAGCACCCCATGATACGCCATTTAGGACCCGAACCACTTACCGCAGACTTTAATGTAACAAGTTTTAATAATAAGTTGAACGGACGGAAAATACCCATAAAAACTGCACTACTGGATCAGAGAATCGTCGCTGGACTTGGAAATATTTATGCCTGTGAAGCACTATTCAAAGCTCGCATATCGCCCAAAAGGATTGCGCATAGCATCCCAGGGGAACGATCCAAGAGACTCGTAGTAGCAATCAAAGAAGTGCTGCATGCTGCAATTACTGCTGGAGGATCTAGCCTTAAAGATTTTACTGGGACCGATGGAAACCTTGGCTACTTCCAGACTCAATGGGCTGTCTATGGCCGAGCGGGGGAAAAATGTCATGCCATTTGCTGCGGGCCTGCTAAAACATGGTATTGTGAGCATGCTATCAAGCGAATTGTGCAATCAGGGCGCTCTACTTTTTATTGTTCAAAGTGCCAACGGTAAGGGTAAGAGACATCATGCAGAAATTTATAGTAATTCTTGGATTCATATCGATTTTGAGTTCAATAAATGTACATGCGGAGCCTGGTACTTTTCTACCCGGGTTTGAGGACATTCCCCTGATGACGGGGCTCAAACCTCAAAAGAATAGGGACTTTATATTTGACACGCCAAGTGGTCGCATAATTGAAGAAACAGCTTTTGGCAACTCATCCAGAGCGCAGGTTACTCAATTCTACGATTCAACACTACCCGAACTTGGCTGGAAAAAGATTGGTAGTCGCATATTTGAAAGGGATGGCGAACGCCTTAACATTAAGTGTTACGGCCAAGACGGAGACCTTTCCGTGCGTTTTACTCTTACCCCAGGCAAATAATTGCCTAAAATTAAGGATAATATAATACAAACGTGATCTCAATAACGATCAAGTTAGCGCCAGAGGAAACCTATTAGAAATGCCTTACGAACATATTGTCACAACAGCACAGGGACCGGTAGGTGTCATTACACTCAACAGGCCTAATGCAATGAATGCATTGTGCGCCGACTTAATTGACCAATTATGTATCTCAATTGACAAATTTGAAGATGATAAATCCATAAAGTCGATGGTACTGACAGGCGGTGATAAAATATTCGCTGCGGGCGCCGATATTAAAGAGATGCAGGATAAGGGCTTTATGGATGTCTATTTGGCTGACTTCATAACCAAAGGTTGGGAACGAGTAGCAAGTTGCCGTAAGCCTATTATCGCTGCTGTCTCTGGATATGCTTTGGGTGGCGGGTGTGAGTTAGCGATGATGTGCGACTTCATCCTCGCGGACGAAAGTGCAAAATTTGGCCAACCTGAAATCAATATAGGTGCAATACCAGGCGCCGGAGGAACTCAACGGTTAGCCCGCGCCATCGGGAAATCAAAGACGATGGAGATGTGCTTGACAGGGCGCATGATGGATGCGGAAGAGGCAGAGCGATCAGGTTTGGTGAGTCGTATTATACCGGCAGAAGATTTACTTTCTGAGGCCATTAAGACTGCGGAAAAGATCGCATCAATGTCCCTACCAATAGCTATTTTAGCTAAAGAGTCAGTCAATCGAGCCTTTGAAACTTCTTTAGCAGAGGGTTTATTGTTTGAGCGCAGGGCGTTTCACTCAACTTTCGCAACCAAAGATCAAAAAGAGGGAATGAGCGCATTTGTCGCGAAGCGCAAACCTAAATTTAAAGATTGCTGACGGAGCCACAAGTCTCGATCAAATAGATAGAGAATTTGGCACAGTTCGAAGCGCTTGACGGCACGTGGTCAGAGGTCTATAAGCCGCAAACAAATCGTAATATATTCAAAACAGCAATAGCAAAAATACACCATGGCACAAACAGCTTCTGTAAAAAAACGGGTGCGCCAAGCCGTAAAAAAAAGCGCGCGCAACAGCTCGCGAGTTAATCGCATACGTACCTTTGTCCGGAAGGTAGAGGAAGCCATTATCAATGGTAACAAGGCGGCAGCTTCGGAAGCCATGAAGCTAGCTATGCCGGAAATGCATCGTGGTGTAAGCAAGGGCGTGCTTCGCAAGAATACCGTTGCTCGAAAGTTATCGCGTTTAAACAAACGTATTCGCGGTCTCGAAATTTAAAGAGTCCCAACAGTTTCCCAACCGAGTCGGGGCTAACATCGCAATACCACAGCGTTTACTGGCTAATTTTCTTTGGGGTTGGCTATTAAACTTTCTTTTTCCTTCTCCAAGACGACTAAAACAAACCCATTTTAAGAGTCATGAGGTTGTCAACAACTTTATTTTCGATTCTTTAGCTATTTACAGATGAAACTCATTGCAGTGCATTTGGGCGGTGTTTACAGTGTTGTTTCTGCCCTTCAGGGAGGTCAGTGAGAATCAGCACCTCGTTAGATACATTTTTGGTTTTTAACGAGGTATAAAAAAACAGAGAAGTAGCACGTTTAGAGATTTACTGAGGTCGTTGAGATAAAAAATCTATGGTGGTCCTGGAAGGTGCCACCCATCAACCATAACTACTCTAATTATGTTGTTACCAAGTTCTCACAGCCGCGCGATTGCATCTGCTTTATGCATGAATGCAGTCTCGAGCCAACTATTTCCTGGCGAGCAGTTCGTGATTTCGGGGCCTACGGGTCTGTTGGGGATACACAGTAGATGTCAGAAACTTTGCCTGCGCAATGGGCTCGAATTCGAAGCCGACTGCGAGCTGAATATGGAGAAGCCGCCTATAGAAGCTGGCTGAAACCACTTACTTTGAGCGGAACCTCAGATGAGGTCGTTCAGTTAACTGTGCCAACTCGCTTCATGAGAGATTGGGTGGAAGCACAATATGGCGAAAGATTGTTAAGCCTGTGGACCGGTGAAAATGCCTCCATCAAGAATGTTGACATTCTGCTTGAGGGGAGCGCCGCAGCGCAGCTCGTAGAGAGTCAAGCAGCAACCATGCAGGCAGCAGCTGTCACTGAGGCACGACAAGCAGACATCAGTGCTCCTTTAGATCCTCGATTCACTTTCGACAATTTCATTGTTGGAAAGCCAAACGAGCTGGCATTTGCTGCCGCGCGACGCGTTGCCGAGGCAGCAACGGTTCCCTTTAATCCATTATTTCTATACGGCGGTGTGGGGCTTGGAAAAACGCATCTTTTACATGCAATAGCTTGGCATATAAGGAAGCGAACCCCTGAGCGCCGCGTGGTCTATTTATCGGCTGAGAAATTTATGTATCAGTTCATACGCGCACTCCGATACAAAGATACAGTGGCCTTTAAAGAACAATTCAGAAGCGTCGATGTTTTAATGATTGATGATGTCCAGTTTATTGCTGGCAAAGACAACACGCAGGAAGAGTTCTTTCACACCTTCAATGCGCTAGTCGACCAAAACCATCAAGTGATCATCTCCGCAGACAAATCACCAAATGATCTAGAGGGCATGGAAGACAGGATGAAATCACGCTTGGGCTGGGGCCTGGTGGCTGACATTCACCCTACAACTTACGAATTGCGGCTTGGGATATTACAAGTAAAAGCTGAGCAGCTTGAAGCCGAAATACCTCCAAAAGTTATGGAGTTCTTGGCACACAAGATAACTTCCAATGTACGGGAGCTAGAGGGAGCCTTGAATCGCATCGTGGCGTATGCAAATTTGGTTGGCCGATCGGTCAGTCTTGAAGGAACCCAAGAGGTTTTACACGATATACTCCGCGCAAATGACCGGCGAGTAACAATCGAAGAAATTCAGAAGAGAGTTGCCGAACACTACAACATACGGCAGTCGGAAATGTACTCCTCGCGTCGCGCGCGCGCGGTTGCTCGGCCTCGCCAGGTAGCAATGTACCTTTCAAAGCAATTGACCTCTCGTTCCTTACCAGAAATTGGTCGGAAATTTGGTGGCCGCGACCACACAACGGTGATGCATGCGGTGCGTAAAGTAGAGGAGTTGCGTGTTACCGACAATAGCTTTGCTGAGGATATCGAGTTGTTACGACGCATGCTAGAGGGCTGAGCTAGTGTAATTTGCACGCATTCTAGCAATCCGATTATTTGTGGTAACTTATACATATAAAACATATAGATAGGACTTCCCGAGTGGAATCCTGAGCTTGGAAAATTGCTGCAGGCCCGCTACTCCTATGCTATAAATCATTTTATTATAAAGGCGATGTTTAGAGGTATGATGACACACCTCTAAGTTAGGCTCTGAAGGCACGTTTATTACGATATGGATAATTTCGATAGAAAATGGGAGACACGATGAAACTGACGATTGAACGCGCAGCATTGCTACGATCACTGAATCACGTGCAGAGTGTCGTAGAACGACGCAATACAATTCCCATCCTCTCAAATGTACATTTCAATGTTCAAGAAGAGCGGCTAGCAATGACCGCAACAGACATGGATCTTGCTATTATCGAGACTGTCGATGCCGCGCCAAAAAGTGGAGGAGCAACTACCGCACCGGCGCACACGCTTTACGACATAGTTCGAAAGTTGCCCGAAGGTGCACAAATAGGCTTGGATGCAAATGGCGAAGAAGATCGCCTAATTCTTATGTCTGGGCGATCGCGATTTACCCTGCAAACCCTCCCAACAGCTGACTTTCCACAGATGACGGACGGCGATCTACCAGCCGTTTTCAAGTTACCTGCAGACGAGCTAAGAATGCTTATAGATCGAACTCGATTTGCAATATCTACCGAGGAAACACGCTATTACCTAAATGGCTTGTACGTTCACAAAGCCGAGGCCAATGGAATCCCAGTTTTGCGTGTGGTAGCAACTGATGGCCATCGCCTCGCGAGAGTAGAAATGCCGCTGCCAAATGGCGCAAGCGATATGCCAGGAATAATTGTACCGCGCAAAGCAATAAACGAGCTCCGGAAACTAATTGACGAAACTGAGGATGATGTTGAAATAGCCCTGTCTGACACCAAAATTCGCTTCAGCTTCGACAATGTGGTGCTAAGCTCCAAACTTATTGATGGTACCTTCCCCGACTACGATCGCGTGATTCCCGACGGCAATGACAAAACACTGGAAGTAAATTGTGAAGACTTCGCAGCTGCCGTAGATAGAGTGGCAACAATCTCAACTGATAAGTCTCGAGCTATTAAATTATCGGTGGACGCTGGCACTATTGTTCTTTCGGCATCTAGCCCCGAAAGCGGCACAGCGTCAGAAGAAATAGAAGTTGATTATTCCCAAGGGCCTATAGAAATTGGTTTTAATGCTCGGTATTTGTTGGATATTGCACAGCAGATAGAAGGCACAATGGCTCAATTTGTTATGGCAGACTCGGCTTCTCCTACAATTGTAAGAGATACTGACGACCCTACCTCATTGTATGTCTTAATGCCGATGCGTGTGTAGGTGGACAATGAAGCTAACAGTAATGTTGTTCAGGACGTTGATAGCAATTGGGCTGAAGTAGCCATGCCGGATGACCCAACTGCAAAAGTCGCATTACAAAAAATAACCCTGACTAATTTTCGTTGCTACGAGCACGTGTGTTTAAAGGTCGATGCGCGGAGCGTCGTGCTAACAGGTCCGAATGGAGCCGGCAAAACAAATCTTCTCGAAGCAATATCATTGTTAGCCCCCGGACGTGGGCTGAGACGAGCACGTATCGAAGATATGGACCGACGCTACAAACTCAATAATGCAAGCGCATCCGAATGGGGTATTGCTGCTTTGATAGAGACCCCAGTGGGTCCGATACAAATAGGAACAGGACGCAATAAAACGGCTGGGAATCGTCGCATCGTCCGAATAAATGGAGCCGACGCCGGGGGTCAAAATGCCCTTGCCGAGTATGTTGATGCAGTCTGGCTTACGCCTCAGATGGATAGATTATTTGCTGAAGGTGCCGCAGAGAGAAGGCGATTTTTTGATCGACTAGCATTTGGGTTTGACTCAACGCATGCTGGGCGAATTAACGCCTACAATCATGCTATGCGCGAGAGGATGGGTCTTCTTCGAAGCAACACAGGAGATGATCTTTGGCTCGATAAGCTTGAGCAAAGTATGGCAGAACGCGGAGTAGCAATAGCAGCCGCACGGCGTGAACTTGCGGCCAGGCTTGATAAGGCTTCGCTATGTACCTCAGGATGTTTCCCTGTTGCTGGTGTTACTGCTGTAGGGTTGATTGAGGGTTGGCTCAACAATGTTCCGGCTCTTGAGGCAGAGCAGCGGTTCGCTGTTGAACTCAAAAAAAACCGACGACGCGATGGAGAGTCGGGGAAAACTGAATTCGGCCCGCATCGTAGTGATTTTGTTGTTGTACATATTGCAAAAGATCTGCCCGCTGTTCAGTGCTCTACAGGTGAGCAAAAGGCTTTGCTAATCGCTATAATCTTGGCTAATACACGCTTACACGCGAGGGAGAGAAATCGCATACCTCTTTTGTTGCTAGATGAGGTTGCCGCTCATTTAGATGCAAAAAGGCGGAAAGCACTTTTTGATGAAATATACAACTTAGGCGCTCAAGCCTGGCTTACTGGGACCGATTTGGCCTTTTTCGAGTCATTTGGTGATAATGCACAATACGTTTCGGTATCCGGCGCTAAATTCACAGAATCTACAAGCATATCAACGGTCTAATCTCGAATGGGAATGGGGACAAAATGAATGATAAAGCATCGGATGAAGACACTGCCGCCGAGAGTAAAGATTATGGTGCAGATTCGATAAAAGTTCTGCGCGGACTTGACGCCGTACGCAAGCGGCCGGGCATGTATATTGGAGATACCGATGATGGCACTGGACTTCATCATATGGTTTTCGAAGTAGTCGACAACGCAATCGATGAGGCAATGGCGGGCCACTGCAATAGGATTGATGTGGTGCTTAATGGCGACGGCTCAGTAAGCGTTACAGATAACGGTCGCGGTATCCCCGTAGACATACACGACGAGGAGGGTATTTCAGCGGCCGAAGTTATAATGACCCAGCTCCATGCGGGTGGAAAGTTCGATCAAAATTCTTATAAGGTTTCAGGTGGTTTGCATGGAGTAGGAGTTTCTGTAGTAAACGCTTTGTCTTCTAACCTGAAACTTACCATAAAAAGAGATGGCAAAGTACATGAGATGTCATTCGAGCATGGAGACTCCAAAGCACCTTTAAAGGAAACGGGGGAGACAGTCGAGGAAACAGGCACAATTGTGACATTTATGCCTTCCACAAAAACGTTTACCCAAACCGAATTTAATTTCCAAACTCTTGAGCATCGACTGCGTGAGCTCGCCTTCCTAAACACAGGAGTACAAATTGTGCTCACCGACGCTCGGAACCCAGAACCAAAAATGGTTGATATGACCTATGAAGGCGGGATCGCCGCGTTTGTTGAGTACCTAGACCGAAACAAGAGTGCCCTGCTGGAAACACCTATCGACATTAAAGGTGAAAAAGATGGCATTACAGTAACCTTGTCAATGCAATGGAACGATAGCTACCATGAAAAAACATTATGCTTTACCAATAATATTCCCCAGCGAGATGGTGGTACCCATCTTGCGGGATTCCGCGGAGCCCTCACGCGTCAAGTGAATGGATACGCCAATGCTTCTGGGATCGCAAAACGTGAGAAAATAGCAGTCACAGGCGACGATGCCCGCGAAGGCTTAACATGTGTTCTGTCTGTCAAAGTGCCTGACCCTAAATTCTCCAGTCAAACAAAAGATAAGTTAGTCTCTTCAGAGGTGCGGCCGGTCGTCGAGTCGATAATGAATGACAGACTTAATCAATGGTTTGAGGAACATCCAACCGAGGCTAAAAAAGTTGTCCAAAAAGTTTTTGAGGCAGCGGCGGCACGTGAAGCAGCTCGAAAAGCTCGCGAGTTGACACGCCGCAAGGGAGCGCTTGATATCGCTAACCTCCCCGGCAAACTCGCTGATTGTCAATCTCGCGACCCGAAGGAATGTGAGCTGTTCATTGTCGAAGGGGACTCCGCTGGAGGGTCTGCGAAGCAGGCACGTGAACGTCGCTTTCAAGCTATATTGCCGCTTCGCGGGAAAATACTCAATGTCGAACGGGCACGTTTTGATAAGATGATTGGGTCTGCTGAAATTGGGACGCTAATTGCAGCACTTGGAACGGGTATCGGCGCTGAAGACTTTGATCCAGACAAGGTACGCTATCAAAAGATTATAATCATGACAGACGCTGATGTTGATGGTAGCCACATTAGGACACTACTGTTGACGCTATTTTATCGTCAAATGCCAGAGTTAATTGAACGTGGATATCTATACATCGCGCAACCCCCGTTATATAGAATAAAACGCGGGGGTTCAGAAGTATATTTGAAAGATGATCGGGCAATGGAAGACTATCTTCTGCGCGACTGCGTAGGGGACGTAACCTTAGAATTTCAAGATGGCAGCCAAGTTGCTGGTGAAGACCTTTGGTCCCTCATAGAAGACGCCCGGATCGCTCGCAATCACATTTACAATATTCAACGCAAAGTTGGCAATCATTCAGTAGTAGAACAGTCCGCTGTAGCAGGTGCACTTAGCCCTTCCATATTGAACGATGAGAAGAGCGCCAGTGAAGCGGCACATTATGTAGCAACACGTCTCGATGCATTAGCTGATCCTCTTGAAAAAGGTTGGAGCGGTGAGCCTAGTGAGGATGGAGGCCTATTGTTTCAGCGAACATTGCGCGGTATTCTTCAAAAGTATGTGATAGATGGTGATTTAATTCGCAGCCGTGACGCACGGACACTTGATACCATGGCCGGCGCAATGCAAAGCACCTACAGTAAATTTTTAGTCTTGAAGACAAAAACTGGTGAGCAAAGAATTGAGGGACCCTCAACTTTAATTGAGTACTTGACAAACATAGGGAGAAAAGGGCTGAGTTTTCAGCGCTACAAAGGACTCGGTGAAATGAATCCGGAACAATTGTGGGAGACTACAATGGATGTCAATGCTAGAATTCTGTTGCAGGTGAGAGTTAATCACGCTGATGATGCTGCTGAAGTATTCTCCACGCTGATGGGCGATTTGGTTGAGCCACGGCGCGAATTCATTCAATCTAATGCTTTAAGCGTTGAGAATCTTGATATTTGAAGAATTAGTCGCTTTTGGAAAGCAAACGCAGGTTTACATTGAGTTATGTTCACGTGTGAGATATTGGTAGCAAGAAAGGTCGATAAATAGGTAGGTGGTTGGTTTTGAATTTAAAAAAACAGTCTAGCTACAGCTTTGAAGATTTAATCGAATGCGCTCACGGACGACTTTTTGGTCCCGGCAACGCACAGTTGCCGTTACCTCCTATGTTGATGATTGACCGTATTACGCACATCTCTGATGATGGCGGAAACTTCGGCAAAGGAGAAATAGTAGCTGAACTTGATATCGAGCCGGGCCTTTGGTTTTTTAGTTGCCATTTTGAAGGAGACCCAGTGATGCCAGGTTGTCTTGGGCTTGATGCGATGTGGCAGTTAGTTGGTTTTTTCCTCGGCTGGAAAGATGGGCCCGGAAAAGGACGCGCGCTTGGAGTTGGTGAAGTTAAATTTACAGGCCAAGTTTTAAAAACTGTCAAAAAAATTACATATCACATTAACATGAAGCGTGTAATTATGCGCAGGTTGGTGATGGGTATAGCAGATGGTGTTCTCAAAGCAGACGGGGAACCAATCTATGAAGTAAAAGACATGCGAGTTGGACTGTTTACACCTCAAGAGACAACATAAACACGCGATCTTTTAGGAGTGCATATGCGACGTGTTGCGATAACTGGCCTGGGCATAGTCTCAAGCATCGGCAATAACAAAGGTGAAGTGCTAGAGTCACTTAAGCAGGGCCGGTCGGGCATAGAATATTGTGAAGAATATGAGAAACGGGGTCTCCGAAGCCATGTACATGGCTCAGTCAAAATAAATATTGAAGAACACGTAGACAGGAAAATTCGCCGTTTCATGGGCGACGGAGCTGCATACAATTACATCGCAATGGAAGAGGCAATTGCGGATGCCGGCCTAGAGGAAAATGAAGTTTCTAGCGAAAAAACTGGTATGATTATGGGCTCGGGTGGTCCATCAACTAAGAATCTATTGCTTGCTTGGGATACAGCTCGCGACCGTGGGCCAAAACGTATTGGCCCATATATGGTCCCTCGTACTATGTCCAGTACAAATTCTGCGACTCTTGCTACGCCTTTTAAAATCAAAGGAGTTAATTATTCAATAAGTTCCGCCTGTGCCACTAGCGCTCATTGCATTGGAAACGCAAGTGAGCTTATCCAATGGGGAAAGCAAAATGTAATGCTAGCCGGTGGAGGAGAAGAGTTAGACTGGACAATGACGTCACTATTCGATGCCATGCCCGCGCTCTCTTCGGGCTACAACGAAACACCAGAAAAAGCTAGCCGGCCCTATGATATCGATCGCGACGGATTCGTGATTGCTGGGGGGGGTGGGGTGATTGTACTGGAAGAACTGGAGCATGCGAAAGCACGCGGCGCCCATATTTATGCGGAATTAGTTGGTTACGGTGCCACATCAGATGGTTACGATATGGTTCAGCCATCGGGCGAAGGCGCCGCACGCTGTATGAGGAACGCTACTAGCGGGCTCAACATTCCGGTTAATTACGTCAATGTCCATGGCACGTCGACGCCAGTTGGTGACATAAAAGAACTGGAAGCATTGAAAACCGTATTTGGGGATCACATGCCTATCATTAGCTCAACAAAATCTTTAACCGGCCACTCACTGGGCGCAACGGGAGTTCACGAATCGATTTATTCTGTCCTTATGATGAAACACCGTTTTATTTCGGCTTCAGCGAATATTGAGAATCTAGATCCAGGTGCTGAAGGTTTACCAATTACCCGCGAACGAGTCGACAACATTGATCTTGACTGTGTGGTCTCTAACAGTTTTGGTTTTGGTGGCACTAATGCAAGCTTGGTGTTCAAACGTTACAACGGTTAGAGCAGAACTACAGACTTAACGTTCATTTATTGCCGGGGGCACTCAGTAATGGGAACTGCCAAGTTACTATCCGGGAAACGCGGCCTCATCATGGGAGTTGCGAATGATCACTCTATAGCGTGGGGGATCTCATCAAAATTGCATGTGGCTGGTGCCGAGTTAGCTTTTACCTTCCAGTCAGAAGCATTTGCAAGACGCGTCAGGCCACTCGCTGCATCAATTGGCTCTGATATCGTATTACCTTGTGACGTTACAAGTGATGAAAGTCTTGATTCTGTATTTTCTGAAATTGAATCACGCTGGGGAAAGCTTGATTTCTTACTGCACGCAATTGCCTATTCCGACAAAAAAGAATTGAAAGGCAAATATGTCGATACGACTAGGACTAATTTTAGATCAACCATGGATATCTCATGTTACTCGTTTTCTGCGGTAGCGCTTCGCGCTTCTCCTTTAATGAAAGATGGAGGAAGCTTAGTAACACTTACATATTCAGGATCGGAGCGTGTAATGCCAAACTACAATGCTATGGGCGTTGCAAAAGCTGCTTTAGAAGCAAGCGTGAAGTATTTAGCAGTCGACCTTGGGGGCAATGGAATAAGAGTTAATGCAATTTCCGCTGGTCCTATGAGAACTCTTGCAGGTTCTGCAATAGCGAGTGCGCGCACACTTTTTCGATGGCAGGGAGAACATGCGCCACTCAAACGCAACATTAACATGAGCGATGTTGGGGGCGCCGCACTCTATCTTTTCTCAAATATGTCGGGCGGGGTAACAGGCGAGACCCATTATGTGGATGCTGGATATAATGTAATAGGCATGGTCAATTTAGCCGGCGACGGCCCTTGACACCCAACACCCCAGGTTTTTCGCGGCCGCAAATGACAACGCGCCCTTTTTAGCTAAAATCTAAGCTTACATGTTAGTCATTGTTATTACGGGGCCGGCGCTCCCGACGAGGCTCTCGATCTTTGCGCTCTACTGGCACTTCTTCGCCAGTGCTCTGATCAACTGCTCTCATTGACAATTTCACTTTGCCACGATCATCGACCGCTAACACTAGGACTTTCACTTCCTGACCCTCAGATACCACATCACCGACAGAAGGAACGCGTTCATTAGCTAATTCTGATATATGAACCAACCCATCCTTAGAGCCGAGGAAATTTACGAAAGCACCAAAATCAACAATCTTTACAACCTTCCCTTCGTACACTTTGCCGACTTCTGGCTCAGCTACTATCGACTGGATCCAAGCAATAGCACTCTCTCCAGCCTCATTGTCAACCGAAGCTACCTTGATCGTTCCATCGTCTTCGATGTCCACTTTTGCTCCCGTTGTCTCACAAATTTCACGAATGACTTTCCCTCCCGTGCCTATGACTTCGCGAATCTTTTCACGCGCAATCTGGAAAGTGGTAATTCGAGGTGCATTCTGTGATACATCTTCACGAGCTGAAGTTATTGCATCCTTCATTTCTGCAAGAATATGCAGCCTTCCATCTCTCGCTTGGGCCAATGCAACCTGCATTATCTCTTCTGTGATGGATGTAATCTTTATATCCATCTGAAGAGCCGTAACCCCCTCTTCGGTGCCAGCAACCTTGAAATCCATGTCACCCAAGTGATCCTCATCACCTAAAATATCGGACAAGACTGCAAACTTATCGTCTTCCTTGATTAGACCCATAGCGATACCAGCACATGGCCGCTTCATCGGGACACCAGCATCCATGAGAGACATGGATGTACCGCACACTGTCGCCATTGACGAGGAACCGTTACTTTCGGTGATCTCAGAGACGACCCTAACTGTGTAAGGGAAATCCTCATGATCTGGCATCAGTGGTCTAATTGCACGCCACGCGAGTTTTCCGTGCCCAATCTCACGTCGCCCAGGAGAACCAACACGGCCGGCTTCCCCTACCGAATATGGAGGAAAGTTGTAGTGAAGCATAAAGTGGCGACGATATTCACCCTCTATAGCATCAATAATCTGTTCATCCTGGCCAGTACCAAGCGTCGTAACAACGAAGGCCTGTGTTTCGCCACGGGTAAATAGAGATGACCCATGGCTTCGCTCTAAGATACCCACCTCACACTCAATCGGCCGGACCGATGCAGTATCGCGTCCATCGATACGCTGCCCTGTTTCTAAGATATTTCCACGAACCACGTTCTTTTCTAGTTTTTTGAACATGGATGCTGCAAGCTCTGTATCCTGCTCCTCAGTCTCAAGCTGATCGAGGACGCTACGCTTGAGTTCGGTTATTGATTCCATGCGATCTTGTTTGGATTTAATTTCGTAGGCGCGACGAAGCGGCTCTTCTGCTCGATCTTTAAGTATTTTCAGAACCTCGCCTTGTCCCTCCGGAGCCTTAGGTAAATCCCATGGTTCTTTCGCGGAAGATTCGGCCATAGATATGATTGCATCTATGACCGGTTGGAATTGTTCATGACCAAACATTACCGACCCTAGCATTACTTCTTCTGACAGTTCGTTGGCCTGGCTCTCTACCATCAAAACACCCTCACGCGTGCCTGCGACCACAAGATCTAAATCAATGTCGTCCATTTCACCTAGACGAGGATTAAGAATAAACTCTCCATTCTGGTAACCAATCCGGCAAGCGCCAAGAGGCCCAAAGAAAGGCACACCGGATATTGTTAGTGCAGCTGACGCACCAATTAGTGAAACTATGTCAGGATCATTTTCCATGTCGTGTGCCAGCACAGTGCAGATAATTTGGGTTTCATTCCGGAACCCGTCAGGAAATAATGGTCGTATTGGTCGATCAATTAAGCGTGAGGTGAGTGTTTCTTTTTCACTGGGTCGTCCTTCACGCTTAAAAAAACCACCCGGGATTTTACCTGCCGCATATGTTTTTTCCTGATAATTAACAGTGAGGGGAAAAAAATCGACTCCTGTCCGGGGGTTTTTTGCAGCAACAGCGGTGCATAACACTTGTGTCCCGCCATAAGTCGCCATGACAGCACCATCAGCCTGGCGTGCTATTTTCCCCGCCTCTAATAATAAAGGGCGCCCGCCCCACTCTATTTCTTTTTTTGTAACATCAAACATCTGTGTTTCCTTCACATACCTACCACTGGGATGGTCTTGCTCAATCCCAGCCTGTAACGGCCTTAAAATAGAGACCATGTCCAAGTGGCCTCAACTGATTATCCTCGGCTCTGAGAGTTTTTCACTCGGCCGGGTCAGACAAAGACAGATCCTGCTTTGCCTGTAAGGAGGGTCGTTACTAACTCCTCAGCGACGTAATTCAAGCCGTTTGAGTAAAGATTCGTAGCGGCTCATGTCTTTGCGCTTCACATAATCGAGAAGACGTCTCCGTTGACCCACCATCATCAATAATCCACGACGCGAGTGAAAATCCTTCTTGTGCGACTGCATATGCTCGGTGAGATTGCGAATGCGCTCAGTTAATACTGCTATTTGTACATCGGCTGAACCGGTATCACCTGCTTTAGTTGCAAACTCCGCTATGAGCTCTTTTTTACGCTCTAATCCAATCGACATCATATTCTCCTTTTTTATAGTTTAAGCACTTTGAAAGGCCTAACCTTTCCAGCGCTGAATTCGGCTAGTGCTAACGGTTTGCCCTGATTGGTGGCCAAAACCGTAGCTCCGTCGCTTAAATCGATAACGCGCTCGATGTCTTCCTTTCGCAGTAACGTCACAGCTTGGCCGTGACGCAATTTTGAGGCTTCAGCTCCTGTCAAGGCTAACGCCGGGATGTCGTCCAGCGCAGTCTCTACAGGAAGAAGATATTCCAAAACCGCGGCAATGTGCCCAAATTCTTTCAATTCGTCCAGTGAAATTCCATTATCAAGTGAAAAAGGTCCAACTCGGGTCCGGCGAAGTTGCGTCAAATGCCCCACTGTTCCTAGTGCAATAGCCAAGTCACGCGCCAAAGCACGCATGTAAGCTCCAGCGCCAGAGACCACTCGAAAAAGTGCGTGATCACAATCGGGTATCCCCAACAGAGCTAAGTCATAAATACGTATGTTTCTTGATGGAATATCAAAAGTCTTCCCCTTTCTGGCGAGATCATAAGCCCTCTCACCGCCTACTTTAATTGCAGAAAACGCAGGTGGTATTTGTTCAATTAGACCCGTGAAATTAGGTATCAACCTTTCAATTGCTCTCCGGTCTGGGCGGATATCCGACGTCGCGGTGATGCATCCTTCACGATCATCCGTAGTACTTGCCCTGCCCCATTCCACTGTGAACTCGTATTCTTTTGTTCTGTCCACAATGTAAGGAACCGTCTTTGTAGCTTCACCCAATGCAATCGGGAGGATCCCGGTTGCGAGGGGGTCTAGGGTACCACCATGACCCGCCTTCTTCGCGTTGGCTAATTTTTTAATGATTGCCACTGTTTTAGTTGAGGTAATCCCCTCAGGCTTATCTATTACAAACCAGCCATGTACCGGATCACCTTTTCGGTTGCGCCGTCCCATTTATTGTTTGTCCTAATATATTTACGGAGCCAAATCCCGAATAACAACAGGATCTGCCAAAAGCCTGTCAATTTCACTGGCGTTATCAAAGGTATAGTCGCTTACAAAAGTAAGCTTTGGGAGATACTTTAGTCGCACTCTGCGCCCAACCTCACTGCGCAAAAATGATGATGCTCTACCTAATGCTCCAACGACCAGTTTTTCGTCAAGCCCCCCGAGGGGCAACACATATACCGTCGCATTGCGCATATCGGCACTAACCTGCACCTCACAAACCGTTATTGACCTTCCTGCTAGATCAGGATCTCGTAAGTCCCCGTTTGTGAACAGCTCAGCTAACACATGGCGCAACTGCTCTCCAACTTTTAACTGGCGCACCGACCGTTTTTTTTCCTTAGCCATTTTAACTTACCACACGGTAAAACCACATGAAGAGAAAGACATCGTATTTTCGTTACATATCTCTAATATCAAAGGGATCTACTTATTTCTTCGACTTCGTAACACTCAACCATATCGCCTTCCTTCAGGTCATCATAGCTTTCAAAAGCCATACCGCATTCATAGCCTTGTTGAACTTCACGCACGTCTTCCTTAAAACGACGAAGCGTTTTTAAGCTTCCTTCGTGTATAACCACATCATCGCGAAGTAATCGTACCCTAGCCCCACGCTTAACCTCACCTTCCGTGACCATACCTCCGCCGATCTTACCCACTTTAGAAATGCCAAAGACCTGTCGTATTTCAGCATACCCAAGCTGCTTTTCTCGTCTTTCCGGAGCCAACAAACCGCTCAGCAACTGTTTCATATCGTCAATAACGTCATAGATTATCGAATAATAGCGTATGTCAACATTATCGCGTTTTGCTAATTCACGGGCCTGCGGGTTGGCGCGCACATTAAATCCGATTATGACACCTTCAGATGCACGGGCGAGTATGACATCAGATTCCGTTATTCCACCAACACCACTATGCAACACTTGAACTTTAACTTCATCTGTTTCGAATTTTTGCAACGAGCTTTTTATGGCCTCAAGTGATCCTTGCACATCAGTCTTGATCAGAATCGCTAATTCGCCACATTCGCCAATTTTGATCTTGTCAAACATCTGCTCCAGTGTGCCGCGTGATCCAGCAGCCATCGAAGTTTGCCTTAACTGCCGAGTCCTATATTCTGCAATCTCGCGGGCTCTAGCTTCGTCCCCAACAACATGAATAATATCACCGGCGGATGGGGTCCCTTGCAGCCCCAAAACTTCTACTGGGTAAGCTGGGCCGGCGTCTTCAACTGTATCACCATGATCATCAATCATTGCACGTACGCGACCCCATTCGGATCCAGCCACAAAAATATCGCCAGTCCGTAGGGTGCCCCGTTCTACGAGTACGGTTGCAACAGAACCACGTCCTTGTTCCATTTTTGCCTCAACCACAACCCCCTGTGCCGGGCGACTGGGGTTCGCTTTCAATTCCAGTATCTCTGATTGCAAGAGAATTGCTTCCTCAAGCTTCTCGATATTAGTTTTTTCTTTAGCCGAAACTTCAACGTCCAAAACATCGCCGCCCAAAGACTCCACAACTATCTCGTGGTTTAATAATTCATTTCGGACTTTCGCCACATCAGCACCAGCCGCATCAATTTTATTGATCGCGACAATGATGGGGACTTGTGCTGCTTTTGCATGAGCAATAGCTTCGGCGGTCTGCGGTTGCACACCATCATCAGCAGCAACCACCAAGATAACAATGTCAGTAACGCTAGCACCACGCGCACGCATTTCTGTAAAAGCTTCGTGCCCTGGAGTATCGAGAAAAGTTATTGTTGCACCAGCGGGAGTGTTAACTCGGTAAGCTCCGATGTGTTGAGTGATACCTCCAGCCTCACCACCAGCCACATCACTTGTACGCATCACATCTAATAGAGAAGTCTTACCGTGATCCACATGGCCCATTACAGTAACAACTGGTGCACGCTCCTCTAGGTCCACCTCTAGGTCTTCGTTGCCTTCAAGGCCAATCTCAACATCTGCCTCAGAAACTCTTTTAACCTTATGGCCGAGTTCATTGACAACAAGCTCCGCGGTATCTGCGTCCACCGTTTGATTTGCCGCAGCCATCACTCCCATATTCATAAGAATCTTGACTACATCCGCTGCTCGGGTTGCCATTCGGTTAGCTAGGTCAGAGACAGTTATAGATTCGGGAATTATTACCTCACGAATCTTAGCCTGAAGTTCGCCCTTTTGTAACTCTGCTCTCTGCCGTTTTTTCTCACGCTCCTTTGCCCGCCGCATTGCCGCTAAGCTCCGCACACGGCCATCATCTCCATCTTCCGCCTGCCGCAATGCATCGCCAATCGTAAGTTTTCCTTGCATGCGGCGACGCGGTTCATCCTTAGACCGTCTTGGCCTTTTTGTTTCAGGTTTAGCTCTGCGCTGAGGCTTAGCCGCATCAGGCTCCCTAGTCTCTGCCCTCTTTGCGTTTACCTCAGCCTCGGCGACAGTTTGTTGGAGGTCTTTCTCGGCAGCTTTATTCCGCGCTTCTTCTTCCGCTTTTTTCTTAGCATTGTCATCAGCTCGACGGCGGGCCTCTTCTTCCTCTTGCGCACGCCGCTTATTCTCTTCTTCGATCTTGCGGCGCTCATCTTCAAGTTCAGCCGTACGCCGCTTATCAGTTTCCTCAGCGGCACCGTGGACAGCCCGGAGCCGCGCTGACCGTTCTTCATCTGTCAAATTATCTAGATCTGTATCAGCATCTGGCGCCTCCACTGCAGCTGCTTGTTGCTGCTCTTCAGCAACTGCGCGCATGCGGCCCGCAGAATCGCGACCGAATGTGCGCTTTTTCTTAACTTCGACCATAACCGATTTTGATCGGCCATGACTGAAGCTTTGGCGCACTTGTCCAGTTTCCACCGTCTTTTTAAGCTCTAGCCGCCCGGGTAGACTCAGGCTGAGCTTGCCTTCCTGTTCAGATTTTTGCGTCATGCCTATCCTCGTCAAGAGAACCCTTATTACGAAACTCCGCTAACCGACGACCGTCAATTTTTATTAGTTCTGCAAGCCCACCCGCAGATACTGCCGCCTGAACTGCGTTGGGCTTCGAAAACGCAGTGCCCAACTCATGTGATGTGAGTACCCTCAAACAGTCTACACTTTGCGCCATCGCACAAACTTTTGACCGCGCATTTTCAGAGGCATCGCGCGCAACCAAAAGTAAAGCGCATTTTTTTTTCAACGCTAATGACACTTTGGTATACCCACATACAGCCTGTCCTGCTTTTTTTGCTAAGGATAGCCCATTTATCACACGCTCACAAAGCTGATGATCTACCAGTTCCACTAAATCACACCTAACCTTAACATTTGTCTTTGCCGCTCGCCTAAAAAGATTTTGTTGAATAGCTTCTTCCAAGAGCCCTCGCTTTATACCAACCCACATTCCGCGGCCACCCAATTTGCACTTTATATCCGGCACAACACTGCTATTGGGCCCTACAACAAATCTTACCAATGCCTCGGTAGAAAATGATTTACCACTGACTATGCAACGCCGTAATGGCTTAGCCGTGTTTACAGGTTCGGTAAAGGCAATCATTGTATTTGTCCCAAAAATCTACTCACTCTATGTATCAGACTGCTTTTGCGATGCTTCAACCGGCAACTGTGATTCGGAAGCGCTATCCAACCTTACCCCATCATCCTCGTTCGCCTCTGGAGCTAAAGCACTTGCCATGTCTTCTTGAGAAATCCAACCAGCAGCTACCCGGGCACGCAGGATCAATTCATTAGCCGCAGTTGGCTCAACACCATATTCGCGTAATATTCCATCGTCCACGCCTATAAGTTCATCACTGGCTAGATCTGCAAAATCTTCAAGAGTTTTGATCTTGGCCTCGCCAAGAGTAACAACCATTTCAAGCGTCAGGCCTTCAAGTGTTTTCAGATTCTCAGCAATGACTAGCTCCGATACACGCGTTTCTAGGCGTTCAGTTTCCTGAGTAAGGTAATTGCGCGCCCTGAGGCGGAGCTCTTCTGCTACCTCCGCATCAAAACCCTCGATCGAGGTTAGCTCTTCCTCTGGAACGTATGCCACCTCCTCAACGCTGGTAAAACCCTCTGAAACTAAAAATTGAGCGATCACATCGTCTACATCCAGAGCATCAATAAATGTTTGGCTTCGTTGCTGCACTTCCGCCTGTCGCCGCTCAGATTCTGCTTCCTCCGTGAGAATATCAATCTCCCAGCCAGTCAGAGACGACGCAAGCCGCACATTTTGCCCGCGCCGACCAATTGCAAGACTAAGTTGTTCATCTGGAACCACCACCTCAATTTTCTGCGCATCCTCATCAAGTACTACTTTGGCCACTTCAGCAGGTGCCAATGCATTCACAACAAAGGTTGCAGGATCTTGGGACCAGGGAATTATATCGATTTTTTCACCCTGCAGCTCAGCTACTACTGCTTGTACTCGGCTACCTCTCATCCCAACGCAGGCGCCCACCGGATCTATGCTGCTATCGTGCGATATCACTGCTATTTTTGCGCGGCTTCCCGGATCACGAGCAACAGACCGAATCTCAATAATCCCATCATAAATTTCCGGCACTTCTTGGGAAAATAACTTGGCCATGAATTGAGGGTGTGTACGGGACATGAAAATTTGTGGGCCCCGCTGCTCTCTTCGCACATCATAAATGTAACCCCGGACCCTATCGCCGCGCCTGTATTTTTCCCTAGGTAAAAGCTCTTCACGGCGTATTACAGCCTCACCCCGGCCCAAGTCGACGGTGACATTGCCAAAGTCTTCTCGTTTGACGAGACCATTAACAATTTCCTCAACTCTGTTCTTATACTCTTCAAATTGTTGCTCTCGTTCCGCCTCTCTCACGCGTTGAACAATCACTTGTTTGGCAGTTTGCGCCGCAATCCGCCCAAAATCAATCGGAGGGAGCGGGTCGATCAAAAAATCGCCTAATTTCAGATCAGACTGCCGGCGTTGAGCCTCAGCTAACGTTAGCTGGGTGGACTCATTCTCGATCTCTTCTGCAACCTCCATGTAACGTGCAAGCCTTATTTCGCCGCTTTTCCGATCGATCTCCGCACGAATGTCATTCTCCTGACCGTACTTTGATCGTCCTGCTTTCTGAATAGCCTGCTCCATCGCTTCGAGCACCTCTTCCCGCTCTATGCCCTTTTCTCTTGCCACCGTATCCGCAACATTCAGCAACTCGGCTCTTGGCATTGGCGTCGCGCTTGCAGTCTCCATTTCTATATCCCTTTTGTTCAAGCCCTAATGTAGGCTAATTTCTGCACTTTGCCTCTTGTGGGCCTCAATTAAGTCGTCGGATAGTATCAAATTCGCCGCAACAATGTCAGAAATAGGTAGCTCTTCCTCGCCTTGCTCGGTCTGTATACTAACCATTCCCCTGTCACAACCGATTAGCCGACCGCGGAAACGTTTGCGACCTCGGATGGTTTTCTCTAATTCTACCTTGGCAATAAACCCTAAAAATCTCTCAAAATCACGCTCTTTCACAAGAGGACGAGCAATGCCAGGCGAGCTTACCTCAAGATTGTAGTTGCCACTGATCGGATCCTCCACATCGAGAATGGCCGAAAGTTGACGACTCACGACCGCACAATCTTCCACAGAAACAGGGGTCTCGTCAGAACGATCAATCATGACTTGCAATATTTTCTGTCCATCGCCACCCATTAGCCTCACGCGAACTATCTCATAGCCTAGGTCACTTAAGCTGGGTTCAACCAAGGCTTTCAATTCAATTTCTATAGACACCGTATCTTATTATCCTACTTCCCTAAAGCACACAGTTACTTTTCTCGAGTGGTGCACGAAAAAAAAGGCGGGACCAAGCCCACCCACTCCACTTGTCTGTTTTTTTACGATGCGCACCTAACCGAAAAATGATTATCAAGCACATGTAACTACAAAGCTATATGCCTTTTTTTCCCTTTCTACAAGTCTATTATAAGAGCGTTGAACCCTAGACAATCTTATAAGAGCGTTGAACCCTAGACAATCTGATGTCGTCGCCGGAATGTTAGGTATACGCAGGAACACCCCGAGGAAAGAGCCTTACTTTCATAGCGTGTTTGGATTGACTCTTTAAAACGAAAACGCCAATCGTGGGGGCCGTCGGCGAGCCAATCAAAATCGGAGTGTTTACACAGATGCTGCAGCGTCCAACGGACATAACTCATATGATCACTTGCAAAATGAAAAACGCCCCCAGGGCGTAAAAGCCTTGAAAACTGATCTAAGTTTTCTGAACATATAAGCCGCCTCCTATGATGTCGTTTTTTAGGCCACGGATCGGGGAACAACACATAGATTTGATCCACAATCGCTGCCGGCAAATAAGGCAGTAACAGTCGAGCATCATCAGGAAAAATTTTTAAGTTTTTTGGACGAACCCTTGTGTCTCTGGATTGAGTCCTAGCAAGCAATGCTGCCACACCATTAACGAACGGTTCGCAACCAATAAAACCTACTTCTGGCCTTTTAACAACCATGTCTGCTAGGTGCTCTCCAGCCCCAAAGCCAATCTCCAAACAAAGTTTTTTTATTGATGGGTCAAAGATCCCATCAATGGTGGCCGCAGCTTTACAAGTAATTTCCATTTCCGGCAGTACATTCAAAATAAGCTCTCGCCGTGCATTGCTCAATGGGCGACCAAAGCGACGACCAAAAAAACGATGTGTGATTCTCGGCTCCACGAGAACACCCCCAGATAGCGATTAGCTCAGAGCAGCCTTCAAGTCATCGGCTAAGTCTGTCCGCTCCCAAGAGAACCCGCCATCTGCATCCGGCGTGCGGCCAAAATGCCCGTAAGCCGATGTTCTAGCATAGATTGGACGGCTCAATGCAAGGCGCTCACGAATGCCACGCGGACTCAAATCGATCACCTCGGAGATTGCCGCAGACAGCTTTCCCTCATCAACCTTCGAAGTTCCTAGTGTATCAACATAAACACCCAACGGCTTCGCAACCCCTATTGCATACGCGACCTGTATAACGCATTTGTCCGCCAATTCTGCAGCAACAATATTTTTCGCAACATATCTAGCACCATATGCAGCTGAACGATCTACCTTAGAGGGATCTTTGCCAGAAAATGCACCTCCTCCGTGAGGGGCAGCCCCACCGTATGTGTCAACGATGATTTTACGCCCGGTCAACCCCGCGTCACTGTCGGGACCGCCAATTACAAATCGACCGGTTGGGTTCACGTAAAACTCGTCATCACCACACATCCATCCACTAGGAAGACATTCTTCCACAAAGGGACGAACGATTTCTCTGACATCATCTTGGCTCAAATCCTCATCATGCTGAGTGGAAACGACCACTGAACTACATCCAGTCGGCCTTCCATTCTCGTACCGTACTGTCAGCTGGCTTTTGGAGTCGGGACCCAAGCCAGAAATTTTTCCAGCATGGCGCGCTTCGGCCATAAGGCGCAAAATTTGATGACAATATTGAATTGGTGCTGGCATTAATTCTGGGGTTTCGCGACAAGCATAACCGAACATTAAACCTTGATCGCCTGCACCCTCATCTTTACTAACCGAGGCATCCACGCCCATCGCAATATCTGTGGACTGGCTATGGATCAAACATTGAACATCCATTTCTTTCCAGTGAAAATTATGCTGTTCATACCCTATTTCCCGCACTGCCTTTCGCGCCAAATCAACCATCTGTTGCGGCTCTATATCTCGTGGGGAACGGACTTCTCCCGCTAGCACTACTTTGTTGGTAGTTACGAGCGTTTCTAAGCCTGTGCGGATTGTTTCGCCTTGCTCCAAAAACAAGTCTACTATCTCGTCAGATATTCGATCACAGATTTTATCTGGGTGTCCTTCAGAAACGGACTCGCTGGTAAATAGATAATCATCTTTTGGCACACTCATACCCCTTTTTAACCTTTCAATATCTATGACGCCAAAGCACCCAACCTGTCATCTCTATAAAACTGATTCGACGCCGCGGTATTCGGGTTGTGACAATGTTTAGGCTCACCGTCAAGGCGCTGTTAAATAAATGGTAAAGTGCGATCGAAAGGTCATGAAGTATTTCCTATGATTTTTACCGACCTTTCAACTCAAATTTGCTAAACTTTGGCGAAAAATCTGAAGGAGTTTGGTGGCCCCTTATTGCCAATAGCTAGCCAGCGGAATGGCGCTGACCGTTAAATTGAAAATATAGTTCAAAGATTTTTCAAGTCTTAACTTTCAAAGCCTGCTAAACAACTTTACGCAATTTTGAGGATGCTTTTTGACATAATTTCGCGCAATACGACTTAGGTTTTTTCTTCTTTTCTTTGATCTTTGGATGGGGAAACGTTCTTGTTATTCCCCTTCTCATAAATAAAACTAGAAAGCCCAAGAGTGCAACTATGATAGTTGAAATTTGTGAATTTTGCGCCCAAAACGAGTACACTCTAGATGAATTTGGAAGCCGCGTATCCAAAACCCCCGTCTTATCCAGCTCGATCCGAGACCACTCACGCCCATAACCATCGAAAACTGCTGAAATCCCTGTGCTGGCTGCACGGACAACTGTCAACCCCTCCTCGACAGCCCTAATTCTGGCGATAGAAAGATGTTGATATGGGCCAGATGAATGTCCATACCAGGCATCATTGGTTAGAACTAAAATCCAAGTCGGCCTTTTATCTAGGGAAGTAACTGTCCCTGGGAAAATTACCTCATAACAGATCAGGGGACTTACAGGCGGAAGCGACTTCAAATGCCAGGTTCTTGGCCCCGACCCAGCACTATAATCGAGACGCCCTTCTGTAATCTTTTTAATCGATAACAATTTCTTTCCTGGAATATATTCTCCGAAAGGTACTAAATGGGCTTTATCATATTTTGCAAGAATTTTGGCTTCCTCGTCGAGTGCGATAATTGAATTCCATATCTTCTTTTCTGGCACTACCTGCCTACGTATCATTCCCGTTATCAATGCTCCTCCTCTGGGAACAATTGCTGACGCGGCAGCACGCGCGGCATCATTATTATCAAGCGGAAAAGGGCTAGCAGTTTCAGGCCATATTACGTGGTTTATCCAATCTGGCCGGTCACGATTACTGAGAAATAGGTACTTTTTAAAATTTCGCACAAGGTATTTTCGATCCCATTTTTCCTTTTGCGGAATACCTCCTTGCACTAAACGTATACCAACACCCTCGACCCAATCAGCACCAACAACAGGCGCCTGCGCTAAACGTATTACTCCATAGCTTGCAAAACTAAAAGGCAACATCAGAGCAACCACAACACCGGCCAATGCGGCCCTTGACCGCTCTTGCGCTAAAACCGACAATAAGAATCCTGACAGTAGTGCAAAAAACGTCATGCCATATATGCCAACTAACGACACACCCTGCAGCAAAGTATCATGGCTAGCCCATGCCTGACCGAGCAAATTCCACGGGAATCCGGTTAGAAAATTACCGCGTATCCATTCAGCGGAACCAAGTGAAATTGTTAAGATCAACGCACGCGAGAAGTGATCGTTACCGAACCTAACCGGCAATACGGATAAACCAAAGAAAAGCGAAAGAAATGCAGGCAGACCTAACGATGCAAGAGGAAACAACCATGCGTTTTCATTTGCATCGACTAACATCGCGCTGCCAATCCAATAAAGACCAGAGACGAAATAGCCAAACCCAAACCACCACCCTGTGGCAAAAAGGCACCATGGCCGAACCTGGCCAGATAAAGACCAAATCAAAACAGGTAGTGCTGCATAAAAAACGGGAAGAAACTCAAAGGGCGGCAACGAAAAGGTGACAGAAAGACCAGTGAGGAATGCGGTGCCGTAACGCACAAAACCTGTTGAAGCGCCTAGATAAGCTGCAAATCGATTAATGTTAGCAAAAAACCGTTGTTTGGTATTACGATCATTCATCACTCAGGAAACGTGCCCCAAGATTACTTATTTTGATCCGGCGAATTCGCCTAGGATCTGCTTCCCGCACCTCAAACTCAATCCCTGAACTATCGTGTCTAATAATCTCACCTCGAACCGGCACCCGCCCAGCAATACTGAACACAAGCCCACCTAAAGTATCAACGTCATCCTCTCTATCCTCAAATGTAAGGAATTCTCCGACCCTGGCCTCAAATTCTTCCAGAGTAACTCGAGCATCAGCCAAGACCGATTTGTCGTCGAGCGCCATAAGCTTAGGGCCTTCATCTACATCGTGTTCGTCCTCGATTTTTCCTACGATCTGCTCAACAAGGTCTTCAATAGTTGCCAACCCATCAATTCCCCCGTATTCGTCCACGACCAAAGCCATGTGCGTGCGGGCTACCCTCATCTGTAGTAATAAGTCGAGCACACGAATGCTTGGAGCAACAAATAGTACCGAACGGATAATATCGCTTAGCTTTTTGTTTTTTTCACCGTTAGTGGCTGCCAGAACGTCCTTGATATGCACCATACCGATCGCATCATCGAGGGTATTACGATACACCGGCAATCGAGAATGTACTTCCGCCGACATCAGACCGACGATTTCATCGAGTGGCATATGACGCTCAACCGCTATAATATCCGCGCGCGGAACCATCACATCGTTAACCGTCAACTCGCCTATTGTGAGTACTTTTTCGAGCAATGCACGTTCGCGATCATCAATCGGCGACTCACGTTCTTCGTGCTGTTCAATCAGTTCTTCAAACGTTTCACGTATATTCGACCCATTACGGCCACTCCTGATAGAGCGAACCCAGCGCCATATCCGGGCCAACAAACCCATTTCAGACTCGGATCCAGATTGTGCATTTTCATCCTTATCTGATGTACTTCTATCAGTCATATCTGCCCGTCGATCCAATTGATATAGGGATCGCCAATCCCGCCCTCGGCTAATATAGAAATTTCAAGTGCTTTCATTTCGTCTGCTTCAGCCCTGCTTTCATGATCATATCCAGCCAAGTGCAGAACTCCGTGCACGACAAGATGACACATATGATCAGACAAAGACTTTCCATGTAAAATTGCCTCTCGCGCAATAACACCACAACCCAGCACAATGTCACCCACCAAAACCGGCGCGCCCTCCACACGTAGCATCACATCACTGTCACAGACAAACGAGAGTACGTTTGTTGCCCGGTCAATGTCGCGATACCGCTTATTCAATTCACGTATTTGCATATCATCCGTGATCAATAGACTTATTTCTGCTTTTGAAATAGTGCGATTTGCCCTAGCCCATGCTCGGCGAGCGACTGACGAAAGCTCTGCTATAAATGGTTTCGACAGTTTTTTACCCGACATTTTATCTACGCTAATATCGACAACAAGACCATCAGTCATCTTTTGAATTCATGTTCAACTTCGATTCACGCTTGGCATAAGCCCTTACAACCTCTGCGACTAGTGGATGACGAACCACATCAGCATCCGTAAATTCAACAAAGCTAGCTTTATTAAAATGCTTTAGCGTCTCGACCGCATCGGCTAATCCCGACGGTAGACGAGAAGGAAGGTCTACCTGACTAAGATCACCTGTGATTACCATACGGCTATTTTCACCGAGACGCGTAAGGAACATCTTCATTTGAACTGGTGAGGTATTTTGCGCTTCATCGAGGATAACGAAAGCGTCAGATAGTGTACGTCCGCGCATAAAGGCTAAAGGTGCTATCTCAATGTCACCATTCTCGATACGCTTAATGATCTGATCCGCAGGCATAGTATCATGAAGTGCATCATATATTGGTCGCAGATAAGGATCGACCTTGTCTCGCATATCACCGGGCAAAAACCCAAGGTGCTCACCAGCCTCCACCGCCGGACGAGACAGAACTATCCGCTTAACTTCCCCCCTCAAAAGACGTTCCACAGCGAAACAAACGGCTAAATAGGTCTTCCCAGTGCCAGCGGGACCGAGCCCAAAAACCAGCTCATACTTCATCATCGCCTTGATGTAATAAGCCTGAAGAGGCGAACGCGGCGTAATACGTCGTCGTCTAGTAATTATGGAAGGGCCTTCCGCGCCGCTTTGAAACCTAGGATGACGGGCCATACGCAAGGCTGCGTCTACCTCAGCTATACCAACATGCTCACCTCGCTGCAAGAATTTGTAAAGCCGATTCAATGTTTCACACGCAGTCCCCACTGCATCGGTTGTTCCAGTTACCGCTACCCGGTTTCCCTTGCTTACTAATGTGACACGAAGCTCCTCTTCAATACGCGCCAAATGCTTATCATATTCACCAAAAAGGGAGACAAGAAGTTTATTATCGTCAAAAAAGAGTTGGCGAGCACTATCTGACTCTATGCGAGGACTTTCGCTCAAAGAGATACTCCCTCTGCAACTGCCGCATTTCTCGCCAATCTCTTGCCCAATTCTACCTTGCCTAAAAGGCTATTTGTCTTAACCTCTGCGATGTGAACCTCTGCAATTTTGCCTAAAAAACTGTCTGGAGCTTGGGCGTGTACCGGGTGCATATAAGGCGAGCGACCACAAATTTGTCCAACTTGTTTGCCCAGCCTTTCGAATAGGACCTTAACCTTTTTTCCTTTCTGCGCCGAGAGAAAAGCATCCTGCTGTGCACGCAGCAATTGCTGCAAGCCGGCAAGGCGCTCCGCCGCCACACTATCCTCAACTTGATCAATAATGTCCGCAGCTGGCGTGCCTGGCCTGGCACTATACTTGAAGGAATAAGCTTGGGCATATCCAACTTCATTGACCATTTTTATCGTTTTAGCGAAGTCCTCATCTTCCTCGCCGGGGAAGCCCACGATGAAATCTGAAGAAAGAACGATTTCCGGACGTGCTTTACGCAGCTTTTCCACTGTGTGGAAATAGTCTCTGGCATTATGGTGCCTATTCATTGCTGCGAGTATTTTATCGGATCCAGACTGTACTGGTAAATGAAGAAAAGGCATAAGCTGGGGCACTTCCCGATGGGCATTTATTAATTCATCATCAACATCCTTAGGATGGCTTGTTGTATAACGAATACGATCAATACCCTCGATCTCGGCCAAATAACAAATCAATCTACCAAGCTTCCATTCTCCCCCGGAGGGAGACTCTCCGTGCCAAGCATTAACATTCTGCCCCAAAAGAGTAATTTCACGCGCACCATCGGCCACTAAACGACGAGCCTCCTGCGCAATTGAAATTGCTGGTCGAGACTGCTCAGCGCCCCGAGTGTACGGGACAACGCAAAAAGTGCAGAATCTGTCACAACCCTCTTGAATTGTAAGGAATTTCGATGGGCCACCCTGTTGGCTTCCCTGAGCGAGATGGTCGAATTTATCTTCGACAGGGAACTCTGTATCTACAATGCGTTTGCCCCCTGCCATGGCGTTTTGGACCATAAACGGCAATCGGTGATAGGTTTGAGGGCCAAATACCAAGTCCACAGTTGGCGCACGCTCAAGTATTCGCTTACCCTCGGCTTGAGCAACACAACCCGCGACAGCAATCAGAATCTTTGAGCCCTGCTCTTTCCTCTTTGTTTTTAACTTTGTAAGTCGCCCAAGCTCTGAATAAACCTTTTCCTCTGCCTTTTCACGAATGTGACAAGTGTTCAAAATAATAAGGTCGGCACTACTCAAATGCTCGGTTTTTGAATAACCTGCAACCTCCAACAAATCTACCATCCTATTAGAGTCGTAGACATTCATTTGGCAGCCATAAGTTTTGATGAAAACCGATTTGCCCAAGTTTAAACCCCCACCAGACATGCCCCACAAAAAAATGTTATATACCAGACGTTCAGAGTGGGGCGGATAATGATTAAGTCACTTCCAAACTTTTAATCACGTTTCCGTAACAAGATTCCTACTATAAAGATCTAGATTTTCACATGTAAGATTGTCTTGCAAGCAAACCTTATTATATCTTACATGCAAAAAGGAAGCGTGCACACTAGCAACCAACGCGTGAACTAAACCCTCCCAGACAGCGCATCCGAAAGGCCGTTAGACACTTTCTGTTCACAGTGATCAGATAGTTCCTTACGCGAGCCAAAATTCTTCAAACGGACGGGAGAATGAAAAATAATATCCACACCAAGACTTCCGGAACCCAAAAGTGTCCAAAAGTGGTTTAACATGACCATGTCGCCATACCAAGCGAAGAGAGGGCGCAGGCGACGACCCATCGCTATTCCATCAAGTCGCGTGTAGGCAATAGTAATTGGTTGCACTGCAAGACCCTGACCGTTCAAATTCCAGTCGGCAGCACTGAAAAGAGCGCTCTTGAATTGGCGTGTGAATGTTCCGTTGTTGCTGGTTCCCTCAGGGAACAGAATCAAGCTATCTCTATCATCCAACCGCTTATATAGCTGTTTTCGTTGTGCCAGCGCTTTCCGCCAGTCTCGATCTATGAAAATTGTTCGCTGAAGGCTACATAGTAGCCCAAACATTGGCCAACTTTTGATTTCTGATTTAGCAATGAAGGTGCCATCAATTAAAGAGCCTAATGCAGGGATATCAAGATAGGATGTGTGGTTGGCAACAAAAAAAGTTGGCGATTCCAACGAGATGCTGCCGTGATAGCGTACTCTCATCCCGATCGCCCAACGACATAACTTGTGCCAAGTGTGGCCCAACTTATAACCCGAGCGAAAACCGATAATTCGCAATGGTCCTTGAACTAAAACAATAACAGCAAAGATGACCAATAGAGTTACTGATCGCCGGAGCGCAAGGAGATGGGACGTTGCCATAAATGACTTTTCCTCCTCTTCTATATAGCCTGAAAATTAGAGCCACGACGTTCGAAATATCGAGCATATTTTTCTGTAATAAGTTTGGTCTGAACAACTATACAAACATCCGTTGTCTGAAATTGCTCGTCAATAACTGCCCCATCACCTACAAAACCCCCTATTCTAAGATAACCTTTAATCAGCGGTGGCACCGATTTGAGGCCTGTCTTTTGATCAATATCCCCGATCAGCCTTTGGTTCATTTCTATATGCCGGTGAGGTAGGGCACGCGGTCGTATTTCTTCAGGTGCCAAGTGATAGTGATAAAGATATGACAATGGAGTTTTGAGAGCGGCCGGGTCGCAACTAGGAATACTTCCACACCCAAACAAAAATCGAATATCATGTGCAACACAATAAGCTGTTATCCCTTCCCACAACAGATTGATTACCCTCCTGTCACGATAATCAGCATTAACACAAGACCTGCCTAACTCAAGAATCTCGTCGGACAATCTGGTTAAGACGTTGATGTCGTATTCATTTGCTGAATAGAAACCTCCGCATGATTTTGCAGCACTTCGGCGGATTAGACGATAAGTTCCAACAACCGCTTCAGCACCCCGCCCTAATTCACTATCAAATACTAATAAGTGATCAGCAAAGTCATCATATTTGTCAAAGTCCCGCTTCCGGATAGCCATTTCCGTTGTAGGGCGTGCTTGCATTTCTTCATAGAAGATTCGGTAACGCAGCGCGAGTGCAGCATCTATTTCCCCCATATCGCGCGCTAATCGCACCGATAAAGTTCCCTTTACGATCTCAAAATCAGAAGAGCAACTCTTGTAGGTTGCAGAAGAAGCATTGAGAATGGACTGGGAAATGGATTGGGTCATCTTACAACGGTAATTTCAAACTACCCTAGTGTAGGGTATGCAATATTGTCATTGTATGAAATTGTCATTTTATGAAAAATTTTGCCTAATGCCCTTTATTTTTTAGTCTTGAGCGGCCTCGCGTACAATTCTAAGCGGTGATCAACGAGCTCGTAGCCCAGAGATTTAGCGAGTTTCTCGCGAAGTTTTTCCATCGCAGCATCATGAAAACAAAACACTTCACCGCTTTCCACATCAATTAAGTGATCGTGGTGGTCATCCGAAGACTCCTCATAACGCGCCTTGCCATCACCAAAATCACGACGTGTAACTATTCCTGATTCTTCAAACAATCGAACTGTTCGATAAACGGTAGCCAGACTTATCCTTGGGTCTACTTCGGACGCTCTGGAAAAAACCTGGTCAACATTGGGATGATCGTCTGATTCCGCCAATACTCGCGCAATTATCCTTCGTTGCCCGGTCATTTTAAGGCCCTTTTCCTCGCAGAGCCGCTCTATTGGTGCGCCCATGGGCTTCCTACTCTTCGAATATCGACCAAACCCATCTAAGGGTAGTAGCCGGCGAACCGCATATGCGTCTAAGAAGCTTTTGCGCTATGCGAAAAACCTCTTCCTACATTTCGATACGCCTACGTGATCTGGTGCCCAGACCAATCTCTTTTGCTAAACGACTACGCTGTTTTGCATAATTTGGCGCCACCATCGGATAATCTGGAGACAAACCCCAACGCTCTCTGTACTCCTCCGGCGTCATATTATATGCCGTTTTAAGATGCCGCTTGAGCATCTTAAGTTTTTTACCATCTTCCAAACAAACAATAAAATCTGGTGTAATTGACTTTTTGAGCGGAACCGCTGGCGTTGGACGGTCTCCAGCGCTCACGTCAACCCCACCAATTGACGCCAGTGTCCTATATATTTGTTCAATCAATCCCGGAAGGTCTGAAATTGCCACAGTGTTGTTTGACACATGCGCAGCTACAATCTCCGAAGTATAACCTAGAAGATCTTCCCGTTTTACTTCGGTGGCCGAAGACTCGGTCATCTCTGTTTGCCCCTGTTTTTGTTATTACCACTTGCGTGGTTGCCGTCGGCCAAACACCGAACAGCGTGTGTTGCCGAATTATTAAACTTTCGACTTAATATGACGTGTTGAAGACTATAGCCTAAAAAATATCACTAATCACCAAGAAATATTACTAATTATCGTTGTAACAATCAAAGACTTCAAACATCAAATAAACGTTACTTTTTTAATACCATACACAACAATCTAATTTCATAGAACTATTTTCATCACTAAAGCGTCAACTTGGGAGCGGTCAGCACGTCGATAGTACCCCTTACGGCGAGCGACCGTTTTGAAATTCATCTTCTTGTAAAAGGTTAGAGCAGCGTTGTTATCAATTCCAACTTCTAAATACAAAGAAGCTGCAGACTTCTCCCGCGCGCAACTCAACAGCGTTCGCATTAAAGATTTAGCTACGCCGCGCCGACGAAACCTCGGCGAAACTCCAAGGCTGAGGACTTCAGCCTCATCATGAACAACACGCGCCAAAGCAAAACCGGCAGGTATTATTAGATCCCTATCTGAAATTTCTGCTAATTGAGCCCAACACCCGGGAGGCCGAAGCAGATTTTCAATGGACACAAGAGGCCAGGGTTCATTAAAACATTCACGGTAAAGATCTGCCAGAGCGGGCCAGGAAGGTTGCTCAGAAAGAGTCACTACAATATCAGACACAGAACCATTACTTCCTAGCCAAAACAGTTACACTGGGTGCTCGCAAATACAGTGGTTCAGGGTCGGCGTAAACGCCACTGTCAAAGCGCTTGCTGGCTAATTCGGCAAATTCCATGGCCACCGGCTCCACATCGCTAAAAAGGCGCGAGGGCTTTCGACCGGACTCGACCAACTGTTGATCCAAGCGTTCTGCTCCATCACCAACCAGAGTAATAGATTCAGCTGGTAATCGTGTCTGGATTTCTTCCCCTGTCAACGCCAATGGACCCTGAACTGCCTCGTTATTTTCTTCAAAAAACTGCACATAAAAGTCCTCCCGCTTGGTTTCAAGTACAACTAATTTTGATCCTTTGACTTTAGGTGCCTGCCAGAAAACAACATCAAAGTTTGTCAAACCAATTACGGGTAGCCGACGAGGTAATGCAAGAGCTCTTGCAGTTGCAAGCCCGATGCGTATACCCGTGAAAGTGCCAGGCCCAATTGTCACGGCAATCGCACTTAAATCACTCACATCAATATCGCAACCGTCGTATTTTTCAAAAACCTCCTCTATCATAGGGACAAGAGCCTCAGAGTGGCCGCGTGACATTACCTGAAAACACGAACAAGCTACTTTCCCATTAGCCCAGAGCGCTACTGAGCATGCATTTGCAGAAGTATCAAAGACAAGAATTTTTTTGGATTTATCCAAACTCAAAAATATCCCATAATTAAGACATCCGTTCTAATATTTTAAACTTGACACGTGAGTTTAAACAGATTTTTTTGTTTATCGGTATCGACAATGGATTTTTTAAGAAATATTAAAACCAAACTCAATTGGGGACTGCTGTGTTCGATTTTGGTTGGACCAACCTTATTTATATCGTCGCCGGATGTCCTTGCTTCAAATTCTGCAATTGTTCTTCTCTACCACAGGTTTTCAAATCCCGGTCAATCTGAAACTTCAATTAGTAAAGATAACTTTTCTGACCACGTCAAAGAGCTCTCATCAGGTAACTACTCCGTATTACCGCTCGCCCAACTAATTAAAAATTTAGATGTAGGTGTATCGCTGCCAAAACGGTCAGTTGTTGTTACAATCGATGATGCATATGAGTCGTTCCTAAACATAGCTTGGCCATTGCTGAAAGAAGCAGGCCTTCCAGCAACGCTTTTTTTAACAACTCAACCCATCAACTCTGGAAAAAAAGGCTACCTAAACTGGTCCCAAATAAGGACATTGACTCAAGAAGGTGTTTCAATTGGATTAAAAGCACATAGTCAGAGGCGCCTCGCAACGCTTACACCACAAGAAGTAACGCGTGAAATTAAAACTGCCCGCACTCTCATTTTCGAAAACCTTGGCGTAACGCCGATAGCTTTTGCGTTTCCTTACGGACTCGCCAGTGAAACAGCGCAAAAAGTAGTGCAAGCAGAGGGCTACAAAGCAGGCTTTGGGCAACACTCTGGCGTTCTGCATCGAAAAACTTACCGGTATTACCTACCGCGCTTTTCTTTTACAGATGCTTATGGAGATCTTGATAGATTTAAAACGGTTGTAAACGCAGCAGCATTGCCAGTTGTCGAACTTACGCCAAGTAATCCATTATTATCACCCGACGTAAACCCACCGAACATAGGTTTTACTATTTTACCTAAAGTTACCAATCTCGACAGCTTAGCGTGCTATCACTCAAAGTTCGGTAAGATCAAGATACAGAGACTTGGTTCGAGCCGAATAGAAATCCGGTTTGTGGAGCCGTTTTCAAAAGGACGTTCTCGCATTAACTGTACTATCCGGGCAGAAGGCGGCCGCTGGCGTTGGTTTGGGATGCAATACTACCTCCCAATGTAGAAGCTTTGCTGGAATAAAATTTTACTTAAAAACCGACAGCTCTCACCTCCACCACCTCTGGAATGTAATGTTTTAACATATTTTCAATTCCCATTTTCAAAGTAGCTGTTGAGCTTGGGCAACCAGCACATGCGCCCTGCATCTGAAGGTAGACAATCCCGCCATCAAAGCTGTCAAAAACAATATCCCCACCATCCATAGCCACAGCTGGACGCACTCTTGTATCAATCAGCTCCTTAATTTGTCCAACAATCTCTAAATCATCTCCCTCTGCTTCCGAGGCATCAGCATGATCTTGCGAAAGCGCACTTTCATTCAAGATTGGCAAACCTGCCGTGAAATGCTCCATGATAGCGCCGAGAACTGAGGGCTTTAAGACGTGCCACTCCTTTGAGCCGCTTTTTGTAACAGTTATAAAGTCTGACCCCAAAAAAACGCCATCAATCCCGTCAATGTGAAATAACCGCAAGGCCAAGGGTGATTTCTTTTCAGCATCCGTAATCGTCGTAAAATCAGCAGTGCCACTCTTTATAACATCTCGCCCGGGCAAGAATTTCATCGTTGCCGGATTGGGGGTTTCTTCGGTCTGAATGAACATGTTTAGTCTCCTTTAGCGTTTTTAGCTATCGAGTTTTGGCAGGGTTCCCTAAACAAGAGATGGGCTTTGCGCGTGGCGGGGTCAAGCACAAACCTCAATCCTCTATTAAGACCGAAATCCCACCGCTTGGAAAACCTTTCCCATCACTGGTCTCGAAACATCTACCGCGCGCTCGCCTCCATTAGCAAGGATTCCATCAATATACTCTGGTTCTGAGAGAAGTTTTCTCATTTCGTTATTGATCGGCTCGAGGACAGATACTGCAAGGTCAGTTAAATCCCTCTTAAAATTGGAAAATTGTTTGCCGGAATTAATTGAGATAGAATCTTCTCTACTAATACCAGCAAACGCGGCATAGATGCTAATCAAGTTGTCGGCTTCCGGCCTCCCCGATAGAGCCTCGATAGAATCAGGTAAGGGATTTGGATCAGTCTTTGCTTTGCGAATTTTTTGAGCAACTGCATCTGCTCCATCACTCAGGTTAATACGACTCAAATCTGAGGGATCGGATTTGGACATCTTGCTGGCACCGTCTCGAAGTGACATTACCCGTGTTGCCGCACCAGTGATTAATGGTTCTGGTAGCGGAAAAATATCAGCCCCATAGTCACTATTGAATTTTTGAGCAATGTCACGCGCCAATTCTAAATGTTGTTTCTGATCTTCTCCCACGGGCACATGGGTCGCCTGATAGACTAAGATATCAGCAGCCATAAGATTGGGGTACGTATACAACCCTACAGAAGCATTTTCTCTATTTTTCCCAGCCTTTTCCTTGAATTGTGTCATTCTATTAAGCCAGCCCAACCGAGCGACGCAATTGAGTATCCAAGAGAGATTCGCGTGATCTGGGTTGCGACTTTGATTAAAAAGAATTTGAGTTTTTGGGTCAATACCGGAAGCAATGAGAGCTGCCGCAACTTCTCGGGTGTTCTCAACAAGCATGCTCGGGTCCTGCCAGACCGTTATGGCATGCATGTCAACGATGCAGAAAATGCATTTAAATTTTTCCTGCAAGGCAACCCAATTACGAACTGCACCTAGATAATTACCAATATGAAGATTTCCAGTTGGCTGGATGCCTGAAAATACCAGTTTCATTTTCGCAGCTTTCGGCTCTAAGGTGTTAATGCGACGTATTTTCTAAAACCTATTCGACCCAAGAAACGATAGGCAAAAATCGCGTGACTTAAATTTTAGTCATTAAGCCTGTGTTCTTGTGCCCTAGGTACAAGTTGTGTCTTACCGACGTGCCTAATGCCTTCATCCTCGTGCTTAATGCATTTTGAATGCAGATCGAGAAACAGTTTACCTGCATTTGTTTCTCCCCAAAACCAATCGGCTGCTGAACGGCTGTTTTGCACATTGGACTTTGCCGTAGCAGCTTCAAGATACCACATCTTTACGTCCTCGCAAGTAAAGCGAAAAACCTCACCCAAAGTCATATCCTCCCGGGGATTATTTGGAGTTCCTTCAAGAAACCCAGCCAAAAACTCTGCCGCTTGTTTAATATCTAACCCTGCAAGCCCAAAGGTTGTCCTCCCCCGCTCATCGAGCGAGAGATTATACCAAGGTTTTAGCAAATCAATTTCAGTATAAACTTCTCTTAACACTTCGATATCAGTCTCGACTGCTGGCTTCGGGAAACCGACCGGACAAAAAACCCCCGATTGGTCGAAAGAATGGCCTCCTGGTGGTTCCTCGTCAAAATCTTCCAAGATTACCGGTCCGTCTGTACGTTCGAGAAGAGCCATGAGTGATGAGAGTACTTTTGTTTGAAATTCAGGCTCGTTCGGAGCTCCAAACGGCCGACCAAGCTCAAATGGCACCCAAAGTGCTCTTGGTGGTCGGATACGCTCTGTGTTTTCGCGTACTAGACTTATTCCGGCTGTCGCCAGTCCTTGTTCCTCAATATAATGACCCACCGCGCCGACCGCGCGAGTGCAGTTTGGTCAAACCGGCACTAACAGGACTGCATTAACATTGTCCTCACGAAGCAACCCTGCAAGCTCATGGCAAGTGGGCTTAATTTCGTGCGGAAGCCACCCTGCCCCCATCAAAGAATAGTGAAACCTGGCAATTGAACCAATTTTTCCCCTATTCTCAAGTTCACGTAATCTATCAAGTGGGAAAACAACATTGGTATCTTGCTGGAAACCGGTACGATCGTAATTGACGGAGGTGTGGGTCATTACGATATCATTTAAATCTATGTCTCCAGGAATCACCCTGTAACCTGTATCCTGTAGGAAAAAATTCTTGTCCTCCCGCCTGTGAAGCCCGGCCGTTGTGATAATCGCTACTCTTCGGTCCTCGAGTGCGGGGCCAAAGATAAATGGCTCATTATCGAAAACAGGACACTCTTTTTCACGCAAATGCTTCGCATCAAGTGCCGGAATGTCTTTCAATCTAACCATGAAATTAATCTTTAATCCGGGCAATTAGGTGTTGAAAATCTCTAGGAACAATTCCCTTGTTCCCTATTATTGTCAATTGCTTTTCATTCGATATCTTCATCAAAGATGCAAGTTGAAGCAAGGTTTCACCGGCCGCTGTTTCACACCAAAACCACTCAGATATTTCTTCGCTAATCGTTCCCGGTTGCAGACTAGCAGCTTCATAGTACCAGACCTTCAAGTCGTCAGCCGCGAATTTCAGCTTTTGAGCCAATGACTCATCTTTTCCCGAAAAGGCAATACTCTGATCAGCAATAAAACTGTTTATGAAAGTAACGATCTCATGTACGTCAAGGCCGCTAACCCCAAATACTGTTCGCCCTGTCTTTGCGTTATTAGAAACTCGGCATGGCGCAAGCAAAGATATTTCCCTAGCTAATGCCTCGCTAGGATATTTTATCCAACATGTGCGCGGCGGAAGGTTCACCGGACACGACCAGCAATCAGTTTTTTCATTTACGGTCCTATAATCCTGATCCGAAAAATTCTCTAAAACCGGCACATCCGAGCGCGCCAAAAGGCCTAGCCCGGCCTCAAGCACACGGCGTTGCAAGCCTGGTGAATCCGGTGCCCCCATTGGCCTTCCCAGTGGAAAGGGAACCCAAAGAGCACGAGGAGGATTTATTTTTTCTGAATGTTCACGCACAAGGCTAATTTGAACTGTTGAAATTCCTTTTTCTTCAATAAACCTCGCTAACCCGCCAACGGCGCGCGTACAATTCGGTCATACTGGCGTTAGAAAAACAGCATTCACCTGATCTTCTTTTAGCATACCTATCATATTCTTAGCGCTCTTCTCGAGTGCTCCCGGCTCTGTTGCACCCATAAAAGAGTAATGTGATGAGGCAATTGATCCTATTGTTTTTGCCTCTTCTAATTCTCGGAGTCTATCAATTGGAAAAACAGTATTTAGATCTTGGACAAAGCCGCTACGGTCGTAATTAACTGATGCATGGCTCATTACTATTTCACTGGCATCTGCAGTGTTCGGAATAACGCGATAATCACCAGACCCAGCTGAAAAAGTTTCATCATCTTTCATTGAGATGCCAGCCGAGGTGACAAGTGCAACTCGCGCAGCCCTTAAATCTGGAGCAACAGAAAGTGGAGAATCATCGAACTGCGGACATGGAAGCCGCAGCAAATTCTCTGCTTCACCTTTCGATAGATCGCTCAACCGCACCATCAATTCAACTACCACGCAAAAAATTAAAAAAGTAGTTAAGTCAGGAACACCAAATCAATCTTGCACTTTTTTATTTCGAAGATCTGACAACCGAAATGCTCCTGTAACTTGAATAGTTACCAAATAAATGCTCCCCCCACAAATAATGAGACCCAAGAGGGCACTTGATCTACTTAGCTCGCTACCAGCAAGAGGGGTAGATAACACATCAACCCCAATTAGGAGGCCTGCAGCCATTAATGCAGTCGAGAACACAATCCGGGGCAACCTAGCCAACAAATGAATATCAAAACGGTAGTAATCACGCCGGATGAGTATTACGGCAAGTCCAAAAACATTTGCCCAAGCAGTTAATGACGTAGCAAGCGCAATCCCCACGTGTGCAAGAAATTGCATCAAAAAAACTGCCAGGATGACATTTAAGACCATAGAAATAGCAGCGATCTTTACTGGCGTTACAGTATCTTTACGAGCAAAAAATCCGGGGGAAAATGCTTTAATAAGGACAAAAGCCGGTAACCCAAAAGCAAAAGCAGTGAGGGCTTGTGCCGTAGCTTTTGCATCAGATGACATGAATTCACCACGTTGAAACAAAACCACTGCTATTGGTTCAGCCAGCACCAAAAAAGCGGCTGAAGCAGGTAAACAGAGTACTAAACAAAGTTCTATCGCTCTATTCTGAACACTAATCGCGAGCTCTAGATTTCCTTCTGCAATGTTTCGGCTAAGGGCAGGCAAAAGAGCTACACCGATGGCAACGCCAACAACGCCAAGGGGCAACTGGTTAATTCTGTCTGCATAGTAAAGCCAAGAAACAGACCCTTCGGTTAAAAAAGTAGCTAGTATCACATCTACAACCAAATTTATATGAACCACACCGGCGCCAATCACTCCTGGCAGCATCAATCTGAGCAACCTTTTTACTTCTGGGGAAAGCTTGGGAAGTGGCAGCCTAAACAATAATCCAGCCCGGCAACAGGCATACACTAGCCAGAGAAATTGAACTACTCCTGACAAACAAACACCCCAGGCTAGAGCATGGGCAGTTGAAGACACCACCCCTTCGCGGACCAATAATAGCACCGCGATCAAAATCAAATTTAATCCGATAGGGGCGGAAGCCGTTGCAGCAAAACGATCCAGCGCGTTCAGCATGCCGCCCAACAGTGATAGCAACGCCATGAACAACAAGTACGGAAAGGTAATCTGAGTTAGCTGAATAGCTAGCTGAAATTTTTCCGGCTGTTCTTTAAAACCCGGGGCTACCAAAATCATCAACCATGGCATAAGAAGCAAGGTAAGAAGCGTAAATCCTGTCAAGACGCTAACCATAATTGAGTTTACCTGCGCCGCAAATTGTTTGGCGGCAACAAGCCCGTTCTTTGCTAGGCGCTCAGTAAACAGGGGAACAAAGGCAGAATTAAAAGCTCCCTCGGCGAAAATACGGCGAAAAAAATTCGGGAATTTAAAAGCAACGAAGAACACGTCTGCCACCAAGCTTGCTCCAACAAGGCTCGCAATGAGAACATCTCGGACAAAGCCTAAAATTCGGCTTGCCATAGTCCAGGAACCAAGAGTGAGGAAAGCGCGATAAATTACCATTTAAACCTTATTAATCAGCGAGAAATGCTGCCTTGATTATCGGCCCTATAAATGAGCCCTGATCCTACCGTCGAAATTTAATTCGTCATTATAAATCCAAAGAACTCCAAGCCAGTTTTAGACCTAAGTTATCACGAACACATCCAGCCCCAAAACCCCCCCCTCCTAATTGATAGAAATGTCCTCCGTGACTGGGGCAACCCTAATTCACCTTGCGGAAACCTTAGAATAACTGGCTGTTAATTTTTCAAAGCTTGCATCGGCCACGGGATCTTGTAAGGCGGCCATTAAAACCTCTTTGACTTGTGCTATCTTTCCTGATTGATCTATTTTCGTTCCGAACAAATCTTGCAAATAAAAGACGTCGACCACCTGCTCGCCAAAGGTGGATATTTTTGCTGAGTAAACTTGCAAACTAAGTTTATACAGAGCTTCAGACAACGCAAATAGTAGCCCCGGCCTATCTCGTCCGTTGACTTCAATAACCGTGTAACGATTTGATGCCTTGTTATCAATGATCACTCTGGGCTCGACAGTAAAAACAGACGTCCGGTTCAGCGGACTTTGTCGCTTACTCAATTCGTTGGCAATGTATAACTCCCCCGCTAAAGCTTTATTTATCAGTGCAGATAACCGGCTCATTTTTTTATCTGGCCGAGAAAAAGCGCTTCCCTTTGAGTCCTGTATCAAAAAACTATCAAGTCCTTTCCCATTATTGAGGGTAGTGATTTTAGCCTCGACAATATTTGCACCTGACAATGCCATTGCACCACTAATTTGACTGAAAAGGCCAGGATGATCAGCGGCATAAATCGTTACTTCTGTAGCGCCTTTCCCACGATCGATTTCCGTATCTACAACGAGCGGGGTGCCAAGGGTTTCCGCTTCTTGAATTAATAAAGCTTGGCGATGCAAGGTTGTCGGGCTGTAAGCTGTCCAATACCCAGCATGCCCGCGAGCAATATGGGCATCGATGTCGTGCACGGGCCAATCTTTAAGAACTTTTCGCAAACCCAACACAATGGCTGCGGCAGCGGAGTCTCTACCATCCTTCATAAGGCCACCAGACATGAAAGACTCAGCGCGATGGTAGAGATCTCGCAATAATGATGCCTTCCAATTATTCCATCTACCAGGCCCAACGGCACGGATGTCCACAACGGTCAAGCACAGAAGTAATCTCAGCCTCTCCGGTGATTGAACTACGTCAACAAAATCAATAATTGTTTTAGGGTCGCCAAGGTCGCGTTTTGCGAAGGTGTCACTCATGAACAGGTGATGAAGCACTAACCATGCGACAGTTTCGGTTTGCTCTGACGACAGTCCCAGTCGAGGGCAAAGCTTTGTTGCAACCTCGGCTCCTAACTCAGAGTGGTCTCCTCCTCGCCCCTTAGCAATATCATGCAACAAGACCGCCACATATAAAACTTCTCGTGATGCAATCTTATGCACAACCCTACTTGCCAAAGGGTGCTCATCAACCAATTCGCCTGCCTCAATTCGGCTCAAGATCCCAATTGCACGGATAGTATGCTCGTCAGTAGTATAAACATGATACATGTCATACTGCATCTGCGCCACCACCCGGCCAAAATCAGTCACAAATCTGCCAAATACTCCAGCTTCATTGAGCCTACGTAGTGTGGTTTCAGGATCATTCTTTGACATCAAAATATCTAAAAATATTTTGTTGGCATCGGAATCATTACGAAGTTCACTATCTATTCGCGCTAAATCGCGCGTAATCATTTGCAATGCTGCAGGATGGATGTCTAGCCTAAGACGCTGGGCAACCTCGAATAATCTCAACATGTCTATGGGGCACATTGTAAAGTGCTTACGAGATGATACTGTTAGGCGGCCGCGGTTAATGACAAAACCCTCGACCTCACGATTGAAAAGTGTAGGCAATCTAAACATGCGCGGTGGCTGATGCCGGGCCTCAAGTGCCGCACAAAAAATTCGAGTCAGGTCGCCCACATCTTTTGCAATTAAAAAATAGTGTTTCATGAAACGCTCAACGCCAGAAGTTCCAGCGTGATCTCGGTACCCCATTCTATTTGCAAGCTGAGGCTGGACATCGAATGTGAGTCGCTCTTCCGCACGCCCCATCAAATAGTGAAGGTTACAACGAAGAGTCCAAAGGAACCCCTGTGCTTTGTCAAACGCTTTAACCTCCTGAGCGGTTAGCACCCGTTCATCAACCAACCGACCAACATCAGTAACTTTATAGAGATACTTGGCTATCCAAAATAAGGTCTGCAAATCACGCAAACCTCCCTTACCTTCTTTGATGTTAGGCTCCAAAACATATCGCGAGTTACCCATTCTATCATGGCGTTCATCGCGCTCTGCAAGTTTTGCCTCAACAAAATCGGGGCCCGTCCCCTCAACTACTTCATCAAAAAATCGTCGCCTTAATTCGCTAAATAACGATTTATCGCCCCACACGTAACGAGATTCTAACAGACCTGTTCGAACGGTTATATCATCTCTAGCCTGCCGAATATTTTCATCAATTGAACGGGTTGCGTGCCCAACCTTAAGATTAAGATCCCAAAGTGTGTAGAGAATTAATTCTACGATCTGCTCCCCACGCGGGGTTTGTTTGTATGGTTGAACGAACAGTAGGTCCAAGTCGGATTTAGGAGCCAATTCTCCACGGCCATACCCTCCAAAAGCCGTTATACAAAGGTGGTCCGCTGCTGTTGGATTGGGCGCAGGATAAAAATTCTCGGCCCCTATATCATGAATCACTCGAATAAGCTGATCTATGAGAAAACAATGACCCTGCACTGCAAGAGCGCCGTCTTGGCTTTTGTTGAATCGACTTTCAATTTCTCCAGAGCCACGCTCAATCTCTCTTCTGTAAAGCCCAAGCAAAGATTTCCGAGCTTGTTCACCCGTTCCATTTTTGTCCACAATCGCCTGAGCTTCTCTCACAAGAGTCTTACGGCTGATAATTTCCAAACGTTTTTTAAGTTTAACCATACTTAAAAATTTGCGCTTACAGCATCTTCATTGCAAGCAAAACTACACCCAAAAAAATTAATGGAGATCCCTTTTCAATTGATAAATCAATTCCAGCGCCTCACGCGGCGTCATTTGATCAGGATTAATATCACTTATAGCGGATTCTATAGGCGACAGCACCTTTGAGGGCGGCTTGTCATTAACTTTATTAAAAAGCGGCAAATTGTCTGCTAATCCTGTTAAAGAGCAAGACTGCTCTCCTTGCTCTAAAATCGAAAGAACCTGCTCTGCCCGGGTAATCACTGCAGATGGTAAGCCGGCCAACTTGGCGACATGGATTCCATATGAGCGATCAGCAGCGCCTGCGACTATTTCGTGTAAAAAAACCACATCACCCTGCCACTCCTTTACTCTCATCGTGAAGGATTTTAATGAGTCCAGACGTGTCTCAAGAGAAACTAACTCATGGTAATGACTCGCAAATAGTGCTCTGCAACAATTTTTATCGTGTAAATGCTCAATTGCAGCCCATGCTATTGACAAGCCATCGAAAGTCGCTGTGCCACGGCCAATTTCATCCAATATGACGAAGGAACGCGCAGTTGCTTGATTTAAAATCGAAGCCGTCTCAACCATTTCGACCATAAAAGTGGAGCGACCGCGCGCCAAGTCGTCGGCCGCACCAACTCGACTAAATAGTCGATCAACAATGCCGATTTTAGCTTTCGATGCTGGAACAAAGCTCCCGATCTGCGCCAAAATAAGAATAATAGCATTTTGGCGCAGAAAAGTGCTTTTTCCTGCCATATTTGGACCTGTAACAAGCCAAATCCGTTGATCTTCGCTGAGTTTACAATCATTAGAAACAAACCGTCGATTTTCCGAAAGACCTAAGGAATCTTCGACAACTGGGTGTCGCCCTCCAACAACAGCGAAAACACTCTCATCGACAACTTCCGGCCGACAATATTGTTGCTCATCAGCCAATTCAGCCAAGCCTGAAGCAACGTCTATCTCGGCTAACGCAACTGCCTCACGGCTGATAGTCTCACTTTGTTTGGTAATCTCATTAATCAAATCCTGAAACAATCTTAACTCCAGATCTAAAGCAAGCTGTCCGGATTCTGATGCCTGTCTTGCGAACTCTGCGAGTTCGGCCGTGGAAAACCGAACAGCATTGGTCATAGTTTGCCTATGAATAAAATGGTCACCAAGTCTGTCGGACTGCCTAACAGAAACTTCAACAAAGTAACCCAGAACATTATTTTGTTTGATTTTAAGTGTCTCAGCACCGGTTGAATGTCTGTATTTCGTCTCCAATTTCGCTATAAGTTTACGACTATCGCCGCCCAATTGCCTAAGCTCATCTAATTGGCATGAATAGCCCTCTCTTAGAAAACCACCGTCACGGGCATTAGTTGGCAAATCATCTTCTAGTGCTCGACATAAAACTTTGGCCAAAACCTCATGGCACGCGAGTAGGGTGAGCGCAGCATCGATGGCTTGGGGCGGTAAATTTCCTTTTTTTTCCAAAATTGCTTTAATTGCTTTTGCAACCGCTAAACCGTCGCGGACTGAAGCAATGTCACGAGGCCCACCACGGTTCAGCGCCAATCGTGACAATGCTCGCTCGAAATCTGGGCACTCGCGCAAAACCTCGCGGACCCGTGCCCGTGAGTCTGAGTCCTCAACGAAGTATTCTATTGAGTCAAGGCGAGCTCTTATTTTTGTAACTTCCGTTGATGGTGAATTTAAGCGTGAAGCCAGCAGTCTCGCACCTGACCCGCTCACCGTTCGATCTACTGTCGCTAAAAGACTACCCTTCGACTCACCCGACAACGTTCTTGTCAATTCAAGGTTGCGTCTGGTGGCGGCATCAATCTCTAAAAACGTGCTGTCAGAAATCTGCCGAGGCCGGTCCAAATGCGGCATATTGCCAACTTGGGTAAGCTCGATGTAGTCGATTAATGCACCAGCTGCCGAAAATTCCGACTTAGTGAAAGATCCCGACCCATCCAACGTTGCTACACCAAAAAAAGCTTCCAGCCTTTTACGGGAATTTGTAGGGTCAAATCGGATGTCGGGTAAAGGCACCAACGCCTCTATACATTCCTCCCAAACCTGCCGAAATTCCTCACTCTGGTGTATTTTTTCTGGGATTAAAATCTCACCCGGGGCTATGCGCGCCAATACAGCCGCCACAGATGCTGGCTTATAGGGACACACACATTGAAGGAAAAATTTTCCTGTAGATATGTCTAGCCAAGCAACCGCACAATCACCAGCAACGCAGCTAATAGCAGCGAGAAAGTTATTACAACGAGCGTGCAACAGACTTTCCTCAGTCAAAGTGCCTGGTGTTACAAGTCTCACAACATCCCGCTTAACAAGGCTCCGGGAACCACTGCGTTTCTTGGCTTCTGCTGGATTTTCTAACTGCTCACATATTGCTACTCGAAACCCCTTTTTTATCAAACGGGCTAAATAAGTGTCAGCCGCGTGTGCCGGAACCCCGCACATAGCCACGTCCGCACCTTTGTGCTTCCCACGTTTAGTAAGAGTTATATCGAGGGCTTCAGCTGCAATAATGGCGTCATCAAAAAACATCTCATAAAAATCTCCCATGCGATAAAACAACAGACAGTCTGGGTATGATTGCTTTATTCCAAGATATTGAGACATCATTGGCGTAGCGCCTATGTGGGACTCGGTGTTAGACTTGAGCCCTCTTGATTTTTTTGTCAGCCCGTCGTGGCACCCACGGTTGAACTTTATGTTAGTTGATTTCTGTTTTGGCATTATTATTTTTTTCTAGAGGATCACTTTATAACTCGTGTGTTGATATGATTGGAGATACTTCAATTATTTAAAACCGGAATAAAGATAATGGCCAAGCTGGCCATGTGTCTCCGTTCATGTCAAACTAAATACAAGTTTTTGTTTACTTTACCAACGTGACCAACGTGGCATGAAAAAAATAGTTTCGTTAGGGGGTTAGTTTCAGAATAATGTCCGATACTAAGATTAGTCAGCAAGATGCGCTCGATTTCCACGTTAGTGGTCAGCCAGGAAAGATTGCACTTCGAGCAACAAAACCGCTAAATACCCAGCGAGATCTGTCGCTTGCCTATTCTCCAGGTGTTGCTTATCCGTGCCTCGAGATCGAGAATTCACCTGACACCGCTTATGACTACACCTCGAAAGGTAACATGGTTGCGGTGATATCTAATGGAACTGCAGTCCTCGGTTTGGGTAACATTGGCGCGTTGGCTTCAAAACCAGTCATGGAAGGCAAAGCAGTCCTTTTCAAGCGGTTTGCTGATATAGATGGTTTCGATTTAGAGGTAGAAACTGAGGACGTGGATGAATTCATCTCATGCGTTCGTGCAATTGGTAATGGGTTCGGTGGAATCAACCTCGAGGACATCAAAGCTCCAGAATGTTTTATTATTGAACAAAAACTGCGCGAAATACTGGATGTTCCCGTATTTCATGACGACCAGCATGGCACTGCGATCATTTCTGCAGCCGGGATGATAAATGCTCTCGAACTGACAAATCGAAAGATGACTGACATCAAAATGGTAGTCAACGGTGCTGGCGCGTCAGCAATTGCTTGTATTGAGCTTATCAAATCGATGGGTGTGCCGCATGACCAAATCACACTTTGCGACTCTAAAGGCGTCATATATAAGGGCCGTGAAGAAGGGATGAACCAATGGAAGTCAGCTCACGCAATACCCACAAATGACCGATCATTGGAAGACGCTGTAAAAGATGCCGACGTTTTATTTGGCCTTTCGGTTAAAGGGGCCGTTTCCGGAAGCATGATAAAGTCTATGCGTGCGGACCCTATTATTTTCGCCATGGCCAACCCAGACCCAGAAATAACCCCAGAGGAAGTTGCGGCCATCAGAAGTGACGCAATCGTTGCAACGGGCCGCTCAGATTATCCAAATCAAATAAATAATGTACTCGGCTTTCCATATATCTTTCGCGGCGCTCTCGACGTTCGTGCTTCAACTATTAACGATGAGATGAAATCTGCTGCAGCTTATGCCCTTGCAGAACTTGCGCGTGAGGACGTGCCCGATGAAGTGGATGCCGCATACGGAGGTAAACGTCTTCAATACGGTCCAAATTACATAATCCCAGCACCATTTGACCCGCGTTTGATTTCTGCGATCCCGCCCGCGGTAGCGAAAGCGGCGGTAGACAGCAAAGTCGCGCGCAGACCCGTGAAAGACATGGATGCATATCGGCAACAATTATCCGCCCGCCTTGACCCTGCTGCAGCAAAATTACAATTTATCTTTCAACGTGTACAATCGGAAAATAAGCGTATTGTCTTTGCTGAGGGTGAAGATGAGAGAGTGATTCGCGCTGCAATCGCCTTCCGCAACGCAGGCTACGGCGAACCTATTCTTTTAGGACGGGCCGAACACGTGGAACAAACCATGAGTAGTCTCGGTATTGCAGGAACAGCGGACCTTGAAATACACAACGCAGCGCTCAGCACCGATAAAACCACGTATTCAGATTACCTTTATAACCGGCTTCAGAGACGTGGATTTCTATTTCGCGATTGTCAAAGACTGGTTAATCAAGACCGCAATATTTTCGGTTCCTGCATGGTTGCCTGTGGTGATGCAGACGGCATGGTAACCGGAGTGACCCGGCCTTTCGCGGTAGCTTACTCAGAAGTCACACGTGTTATAGACACAAAAAAAGGCGAGTGTCCCATGGGAATAACCATGGTGATGGCACAGGAACACACGATCCTGATAGCTGACAGCGGCGTGCATGAGCTTCCCACAAGTGAGAATTTGGCAGATATTGCCTGTGGAGCAGCAACTTATGCCCGGAAGCTGGGTCAAGAACCGCGCGTAGCAATCCTATCTTTTTCGAACTTCGGTCAACCTAAACGTCGTCAAATGGAACGAGTCAGAATGGCCGTAACACTATTAGACGAACGCAAAGTCGATTTTGAGTATGACGGCGAAATGACCACCGATACCGCTCTTGACTTTGAGTTGATGCAACGAATTTATCCGTTTTGTAGATTATCTGGGCCAGCAAATGTACTAGTAATGCCGGACCTACATAGTGCTAGTATTTCCTCCAAACTACTGCAGGCACAGGGTGATGGGAGCGTGATTGGCCCCATTCTTGAAGGACTTTCAAAGCCGATTCAAATTGTCCAGTTGGGTTCACGAGTGAGCGATCTCATCAATGCCGGAGCTATTGCAGCATATGATGCAATAGCATGAAGGTTTAGTACAGAATCTGTCCGAAATTTTTCAACCTTGATTAGTTTTATAAAGCGGAGTGCCCGAGAAGTCCTAATGCAAAGGTGTAGCGAGGCTAATTCCATTATTTTTTAATTCCAGTTTTTGTCTGGGTTCGCTCCGCCAAATAGATACAAAGGAATATTGCCGGCAATCCGAGCGATGCTACGTACGCGAAAAAAACCATATACCCCACACCATCAACAACAATCCCTGAGAATCCACCAATGAACTTTCCTGGAAGTGTCATGAGCGAACTTAACAGCGCGTACTGTGTCGCTGTGTAAGGGGATCGTGTTAGATTGGACAAATACGCAATGAATGCAGAGCCAGCAAGGCCACCACTGACATTATCAGCACTGACCACTGCAATGAGAAGATTTATATCGGGCCCTATAAGCGCCATCAAAGCAAACAAAAAATTAGTCAGACATACGAGAACTGCTCCGGCGAGCAGCGGCCCCATAATGCCGTAATGGGTGACCAACAGACCACCTAAAACAGTTCCAGAGATGGTCATAGTAAAGCCAAATATCTTTATAACATTTGCAATCTCAGTTTTCGTAAATCCGAGATCGACGTAGAAAGGATTAGCCATCACAGCCATCGATATGTCACTGATCCTATAAACAGCAACGAATAGAAGTATGGGAACGGCAAGCCTTCCGAATCTACTGAAAAAATTTCTGAATGGCCCCGAAAACGAGCCACTTAACCACTCATTAATATTTCCCGCTTTTGGCAAAGTATTTTCAATAGGAGGCTCTGAGACAATCAAAACAGTTGTGATTCCCACTCCCATTAGCGCTGCCATTATGCAGTAACTAGACGCCCAACCCGCATACTCTGAAATGTAAAGCACACCGGCCCCAGCAACCAAAAGGGCTATACGAAAGCCAAGTTGATACGCAGCAGCCAGTGCTCCTTGCATTTCAGCCGGCGCACTTTCAATACGGAAAGCATCAATGGACACGTCCTGTGTGGCTGAAAAAAAAGCAGTGACGAAAGCGAAGATTATTAACAAGTGCGTTGATTTTACTGGATCAACGAAGGCCATTCCCAATAGACCAAAAGCAATTCCAACCATTGATATCAACATCCAAGCACGGCGACGGCCGAAAATGGAATTCAAGCAAAATAAGGAAGCGCAATCAATCACTGGCGCCCAAATCACCTTTATGGAATATGTAATGCCAATCCAACTTATCAGGCCAATTGCTGTTCGACTGAGCCCTAACTCACGGAGCCAGATAGAAAATGTTGAAAATACTAACAGAAACGGCAAACCCGCAGAGAAGCCCAAAAATAATAGTGCAAGGACTTGCCCCTGACAAAAAACCGAAATGGAGGTTTTCCAACTACGTTTGAGTTTATTTCCATCACTAAGGTGGATCAGCCTAACCTACCTGCCACTAATGCCGCCAGATCCTTTTCAGGACGTGCTCCATAATGACCTATGACTTCAGCCGCCGCGATTGCCCCTATCCGTGCACACTTTGTAAGGTCTTCCTCTTTACAAAGCCCGAATAAAAACCCGGCAGCAAACTGATCTCCGGCGCCTGTGGTATCGATCAACTTATCAACAGCTTCTGATTTTACCTCAATACTTTCAGTCTCACTTAAAATAACAGCACCTTTTGCACCGCGGGTCACGCATATTACATCACATTTGCCACTACTTAACTCGACGGCCTGTTCAAAATTCTCTGCTTGATAAAGGCTTATAAATTCATCTTCGTTGGCAAATAAAATATCTGTATTCCGCTCGACAAGCTCAATGAAAGCATCCCGGTGGCGCTCAACACAAAAACTATCTGATAATGTAACAGCGACTTTACCGCCAGCTTTATTGGCCACACCGGCCGCGTGTACCATTGCTTCTTGCGCTACTGGTTGATCAAAAAGATAACCTTCCATGTATATTATCTTACTTCCGGAAATAACGGTTTCATTGAGGTCCTCAGGCGCCAACAGAGCCGCAGTGCCTAAATAGGTACACATTGTGCGTTGTGCATCTGGTGTAACAAAAACTAAACACATTCCAGTTGGCAGCCCCTGCTCCGAAGGAGCAGCTGCAAATGAGCAACCAAGCATTTTCATATCAGCCTGAAATGCTTTTCCGGCACTGTCATTTTTTAGCTTGCCAATGAAGGCGCCTCTACCGCCAAGTGACGCAAAACCGGCCATTGAATTTGCGCAGGAACCGCCTGAGGCCCTGTGTGGCGTACTCATGGTACTGACCAAATTACTCGCCTCACTCTCATCGACCAGTTGCATGCTTCCCTTTACAAGACCATGATCGTGCAAAAAAGAGTCGTCTACGTTACAAAGTACATCGACCAAGGCATTTCCAACACCTAACAGTTCATATTTAGCCATAATTTCCTCTCAGCCCATTTAAGGGCTATCTTTCTACCTAAACAGAGCATCAGTATAGCGACCCTCAACAACGCAGCAAACTGACCCATTGTTTGCCTTGCTTAGCACATTTGTTGTCTATAGTTATCAAACATGATTAGGTTTCTTCTAAAAGCGTTAACTCAACTAACAGATCCATCGCTCAGACAAATTATCTATTCCAGCATTCTAGGATCCCTCGTAATAATGGGGATTTTAGCAATTGGCATCTGGTTTCTTCTAGGTCAAATCCCCCTAGAGGGTATCCCATACCTTGTTCACGTCCGCGAATGGATGGGGAGTTGGTTCGATTGGCTTTCTAGTTCTTTTTTTGCAGGTTTAGTAGGAGTACTAACGTTCCTGCTTTTTCCTGGTGTTGTTTCATTAACTTTAGGGGTGTTTTTCGATGAGATTGTTAGTTCAGTCGAAGCAAAACATTATCCGGAATTGGCACCTCGACGGCATCAACATTTTAGGGAAGTCACAGTTTCCACGCTCAGATTCGCCTGCATAATTTTAGTTTTTAACATCGTAGCACTCCCATTTTATATTCTCTTGATATTTTTCCCGCCAATGAATCTTATCCTTTTTTATATAGTTAATGGGTATTTGACCGGTCGCGAATATTTTGAACTCGTAAGTTTATTGCGCCGCGAACCCGACGAAGTTGCCATGCTACGCAAATGTAATCGGGGCCGTGTCCAAGTTGCTGGAATGTTAATCGTCTTTCTTATGACGATCCCATTGGTAAATTTGCTGGCACCAGTCATTGCAACCGCTTTTATGGTTCACCTTTGCAATTCACCAAAACTTAATGGCCAAATTAAATTATAATTGCATTGAGGTTTAGTTGACACATTTCTGTCGTGCATTACACTGAACAAGACTTTTTAAACTCAAGTTTCAGCAAAAAAATTATACGATTGGGCGTTGTACATGGCTGCAAAAATCAAATCACCGTCGGGGTTGCCAGAGGGTTTCGCTAAACGAGTAGTAAGCATACCAGGGCCAATGGCCACCTCGGAGGCTGGTAAAAAATTAGTTGTAGGGAAAGATATTTGCCTGTCTGGTGAAATAACTGCCTGCGATACGCTCGTTGTCGAAGGACAGGTGGAAGCATCATTAAAGGGTAGCAGGGTATTTGAAGTTGCAGAATGCGGCGATTTTAAAGGCAATGTAGAAATTGAGATTGCAGAAATAAGAGGAAAATTTGATGGAGAATTAATAGCGAATTCGCGTCTAATAATTCGTCGATCGGGAATTGCGACTGGTAAAATTCGGTATCGTGAATTGGAAATCGAACAAGGCGGTAAAATTTCTGGCACAGTGGATGTTTTACCTGAAACGGCGGAAGACTCGCCGAAGAAAAGCACTGAGGGTACGTAGGCTGTTTCATTTTAAAGTTCCGCGCTCGCTAGCAACTTATGCATTTCTGGCACTTATTGCAGTTTCGTGTGACTCGAACCCTGAACGAGAGCTAGCCAACATATTTGGAGTAAACTTTTTAGAAGATGACAGTAGCGCTCAAAGCAGCGGAACAGGCCTTAGCGCCAGCGAAGTCCAACAATTAGAAAGCACGCTAGGCACAAAGAAGCCCTGGAAAATCGGATTTCCAGCTCTGAAAAACAAGCGTCCGGACGTTCTTCTTCAAACTCTCGGAGGTCCTGATTTTGTTAGACAGGACGGAAAATCGCAAATTTGGCAATATCGCTCGAGCGACTGCATCTTAGACATATTCATTCACGGACCGCAGAAAAATCTCAAGATAATTCACTCGGAAATACGCGGCCGCGCTGTCGGCAGCTTCCCAAACGACAATTGTATTACCAACCTCATCATTAGCAAAGTAAAACAAAAGCATGCCCTGCTTGTAGAAAAGATAAAACAGCGAAGCAGTGAAAAATATTTCTAATACTTGTTTCGGTGAACTTGCGTCAAAAAGTCCACCCATCTTGATTCAGGCAATCTAAAATTTTACAAACTCGGAATGTTTCCGTCCGTATCTAATCTAAAGCCTACGAAAGGCATTATTTTTTCGGCCTCTCTTACGCCTAATCGCAGTTTGAGCCGCTTTGGTTTTTGGGTCCTTTTTGTTACGATCTCCACGTCAGCACTGGTTGTGGGAATAAGCTTTATGCAGATGGGTGCCTGGCCTGTTCTCGGTTTTTGCGGCCTTGAAATTTTACTTCTCTATATTGCTTTTCATGTAAATTATGTCAGCGGCCAAAAAAGCGAGGAAGTGAAACTCACCGAACATCTCTTAGAAGTACGAAAAATTTCTCCCTTAGGCCACGTCTTACATTGGCGTTTCGAGCCCACATGGCTGCAAGTTACTATCGATGAGCCCCTGCGGCATGACAGTAAACTTCAATTAGCAAGTCACGGACGATCTCTCGAGATAGGCGCCTTTTTGGCTCCTGAGGAGCGACTACAGCTAGCTCGTGCTCTGCGTGGTGCTTTAGATCATTGGCACAGACGGTAAAGCTTCCAATCAATGACTTTCAGTATCAGAAAAACTGACCTCGGTGCACTTATAGCTTTGGTTCTATTCTGGAGCCTAGCTTTTGTTATGCTGAAAATATCAGTCGCAACCGTTCCACCAGCTAGTGCTGCTTTCGTAAGAATTGTGATTGCTGCAACCCTTCTGTGGACGATAATGCGACTAATGGGAGAACGCTTGCCAGAAAAACTGGAACATTGGCAATATCTGTCAGCATTAGGCATGATAGCTAATGTTTTACCATTCACTTTAGTACTTTACGGCATTAGACATATAGAGTCTGGGGTCGGCGCGATCCTCATGGGCATTATGCCGGTTATAACTGTCGTATTAGCACACTTTTTCTCTGATCATACAGAGCGGTTGACACTGCGCAAAAGCATTGGAGTGGGCGTAGGTTTCACCGCCATTTTGCTATTACTTGGCCCGTCTACGCTGACGAAATTAGGTGAACAAGCCCTTTCGGAGCTAGCAATTGTGTGCGGCGCAGTCTGCTTTGCGGTTGCAGCAGTTATTACTCGAAGAGCTCCAGAATTGCCTATTACGTCATTAAGCGCAGGCATCATGTTGGCATCTGCACTTTTTTCATTGCCTGTTGCATTAATTCTCGACTGGCCTTTAGACTTTAGACCGGATATTCCGGCCCTCTTGTCATTGGTCTGGCTCGGCGTGTTTCCAACTGGCCTTGCAACATTGCTCTATTTTTTTGTCGTCCTAAAATCGGGAACGGGATTATTAGCAATGAGCAATTATTTGGTTCCAATAGCAGGAGTTTTTTGGGGTGCTCTTTTGTTAGGCGAAAGGCCTAACTGGCAAAGTTTTATTGCGTTGGCTATGGTATTGCTTGGCACTTGGCTTGTTGGGCCATCGCAACCTAAGCGTTAAATGGGTTCTAATCTTCAAAGCCTAGAACAGCCTTCATAGAGTACAATCCGGGCGATTTCCCTCGGCTCCAAAGAGCGGCGCGCACCGCCCCAGCGGCGAATATTACTCTAGATGCAGCTTTGTGCGTAAACTCAATGCGCTCACCAGCTCCAGAGAAAACTACCGTGTGGTCGCCGACCACATCACCACCACGTAAGGTAGCAAAGCCAATTTCACCTGGAGTACGCGGACCAGTATGCCCATCTCTTTTTGTCTTTTTTACATCACTCAGACGAACCGCGCGACCAGCAGCGGCAGCCTCACCAAGCCCTAAGGCCGTTCCTGAAGGCGCATCGACCTTATGCCGATGGTGCATTTCAACAATCTCAATATCGAATTCGTCATCTAACATACCGGCAACACGCTCAGTAAGAGCAAGTAATAACGTTACACCTACACTCATATTTGGAGCACGAACGATCACAGTCTTTGCTGATGCCTCTAATAGTGCGGCCTCATGGTCATCACTAAGACCAGTTGTTCCAGCAATCAAAGCGGTACCCGCCCGCATACACAAATGCGCGTGGGACTCTGTAACGGCCGGTGAAGTAAAGTCAATGACTGCATCAGCGCGCACTACCAGCTCCTCAGAATCTGATTTCAAAGGTACGCCTATGTTACCTATACCCGCCAATTCGCCAGCATCACGCCCTAGCGCCTCGTGACCAGTTACCTCTGTAGCTCCGCTGACCGAGCACCCTCGCCACTCAGATACCTGTCGCACACACATCTGACCCATGCGGCCAGCTGCCCCTACAATGCCTATCTTCATGTCATCGACCATTTTTGACCTTATATTTTTTAGGAAACGATGCCCTAGGTGAAGTTCTTATAACGGTATTTGAACACTAAACATGATCTAATCGGTTAGATCGTCCCAAATCTCTTTCACTTTACTAAGAAAGCTTTCTGACATTGGGCTTTGCGTAGCCTTTCCACCCGACCCCTCAAACTCTGCTAAAAGCTCTTTTTGTCTCTTCGTAAGGTTGACAGGTGTCTCGACTGTTATCTCTACATACATATCCCCACGGCCTTTTCCATTGAGAATAGTCATGCCTTTGCCTTTGAGCCGAAATTGCTGCCCGGTCTGAGTGCCATCGGGTATATTCATCTTGGCCTTGCTGCCATTAATAGTTGGAACCTCTATAGATCCACCGATAGCCCCAGTCGTCATTGGAATAGGAATACGGCAAAATACATCTGCACCCTCCCGCTCAAAAATACGGTGACTATCGACATTCAGAAATACATACAAATCTCCTGCTGGAGAACCTTGAAGCCCCGCCTCACCTTCGCCAGACAAACGTATGCGAGTGCCGTCTTCTACCCCAGGAGGAATATTAACGGATAACTTTTTATCCTTGTGAACCCTGCCTGAACCACCACAGTTGCCGCAGGGATTTTCTATAACTTGGCCTAGTCCTTGACATTGCGGGCACGTGCGTTCAACAGTGAAAAATCCTTGTTGGCTCCTAACTTTACCAGCACCACCGCAAGCACTACAAACTATTGGTTGGGAGCCTTCGGCTGCCCCCGAGCCTCCACACGCTTCGCAATGAACGGTTGTGGGGACACCAATTTCAACTTGGCGACCGTTAAAGGCATCTTCTAAGGAAATTGAGAGGTTGTATCTTAAATCAGCTCCTCGCGCTCCAGGCCCTTGCCGGCCACCCCGCCGACCGCCGCCCATAAAGTCCCCGAACATTTCATCGAAAATATCAGAGAAACCGCCAGAAAATTCAGCTCCACTAGCTCCAGGACCGCCGCCCTCAAATGCCGCATGGCCGAACCTGTCGTACGCAGCCCGCTTATCACCGTCTTTGAGGACTTCGTAAGCTTCATTTATTTCTTTAAACCTTGCTTCGGCCTTGCTGTCACCAGGGTTTCGATCGGGGTGATATTGCATTGCGAGTTTTCTATAGGCCCTTTTTAGACCATCTGGGTCACAATCACGTTGTACGCCAAGCAATTCGTAATAGTCGCTCTTATCCATAGCGTTCACTCACCACTAGGCCGAGGAGAGAACCAGAGAAAGGTATAAGTTTATACAGCATACCATCTTTTCCAAAGGCTTGGGTAATAGCCATCAAGAACCGGTTTTTTTCTCTTTTCCTTCCGGTTTCTCGTCAACCTCCTCAAAATCAACATCGACTACGTCATCAGCCTTAGAACCCTTATCATCGGCATCTCCTACACCCTCACCAGAGCTATCAGAAGCTGCTGCCGCTTCTTCTTGACTTGCCTTATACATTGCCTCGCCAAGCTTCATCGAAGATTGCGTTAAAGCCTCAACCCCTTTTGTTATCGCATCGACATCTTCAGCTTCAAGCGCCTCTTTGAGTACAGATATATCCTGCTCAATGGTCTCTTTTTCGGACTTATCTATCTGGTCACCAAATTCTTCCAAGCTTTTTTCCGTTGAGTAAACAAGACTGTCAGCATTGTTTTTCGCTTCGGTAAGTTCTCGCCGTTTTTTATCCTCACCTGCGTGCTCTTCTGCCTCGCTTACCATTTTTTCTATATCGTCGTCTGAAAGGCCGCCAGAGGCTTGAATACGTATCTGTTGCTCCTTGCCGGTAGCCTTGTCTTTTGCCGATACATTCACAATGCCGTTCGCATCAATGTCAAATGTCACCTCAATTTGTGGCATTCCGCGCGGAGCAGATGGAATACCCACCAGATCAAACTGGCCGAGAACTTTATTATCTGAAGCCATTTCACGTTCTCCTTGGAAAACACGAATTGTGACAGCAGTTTGATTGTCTTCCGCTGTGGAAAATACTTGGCTTTTTTTCGTTGGTATGGTGGTGTTGCGATCTATTAAACGCGTAAAAACGCCTCCCAAAGTTTCTATCCCAAGGGATAGTGGTGTTACATCCAGCAAAAGAACGTCTTTTACGTCCCCTTGTAAAACACCTGCTTGGATAGCTGCACCAATAGCAACAACTTCATCTGGATTTACACCGTGACTTGGATCCTTGCCGAAAAATTTCTTAACTGTTTCACCCACTTTGGGCATACGTGTCATGCCCCCCACAAGAATGACTTCATCTACCTCGCTGGGTTTCAAGCCAGCATCTTTTAAGGCCTGCTGACATGGTTTGATCGTACGTTGGATTAAATCATCGACAAGCGTCTCAAGTTTTGCTCTGCTGAGCTTTATATTGAGATGTTTTGGACCAGATTGATCTGCCGTTATAAATGGAAGATTTACATCAGTTTCAACTGCACTTGAAAGCTCAACCTTTGATTTTTCCCCAGCTTCCTTTAGCCTTTGCAAGGCTAATTTGTCTTCCCGCAAATCAATACCATTTTCTTTTTTGAATTCATCGGCAAGATAATCAACAATACGCTGATCGAAATCCTCCCCACCTAGAAAGGTATCACCATTGGTAGATTTAACCTCAAACACGCCATCACCAATCTCTAGAATAGACACATCAAAAGTACCGCCGCCTAGGTCGTAGACCGCTATAGTGCCAGCACCTTTTTTATCCAAACCGTACGCTAGTGATGCTGCTGTAGGTTCATTAATGATGCGTAAGACTTCCAAACCGGCGATTTTGCCCGCGTCTTTTGTTGCCTGACGCTGAGAATCATTAAAGTATGCCGGCACAGTGATTACCGCCTGCTCAACATTCTCCCCCAAATAAGCCTCAGCTGTATCTTTCATTTTTTGAAGAACAAAAGCGCTTATTTGGCTTGGTGCATACTTTTCCCCATCACATTCCACCCAAGCATCACCATTCTCACCATCCACAATACTAAATGGCGCCAAGTCCCTATCTTTTTTTACCTCAGCATCTGTAAACCGCCTTCCAATGAGACGCTTTATAGAAAAAAATGTGTTTTCAGGGTTTGAAACAGCTTGTCTTTTGGCTGCTTGCCCCACAAGCCGCTCTCCAGATTCAGTGAATGCTACCATCGATGGCGTCGTGCGGAAACCCTCAGCATTTTCAATGACTTTTGCTTGTTTTCCTTCCATCACTGCCACACACGAATTCGTGGTGCCCAAATCAATGCCAATAACTTTACCCATGCGACCCTCGTTTAATTAAATTAACAATGCTATCTAGCGCGTGCGCAAAACGCTGCGCTGGTGTGTGCCAAACCCGATTTAGACTTGTTGTCCTGTAAGCTGATCCTTTAGTCGATTTACTGCATTACGGCCACATATAGGTACGTGTCTGGACTACTGCAACCTTCCACCAAAAAGAAAATCATGTTCCTGCCATAATAAAATACAAACACACTAGGCTATCACAAACAACGGACCCACAACTTAAACGCCATTCGGGCAAGAACACGTGATTTTATGGTCGAGCCGGGTTGCTTATGCTTCTAACTCGGATGATTCTGTCCAACATATTTAGCACCAGTAATTAAGTCAGGCACTTGTATCAACCCGATCAACCTTATCTGACAGCTCCTCAGAGGTATCTTTTGCGACAGCAACCATCGCCGGACGTAAAAGCCGGTCGTGCATGACATATCCAGGCTGAAGTAATTCGACGATGGTACCTGTTTGCTGACCCGAGTCCTCGACTTCATACATTGCCTGATGAAAATCATGGTTAAATTTCTCACCAAGTGGCTGTAATTTTGTTACCCCATGTTTTTCGAAAACATCTAGCATTTCTTTTTCGACCATTTGCACTCCAACAACGAGGTTTTTAACCGCCTCGTCCAATTCTTTGACATCCTCACCAACCGCTTCCAAAGCACGGTGCAAATTGTCGGAAACATTCAGCAGATCCTTAACTAAATTACTAGAACCATATTTCTTTGCATCCATAACTTCGCGCTCTGAACGACGCCGGGTGTTTTCCGCATCAGCAAGTGCACGTAAGCTACGATCTTTTAAATCAGCCAACTCACCCTCCAGTTCGGAAATACGCGCCTCCGAACCTTGATTTTCAGCTTCGCTTAGCTCATCTTCCACAGCCTCGAGCTTTGCCGAATTAATATCGGGCTGATCACAATCCTCTTCAGCGGTCTTATTTTCTGAGTTTTCCGGGGGTTTGCTTTTCTTCGCCATAACTTTTCCTATCCTATCCGATCAACCGACTTACAATCTTGGCGGTATAATCTACCATCGGTATAATCCTCGCATAATTTATCCGTGTTGGGCCAACAACTCCAATAGCACCAATTATTGCCTCGTTCCGGTTTTTGTATGGAGCGATTACCATGGAACAACCAGCCAGTGAAAACAACTCGTTTTCTGCGCCGATGAAAATTTGTACCCCTTCTGCATCATCAGCAGCCTCTATGAGCCGGAGCAGTGCCTCTTTAGTCTCCAAAGCCTCAAATAATGCACGTATTTTTTCTAATTCATCGAGTGCCGTTACGTCTTTAAGAAGTTTTGCCTGCCCCCGAACGATTAACACTCCATCCTCACTATCGCCAGACCATGTCGCCAAACCCGCCTCGACAACTTTTTGTGATAACGTATCAATCTCGGCACGCTGCGTTTTTATTTCCAATTCCACATCGGTAGCTGCTTGCGAAAGGTTACGCCCAATAAATTTCGCTGAAAGATAATTGGATGCCTCTATCAAACTGGACGCAGGCAACCCAAGCGGCAAATCAATGATACGATTTTCCACGGTGCCGTTATCAAATACCATTACTACTAATGCATGACCTGGTCCTAGCCTTACAAATTCCACATGCCTTAAATTTTCCTCTGATTTCGGCGCCAAAACCAATCCGGCACAATTTGAAAGTCCGCCAAGAAATGAAGATGCCTCCTCAAGTACCTGATTAACACTTCGTCCAGCGCCGACACATTTGGCTTCTATGTCGTTGCGATCTTCAGAGCTAAGGTTCCCGACCTCAAGCAAGCCGTCAACAAAGAGCCTCAATCCCTGCTCTGTTGGCAGCCTTCCAGCAGATGTATGTGGTGAATAAAGGAGCCCTAAGTCCTCTAAATCGGCCATCACGTTGCGAATTGAAGCTGCTGACAGCGACAATTCTGATAACCTAGAAATTGTTCGCGATCCAATCGGCGATCCTGTCTCGACATACGCCTCAACCACATGCTGCAGAACAGTTCGTGCGCGCTCGTTTAATTCTTCTATCATTGTGATATCTTCTAATAACGTGTCATGCGGACATCAATCTGAGTGTAATTTTTTTGAATAACTCAAATAAGCAGCTTTACGGTGGACCTTCTATCAGGATAGCTTCCTCCAAACAACTCATGGAGATTACATGCGCCCGTCTGAACGATTATTCAACCAAATGCGACCTGTAAATATTGAGACCGGTGTTTCAAAATATGCCGAGGGTTCTTGCATTATTAAGTTTGGCGAAACACACGTTCTATGCACTGCCAGCGTTGAAGAGAAAGTTCCGCCATTTCTGCAAAATTCAGGTCGCGGTTGGATAACTGCTGAATATAATATGTTACCGCGAGCAACTAATTCACGGTCCAACAGGCGACGCATAGCCCAATCAGGCCGAACCCAGGAAATCCAACGGTTAATAGGCAGAAGTTTACGCGCCATCACAAATCTTGACAGTTTCGGCGAGCTGCAAATTATTGTCGATTGCGATGTCTTACAAGCCGACGGAGGCACCCGCACGGCATCGATCACTGGCGGGTATGTGGCATTACAGCTCGCTTTCCAGCATCTAGTATCCATCGGCCTGGTGAGTGATATACCAACAAATAGTCAGGTTGCGGCGGTCTCCTGCGGGATCTGGAGAGGCAAATCAATATTAGATCTCGATTACTCAGAAGATTCCACTGCTGATGCTGATGCTAATTTTGTTCTCACTGCCGATGGGAAAATCATTGAAATACAAGGAACGGCGGAGAAAGCTCCGTTCGAAAGAGAAAAATTTGACGAAATGCTTGAACTTGCTACGAAGGGAATCAATGAGCTTTGTGTGTTACAGACCCAAGCGTTGACGACCTAAAAAGTAAAATGCAGTTACGTCAATCTGCCCAGAAAATCGTCATTGCTAGCCATAATGAGGGTAAAGTCGACGAAATACGTGTGCTATTGAGCTTTACCGGTTTAGATGTTCTCTCCGCGAAGCAGCTCAGCCTTCCAGAACCAGTAGAAGACGGAAAGACATTCATAGCGAATGCCGAGATTAAAGCTAAAACATGTGCAGAAAAAAGCGGGCTGCTATCGTTGGCGGACGACTCTGGATTAGTCGTGCCTGCTTTGGGTGGTGCTCCTGGAATTTATTCAGCGCGGTGGGCCGGGCCGCAAAAAGACTTTTACTCAGCAATGACATTATTAGAAAATAAATTGCAACCCGGTGACAATCGTCATGCATACTTCGTCTGTGCCTTGTCACTCGCCCGGCCAGACGGTACCTGTTACACATACGAAGGTGAAGTGCATGGACAACTTGTTTGGCCCCCTAGGGGCGAACTCGGCTTCGGTTATGACCCAATTTTTCAACCAGAGGGTTATGACCAAACGTTTGGCGAGATTAGCCCTGAATTGAAACACCAAATCAGCCACCGCGCTGCTGCCTTCCGCCTCTTGACCAACGCCCACTTTGGTTGATGACAAATAAATTAAACCCGTATCTCTCGCTATATATTCACTGGCCATTTTGCGAAACGAAATGCCCATATTGCGATTTCAATAGCCATGTTCGACCAGAAATAGACCAAGAAAGGTGGAAAAGAGCTCTTCTAAGCGAACTTGCTACGGAGTCTGACCTTTATCCAAATCGCAAGATATCTAGCCTTTTTTTTGGCGGCGGTACACCGTCACTAATGGAGCCCGACACAATCACTGCACTTCTGCAAGCAGTAGACCAACATTGGGGCATAGGAAATAATGTGGAAATAACGCTAGAAGCAAATCCAAATTCAGTTGAAAAAACTCGATTTAAGAATTTCCGATCGGCTGGTATAAATCGGCTCTCAATAGGCGCTCAATCATTTGATGACAAAGCTTTAAAATTTTTAGGCCGCACACACACCGCGCGTGAGGTCATAGCAGCCTTAGATATAGCACGTACCACATTCCCCCGATATTCCTTTGACCTTATCTACTGTCGACCCGAACAAAGTATGGATTCTTGGAAAGAGGAACTAACATTTGCATTAGAGTTTACTAATGATCATTTGTCGCTATACCAACTGACTATCGAGCGGGGAACCCCGTTTTTTTCTAGTCACAGGGACGAAGAGTTCAGAATGCCAGATGAGGATACTGCCGCTGAACAATATGAATACACGCGAGATGTTCTATCCTGTGTAGGGTTATTCCCTTATGAGGTGTCAAACCATGCAACTCCCGGCGAAGAATGCCGCCACAATCTTACATATTGGCGTTATGGAGATTACGCGGGAATTGGTCCAGGCGCTCACGGGAGGGTGAGTGACAGTGGCAATAAATTAGCATACCACCGTATCTCAAATCCGGAGAATTGGTTACTACAAACAGAAAAAATGGGCACCGGACTGCAGAAAAAAAACAAGCTTACACCAAAAGAGATTCTAGAAGAAATGGTGCTAATGGGACTGAGGTTAACTGAAGGTCTAGATTTAGAAGAAGTGAAAAAACAAACGGGCCGTTCTATCGAAAATTGGGTCAACCCTGATAGCCTGGTATTACTGATTGAAGAGGATCTTCTTATTTTGACGGAGAACAAACTCCAGGCCACGCAGGAAGGTTTCCTTCGTTTGGACTCCATAACTTCAATGTTGCTTGCAAATTTGGCCTAGTGACCATAGTCTTGAAATGTACGCGGCGACCGTTTCAATCTGCGGAACCCCCTCTCACGAACCTCAAGAATCGAAAACGCGCGCTCAGCAACTCCATTTTCACCTAACCGGAAAAGGCCATCGACCCCATCGAACCCGTTTGGATTTGTTAGGGCGCGCCGGGAAAAGTCAGGTCCACCGGGTGAGCGCGCCAAAACAGCAGCTAACGCAGTAGCATCATAAGCGAGAGAAACTAACCGTGGCGGCGGCTTTCCGAAAATGCGAGAGAAACGCTCTACAAAGAAACGTCGCTCGTGCATTGATGGTGCGACGAACCAAGCTCGACGAAGAGCAGGCTCGCGCTCAATATTAGGGATTTGATCCCAGCTTCTGAGACCCAGATATCTAACGGCCGGCTGATCTACATCGAAAAATGCTAATTGAGCCGCAAGAACACTCATTGAAGGGCCTGTGTCAGGCAAAAGGATTGCGTCGAAGTTTACTTCGCCAATAGTGTCAAGGTTCTCCAGACGCTTTAATGCTTGCTTTGAAACCTCGTCGTCTTTGTCCTCAAGCATAGATCTTTGCTTGAGAAGTGCCTTTCGCCTAGCATCGTAATCGGAAATTGATCTGATTTCATTGCTAAAATCGTTCGCTCCAGGCTTGTAAAAAGCAAATTGGACTATTTCGATTCCCCGAACGGAGGCGATGTGCTGAAGGCTACGGAATACAGTTTTACCGTATGAGTTGTCAGGCGCCATGAGGGCTAGCCGCCTCAGCCCTCGCCTTGCCGCGTATTCCACTATAGTGTTTACTTGTTGGCGTGGAACAAAACCCATAATAAAAACGTTTCGACCTGCCACAGCGCGTGAGTTTGAGAAAGCAACTATGTTGATTCCAGAACCACTAACAACTGATGAGACCGCCTGCACCGAACGCGCAAGCAATGGTCCCAGAATCAAACTTGCGCCATTTCGCAGGGCTTGCTCCGCGGCTGAGCGAGCACCCTCAGGAGTGCCTTTTGTGTCTATAGAAAAAATGGTGAGCTGCTCGGTAGCCATTTCAAACATTGCCAGCTGAGAAGCCTCAAGCATTGCATTACCGAGTGCGGCTTGTGCACCAGATAGCGGCAATAATAATGCCACTCTTATGTCACGGGAAGGCGAGGAAAGAGGACTGAGTAAAAGTGTTTGGATGCCAATTTTACTAACAAGGTTACCTTTATTAAGGGTCTCTGCTTTTGGTGGCACATGGGGTACAAGTGGCGGAAACATTGGAGGTTCTGCACCGTACGCGGTATCAATCTCTGAAACAGCGAAAACTGAAAAAATCGCAACTAATAAAATCTGAGCGACCGCCAATTTACATTTCGACCAACGTTGATAACGATAAGATTCGTGGCTTTGTAGTTCTGAAAAAATCATTGTTTTTTGCTAGGATATCCAAGTATGAATTCAAATTACAATCTCAAGATTGGAGATGGTGAGGCCCAGCCCCGTAGTGGCTTGTATATAATACCAACCCCAATTGGTAATTTACGCGATATTACACTCCGAGCAATCGATATTCTCGCCTCTGCTAACATTGTTGCTTGCGAAGACACTAGGATAACGAGGCGTTTACTTGATGCCTATAATTTGCGTCCGCGAATGATTGCTTATCATGAGCACAATGCATCAAGACAGCGCCCCCGTATTCTTGAAAAGTTGGGTAGTGGTAACATAGTCTGTTTGGTTTGCGACTCAGGAACACCACTTATTTCAGACCCGGGCTACAAACTTGTTCAAGCAGCAACGCAAGCTGGTTACTATGTTACTGTATTACCCGGCGCAAGTGCGGTTCTTACAGGTATCTTGGCATCTGGCTTACCAACTGATCGGTTTTTGTTTGCCGGTTTTCCGCCACCACGGGCGCATGCTCGAAAAAGGTTTTTCACAGAATTCGTCACCTGTCCTACAAGCCTAATTTTTTTCGAGTCACCTAAGCGGCTGGCTACTTCTATTGAAGACATGTGGAATGTATTCGGAGATCGGCCGGCAGCGGTGGCGCGTGAGCTCACAAAACGGTTTGAAGAAATAAAGAAAAGTAGTTTATCGGGATTGGCTGAGGAGTTTAAGAATAAGTCGGCGCTAAAAGGGGAAATAGTGGTGATTATTGGCCCTCCCTTAGAAAAAATAGTGACGGACATTCAGGTTGATAGAGCGCTTATCGCAAAACTCAAGAAGACTGGGGTGAAGGAGGCTTCTCTAGCAGTGTCAAAAGCGCTAGGCTTGTCACGCCGTTCACTATATCAAAGAGCTTTGGAGTTAAAGAAGAGAGAACTTGAGGAAACATAGTTCGTCAACCCAAAAAAATTATCATATAATCTTGCGATCAATAAATTATATGATAATTTTCCGGCATCCGTGGATTGTTTTTATCGATGGGTGATAATTCTAATCAAACAATTTTGCCCAGCATATATCCGTCATTCATCAGGCGTTCATCTTCGTTTTTCCTCTTCGTGAATATATGCCAAGCGCTTTCACCAAAAATATCTTATCGGATTAACCTAATGGTTTTACCGATTATTATAGGAAAGTATCTGCGTGATTAATGTTTTAAAACACTGTTACACCGTTTTCACGTCCAGGTTTTTAACAGTCACTATTATGGCAACCCTATTTCCATTGACGACAACTTGCAGCCCCACCAATATGCTAATGGGCGCTGGCGCTGAAGTGGGTTCCGCAACAATGGAGGCGAGAAGTTATAGTTCGATTTTAGACGATGCTACGATTGGAACACAAATTAAAGGCAATTTATTTAACTTTTCCACCAGCCTTTTCGTCGATGTAAATGTAACGGTTAAAGAGGGATCAGTATTTTTAACGGGATCGGTTCCTACGCCTGAACTTAGAATACAAGCCATTAAAATTGCATGGCAATCCGACGGGGTACGCGAAGTGAAAAATGAAATACAAATTCGTGATCATAGCTCCCTTTTGGATGTGGCGAGGGACAAATGGATTTCAGCAAAATTGCGTTTCAAACTAACACTCGACAAAGAAATCCGTTCAATTAACTACAGTATAGATACAGTTAATAGACATCTATATCTTATGGGAATCGCAACTTCCGCGAGTGAATTAAAAAGAGTGTTCGCGTACGCACGCTCAGTTAGACATGTTAGAAAGATTGTCAGCTACGTTCGTGTAAACCACAAGAATAATGATGAAGGGTCACCTTAAATGAGCGTCTCACATGAAAAACATGCCAGGAAGATGCTCCGCGAAATAGGAGATAACGTTGATTCTAAGTTCGATCTGCTGACTGGTGCTTTCTATTTCGCTGCACTTAACAGACCCAGCATTTTCTTAAACAAATATATAGACCATATGTCGCAAGTAGCATGTGCTGCTGCTATTCCAAACATACGACCCTCGATAAGTGCAAAGAGTGCAGCTAGGCACTTAAAAAAAATAATAGCCGTAAAATACTGCTACACGGGTGACGTAGAAACTTACGATGACTTGCAGAATGCCGATCTTTTTCGTGTGATAGATCGACGCCGCGGCCTACCTGTATCGCTTGGCATTATATATATAGATATAGGACGCCGGTTAGGATGGAAAATGACAGGGTTGTCTTTTCCTGGGCATTTTTTAGTGCAACTAGAGATAAAAGGTCAGCGCGTTATTATAGACCCCTTCACCGAAGGTCGCATCCTTGACCCAAGCGATCTGCGAGGAATGGTCAAATCAATATCTGGATTAGATCGTGAATTACGGCCCCATGACTATGCCCCGGTCAGTGACAAAGCGATTCTTCTTCGTTTACAGAATAACGTGAAATTCCGATATATGCAGATGCGTAATGGAGTTGCCGCCCTAAAGACTGTGGAGGGGATGCTTTTAATTGCTCCCAAAATGTCTGATCTTTGGTGGGATGCAGCAATGTTAAACGCCGAGATGGAGAACCTAAGCGCCGCATACAGCGCATTGGAAAATTTTGTCAGATTAGATACGAGTAAACCAAAACGGCTTCGGGCTGTAAATTTGATGGAACACATTAAGACACGGATGAACTGATATCCCAGTAAATCCCCGTCACTAATTAGTTAAAATAACTATTAATCTAGTGAATTTACATAGTTTGATTTCGAAAAGGGAGATAATTTAGTGAGCTTAGTCTGTGCAATCCAAATGGATCCCTTAGAGAATATTAATATAGATACTGACAGTACCTTCATGCTGGCCTTAGAGGCACAAGTCAGGGGTCACACTTTATTCCATTACCTTCCTGAAGACTTATCGCTTTTCGAGAGTAACGCGTACGCCATAGGTCGTAAAATGGAGGTAATGCGCCAGAAGAGTAATCACTTTAAGGCGGGCCCAAAAAAAAGAATTGACCTTTCTGAGGTGGATGTAATCCTCATGCGTCAGGATCCCCCTTTCGATATGTCATACATCACGGCCACTCATTTTCTTGAACACATCCATCCCAAAACCTTAGTTGTCAACAACCCAGTAGAAGTACGTAATGCGCCAGAGAAGCTTTTTGTTACACTGTTTCGTGATCTGATCCCACCAACCTTAATAACACGAAACATGGATGAAATCATGGCATTTCGCGCCGAACATTCTGATATTATCTTAAAACCGATTTATGGATGCGGTGGTGCTGGCGTTTTTCATATCAAGCCGAATGACGAAAACCTACAGGCCCTATTCGAAATGTTAACAGAAAACAAGGCTGAGCCCATCATCGTTCAGCGGTATTTACCTGAGGTCCGAAACGGCGACAAACGCATTATATTAGTAAATGGCCAACCTATGGGAGCTGTGAATAGGGTGCCGCCAAAAGGGGATGCGCGTGCAAATTTTCATGCGGGCGGTTCTGGTAGAAAGACACACCTTACAAAAAGAGAAATCGCTATATGTGCAGAAATAGGTCCCGTTTTAAAGCAAAAGGGACTCATCTTCGTTGGCATAGACGTAATCGGCGATTATCTGACGGAAATAAACGTAACATCCCCAACCGGTATCCAAGAAATCAATGCCCTTGACGGTATAAATCTGGAATCCCGGATTTGGGATGCGATAGAATCTCAGCTTGGCACATGAGGGACGAGAAGCCGCATTAACTGAAAATTATCATATCGAAAGATCAAAAACCGAGGGAGATGTGAGCGTGAGTGCACCTCCCTGGCTATTGAAGGCGAGGGTATTTTGCACAGTCGACTGAAAAAGCAGGTCCTGGCGTTGCTCCACAATCGCAGCACGATGTTTCTCGGCCATTGCTTTAGCCTCCACACCGGCAGCAAAATCGAAACGCTCTCTAATCTTTCCTTCAACGAGTGTCTGCGCTGAACGAACTTTTGCTAACTCACCCTCTAAGAAACCAATGTTAAAACGAAGAGTAGATGATGCAGCATCCACATCGGATAGGGCAGTTTCAAGACTGCTGTCATCTTCAAAATTATTGTAAAGAAAGGAGAAAAGGATACCGAGCCCCTTCCGCGCAAGCGTACCTTGCAAATATGGCGTACCCTCACCAATGTGTGTGAGAGAAATTTCCCCAGTATCGGTGTTATAGTTCACGGTATCATCGTGATATACCACCTTTCCATCTTCAGCTGCTGGATTTGGAAATTTTGTTAAAATAGATCCGTATATATCAGGGTAGTAATCATCGCCACTTCCATCTGTAATAAAAAAATCACTCTGAGAAAATATACCCTGCAAAGTTTTGCTTGCAGGGCTATCCGGTTTGATTTGGTAACTTATTTGATCGGGGTCAAAATCATCACGAATAGACGTGCCAATAATGTTTGTACCTAAAAACCCAGCCCCTTTGATGCGAATATTTAGGTCTCCAAGAAATCTATCAAACCGATCACCAAATACGCGCCTTTCATCAATGGACACCGATGCATCACTTGCAGTAACTACTTGACGGCGCATGTCAGAAATATTTGTTTTAATCTCCGTTAATCTATCGAGAGCTTTCTCAATAGTCTTCACCGCACGATTTAACTTATTGGTAATCCTGCCAAGGTTTTGCGCCTCTCTTTTTGCACTACGAGCCTTAGCTTCAATACTCCGAGCATCTAAGTCTATCGCCTTATCACGAGCTACCGCTGCCGAGGCCCTCGCCGCCGATTGCAGGCCGCGAGCTGCAGCTGCGTCCGGAAGTACTGAAAATAAACCAGTAGCTGCCGTTGGAAGAGTTCCAACTAAGCCATTTGATCCAACACTACTACCGCTAAATATACTCACAACCTAAAATTCCGGTTAATCTAAAGAATTTACAAGCAGGCAAATATTGCCTACTAAACCTTTGTATAATATACTATTTTGCACTTTTTTCAACAGTTCGATTACAGCAGGGTTTGATTTCATTTACAAAGCTGCAGGTTCAACAACACATACGGGGTGTGATCTTCAATTCGCAAATCCATAACTTCCTACCCGCGACTATATGTTCTCTAGGTGGTAAAATCCCAGAACCGCATATTGTTCGCAACGAACACTCCGCTAGGTAATGTAAAATGGCAAACTTAAATCGACGAATAAAAAATCCGCGTAAAGGTGAGGTGGTGCACACTTCAGAGGTGGACGAGAGCTCAGAACAAGAAGAGCAGGCCACTGAAAAGTGCCTAAAGACCTTTATTGAGTCGGCAAAAATACAGAATTTCATTCTCGGTGTTATTATACTGAATGCGATTGTGCTTGGACTCGAGACTTCTGAGAACGCGGTCAAGCACGCTGGCAACCTACTGGCAGTACTCGACAAAATCGCTATCGGAATTTTCATTGCGGAAATCGCTATCAAATTAATAGTCTACCGCGTCGGGTTTTTTAAAGACGGCTGGAATCTTTTTGATTTTTTTATTGTCGCAGCAGCCCTTCTACCAGCTGGCGAGGGTACTTCAGTGCTTCGAGCTCTCAGAATAATGAGAGCTTTCCGCCTCATGTCAGCTGTACCATCAATGCGGTTAGTGATCCAGGCGATGTTGAACGCCATTCCAGGTATGGCCTCGGTGGTTGCTCTACTGGCGCTTGTCTTCTACGTTGGCGCCGTAATGGCAACGGTTCTATTCGGTGAACAATTCCAAGATTGGTTCGGATCTATCGGTGCATCCTTGTATTCATTGTTTCAAATAATGACATTGGAGTCTTGGTCAATGGGCATAGTACGACCAGTTATGGAAGTGTTTCCTTATGCCTGGATGTTTTTTGTGCCTTTTATCCTTTGTACATCTTTCGCGGTTCTTAATCTTTTTATTGCGATAATTGTGAATGCCATGGATGACGTGCAAAAAACAGAAAATAATGGTGCAGTTTCGACTGGAGATATTGCCTTAGAATTAAAAAAAATAAGGAATGAAATGATGCGCCTAAAAAAAAGAATGTGACATACAGCTAAAAGACCATACATCCTAAATCTCGTCCGCCGAGCACATGCACATGATAATGTGGAACTTCTTGACGTCCATTGCGACCAGTATTTGCTATCAGCCTATACCCGCTATCATGAATAACCTTCAGCGACACCACTTCACCAACTAGTCTTTGGAATCCGACCAATTCCGAATCAGCGGCATTTTGTAAAAATTGGCTGGCAGATTCGTATGGGTGCTTAGGTATCACCAAAATGTGTACCGGAGCTTGGGGTGCGATGTCATTGAAAGCTAGAGCATGGTCATTTTCTAAAACTTTCTCACATGGTATTTCTCCGCGAAGAATTTTTGCGAAGATATTATTGTCGTCATATGACATCATAATGCCCTCTTAAATTGGTCTACCCGCGCTCCCGCGGTCGATTTTTTGTTTCACTAGTTTTTGACATAATTAAAAACTAGGGCCTTTGTGAGGCACACGAACCGAAATGCCGGCTCTTGATAGGTGTTTCTTGGCGTCGCCAATTGTGAATTCGCCAAAATGAAAAATAGATGCCGCTAAGACTGCGGATGCGTGACCCACCCGAATACCGTCTACCATATGGTCAAGGGAACCAACGCCACCACTAGCGATAACAGGAATGTTAACACTGTCTGCAACCTTTCGAGTAAGGGAAGTATCAAAGCCCTCGCGTGTACCGTCTTTATCCATTGATGTTAAAAGTATTTCGCCCGCTCCCCTCTTAGCCATATTCTTAGCCCACTGAACAGCATCGATTCCAGTAGGAGTTCGACCCCCATGGGTAAATATTTGCCACTTTCCTTCTTCAGTCTGTTTTGCGTCTATCGCCACCACTATGCATTGCGCACCAAAACACTCTGCCGCTTCACTCACAAAACCAGGGTTACTTACGGCTGCCGTGTTTATTGAAACCTTGTCTGCTCCGGCCAGTAATAATTTTCTTATGTCCTGAGTATTGCGAACTCCGCCTCCAACCGTAAGCGGCATAAAGCATTGCTCCGATG